>CADADP010000033.1 GCA_902786725.1 uncultured Bacteroidales bacterium
ATCATTCTTTTGAAGTGTATATCTAGCAAGTTCATGGGCTTTTTGGGGAGAAACCATTGCTAATTTTTCCTTGACAATGCAGCCATCTATGATATTCATAGGATTAACAATAGGTATTCCTCCAGACTCTATATAATCTGATTTGTGTACCATTGAGCCAAAAGGGCCTGTTGAGAAAACAGTGCAGATATCGATCAGATTGCATCGTACCCAGCCGCTGGGCAGTTCCCAGTCGGCATAATGCGGCTTATAACAAGTAGAAACGCCTTTGGCGTTCTACTTTTGTCGCATACCAACCGCCGCGAGGGCGGTGGTTCGCTCATCGGTAAGGATTGAGACGGCACGCACCGCCTCGCATTGGCTCTCATAGAGCGGATACAGCAGGTTGGCCACCGCGTGTATCCAGTCGTTCATCGTCGAGCGGGGCAATGTCACCCCGTGGTCGGAGAGCATTTTCATCTGACGGTATTCGGGGATGTGACAGTTGAATTTGTTCACCACCAACTGCGCCAGCATGTCGGCCGCCACATGGTTGCCTCCGATAATCGCTTCGGGAGCCTAGGCCTGCTCAATGCTGGTGGTAATGGCTTCCTTCTCGCCTTTCTTGCGCAATATGGGGCGCTCGATACACTCTACCCACACCTCGGCCTTCTGGTAGTGCAGCAACCGGGTCACATCTTTGCCTATGATGTCGTATTCGCTCAGGTCAATGCCTTCGGGATACTTCACAGTGGTCTGTTCACGCAGACCGGAGTACAGATATTTTGACGGACTTCTTCGCCGACTCGCGGCGTTTGCCCGCGTGAGCGTCAACCTCGGTGCTCGCCTGCTTGAGAGCCTCGGCGTGCTCAATCTCGGCCTGCTTGAAAAAATCATCAAACAATGTGGGGCCATCATACGCGACGGCACGATCTTTCTTCGAGCCGAACAAACGCTGCTCAAGCCAGGCGATACGCTCGGCCTGACGGAGAATCATTTCATGACATTAGTCAATCTTGTTCGGAAGCACTATTGTTTGGTCATTTTTCATGATATTAAGTTACTGAATTTCGCCCGAACCACCAAGCTGTTTTACCTTATTTACAGGTATTTAGCTATTGTTTGCACTTGCCCTACACATCGGCGCGCAACACACAAGTGATGGCCTACGACTCTTCATCTCGCAGCCACCACACTTCGTTTCTTTATCCAAAATCGAACTTTAGAATTTATTTCTCTTCTTGTTGCGGTCTAAAGTCCGATATAGGCCTATTTCTTATTCTCACAGTAGCGCCTTCACTTTTTCTTCCAGTACCGCACGTGTGGTAGAACCCACATTGCGATCCACCAGCTGACCTCCCTTGAAAAACAATAGCGTGGGAATATTGCGAATATTATATTCAGCGGCCAGGTCCATGCCCTCGTCCACGTCATATTTACCTATCAGCACTCTGCCCTCGTACTCATGAGCCAACTCTTCCACTATTGGTGCTATGCTTTTGCAGGGGCCACACCACTCTGCCCAAAAGTCAATCACAATCGCCTTTCCCGTAGCGATTTCCTGTTTCGCGTTCTCGTCGTTAAAAATAAATGCCATTTTCTTTTAATGATTATATTGTTAATAATTAGATTTTTCTGTTCACCTCGTAACTCATTTCCGAATCCTCCAGGAAAGTTATAAACTCCTTGGTCAGCGGAACGTTGAATTTCGACTTCATCAGTATGTGCTGATTATGCTCCTCATCATGAATATTAAAGTACAATTCGCACACGTTCTCCTTAACCGTATCGTTGATGAAATCCTTAATCATTCCCGCCTGCCGAAGCTGGTCCTCATTAAGCGTCACCACTATGTTGTGAACCATCTTACCTTTCTCGTTCTCCAGCAGGTCGATGCTCTTGAGCCTGAACTCCACGTTCTGGTTATACTTGCTTCGCTCGGCAAACGTGCCACGCACTATCAGCGAATTTCCTATTATGCCATATTTGCTGAAGTTCACGAAACTGTCGCCGAACAGCATCACCTCATACGTGCCACTATAGTCCTCTATCGTCAGGCGGCCATATAGGTTGCCAGTCTTCGACGGACGCTGAACGTAGTCCACCACAATACCGCCAAACACCAATTCCTGATCACGGTAGTTCTCTTTCTCCTTTTCTTTCTCCTTTAGCTCCATCAGCGTGGTGTTGCACCCGAATCGCATCTCTATGTAATATGGGTCGAGCGGATGAGCCGACAGATACATACCCACCAACTCACGCTCGCGCTTAAGCAACTCTATGCGTGGCCACTTCTCGGCTTTTGGTATCTCGGGATGTACGGCCTCAAGCTCATCTGCTATGTCTCCGAATAGCGACATTCCTTGATTTTGCTTGTCGAGCTGATAACTCTGCCCGTAGCGTATCAGCGTCTCGCCAAATGTCTCCTTCTTCCCGTTCTCTTCAAAATAGGCCTCGCGCGACACACCGGCAAAGCAGTCAAATGCCCCCGACAGCGCAAAGTTCTCTATCACCCTGCGGTTACACACACTCAAGTTCACTCGCTCTATAAAGTCGAATATACTCTTGAACGGCCCATTCTTCTCACGCTCCTCTATTATCGCGTCGGCCACATTAGTTCCCACGCCTTTTATGCCTCCCAAGCCAAATCGGATGTCGCCATGCTTGTTGGCACTGAAGTTGCGGAACGATTCGTTCACATCGGGGCCCTTAACCGGGATTCCCATCGATTTACACTCATCCATGAACTTAGCCAACTTATCGGTATCGTTCAGGTTACGGCTTAGCACTGCCGCCATATACTCCGCCGGGTAATTGGCCTTCAAGTAGGCAGTCTGATAAGCCACCCAGCTGTAACAAGTGGCGTGCGACTTATTAAACGCATACGAGGCAAACTTTTTCCAATCTTCCCATATCTTATTCAGCACCTTGCGGTCATATCCGTTCTTCTCGCCACCTTCGTAGAAAAGCCCCTCCAAATGGTTCATCTTCTCTATCTGCTTCTTTCCCATAGCTTTGCGCAACGTGTCGCTCTGGCCACGGGTAAAGTGATTCCATAAGTGTCCTTCAGATACTTCTCCATGCACGGAATATCATAACTGATTGGCTCGCGACCAGTCTTGCGCGCGATAAACTGCGGTATATAGTCCATTGGCCCCGGACGATACAGCGCGTTCATTGCTATCAAGTCCTCAAACGTGCTGGGCTGCAACTCTATCAGATATTTTTGCATTCCGGCCGACTCAAACTGGAACGTCCCTGTAGTCCGGCCTTCGCAATACAGTTGATACGTCTTCGGGTCATCAATCGGAATCTTTTCTATATCGATATCTATACCGTGAGTGGCCTTTATGTTCTCCAGTGCCTCCATAATTATCGATAGCGTCTTAAGGCCCAGGAAGTCCATCTTAATCAGCCCCGTTGACTCTATCACACTTCCCTCATACTGAGTCACTATCAGTTTCGACCCATCCTTGTCGGTGGCAGTGCTCACCGGAACCCAGTCGGTTATGTCGTCACGGCCTATAATCACTCCACACGCATGCACACCCGTGCTCCGCACAGTGCCTTCCAACTTCTCAGCGAACTTAATGGTCTCACCCACCAGTGGATTCTCGTTATCGCGCTCCTTAGCAAACTCAGGGAAAGCCTTCAGGCAATTCTTAATCGTCACCTTCATCTTCTTACCCGGCTTCTCATCCGGCATATCGTTAGGTCGGCTCGGAACAAACGCCGCAAGTCTGTTGCTCTCCGGAATGGGCAAATTCTCCACTCGAGCCACATCTTTTATAGCCATCTTGGCCGCCATTGTGCCATAAGTGATAATATGCGCCACTTTTTCCGCGCCATATTTCTCAGTCACATACTTCAGCACTTTCGCACGGCCGTCATCATCAAAGTCCACATCGATATCAGGCAACGAAATTCGGTCTGGATTAAGGAATCGCTCAAACAGCAAGTCATATTTAAGCGGATCCACCTTTGTAATCCCCAGACAATAAGCCACAGCCGAACCGGCTGCCGAACCACGTCCCGGCCCCACGGTGCATCCCAGTCTGGGCGCCGCCTTGATATAATCCTGAACGATAAGGAAATACCCGGGGAATCCCATATTCTTTATCGTTTCCAGCTCAAAGTCGAGTCGCTCACGGTGCTCATCGTCGAGCTCGGGCCACACCTCTTTTGCCCCCTCATACACCAAATAGCGCAAATAGTCGTCTTCGTTGGTAAAGCCGTCGGGGAGCGGAAAGTCGGGCAATATCGGAGCATGGTCTATCGAGTATATCTCCACCTTGTCCAGTATCTCGTTACTGTTCTGTAGCGCCTCGGGTACATCATCAAAGAGAGCGTTCATTTCCTCCTGTGTCTTGAACCACTCCTGCTTAGAGTAGAGCATAATATTCTCATCCTCCAGCGTCTTACCGGTAGATAAGCAAATCAGTCGCTCATGAGCATCGGCATCTTCCTCATTAGTGAAATGTGAGTCATTCGTACAAATCAGTTTCACTCCCAGTTCCTTGCTCAGTTCCATGAGCACCTTATTCACTTCCACCTGATGCGTATAGGTCTCATGATTGGCACGCGCCACAGTGGCCTTATGACGCTGGAGCTCCAAGTAGTAATCATCGCCAAACACGCCCTTATACCACTCTATAGTCTTCTTCGCTTTTTCGCGGTCGCCATTCATAATAGCACGCGGCACCTCGCCACCCAAGCACGCCGAGCACACAATCAGACCCTCATGATGCTTGGCCAGTTGCTCATGGTCGGTCCTCGGGTGCATATAGAACCCGTCGGTCCACGCTTTCGACACCAGTTTCACCAGATTGTGATAGCCGGTAAGATTCTTCGCCAGCACTATCAAGTGCCTACCGCGGTCGTTCTTGTCGGTATGGGTCGTCTGCTTATCATTTGCCACATACATCTCACAACCGAATATCGGCACGAAGCGCCGGCTCTTTGCCTCAGCAATCTTCTCTTCCAGCTCATGCACTTTAGCCTCATCCACTTCTTCCTTAAGCCGCTCCGCATCCAGCTCTTTGCAAAGGCCCTTTATCTCCTTTTCCACGTCGCCGTTCTTCCGTTCCACATAGTCATGAAACTCCTTTATGCCGAACATATTGCCATGGTCGGTCAAGGCCATACCACGCATCCCATTGGCTATGGCTTTATCCACTAAACTCGGCACCGAGGCCTGCCCGTCCAGTATCGAATATTGAGAGTGAACATGAAGGTGTACAAATGGTATCATCCGCTGACTTTTTTAAAACTTGCGCAAAAATTTGCGAGTGTAAAATTACTCAATTTTGCACTCTCAGCCAATACTTTTTTCAAATAAAGTTATTAACAATTCATCAACGATAACATCAACTGGGCACACCACCTCGCGCAGTCACTACACCTCGGGGCCTCACTCACACTATCACATCTATCTCTTTCAGATACTCCCACGCCCCCGATACCAAGCCATACAGCGACAGCAACAATATCAGGCAACCCATCACCACATTAATGTGGCGCATCGTCTTAAAGTTGAACTGACCACGTATCTTATCCACAGCATACGTTATCATCGTCCACCACGACAGCGCACCCACCACTATCATCGCATAGCCCAATAATATCAAGTACCAGCTTTGCTCTGGCATCGGAAAGGCAAACCGGGCAAACAACGGAATAATCAAAAAAATAATCATCGGATTCGACAACGTCAGCAAAAATCCCGTCAGCATCTCCTGCGTGGGATTATTCCGCTTATCGCCATCGTCTTTAATATTATGCGGCACAGGCGTGTGGCTTATCATGTATATCGCATACACCAGTAGCAACACACTGCCTATCACCTGCAGTATGTACTGGTTAGCCTCTATCCAGTCGGTCACTATGCTCATTCCCAAGCCGGTCAGCAGGCAATACAACAAATCAGACACAGCAGCCCCCACCCCGGTATAAAATCCACAGTTGCGACCATTGTTAAGCGTTCGCTGCACACAAAGGATACCAATGGGTCCCATCGGCGCCGACAGAATCACACCTATTGAAAAACAACCTATTATTATCGAAAACAATAACTCCATTAGTCTATTTGCGCCACAAAGATAATAAAAATTGGAAATATATTGCTAACTTTACACTCGATTTATTAAGGCTCACTACATCTATGAACTCACTCTCACGAATAATATCCCTGACCCTGTTCGCAACCATCGCTCTTGCAGCGCTCACTTCATCTCGCTACAACACAGCGCATAACATCTTCGGCTCTCTCCGCCACCCGCTTATGCAACAATCCATCGCAAAAGGCATGCTCTGCGACAACAACACCACCACATCTCCCTTAATCCACACCGACACCACAGCCCTCTCCGGACCATTCCGCTACTTCATCCGCATCGCCAACCTACACAACAAGCCCACACGCTCCTACTCAGTCACCTCCCCCACCGGAGACAAATCCAAAATCTCTAACCCTCAGTGGGGACTCGTCTTCAACTTCACCGACTCTCTCAACTATCATGCTCTGCTACTGCAATGCCACAACATCGACCCGGCCAACGACATCGCCGACCGGCGCTCCATGACCATCACCCTTCACAAGGTCACTAACGGCACCGACTCCATCATCGGCACCTTCACTCCCACATCCGACATCGACCTCTACGACCGCCTCAACGCCATCGGCATCGAAACCACACTCACACACACCATCATACTCGCAGGGCAAAAACGCCTTCACGAGATAGCACGTCTGACCCTCCCGGCGCCTTCATCACCCACACACGTAGGATACATCCTCGGCCCGGGAGCGAAAACCGAACTCGAACGAACAGTGCTCACCATCCCCGAAAACAATGCCACCATCACACCCACCCACTGGACCATCCCCGACCTCAACCGACACTTCTCACAATCCACCGACCCCGTCGAAGGCTACTATTCCTACCTCGACCGCGACACCGAAGACAAATGGCTACGCCTCGGAGGACGCTACACCATCGCCATCGTACGCACCCCCACACAGTCCTACGACATCATCTACATAAGCGGAGCACAAGTACGCAAAGACATCTGGCGTACCGGATACCTCAAAGGCACACTCACACCAACACAGTTCACCGACAATTACACCGCCACATGGCTCGATGCCACCTTCCGCCCATTCAACCTCGACGTGCAAGCCAAAATCGAAGCCGCATCCATTCTCACCATCCGATTCCCAGTCTATAGCTCACAAATACGCTTCTACCGGCACAATTCCCCCACCATTCCACTACCATAATCACCCCCCACCTCAATCTCTTTTTATTTATTAAGTCCACTTTAAAAATCACTTATCACACAAAATCATGAAATCATTCATTTTCACATTCTCAGCAATCATCGCGGCACTCACCACATTCGCCGCACAACCCACATCCACCAACTATCAAGTAGCATCCGGCTCACTTCGTTATCACCCACAGTTTCAGTCTCAATACGTGCCACCACGCAACGTTGTCGTTTGGCTACCCGACTCCTACCCAGCCGACCGACACTACGACGTTATCTATATGCACGACGGACAGATGCTCTTCGACGCCAACACATCATGGAACCATCAAGAATGGCAAGTTGATGAAGTCATCGGCAACCTAATTCAGAAAGGCACCATACGCCCATGCATCGTAGTGGGCATCGACAACACCGATAACCGACTCGGCGAATACTTCCCACAAAAACTTTGCCGTTACCTCAACCCAAAACACCTCGCCGGCATCGACACAACACTCTTCGCCGCCGACAACTACCTACGCTTCCTCACACGCGAACTCAAACCATTCATCGACTCACACTATCTCACCCACACCGGACCCGAACACACCTTCACTCTCGGCTCAAGCATGGGTGGACTCATCTCACTTTACGCCATCTGCGAATACCCACACATCTTCGGCGGAGCAGCATGCATGTCCACACACCTATCATTCATCATGCCACAAGCACCCGGAGCACCCGCCTTTAACAACAAGCCCTGGGCCGAAGCATTCCGCAAATACATAAGCAAAAACCTGCCCAAACCCAACTCACACCTCCTCTACATGGACCGAGGCACAGTAGAACTCGACGGAACCTACCAGCCATATCAAGACGCCATCACACGTCTCATCATCAGCAAAGGCTGGGACACACAGCACTTCACCGCACGCACATTCATCGGGCACAAACACATGGAAACATACTGGGCCGCACGCCTAGCCGCCCCCATCACATTCCTCCTTCACCCCTAAGCCACTCAGCCACACACTCCACGCTCCAATAATTTGCGTAAAATTAATGCTAATTTGGGTTTAATATCCGCCCATCACACCGGCTATCGAACCTCGAATAGGTCGCTCGGACCGAAGCTCCGAGGACGTGTTAAGGCCATGCAAGTGCATCGACGATGCACGCAGCTTGGTCCAAGCAATCACGCAGGTAAAGTGCCTCGGAGACGTATTATATCACCATTCACCTCCCTCCCATCATTAATTCGCGTATAATTCGCGTTCATTCGCGGTTCACCATTCATCAGCCACATCCTCTAATTTGCGTGACATTTGCGCGCATTTGCGTTTAAATTCAAACTCCTCCTTGCCACTTGCAGCCTGATTGCACTCCCATCATCATTTATTCGCATTCATTCGCGTTCATTCGCGGCTCACCTTCCATTAGCCACATCCTCTAATTTGCGCGCATTTGCGTTTAAATTCCAACTCCTCCTTGCCACTTGCAGCCTGATTGCACTCCCATCATCATTTATTCGCATTCATTCGCGTTCATTCGCGGCTCATTCGCGGCTCACCTTCCATTAGCCACATCCTCTAATTTGCGTGACATTTGCGCGCATTTGCGTTTAAATTCCACCCATCTCTTTGTCATTCCTTGTCACTTGTTGTCTGATTGCACCCACTATCGATGAATTGAGCGACAATGCGCCTATGTGTGTTAATATCTCATATCGCCAGTTAAAAAAACTTAAAACAGCACGAAACACACCTTCAGGCCCCACTTATTCCTCAAATTCGCTATCCACATTCAAAAGAAAAAACTTGCCTTGGAGCAAGCCTTTTCTTCTGATTCAATCAAACTTTTTAATTTCAAGCAACCGCAAATATCGTACTATTATTCAACGCATTACAGACATCGAGTTGTTGAATCCAGTACAAAGATACAATTTTGAAAGCAATTCAGAACTCAGCAAAATTTTTTACGTCCATTTGCTTGTAATTAAAAATAAAGTAATATCTTTGCAACGTCCTTAGTGACTACCCGCTGAGTATGCGTGGGGGTTGGAACTTTATCGGGCCGCCCCATTAAGCTGTCTTTTGGGCAGCTTTTTTATTGCTCTACCATCTTTCTGAATAGTTTGAAGTAATTACGACTTGCAATAAAATCTCTATCCACTGACACCATCTTCTTTCCAACTGCCACAAGCACTTCCAATGCCTCGTTGTTAGCCTCGAAGTATTGCTTGATTTCGGTGGCCATCCTGTTGGTTGTTGTTGAATCCAGTACAAAGATACAATTTTGAAGCAATTCACAATAAGGAAGAATTTCCGTTGTGAAAACATCAAGGGCGGGACTTTGGTCTCGTTCTTTCTTTTTGTCACATTTTCCGTTTTTCTATCCTCATTTTCATTTCTGCACACATTTTTGCCGAGGCAAAGATAATACCACACATGTGCCATATTCGTGCCCATGCCAGCCAATTTATGTTAACAATGCGCATTTTTCTCTCACGTACCCAGAACCTCACCGGCAGAACGTAAAGAGGCTCGCAGAACTATCTTCTGCGAGCCCCCGTATATCAGAATTTGGGCTTCCTTACTGACCGGCAACCTTCTCAGCTACACTAAGTTCCGGTCGCTAAAAGCCACAGACCAACCTAACATCGGCACTCTGTTTTCTCATCAATAATTCCTTGCGAAAATCACGCGGCGATGACTCGGACGCCCGGTGTAGATACATTTGCCCTCTTCAGGCTCTCCATCCAGCGGTATGCAACGTATCGTAGCCTTCGTCTCGTCCTTTATCTTCTCCTCGGTCTCGGTGGTACCATCCCAGTGAGCCAGCACAAAGCCGCCCTTCTCCACGCGGTCCTTGAACTCTTCCCACGTATCCACCTTAAAGGTCATCTTTTCACGGAAGCCATACGCCTTGTCATAGATATTCTGCTGAATCTCATCCAGCAACGCTGCCACATGCTCCTCGATGCCGGCAAGCTGCGCCTCACTCTTCTCCAGCGTGTCGCGACGCATCACCTCAATGGTGCCGTTGGCTATATCACGCGCGCCCAGCACAAGGCGAACAGGCACACCCTTCAGCTCATAGTCGGCGAACTTAAAGCCCGGACGCTTGTTGTCGGCGTTGTCATATTTCACCGAAATGCCCATACCACGCAGGCGGTTCACTATCGGCTCCACCACAGCATCCACCTCACGCAGCTGGTCCAGATTGCGATACACAGGCACTATCACCACCTGAATCGGAGCCAACTTTGGCGGCAACACCAACCCGTTGTCGTCGCTGTGAGTCATAATCAGAGCACCCATTAGTCGCGTCGAAACGCCCCATGATGTAGCCCACACATAGTCCAGCTGATTGTCCTTGTTGATAAACTTCACGTCGAACGCCTTGGCAAAGTTCTGACCCAGGAAATGCGACGTTCCGCTCTGCAACGCTTTGCCGTCTTGCATCATGGCCTCTATCGTGTAGGTCTCCACAGCGCCCGCAAAGCGCTCGTTAGCAGTCTTCACTCCCTTAACCACAGGCAACGCCATAAATTTTTCGGCAAACTCGGCATACACGTCCAGCATTTCACGAGCCTTTGCCTCAGCCTCCTCGCTCGTAGCATGAGCGGTGTGCCCCTCTTGCCACAAGAACTCGGCCGTACGCAAGAACAGGCGCGTACGCATCTCCCAGCGCATCACATTAGCCCACTGATTCACCAGTAGCGGCAGGTCGCGATAGGAATTTATCCAGTTGCGGTAAGTGTTCCAAATTATAGTTTCCGACGTCGGCCTAATTATGAGTTCCTCCTCCAGCCGCGCATCAGGATCCACCACCACTCCTTTTCCGTTAGGGTCATTCATCAGGCGATGATGTGTCACCACGGCGCATTCCTTGGCGAAGCCCTCCACGTGCTCTGCCTCTTTGCTCAGAAACGACTTGGGTATCAGCAGCGGAAAATACGCGTTCTGCACGCCGGTCGCCTTAAACATATCATCGAGCTGGCGTTGAATTTTTTCCCATATTGCATAGCCGTAGGGCTTTATCACCATGCAACCGCGCACTGCGCTCTGCTCAGCCAAGTCGGCCTTCACCACCAGGTCGTTATACCACTGTGAATAGTTCACAGCTCTTTTCGTCAAATCTTTCAGTTCTTGTGCCATTTCTGTCTCTTCGTATATAATCTGATTTTAATCTGTTGTTTACTTATTCTTTCCGCTCAGCAAGTTAATGTCCACCTCGCCCTTCTTAGCTTGGCTCAGCATCACGTCTCCCGGCACCAGATACACCTCCAAGCGCCGATTATGCCTGCGGTTCTCCATTGAGTTGTTCTCTTCCACCGGGTCGGTGGCGCCAAGCGCATAGGGCACCACAAAGTCAACGCTCGTAACGCGCTCCATCCAGTCAAACACAGCATTAACGCGATTGCGCGTAAGTTCCAGCGTGTATGCGCTCGAACCGGTGTTGTCGCTGTGCATCACCAGCAGCATCTTGTAGAATCCGGGGTTGCTCAGGTACTTATTCAGTGGCGAGAGTGATTTCTTGCCCAAGTCGGTCATCTCGGTGCTGTTGGGTCCAAAGAGCGTACCGGCCTGCAACGTCACCACTATCACCTCATTATCACGCATAAGTTCCACCTCATAACCCTGTTTCTTAAGCTCCACTGCCACGCGGTACTGATAATTCTGAATGCGTTGCGAATGCTTCTCATCGCGTACCTCAGGCTCTTCGATATTATCTTCCAGCGACAGTTCATAGATGTCAACCTTGTTTTTCTTCTTTGCCTGCAACTCAGTGGGGCAAACAACTAATGCCGCCAGCGCCACTACAAGTATTATTCTTAACGTCTTCATCTGCAATCGTCTTCATTATCATTACATATCTTCTCACCGCAACCACATCGGCGCAGTGCCATACCGGCATGCTCGTTTAGTCCGCAATCAGCCACTCCTCGTAGCCAAGTTCAGCCTTCACAATGCCTTCCACATCTTCAGCTGCCACCACGTTGTCGCGGTCCTTCTTCAATTGGCCCTTCACGTATGCCACCAGGCTATCCAAGTCATAGTCATCCTCTTCGCCCATCTTCTCATCATACTCAAGCATAATATCCATCACCAGCAGGATATCATCATCGCTATATTGCTGGGCATGCGGTTCCTCTCGCTTAATCCAAGCCACAGCATCGTTCTCGTCAAATATCTTTTCTGCCATAATTCCTTGTCTCGTTTATTATATAGTTGTTATAATCAAAAACATATCTTGCCTTTTTATCAGAAATCCAACAAACCGCCAGGGAGCTCCACCACAAGCCGTTTCTGATCCGCGTCAATCTTACTCACAAACTCATCCACAGCCGGGATCAGCACTTCTTTGCCCTCTGCCGCACGAACTCGAAACAGCACATTCTCGGTCGAGTCGTCCACATCTTCCACCACTCCAATCTTGCGCCCATCGGCATCAGTCACCTCATAGCCCACAAAATAGTCAGTAGGATACTCATCTGCCTCAAACTCATTCATCAGTGCCTCATATTCGCTTTTTTTTACATAAATCAGCTTATTGGTCAGCACCGAAGCCTCCGTCTCGTTCTCTATGCCGTCTATTGTCATCAGAATCGACGATTTGCCCTTCCATCGATAAGAATCCACATAGAATGGCACAAAGATACCGTCCATGTCGCTCACCACGCAACTGAAACGCTCCATCACCTCCAGGTCGCAATCCACCGTTGCCGATATCTCACCGCTCACCCCATGAGGCTTGGTAAAAATGCCTATTTCTATCAGATCTTCTCGCTGTATCATAACCTCTTTGTAGTCTATTAGCTTAACGCTTTTAGTCTTTAGCCACTCACCGCCAGCCGATAAATGCTGTCAGCCAACCTCACTTCTTCTTTTTCTTCTTGGCTGCAGGTTGCGCAGTGGGCGCCACCTTAAATTCGTGTAGAGCGTGAGTCTGTGGATCCAGATTTATCTTGCCGTGTGAATAATATGCCAAATCCTTAAAAATCTTAGCATCATCCACATCCTCGTTACTAATCTGATATATCAACTTCTTCATGTGGTTCGCTATCAGCATCACCAGAGCGTCACGCTTCTCACCCGGCTCATATTCGGCAGCCTTCAAAATCATCCGCTCTATTATCTTCCCGTAGTGGCGATACTTTATCGTTTCCAACTTGTAGCCAAGTCGCTCTGGCTTCGACACCAAGTTCTCTTCCTTCACCACATCATACGGATAATCAATATCCAACTTGAAATCACTCATTATGGCCAAGTGATCCCACAACTTATGCTTATAGTCGGCCTCATCGCGCAACTCGGGAAATAGGTTTCCCATAATTTGCACTATCGAGTATGCGCAACGCGTCCTCTCTTCACGGTCCTCTATTGTACAACAGTGGTCCACCATCTGCTGCACATTACGCCCATATTCAGGCATCGCCAACTTCTTAAGCTGAGTGTTGTAACTAAGCATTTATCTTCTTTTTTTATTTTAACCTAAGTCTCGCAGGGTGCAACCGGTTGCAAAACTTGAATCATTTAATTAATTTGCAAAAATACACAATTTTGGTCACATTTCCATCCTCTAATGGCAAAAATCGCCTCACCGCTCTCAAAGCAGTTTCTTAGGCTTCGTAGCCACAAAGTCCTTCAAATACACCGGAGTTGAATATGCCACATCCACAAATCGCTTCTCGCGCCACGCCTTCTCAGCCAGCGCCACCATATCCACCGCCACCGGTTTCACGCCTCCTATCCACATTGCGTTTTCGCTCTTTATCACATTCTTTGCTTTGTCCGACCCATTACCGCAGAACACCACCTTGCACTCAGACAGCACATTACCGAACGACCCCTCATCCAAGACCATGGCGCACGGCGCCATCACACTCTCCAGCGCATTGTTATATAGCCCTGTATAGACCTCCATCCGCCTTGCGTCTATCATCGGAGCATACAGCACCTCGTCTTCAATGAAATGGTTGAACATCGTGCTCACCACCAGCAACTCAAGCGTCTGAACACCTATCAGTGGCACATCCAGCCCGAATGCCAGTCCCTTAGCCTGCGACAGACCTATCCTGAGCCCCGTATATGAACCCGGCCCCTGGCTCACAGCCACCGCGTCAAGCTTGATTTCACGCGTCGCCGCATAACTCAGCGCGTCGCGCACCATCGGGGCCAATGCCGTTGAGTGCGAGTTTCCCTCATAGTTCTCGTAATGCTCCAGCACTTCCCCGTCGCGCGACAGCGCCACCGAGCACACATCCGTCGATGTTTCTATATTTAATATCACTGCCATCTTTCTCGTATTCTTAATTCCGCCACAAAGTTAGCAATTTGCTCTCGGATTACACCCCTATTTCACACTATTTCTCACTATTTCTCACTTTCAGCCACACATTACCACGCAATTCCGGCATTTCCTCGCCGCAATATCCCAACATGTCAAAGAACTCTTTCCTTAACCGATGCAAAGATACACCACCAGCCCCACCCTGTCAATGTCAATTTCTGCATTTGCCGGTGTCCAATCCTACCGCGCCCCGTTCACCCCTCCTTTGGGCCGCCCAACCACACATCCCCTGCCTATCATGGCCTATTGCTGCATATTGCTGCCAATTTTCGGCTTATTGTTGCCTATATGCCCTAGTGGCCTCATAAGACCTATCATCCTCACCCCATTCCATGTCAATTCTTGTCATTTGTTGTCTGATATTATTCCATTATAAATAATTTGCGTGTCATTTACGCCAATTTGTGTTCATATTCCACACAGCGTATTTGCGCTCATATTCGCGCCGGCTCCCGAGTGGCTATCTGCGCCCAACTAGAAGCACCCAAGCCCACAGTGAAGCGCGGCATAACTGAACTGGTGTCGCCGAATAATATGTTCTAAACCCAACGCAATTTTTGGGGCTGGCGCCGGAAAACTCAGCCCCGATTTTGCAGTTCCAAAATTAATCACTAATTTAGCCAACAATAAGATAACTCAGGCGACAACTCGCACTTTCATTGAAATTATTATATTATTATATGGTTATTCTCGCAGCGGACAAGGCTTTCACTACTCGGTGATAGCGTATGAAACAAGACGGTGGGATGCGTGTGGCTGACCAGAGAATAACTTTTCTAACAAGCATTTAAGATTATGAAATATTTTGCTAATTACATGGCCGATGCGGTTGTGCGAGAAGACAATCACGGAAATAGATACGTCAAACATATTGAAAACCTGAGAGAGCATGCCGTAAATAAAGATTGTGAAGCGGCATGGGGTGGACAAAGTTATGGTATTATTTATTTACTTGAACCTATCACGAAAGAAGAATATGATAGTTTTGGTGTGGAATGGGATTGGTCGCCTAAAACGGGATTAAAACGCTATTTGAAGTGACTATAATACTCCCGAGATTTCTTGGCTATTTCTTTCGCCTTCTCGCTTTTCGGGTCTAGGACGCGATATTCATCGTACAACTTATGACCGAGGCCTCCGTCCATCCTTGTTTCATGTCTTATTGTGCTCCACAACTCATCACCTATAATTTTCCGAGCGTTTTCTGGTGTTTCTTTAGCATATATCATCCTTGCGGTGTTTACTTGAATCTCGCAATAGTCCCATTCGCTGTTGTAATGTTTATAATATTGCCAGTATAGCCCATTTCTGTATCCTGCCGCTTCAAACATAAGAAACTCTTTTCTTTTTGAAGTAGCGCAATTATACTTTCAATGTGTTTCCTATCAGCCACAATTGTCGTGCGAACAGTGTCCTTTAGTTGTTCTGGGCTAAAAAGAGTTTGACCTGTTTCTCGCTCCATTAAAACTTTTCGTTTTATTGATGTTTCACTTTTGTAATTGATAGGTGTGCAGACCGCGCCATATTCAGTCGCTATTCGTTCGGCTAATCCTTGCACTTCAGGACCTACAACTATCGCATTTTTATGAACCTTTGCAATTTCACGATCAAGGGCCGCACCACTCATAAGACCTATCATCCTCACCCCCTTCCCTTGTCATTTATTGTCTGATATTATTTCATTATAAATAATTTGCGTGTCATTTACGCCAATTTGTGTTCATATTCCACACCTAGCGTGCTCAATATTGCACAAATATATTTGGAATTTCAATCGGTTTGCACTAAATTTGCGCTTACATAATTCTCATCGATTTAAACACAGTTACGCAATATGATTCTATCAATGACAGGATTTGGAAAAGCCGATGCGATTTCTTGCGGCAAGAAAATCACAGTCGAGCTTAAATCCCTTAACAGCAAGCAACTCGACCTCTCTGTAAAGTTACCTCAATCCTATAGGGAAAAAGAACTCCCCATCCGCAATCTCATTGCACAGAACTTGTTCCGTGGCAAAGTGGAACTGTTCATCAGTAGCGAAGACATCTACAACGTCGCCTCATTTTCGCTCAATATGCCTCAAATCAAGCACTACAATGAGCAGATTGCCACAATGGTGACAGAACTGGGTCTCCCCCAGCCCGCCGACTTATGTTCCACTCTTCTCCGACTCCCCGACTCAGTCAAGTCCGACACAGCAGCCGGCGAAGTTGAACAAGAAGAGTTCGACGCACTCATGCAAACTGTGAACCAAGCTATCGACGCGCTCATCTCGTTCCGCACGCAAGAAGGGAAACGACTCGAATCATTCTTTGAAGAAAAGATTGCCCTTATCCAGAATCTGCTCAACCAGGTTCCGGAGCACGAGACTTCGAGGGTAGAGAAAATCAAGGGACGCATCCTCGACTCTCTTGAGAAAATCGATGGAGTCAACTACGACAAAAACCGATTTGAGCAGGAACTAATCTTCTACATCGAGAAACTCGACATCACCGAGGAGAAAATTCGCCTGCAGAATCACCTTAAGTACTTCCTCGACACGCTCCGAGGTGGCGATGGACAGGGGAAGAAACTGGGATTTATCGCACAGGAGATGGGACGCGAAATTAACACAATGGGGTCCAAGGCCAACGAGGCCGAACTCCAAAAAATCGTTGTCAGAATGAAAGACCACCTCGAGCAAATCAAGGAGCAGGTGCTTAACGTATTATAAATCACCACATCGCATCATGAATAAGAAAGGTAAACTAATCATCATCTCTGCCCCATCAGGGTCAGGAAAGTCAACCATCATTGGCGAAGTTATCAAGGACGCCTCCTTACGCCTCGAATTTTCGGTCTCAGCCACCACACGGCCACCACGCAAGGGTGAAACCGATGGCAAAGAATACTACTTCCTCACCGAGCAGCAATTCCGCGATGCCATTGCCGCCGACCGGCTCGCTGAATATCAAGAAGTCTATCCCGGCCGCTTCTATGGCACTCCAAAGAGCGAAATTGAGCGAATCATAGGTCATGGCAACAATGTGGTGCTCGACCTGGACGTTCTTGGCGGCATCAACGTTAAGAAACTTTATCCACGCGATGCCATATCCATCTTCATTATGGCTCCGAGCGTGGAAGTGCTCCGCGAGCGCCTTATGTCACGTGGCACCGATTCAATCGATGATATCAACAAGCGCGTGGAAAAAGCCGCCTATGAAACCTCGTTCGCCCCTCAATTCGATAAATGCGTCGTCAACGACGACCTCGCTACAGCTGTAACACAGGCCAAAGCCATTATTTCCGATTTCATCAAGTAGCAATGCCATGAATATCGGAATCTTCGGCGGGTCGTTCAACCCCATCCACATCGGGCACGCTATCATTGCAAGCCATATCCTGCAGAACTCTACTCTGGAACAAATATGGTTCATGGTAGCGCCACAAAACCCGCTAAAAACCCGGCACGATCCGGCAATAGACATTCATCGCATACGAATGACCGAGTTGGTAACCCGCCACATTCCAGGAGCCTCAACTTCCGCATTCGAGTTCAACCTGCCACAACCATCATTCACAATCAGCACCTTGCAGCAGTTATCTCTCAAGTTTCCACAGCACAAATTCGCACTTATAATCGGTGCCGATAACTGGCAACTCTTCCACAAGTGGAAAGATTACGAGACCATCCTTGCCAATTACGAAATCTTTATCTATCCGCGACTCGGTTACGAAATATTAATTCCTGAACATCTCACCACAGTCCACCAGACCGATGCTCCTATCATCCAAATATCGTCAACACAAATCCGACAAGACATCAACCACGGGAAAGACGTGCGCTTTCTTGTCTCCGAAGATGTTTACAACTATATTAAGAAACATAACCTCTACACAAAATGAGTCAAGAAGTAAAACTTTCGCCCAACGATCTGGCATTCATAGCCCTCACCAACGAATACTGTCATCTGCTCGAAAACATTTCACAAAACGGTAAGGGCCCATTTGTAACATCGCTTCTTAAGTTACTCCCCAGAATCTACATCACAGCCACCGACCTGAGTATGGATTTCGCATTCAGCGATTACGAAATCGACCCGTACCTCACCGAAGAAAACTATGATTTCCTGCGAAACCAGGTAGCGGCTGTCATGGCCCAAGACGATGTTTACCTCGAGGTATTTCTTGAAGACATGAAATATAGCGACACTCCTATCGCGGCCACCGTAAGCGAAAACCTCGCCGACCTTTATCAAGAGTTTTTCAACTTCGTGGCTTCGGTTAAGGACCGCCCCACAACCGAGCAGCAAGAGCTTATTGGACTTTGCAAAGACAACTTCAAGAACTACTGGGGACAAACCCTCTGCAATGTTCTCCGTGCCTTACACAACTGCTCTTACTCTATCTCCGACGACGACACCGACATGTCATTCATCAACTGATTATCAGAACTTCATTAAACTTAACAATAATGGAAACCACTAACAACATCCACAACTTACTCACTTTCCTTAGCAACAGCCCTTGCAACTTTCTCGCTATCCACACAGCCAAGGCTCTGCTCTCTGATGCCGGATTTCGTGAACAAAAGATAGGCGAAAAACTCCGTGCAACTGCCGGCGACAAGTTCTTTGTAACAAAAAACGACTCAGCGATTTTCGCTTTCGTTATCGGATCTAAGCCGGTGAAAGAAACCGGTTTCCGCATCATAGCCGCTCATAGCGACTCCCCGTGTTTCCGCATCAAACCTCACGCCGAAATAAAAAGTGCCGATGGCATCGTGCGACTCAACACCGAAGTCTATGGTGGCCCTATTCTCTACACTTGGTTCGACCGACCTCTATCCATTGCCGGACGGGTTATTGTCAAGGGCGAAGATGAGCTTCGTCCCCGCACTATGACTCTTCACATCAAGCGACCACTTATGCAAATCTCGCACCTCGCTATCCACTTTAATCGTGCCGTGAACGAAGGCAACTGTCTATCAAAGCAAAAAGACATGCTACCAATCATTGCCCACGTTAATAGCACATTCGAGACCGATAATATGTTGCTAAAACTTGTCGCTCATGAATTGCAAATCCACCCCACCGATATCCTCGACTTCGACTTGCTTCTCTACGACACCACCGAGCCGTGCACGTTTGGCCTCAACAACGAGTTCATCTCCGCAGGGCGCTTGGATGACCTCAGCATGGTTCACGCCGCGCTCGTAGCTATTACGGGCAACGTCGGTCCCGAACACACATGCGTGGCTGCTATTTTCGACAACGAGGAAACAGGCAGCGGCACCAAACAAGGCGCCGGCTCTCCGGTGCTGGCCAACATCATGCAACGCATCGTAAGCGCTCAAGATGGCGATTACGACGACTTCTGTGTCGCGGTGAGTAAGTCGTTCCTTGTCTCAGCCGACAATGCTCATGCTTACCACCCTAACTACAACGAGAAATACGATCCCACCAACCATCCCGCCCTGGGTGGCGGTCCATGCATTAAGATTAATGCCAACTGCAAATACATGACCGACGCGCACTCTGCGGCTGTCTTCAAGTCTCTTTGCGCCACTGCCGATGTACCAGTCCAGTATTTCGTCAACCACAGCGACGTGGCCGGCGGCTCCACTCTCGGCAACATACTCACCGGACAAATCGACATTGAAGGCGTGGACGTGGGTAATCCGCTGCTGGCTATGCACTCAGCACGAGAAACCGGCTCCGTTTCCGACCACCTGAATATGATTAAAGTTTTTACTCAATTCTTCTTATAATTTGCCTAATCCAAAAATTTTCTATAAATTTGAAAAAATTTCATAACTTTTTAATACACCATTTAACAAACTATGATCGACGAAAAATTGCTTAATGAAGTAAGTATCAAGGCTCAAGGCTGGCTTACAGAGGGGTACGACAAGAACACCCAAGACGAAGTGAGAAGAATGCTTCAGGCCGACGACAAGACCGACCTTATCGAGTCATTCTACAAGAATCTGGAATTTGGCACCGGCGGACTTCGAGGTATTATGGGCGCCGGATCCAATCGCATGAACATCTACACCGTGGGCTCTGCCACACAGGGTCTGGCCAACTATCTTAAGGCCGCGTTCCCACAACTGGAACAAATCAAGGTGGTAGTAGGCCATGACGTGCGCAACAACAGCCGACTCTTTGCCGAGACCGTGGCTAACATCTTCTCGGCCAACGGCATCAAGGTCTTCTTATTCGAAGGACCGCGACCCACTCCAGAACTCTCTTACGCAGTGCGTCTTCTGGGTTGCCAAAGCGGTGTTAACATCACTGCATCGCACAACCCCAAGGAATATAACGGCTACAAGGCCTACTGGGACGATGGCGCTCAAGTGGTGGCACCTCACGACGTGAACATAATCAACCATGTTAATGCCATCCAAGACGTGCGCGAAATCAAGTTCCAAGGCAATCCCGAACTCATCGAGATTATAGGCGAAAACATCGACCACCAGTACATAGAGCAGATCCACACTCTATCGCTCAGCGAAGACATCGACAAGCGACAGAGCGACCTTAAGGTGGTTTATACCCCTATCCACGGCGTAGGCAAGGACATCATCCCACGCTCCATCGCTCGCTGGGGTTTCAATAACATCATCCATGTGCCTGAGCAGGACGTGATGAGTGGCGAATTCCCCACAGTAGAGTCGCCTAACCCCGAGAACAAACCAACTATGGCTATGGCCATCGCAAAAGCCGAGGAAGTTCAAGCCGACGTGGCTATGGCAAGCGACCCGGATGCCGACCGCATATCGGTTGTGGCAAAGAACAACAAGGGCGAGTATGACCTGCTCAACGGAAACCAAATCCAAATCCTGCTCCACTACTACCTCATGGTGCGCAACCGCGAACTTGGTCGCCTCACAGGCAATGAATACATCGTAAAAACTATCGTTACAAGCGAGCTCATCGCCAAAATAGCCAAGAAAGAAAACATCAAACTCTACGACTGCTACACTGGCTTCAAGTGGATTGCTACCGTGATGCGCGAACTCGAAGGTACAGAAGCCCGCTACCTTGGCGGTGGCGAGGAAAGCTACGGCTATCTGCCCGAGACTTTTGCTCGTGACAAAGACTCTGTTTCTTCTATTCCTCTGATGGCCGAAATCACTGCGTGGGCCAAAGATAAGGGCATGTCGCTCAACGACCTGCTTATCGACATCTACAAAACATACGGCTATAGCAAAGAGCGCGGTATCAGCGTAGTGCGCACCGGTAAGAGCGGTGCCGAAGAAATTGTGGCTATGATGAAAAACTTCCGCGAGAACCCACAGAAAGAAATCGCAGGCTCACCCGTGGTTTGCATCCGCGATTTCCAACTCCTGGAGCAGAAAAACGTTAAGACCGGCGAAATCACCAAGCTCGATATGCCGGCAACAAGCAACGTGCTCCAGTATTTCACCGAAGACGGAACCAAGGTTTCTATCCGTCCAAGCGGAACAGAACCTAAGATTAAGTTCTACATCGAGGTTCACGACACGCTCGAAAGCGCAGAAGCCTACAACGCCAAGAACGAATGGGCTGATGCAAAAATCGACAAAATCTGCCACGACCTGGGCATAGCGTAACCAGCACCACACTTGAGCGGAACATAACTTCCAATCAAGTTACTAACACTAACCGAAGGGCAACACCACTTCAAGCGTGTCGCCCTTCGGCTTTTATATCGCCAATTCTCGCCTAAGCACTAACTAAGCATCGGCACGACCGACCACACTCCCATTTCTGTCATTTTAGCGCCAACGCCACGAAAACTGCCACCACTCTCTTGCTACTTGAAATAAAAATTTGTACTTTTGTCGTTTGATTAAAGAATTACTGAAAACATCTTAATTTTTATTCTACACGACAATATGGCTGAGATTAACGAAATCACTCCCAATGAAGAGAAAAAAGTCCTGAACTTTGTGCAACAAATTGTAGCCGATGACCTTGCAGCCGGTAAAAATGGTGGCAGGCTCAACACTCGCTTCCCTCCCGAGCCTAACGGGTACCTGCACATTGGGCACGCTAAAGCTATCTGCATGGACTTCGGCGTGGCCGAGATGATGGGCGGAACTTGTAATCTGCGTTTCGACGACACCAACCCGCAAAAAGAAGACACAGAGTACGAACAGTCGATTATGCGCGATATACGCTGGCTCGGATACGATTGGGGCGACAGGCTCTACTACGCCAGCGACTATTTCCCAAAACTCTACGATTTCGCTATTCGTCTCATTAAGGAAGGCAAAGCCTACGTCGATGACCAGACCAGTGAACAGATTGCTCAGCAGAAGGGGACACCCACTCAGCCGGGCATAAATAGCCCCTACCGCGACCGCAGTATAGAGGAGAATCTCGACTTATTCCAGCGAATGAATGCGGGCGAATTCGAGGAAGGGAGCCATGTGCTTCGCGCAAAAATAGATATGGCAAGCGATAATATGCACTTCCGCGACCCGATCATGTACCGCATAATCAAGAAGCCGCACTGGCGGACCGGCGACAAATGGAAAGTGTACCCAATGTATGACTTCGCACATGGGCAAAGCGATTACTTCGAGGGGGTAACACACTCCATTTGCACTCTGGAATTTGTGCCACACCGCCCGCTATACGACTATTTCGTTCGCGAACTGGCCGGTGATAGTGCTAAAGACTACTGCCCCAGACAAATCGAATTTAACCGCCTCAACCTCACATACACCCTCATGAGCAAGCGCAAACTGCTGCAGCTTGTCAAAGAGAACCTTGTCAGCGGATGGGACGACCCACGTATGCCCACACTCTGCGGGCTACGTCGCCGTGGCTACACACCACAATCTATCAAGAACTTTATCGACACCATCGGTTACACCAAGTATGAGGCGCTCAACGATATCAGCCTGCTTGAACACGCTATCCGCGACGACCTCAACAAAAATGCTAACCGTGTCTGCGCCGTCATCAACCCCGTGAAAGTAGTTATCACTAACTACCCCGAGGATAAGGTGGAGATGATGGAAATGGACAACAATCCCGAGCAAGATGGTGCCGGCACGCATAGCATGCCGTTCTGCCGAGAAATCTACATCGAGCGCGACGACTTCATGGAAGAGCCACCGAAGAAATTCTTCCGCATGACACCCGGCAAAGAAGTCAGGCTCAAAGGAGCTTACATCGTTATGTGCACCGGTTGCACTAAGGATGCCCAGGGTAACATCACGGAAATTCAATGCACCTACGACCCCGACACGCTTAGTGGCACCGAGGGAAGCACTCGCAAGGTTAAAGGCACTCTACACTGGGTTTCGGCACGTCATTCACAAGATGCCGAAGTCAGACTCTACGACCGGCTCTTCGCCGTGGAGAATCCATCAGCCGAAAGCGAGACCGACTTCCGCCAATTGCTTAATCCCGAATCGCTCAAAGTCGTAACCAACGCCAAGATTGAACCTTATTTGGCACAAGTGGCAAAGGCCGAAGACAAATTCCAGTTCCAGCGTATAGGTTATTTCTGCGTTGACCCGGATTCCACCGAAGGACACTTGGTATTTAACCGAACAATCGGGCTCAAGGATAGTTGGGCAAAAGAACAGAAAAAAGGTTGACTTCCCCCAACAACCTTAAACCTTTAGTCAAGTATTATAAGGCCTGCAGTGCATCTATCGCTTGCAGGCCTTATTGTTTCTTCCGTTTAATAAGGGTTCATTCTGCTTTGAAATCCGCGACTCGGAAGCCACGCAGAAAAGCGTCGGTAGCCATTCGTTTTTTCCCGGCCAGCTGCAGCGACAACACTTTCAGCGCACCATCGGCACAATCAATCATGAGTCGCGTCGTTGTGGTGGTTATCCGGCCGGGAACCGTCTCCACTCTATGTATCGGCTCCGACGTCTCAAATATTTTCACGTCATAGCGCGAGCCATCAGGGCCCACAATCTGAGTCCATGCCGCCGGATATGGCGATAACCCACGTATGTGATTATAAACCACCTCAGCGCTCTCATTCCAGTTTATCCTACAGTCTTCCTTAAAAATTTTAGGTGCCGGCGTCGGTTCATCTCCGGCAGTGAGCAACTCTGCTTGAGGAATGGGCTTCACTTTTCCGGCTATTATTGCATCCACTGTCTCTATCACCATTTCCGCGCCCATAACCATCAGTCGGTCATGCACATCGCCCACATTGTCATGCCGGCCTATTGCCACCTTGCGTTGCTGAATAATGTCACCCGTATCAATTTCCTGTTTAAGGAAGAAGGTGGTAATCCCTGTTTCGCTGTCTCCATTCATCACCGCACGATTTATAGGCGCGGCTCCGCGATACTTTGGTAGTAGTGAAGCATGAAGATTAAACGTGCCCATGGCGGGCATGCTCCATACCACTTCCGGTAACATTCTGAACGCTATCACTATTTGCAAATCAGCTCGCAATGAACGCAATTCGGCTATAAAAGTCTCATCCTTGAGCTTCACCGGTTGGAGCACACGCAATCCGCGGCTCACAGCATATCTCTTTACGTCACTTTCATAGAGGTGATGGCCACGACCCGCCGGTTTGTCGGGCATAGTCACCACTCCCACCACATTATACCCGCCCTCAACAAGACGGCGCAGACTCTCCACGGCAAACTCAGGAGTCCCGAAAAACACTATCCTTAATTCTTCTTTTGTCATTTTACTCAATAATCTTCTTTGTCGCACGCATTATCGTTAATCATAAGAATAGTGCTTAAGCACCTCCCGATAAGACGTGAATATCTTTGACTTGGACACAAATCCCACATATTTTCCTTTCTCCACTACAGGCAAGTTCCACGCTCCCGTCTCATCAAAGAGGCGCATCACTTCCTCCATGGGCATTCCTAACTCAATCTTAGCCGTTGGCACACTCATAAACTTATTCACACTCATTTTCCGATAGAGATCGGGCCTGAAAATGATATCACGTATATCATCCAGCGCCACAACGCCAAGCAACACTCCATTAGCGTCCACCACAGGGAACAGATTTCTGCGACTATGCGAAATGGTATCCACCATATCCTTCAGACTCATCTCGGGCCGCACAGGCAAAAAATCGGTCTCAATCACATTGTTCACCTTAAGCAACGTGAGCACACTGTGGTCCTTCTGATGTGTCAGCAATTCTCCCCTGCGAGCCAAGCGCTTCGTATAAATTCCGTATGGAGTGAATATCCTCACTGTCAGGTAAGATATCGCCATAAGCGGGGCGTGCATCACACCGGCCATCACACCGGCCATACCCATCAGAGCAAAATTCTTCGTTGACAACGGCAATGACGCGTCTATCACGCCAGTAGCATTGAGCGAATACGCAAACAGGAATCCGGCCATGCAACCAACATACAGCGATGGCGCAAACGTGCCGCCCACTCCACCGCCTCCATTCGTAGCGGCCGTAGCCAGCGCCTTAAGTAGCATCAGCGCCGCCACAAACAACACACAACTCAGAGCACCAAAGCGATGACTATAGAAAACGCTATTATTAAACAGTGCCGACACATCGCCACTAAGCAGATTGTTCACCGAGTCGTAGCCTTCGCCATAGAGCGGCGGAAACACGTATATAAGCACACTAAGCACCAACGCACCTATACCGAACTTTACCCAGAATCCGGATATTCTGCCGAACATACGTTCCATCAAATCTATTACCTGCGTAAAATATAGCGATACAAATCCACAGGCAATTCCCAAGAGAATCACATAAGGGATACGCTCAGTAAAAAACGGTTCACTCTGAGAAAAGAAGAAATGTAAGTTGTAGCCGGTAAACACATAGGCCACAGTTGCACCTGTCACCGAAGCCAATATCAGCGGAACAGCAGAACTGGCCGTCAAGTCAAGCATCAACACCTCCACCGTGAATAGCACTCCGGCTATGGGTGCCTTGAAAATCCCGGCTATTCCGGCCGCGGCACCACATCCTATCAGCATCATCAGCAGATGCGACGGTAATCTTAACGCCTTACCCAGATTAGAGCCTATAGCTGCCCCTGTAAACACTATAGGGCCCTCAGCTCCTACCGAGCCACCAAACCCTATCGTCACCGATGATGCCACCAACGACGCATATATGTTATGGAATTTGATTCGGCTTCGCTTTAGCGCTATCGCATAGAGCACACGCGTCACACCATGAGAGATGTTATCGCGCAAAATATACTTCACATATAGCCCCGAAATCAATATTCCCATCACAGGAAACACCAAATACTGCAAGTTACCGTGTGATGCTATTACGCTCGACGTCAGCGCCTGTGAAATCACCTTAATGAGAAACTTTAGCAACACGGCCGCCAAGCCCGAGCATAAGCCAATAATTATAGCCAAAATCACTATGAATGTCCGCTCCGATATATGCTTCTCTCGCCAGTTCAGCACAGAAATAAACCACTGCGACACCGAAGACTGGTCTTGCTGCATAGTATGTCGTTCGTCACGCCCCATAATCCCTCTCAGATACCTTTTCCGGTCATAACGGTCTTAATTGTGAATATCATAATCTTCAGGTCGTTTACAAGCGACATATTCTCCAAGTAAATCAAGTCAAAATTCAGCCTCTCAAGCATCTCGTCGATGTTACGAGCATAACCGAATTTCACCATACCCATCGACGTGATTCCGGGACGAACCTGATGAACAAGCGAATATGCCGGTTCTCGAGCAATGATTTGCTTCACGTAGTACTCTCGTTCCGGACGCGGTCCCACTATCGACATATCTCCCTTTAACACATTCCAAAATTGCGGTATCTCATCTATTCGATACTTCCTTAACCACCGACCTATCCGCGTGATCCTGACATCGTTATCCTTGCTTAATTGTGGCTCTCCATCTTTCTCTGCATCACTCACCATAGTCCGGAACTTATATATGTTGAACGGCTTGTTATGATACCCGAGTCGCTTCTGCGTATAGAACACTTTGCCCGACGAATCTTTTTTAATCAGTATTCCAATTATCATTCCAAACGGGAGAAACAAAGTCAGCACTATCGACGACACCACCACATCGAACACTCGCTTAATTACCCTGCCACTATAGCCCATCGACGTACTTGATATATCCACCAACAGGTCGCCATACATGTTATTTATCCTAACCCTCGACAACAGAATGTTATACTTGTCAGGTGTGACCTTTATAGGCAGGTTCAACGAAAACAGGCGGTTAATAGCTTTTAGTAGCTGACCGGAATCTTGCTTTGTGGGCACTACTATTATTTCTTTTATCCCATATTGCTCGCACACCTGTGGCAAATCCTCGAATGTAAACACGGCACGGTCCACATCTTTCACATCGTTCTCGCCCGGAATACTCACGTACCCCACCACATGATAGCCCTTTGCCATATTAATTCGTTCCAAGCGATCCACAAATGATATCGCAGCACTGCCTCTTCCCACCACCAATGTGTTGAAATATAACTTGCCACGATTTATGCTACGCAATGTCCTATTCGTAATAATTGCACGGCCCAGATACACCAGCGAGAACAGCAACCCCCATAGCAATAGAATCATCTCATAGTTCTCCTTGCGTTCCAGTATCATATCATTAATCAAGGCCACAAATATAATCGCAAGGCTACTGATGCCGGCAGTCGCAATCGTGGTGAGCAATTCTTGAAGGCGAGATTTGCGGAACACCTCCACATAATACCCCGACAGATAATATATCACCAACATCATTATCGGAAACACCACCTGCCCCACGATTATCATATTGCTACACAGGAACGACGATAGCGTAGTGAAACCACCCTGCACCGCGCCAAAAGCATATCTAACACAGTTAAATCCCAGCCATGCCAGATTCGACATCACAAAGTCGCTGATAATATACTTCAACCGTTGTTTTCGTTCGCTTATCATTGCTTTATTTCTCAATGGGTGACTACCGAAATTATCTAAGTATTTTGAATGTGCCGTCGCTTCGCAGCAGGATTATGTTCGACGCCACAGCTCTTGACTTGTCGTTCTGCTTGAACTTCACCACATAATCCACACCTTCTTTCACCTCAGGCGAAATCTCGCCGAAGCACGATGGCGATGGCTGGCCGCTTATGTTGGCCGATGTGGAGACTATAGGCTTGCCAAATCTGCGACACAAGGTCTGTGCAAACTCATCATGCGGTATTCTTATTCCCACACTATCGTTCTCTCCCATCAGATTTTTCGCCAGATTGTAAGCACCCTCATATACAATCGTAAGAGGGTTCACCGCCACCTCAAGGAGTTCGCGAGCCATCTCCGGCACATCCACCACATAGTGGTCGAGCACACTCTCGCTCTGTAACAACACTATGAGCGCTTTATTATCGGCCCTGCGCTTTAGCTCATACACCTTCCTTACCGCGTCGGCGTTTGTAGCGTCACACCCTATTCCCCATATCGTATCTGTGGGGTAAAGGATTAGACCTCCGCTTCGCAGTGTCTCCAAACTCTGTATTATATCTTGCTCCATTTATATCTTTCTCTAAATAACAACAAGCAGTGCCTTCTTTCTCACGTCAGTCGCATTAGCGACACGCAGAACAAAGACAGCTCTTCACACAGCAGGCACACACGCACGTGCACCTTTTTAATTTATTAACGATAAAACTCCTTAAAAATTGCAGACTCTTTAAGATAAAAATCATAAATTTGCCACCAAAATTATATCCAACGATTTTTATGAGAATTCACATTAAGCACATAACTTTGACAATCACTGCAATACTTGTAGTAGCTATTCCTTTCTGCATTAGTGCCGAGAACAAGGTAAAAGGCATAATTTTCACCGGCGAACTGGCTAAGAAGGTCTATGGATACGGTGGACGCACTCCGCTCAACATTCACATTGAGAATGGTGTAATCTCCCATATAGAGGCTCTTGACAACCATGAGTCGCCACAATACTTCAATCGTGCCACAACTAAAATATTCCCACAATTCATTGGAAAATCGGTTTCGGATGCTGCGGAAATGCAGGTCGATGCTGTTACAGGAGCCACCTACTCATCCGAAGCCATTATCGAAAACATCCGCTTAGGCCTCGAAGAAGCCAAGGCACAAGGCCTTGACAAAGCTCCAAACAAAAAGAAAGCGAAAAAAATCACCAAGCACAAAAAATAATTCTGCGGTAAGCTCTTCCTCTTTCATTCCAAGGTGAAAGATGGCACCGACCGCATACATCAACTAATAGGTGTTCCTCGTGTGTAAGGAACACCTGTTTCTATTTCGGCCTTTTAGCCTTCTGTTGCCGGCCGGCTTTTATTGCTCACGCGCCTTTTCCACAAGGCGTTTTCCCAGTTCGTAAGCGTTGTTTAAATCGATGCCGAAATGCTCATCACGATAGCGGCGCTTATCTTCCTCACTGAAGAGATTAAAGTCGTAGCGCGAATAATCGTGGAACTGATAAGTGTTGAATGCGTACAACGTTTCGCTATACCCGAAAATATCGGCCAGACACTTGGCGTTCTCTTCAAGAATTGCCGGATAACCTATCACTTTCATATAATCTTCCGGGCAGTTCATTGTCAGTATCATTGCCGTGGGTATCACTTTATCGCGTATTGTCACATGGCGACGCACTACTCCGTTTTCTGTTTCCACTTCCTCATACAGATACGTACCCACAGGGAAAAGCAGACGCTCCATAAACGACCGCATCTCGCCTGTTGGATAACTGTAATAAACCGGAGAGCCAAGCACCAGCACATCGGCCTGTCGCGCTCTCTCCAATATGGGACGCAAGTCATCGCGCAAAGCACACACACCATTTGTCTTTGAGTTCTTCAACTTGCACGCGAAGCAACTCTTACAACCCTTAAAATCAATGTCATATAGGTTTATCAATTCACACTCAGCGCCACTTTCTTCGGCTCCTTTCATGGCACTCTTCAGCATCATGGCCGTATTATTGATTTTACGGGGGCTCCCATTAAAAAACATCGCTTTAAGTTTCTTTTCTTCCATGTTTTTAGCGTTTTTGTGACTAGTTTTTATCGTATAAAATTCATCGGTTGCCACGGCTCTCGTGCCGGATAATCGGTAGCATCACCGGTATGTATCTTGCGCAGTAGCCATGCCATATTATCGGCAAGTGTACGCATTGTCTGCAGCCCTTCGGCATCCATAGTAGATTCTCCCGGGGCCATGCCATACACTATGTTCCAGTATTGCGAAGTCACTACCGGCATATTCATCATCTGGAACGGCATGTTCATTGTCTCAAATGCGGCTGTAGCACCTCCACGTCGGCACACGCTTACGGCTGCTGCCGGCTTGTTCTGAGCATTAGCGCCGGCCGAAAAAAACATTCTCTGTATTAGCGACAACACCGAGCCATTGGGCTGCCCGTAATACACCGGAGAGCCCACAATTAGTCCATCGGCCACAGCAAGTTTTTCCGATACCCTGTTGCACAAATCATCATCAAATACGCAACGTCCTAGTTGTCTCTCTTGACATTTACCACACGCTATACAACCGCGAACCGGCTTCACGCCTATCTGAACAATCTCTGTCTCAATCCCATGCTTATTCAATCTCGCCGCCACCTCACTCAAGGCTATAAATGTGTTACCTCTCGCATGTGGACTTCCATTTATCAGCAGCACCTTAAGGCTCTTCTCTACTGCATTACTCATTGCCTTGCCTTGATTTTTATTTTCTTCCATAGGTATTAATTATTATTTATTAACTCTCTGATTATCTTTCTTATTCATGGCCACCGGATTATAGCCGATTGAGGCCCTGCGTGCCTGCTGCATTTGCAAGTGTCGCGGAATGTTATAGAGTCGCCCCGACCGACGAAACAGCGCTCCGGTCTGCTTAAAGTGAAACGACACTCCTGATTCCACACATTGTTTGCGAATGTCCAGCACCCAGTCATAGTCGCATACTCGGGCTCCAACACCCGATTCTCCGCCAACTATCACCTGCCTGCACCACAGGCCAAGTTCTCCTTTAAAGTCTATTCCTTCGAGTAGCGGCTCGCAGATTATTTCTTTATGTGGCAATGGTAGCGAATGGAATATCGGTATCCGCTCATCTGCCCTACGCTGGTTCTCCATCGTACAACATATTACCACATTCTCATATCCATCTTCGCCCCAGTCCAATGGCAAACATTCGGAAATGCGTTCGGGGCGCTTTGTTGCCATATAGAATCTCAGGTCGGAACGCAACCTAATCATTTTCCACGCCTCGGCACGCCACTCATCCGCATCCTCTATAAAGAAATCGCTCGTGAAGCAAGTCCACAGCAACTCTCCTGCAGGCACTTTCCATTGCCCCCTTCGGTCGCGTTGCACAGGTAGCGCGTAGCTCGCTGTTTTGCGAACCTCGCTACTATCTTTCTCAAACTGAGCGTCTCGCCTGAAAACGTAACAGTTTTTGCATCCTTCGCTCTTCTTGTGACATCCGTGCCACAGATTCCACATTTGTCCCATTATCATCGTTGCTCAGCGAATAGTATTCAATAGCTAATTCTTGTGCTTTGTCATTACAAAATTAATAAAATTCTCGCATTTTCACTAACTTTGCCGGAACTTATAACACTTCTGCTTTATGACTGAAAAAGATAAAATGCTTGCCGGCGAGGTTTATTTGGCCACCGATGCCCAATTACTGTCAGAACTGGCACAAACCCGTGAATTAATCCACGACTATAATTCGCTCAGACCGTCTCAAACCATTGAGAGAGACCGCATTCTCAGACTAATCATAGGCCATATCGCCGACGACTGCTGCACTATCAACCAGCCTTTCAGATGCGACTACGGCAAGCAGATAAGCCTAGGCAAGCGTTTCTTTGCCAACTTCAACTTCACAGTTCTGGATGAAGCGAGCATCACTATCG
>CADADP010000034.1 GCA_902786725.1 uncultured Bacteroidales bacterium
GCCGTTGTCCGACTGAAGATATAGCTTGCCGGCACCGGTAAGCGTCAGGTTGCACCCATACATACCGATGGCGTTTTGGCTACCGGCTGTGGATATGAACTTAGTGACACCGCTGGCGATATTAATAGTCACCGTACCGCCACAAATCACCGAGCTGGCATCATTGGCCTTCAGCGAATTGGTTCCGGTCATGTTGATTGTCAGATTAGTAACATCTTTGCAGTCAATGCCGTTATTACCGCTACCGGAGCGGTTGCATACCACGTTATTGATTGTCAGCACCTTGGTGCTGGCGTCATATCTCACGGTGCCCCCACCGGTGGAGAATGATGTCGTGCCTGTGATTTTATTGCCATTCACCCAAATGGTCTCGGCCGAAGTGGCCACTACGGTGAGCAATGCAATGCCCAGTACTATAAACTTATTCATAATCATTAAAATTTTGTTCTACAAAACGACTCTATGTCTCTTTCACTTACAAAATTAAGAAAAAAAATTAAAAAAAATAAACAAATTTTATCATAATTAACTGTAATTAACCGAATTCACCATAAAACGGATGGAAAACGGATGGATATGCCAGGAATGAGGAACATTTAGGAACTTTAGCCCTTTGTAAATGAAAACATGCACTGTGGCTTACGTGGGCCATAGTGCATATTTCAGACCTTTTGGTCATTGTTTCAGAGTCTTAGATTATTGAGGTTACTTTTACTGTTTGGTTTATGTTATGTTATGTTGAGTTATCTTATTATGGTTCGCGGCCTTCGACTATCGCCTCGGTGTCGTGAGCAATCATGTATTCCTCATCGGTGGGGATAACCACCACTTTCACCCGAGAGTTGGCGGTGCTGATGATTCCTTCGTCGCCGTTGTTGGCGTCGTTCACCTCGTCGTCAATCTCTACTCCCATAAAACCGAGGGTGCGGCAAATATTGGCGCGCACGTTGGCTTGGTGCTCTCCCACTCCACCGGTGAACACTATGATGTCAACACCGTTCATTTCGGCCGCGAAAGCGCCAATATATTTTGTTACGCGATGGGCATACATATCCAGTCCCAAGCGGGCACGGTCGTCACCTTCCTCAGACGCGGCATTCACTTCGCGCATGTCCGACGAGATGCCTGTCAGTCCCGAGAGTCCGCTGAGTTTGTTCACGATTTCAAGCATTCCCTTAACGTTGAGGTGGTGCTTTTCCATCAGATAGAGGATAGCTCCGGGGTCTAGGTCGCCGCAACGCGTTCCCATCATCAAGCCCTCGGTGGGCGTGAGTCCCATCGTGGTGTCGATGCTCTTGCCATTCTGCACGGCTGTGATGCTACCGCCGTTGCCTATGTGGCAGCAAATCACTTTCTGCTGCTCGTAGTCCACGCCCAAGAAGTCGCACACACGCTTCGACACGTATCGGTGACTGGTTCCGTGGAAACCGTAACGACGCACGTGGTCGATAATGTAGTACTTATAGGGCAAAGCATACATATAGGCCTTGGGAGGCATTGTCTGGTGGAAAGCAGTGTCGAACACCGCCACTTGCGGCACATCGGGCAAGATTTCGGTAATAGCCTCTATTCCGGCCATGTTCACGGGGTTGTGAAGCGGTGCTATGCTGTAGCAGTCCTTAATCATCGCAATCACCTCATCGTTGATGAGTACCGACTTATTAAACTTTTCACCTCCGTGCACCACACGGTGCCCCACGGCATCGATTTCCTCAAAGTTGCTGATGCAACCGAACTCACGGCTGGTGAGATTGTTAAGAATGGCCTTTATGGCACCGCTATGGTCGCTGATATCAAGGTCCATCTGGTGCTTCTTGCCATCTTGCGTTTTAAACTTGATAAAAGCGTCGGGCAGACCTATTTTTTCGATTCCGCCCTCGGCAAGCACCTTGTTGGCTTTAATCTCGATTAACTTATACTTCACGGAACTACTTCCGCAATTCAGCACTAATATGTTCATAACTTGGTTTTGTGAATATATTGATTTGAATATTAATTATTTCATTATACGTGTGATGCTACTGCTTGCCGCTGTTGATTGCCTGATTGCAGGTTATGAGCATTGTTTTGTAAATGTCATCTGGCGAGCATCCGCGCGAGAGGTCGTTGACCGGAGCCGCCAATCCTTGCAGAATAGGTCCCACGGCCGTGGCACCGGCGAGACGTTGCACCAGTTTGTAAGCAATGTTTCCTGTGCCCAAGTCGGGGAACACAAGCACGTTGGCTTTGCCGGCCACTTGGCTTTGTGGCGCTTTGAGCGCGGCCACGACGGGCACAATGGCCGCATCGGCCTGCAGCTCACCATCAATTTCCAGTTCGGGTTGCAATTCATGCGCCAGCGCGGTGGCCTCAACCACCTTGTTTACGTTGTCATGAGAGGCGCTGCCTTTAGTGGAGAAGCTCAACATAGCCACACGAGGCTCGATTCCGGCCAGGTTTCGCGCAGTCTTGGCGGTAAGCACGGCAATCTGCGCCAGTTCCTCAGCTGTAGGAGCCGGTATAACGGCACAGTCGGCAAACACCATGATTCCACGCTCGCCATAGGGCGAGCCCTCGGGCAACAGCATTATAAACGCTCCTGACACAGCCTTTACGCCCGGAGCCGTTTTCAGCACTTGGAAAGCCGCACGAAGCACGTTCCCTGTTGAGTTCATCGCGCCGGCCACTTGTCCGTCGGCCTCGCCACGCTTAATCATGAGGCAACCCAGATAGAGAGGGTCGGCGGCTTTTTTGCGCGCTTCTTCCATGGTTATGCCTTTATTTTTTCTCAGTTCGAAAAACAAATTGGCATACGGCTCAATGGTTTCGGCATCGCTATTATCGACAAAACGAGCACGCTCTATGCCGGTTAACGACAATTCGCGTGCTTTGTTCAATATCAGTTCTTTGTTGCCTATTAGGATTATATCAGCCACACCGTCGGCAATAACGCGGCTGGCAGCTGTGAGAGTACGCGGCTCAAGGCTTTCGGGCAGGATAATGCGTTGCCGGCAAGCGATGGCACTACGTTTAAGTGCTTCGAAAAGTGGTTCCATTAATTCACTATGTCAAGTTAATCAATTAAGATTTTGTAAAGGTAAGAATTATTCTTCAATCTGCAAAATTACGCAGATTTTTTGAGATTATAACATTTTGGGCGTTTAAATTTCCAAAAACTTGCGTTTGTAAGGTAGCGAAGAGTTATAACGATGGCGATTCCGCCGTGGAACCGCCCCTCGCTATATTGAAGTCAAAAATTCGGGCGTGTGTTAGTTGCCCAGCACGCGATTGGCCAGTTGCACCACGTCGGTGACGTCAATTTCATTGTCACCGGTAATGTCGGCATTGACCTGATTAAACGCCGGCGGAGTTTCGCCCATCACATGGTTAGCTATTGCCACCACATCGGTAATGTCCACATTGCCGTCGCCGTTCACGTCGCCCAGAATCGCTGTCTTTACGACATTTACTTGGTGGCAAACCATGTCATAGATAGTAAGGAAGGTAAACTGTTCGGCACTGTAAGTTAGAGCATAGTCCATGTAATCGGGAGTATCGGCATTTACTCCTAATGGAAGAGCGACACATCCGGTTAGAGACACGTCTTTGAAGCCTTGCACAGCACCATGTTCTGATTGAGCGTCATTCACTATGAGCACGTTGGAGTTCTTAAACACTACATGGCTATCGAGGGCGGAATTTGGTTGATAAATACCACCTGAAAGGTAAACTTCGCTGCAGTTATCGAACGTCACATTATTATCGCCATAGATGTAAATCGCCTTTTGCGATGAATATTGGGATTCGCCATTGAGGAGCAAATAGCCCGAGCCGGTTATGCGAATAGGGCCAAATGCCTTGATTGGATAGTAGAGTTCGCTCAAGGGAGCGCAGATATTGCAATACCCATTGAAGTGAATAGTCAACTCGCGGGTTCCACTATAGGTTATTCCATCGCTCCGAGTTCCACTGGGAACTGTTATAGTCGCCCTATCCAAAGTTAGGGTATAAGTTTGGGGATCGAATGTGACACTACCGCTTTCCAGAATATAGTCCAGCACACCGGGTATGTCGTTGTAATTCAGACTCGTAATCTCTTTGTTCGCTATCCACAAATAGCTTTCGACCGGGCTGATGACCAGAGGGTTATCCTTAGATACCGCGACAGCACTACCATCGCTGTTTCGAAGCGTAAGTGAATTAGTGTCGTAATAAGCCCCGGCCGGAGATGTTATAGCGGCATTCTTAAGATAGAGGTCGCTAAACCCTGATATTAGAGTACTGTAATTGTTGCTACCGGTTATCGAGACAGCAGCCCTATCGATTTCTAATATAGGCGGAGTAGCGGTAGAGGTCGCAGGACCAATGACGAATCCGCGGCCTCTTTCTCCCGCGAGATTTATATTGATGGGCAGCTTATCAATTCCCATATAGTTAATTTTATGATCCAGTGGGTCTTCTCCCAAGTTAGCTCCCATCATAATAGCTGTACTGTTGATACAGTCGATGGTCAGATTTCCACCACCAACACCTTTCGAGAGCATAACGTAACCCACCTGAGGAGCGACTTTAATTGCCGCATTTAATCCTGAACCGTAGCCATCGATGGTTAACTTGTTATTCCCTGAGAATTCAATGTCTATGTTCTTTCTTAATGATTCATCTTCGCTTCTACTAATACTGATTATAGCACTTGAAGAACCGTTAGAAGTGTCGAGAGAAATGTCGGCATTCTGAAACCACAATTCATATTTATCCCCCACGAAAAGAGTCACCTTGCCGCTATTCAGGCCCGGAAACTTGACATCATCCTTATTAGCGCTGTTGATTGAGACTCCATTAATGCTAATGGGATATACAGTAACATCGGGAACAATATTCACTTGTGCCAATATGGAACCTGTGGAGCTAAGGAAACTACCATTGGAGAAAGTTACCGATTCGGGCGAGAACTTGCAGCTTGAAGGACTATAATAGCGGAAACCGGTGATTCCACAGGTGTTTTCGCCGGAGGATATCGCAGTAACAGTGGCAGCGTTCACGCTCAGCGTTCCGAATGAACCGCTACTGTAAATACCTCTGCCACCTGAGCTACCCTCGGCACGCACTGTGGTTTGGTCAATTTTCAGTGTATTCATATCGCCACGCATATTGATGCCTGAGCCCTTGTGGCTATAGAAACTGACGCTGCTTGTGCCGGTGATGGTGACGTTGCCATCTGCCGCAAAAGCATCGCCACCGTAACTACTGCCGTTACGTATTGAATTAGCTTTGCTTCCAGCCAAATTAATAGTAAATGTTCCGGATGCCCGGCCGTATTTGGATTCAATCATCGGCACACCGGCCTTACCACCATGGAGTGTGACGCCATTCATTGTAAGGGTCCTTGATTTCGGGTCGAAACTCATGGTGCCATCGTTCAGAATGTCATCTTTGTTGAACTCGGTGACTCGCCCACCGTTGATATATAGAGGATAGGCTTCAATGGGAACCACTTCCACGGGGCCATAATAATAGCCGTTGTAGAGTTTGTCGTAATCAGCGCTACCTTCCGGGACGGCGATACGTAACGGATTGCTGGAAGTGCCTAAGACAGTGGCAAAGTAACCCTTCTCGGGCGTGGAGAAGTAGCAGTCTTGGAATAGGTAATCATTCACATCGTCACCTATAAAAGTGTATCCAGGGATAGCACCTGATGATGCAGAATTGTGCAAAATGAGATGTGATCGCTCAATTACACACCCACGAGTGCCGGCTTGCAAACAATAATAAGCATCAATATCAAGTTTGCAATTACGGATTGCCGCCTCTGTTCCTCGGCCATGCGCCATCTGAATGCCGTATCTATAATAAGCTCTGCTGGGGTTTACCACCTCCAATGAATTTGCTTCCACGTCTTCACCTCCACCATAAATAGTGTAACGAGAAACATCCATGACATTGCCCGCAGAGACCAATATCCCCGTAAAACTAGAGTTGGAGATTTGGGGCGCAATTATTTTATTCTTTCCTATCAGGCGAATATTAAAATCCTTATAGTCCCAACAAAAAATGCCATATTGATTAGTGTTGACCGTATGATAACCGGTAATAGTGGCATTGTCGAGGGTCAGGGTCAAGACGCCATCAATATAACTGGCGAAAACCCTACCTTGAATTCCGGGGCCGGTTATAAGAGAGCCATCTGTGGCTGTCACTTTTACATCCGCGACATAGAGCGACTGAGAGTTCGCGCCAAAAAAAATCAAGCAAAATGCCAGAGCAGAAAACAGTTTTTTCATATTCATGCAGGTTATTTTGTTAATATTATTTGCGGTTTTTGGGGGGATGACCAAGTTTCTGTCGATAACAGATTTTGTTCACATATTTTTGCAAATTTACAATTTTATACGCAATCCACAAAAATTACCCCCATTTTAACGTTCATTAACAAACACAACAACCAATTAAGACACTGATGAGAAAAGTGGCGCTTTTTTTGGTGGGGATGAGCGAAATTGTTACTTTTGGGAATAATTTACATTCAATTTTAATCTACGAGTAAAACCATAGAGTTATGAGAACAAGAAGAACTTTGATGGCCACAGTGGCACTGCTGATGAAGCTGAGCGGTAGATGCGACTGGGTACTGGACACGTTTGTGAGCGACGCGAGCCGCAGCGCGACTAATATCCGGAACGCACCTCGCGGCAAGGTTATAAAGAAACTGGACCAAGGATACAATTACTGCGTGCGTGTGACCGACGTTAAAAACGGCTGGTGGAGGGTGCTGAGTGTGGAAAATGCCGAAGAAGCGAAAGAAGTGGAGATACCAGAGGAGAGTTACATTCACTACACTGTACTTGGCTTGGAAACAAGAAATTATGGAGGCACAGAGATGGTGTTTCACCAGTACCCGAACGACGCGTCGCGAATAGTGTATAGGTTCACCGAGGAGTTACTGGTGAGGCCGCTGGACATGGTGGATGGCTGGATAGAGGTGGAGACTGCCGACAAGAAGCATCGGGGCTGGATTGGGATAGAATACTTGTGCTCCAATCCACTGACCACATGCCCATAAAAACAGCCATGAGCAATTAAGGACGTGAAATTGGCCGATAATTCAAGATAAATCACTAAATTTGCACCTTAAAAATTAGCACAACATTGGGACAATGATACGTATAAAGAAGTTATATAAGTTTATGCTGCAGACATTTTTGCCTCAGTTCCTTATGACTTTCTTTATCTGTATGTTTATCCTGATGATGCAGTTCTTGTGGAAGTATATTGAGGACTTGGTGGGCAAAGGGCTGAGCATGGACGTGCTGGGCGAGTTGTTTTTTTACGCGTCGCTGACGATGGTACCACTGGCCCTGCCGCTTGCCATCTTGCTTGCTTCGCTGATGACATTCGGCAATCTGGGCGAGCACTTTGAACTGACGGCGATGAAATCGTCGGGCGTGTCGCTGATGACAGTGATGAAGCCTATAGCGGTGATTATAGTGCTGATAGCGATAGGCGCATTCTTTTTCCAGAACGACGTGTTGCCACAGTCGAACGTGAAGATGTGGACCCTGCTGTTCTCGGCTCGCCAGAAGTCGCCCACTCTCGACATTCCAGAGGGTGCGATCTACAGTCAGATACCGGGCTACAACATTCTGGTGAAACACAAGGACGCCGAGCGTGACATGATGTATGACATGCTCATCTACGACGTGAGCAAAATAAGCGGATATCCGCGAGTGGTGACAGCCGACTCGGGCCGATTGAGTTTCACTGAGGACAAGTTGCATCTGGTGCTGGACCTGCATCACGGCGAGTGGTATGAAGACATGGTGCAGAGCGGTGCAAACAAGCTGGGTTCGGACTTGTACCGGCGCGAGACATTCCGTGCCAAACAGATACTGATACCCTACGACGCCACATTCAACCGGATGGACGATGAGACCATGCGCCAGCAGTATGTGGGGAAGAACATTACCGAGTTGAGGCAGACCATAGACTCAGTGCAAAGCAGGGTGGACTCGACGGGGCAGATAATAGCGGCCGACCTGCGCCAGTTGTCGGTGGTGGGCACCCCTACCCGCACCTATGTGTATGACAAGAAAGGGCGACACAGCGTGCTGACAAAAGAAGTGCTGATGAATAAGCCGATAGACTTGAACGCAAAGTTGGGAGAGCTGACTGCGACGGCGCGGTTCCAAGTGGTGGACAAGGCCTTGGCCAAGGCACTGAGCGCACGGCAGGAGTGCGAATTCAGAGGCTACATGATTAACGATGACCTGATGGTGATACGTCGCCACCAGATAGAGATGCAGAAGAAATTCACACTGTCGCTGGCTTGCCTGATATTCTTCTTTATCGGGGCTCCGCTGGGAGCGATAATCCGCAAAGGCGGACTGGGCACTCCGATAGTGATTTCGGTGCTACTGTTCATTGTGTATTACGTGATAGACACGATGGGTTATAAGTTGGCCCGAGACGGCCACTGGTGGGTGTGGCAAGGTATATGGCTGAGTTCAGCAGTGCTGTTGCCCCTCGGTTTATTCTTGACCCACAAGGCGGTGAACGACTCGGCAGTGTTTAACCCCGACGCATACCTGAACTTCTTCAGGCGGATAACCGGAATGCATCAAGTGCGAAAGTTGGAGGTAAAAGAAGTGATAATCAACGAAGTGGAACCCGCAGAGGCTATCGAGAAGTTGCAGGCTCTGAAGCAGAATTGCGAGCAATTTCTGGAGCGCTACAACGGTCGCCAGAGTTTTATAACCTACTGGACAGCAGGCTACGACAAGAAACTGCTGGGCGCGCTCCAGGCTCAGGTGGAAAGCGTGGTGGAATATATGGGCAATTCACGCGAGAAGCTGGTGATAAACAAGACAATGGATTTCCCCATTATAAGGCAACTGCTCAGCTACAAGCCCACAGGAAACAAGGCGCTTGGATACGCGCTGGCGGCACTGCTACCGCTGAGTCTGCCACTCTATCTGGTGGGGACAAGGCATCAGAAGAATTTGAAAAACGAGATAAAAATCACGGCACGAGTGTGTGACGAGTTGACAGAAATGATGAAAGACAGCTTGCCTGAAGCCGAGTCGCCGACAAAAACAGAATAACGAACTGAGCAAAAATGGCAGAAGAAAAGATTACAAGTCAGGGGCTTAACAGCATAGATGAGGCCATAGAGCAAATGCGCGCGGGCGGATTTGTGATTGTGGTGGATGACGAGAACCGCGAGAATGAGGGAGACTTTATCATCGCGGCCGAAAAGGTGACCGAGGAGAAGGTGAACTTTATGCTTCGCGAGGGACGCGGAGTGCTGTGCGCGCCGCTGACCGGCGAGCGCTGTCACGAGTTGGGGCTGACGATGCAGGTGGAGGAAAACACGTCGGTTCTGGGCACGCCATTCACGGTGACTGTGGATTTGCTGGAAGGCTGCACTACAGGCGTGTCGATGCACGACAGGGCCCTGACCATCCGCGCACTGGCCGATCCTGAGGCGAAAGCGAGCGACTTTGGGCGTCCCGGCCACGTGAATCCACTGCGAGCCCAGGATAAGGGAGTGCTGGTGAGAGCCGGTCACACTGAGGCGGCTGTGGATTTGGCCCGGCTTGCGGGTCTGCGTCCGGCCGCGGCGTTGATAGAGATTATCAATGCAGACGGGACAATGGCCCGATTGCCCCAGTTGAAAGAGATAGCCAAGCGATTTGACTTGCCGATAGTGTCGATAGCCGATCTGATTACCTATCGGCTGAGTAAAGAGCAGGTGGTGGAAGTGGGCGAGGAAGTGGATATGCCCACCGCTTACGGCCACTTCAGGCTGATACCGTTCAGGCAGTTGAATAACGGGCTGGAGCACATAGCACTGATTAAGGGCACATGGGAGCCCGGAGAGCCCATACTGGTGCGGGTTCACTCGTCGTGCATGACCGGCGACATATTCGGGTCGAAGCGTTGCGAATGTGGAGAGCAGTTGCACCTGGCAATGCAGAAGATAGAGCAGGAAGGCAAGGGTGTGGTGCTGTATATGAATCAAGAGGGCCGCGGAATAGGCCTGATGAACAAGATACGCGCCTACAAATTGCAGGAGAACGGCTATGACACGGTGGATGCCAATATACACTTAGGTTTCAAGCCCGACGAGCGGAGTTATGGCGTAGGGGCCAACATATTGCGGATATTGGGAGTGACCAAAATGCGCCTGATGACGAATAATCCGGCTAAGCGAGTGGGCTTGGAGAGTTATGGGCTGGAGATTGTGGAGAATGTTCACATTGAGGTTAAGCCCAATGAGTATAACGAGTTCTATATGCACACCAAGAAAGAGCGCATGGGGCACGACTTGGAAGAAGTGTGACAATGTGTTAAAAGTTGCCGAGATAGAGGTCTAAATAAAGATAAGCTACTGAGTATGCGAATATTAGAGATAATGGAGAGCAACATCAACGAGCGCTACCTGGATGAGGTGGTGGATGTGTTGCGCGATGGCGGGATAATAGTGTATCCCACCGACACACTGTATGCGATAGGCTGTGACGCGATGAATAACAGTGCGATAGAGCGGATATGCCAGTTGAAGGCGATGAAGAGCGCCAAGACAAACTTGTCGATTGTGTGTGCAGACCTGAGCGAGGTGGCCCAGTATGCCAAGGTGGATAACAGCGTGTTCAGGCTGATGAAGAGCAACTTACCCGGTCCGTTCACATTCCTGTTACCGGCATTGTCGAAGTTACCCAAGGCGTTTAAGGGGCGTCGCACTGTGGGGATCAGGATACCAGACAACAAGGTGGCGACAGCGATAGTGGATGCTCTGGGCGGCCCGATATTCACGACGTCGGTTGAGGGCCGAGACGAGGACTACATTTGCGAGCCCGAATTGATAGCCGAGACGTATGGGGAAAGTATTGACCTGGTAGTGAGTAGCGGTAGGGGCGGAATGCGCCCATCGACTGTGGTGGACTGCACCGGTGGCGAGCCCGAGATAGTGCGCATGGGAAAAGGTGAATTGCAATAATCTGTTACTGAGAGCAATAGCAAGACAGGCCCGATGGGGCAATGGCCCCGGAACACGCTATGGGCGCGGGCTGAGCGAAATGCAGAAAATGACATTGACAAGGTGCTCCTGCGGCAGTAATTTTGCGACAAAGAAAATGGAATATTGACACGCAAAACAGAAACAGGAGGATAAAGCCATGAAAAAGAGCAGAGTAATAGAGATAATCAGAGAGAAGGCCGGTATAGCCAAGCTGAATGAGATGCAGGAGCGCGTGCTGAGCCACGTGAGCGAGAGTGGCGATATGGTGCTCTACTCCCCTACCGGCACCGGCAAGACGATAGCATATGCCACATGGCTGCTGACGACGATAAGTGAGGCGCTGACCGGTGTGCAGGCAGTGGTGATGGTGCCTACGCGTGAGCTTGCGCGCCAAGTGGGCGAGGTGCTGCGCACGATAGCCGAGGGTCACAAAGTGCTGGCGTGCTATGGTGGTCATAGTGTGCAGGACGAGGTGAACTCACTTGCGGGCGGCCCGAGCATAATAGTGGCAACACCCGGGAGGCTGGTGGATTTGACCAAGCGAGGATTGCTGAAGTTGGACACGTGCCGTGTGCTGGTGATAGACGAGATGGATAAGATTCTGGAGCTGGGCTTCGAGGACGACATGCACCGCATAGTGGCGATGACACGTGGAGCGGAGCACAAGATAGTGACTTCGGCCACGAAGATGGAGCAGTTGCCAGGTTACCTGAAGTTGCGCAACACGCTGGTGATAGACTACAGCGAGCGTAAGGCTGAGGTGGATAAGCGGATGAGCGTGCGGATAGTGCGACTGAACGGCAAGGATAAGCGCGATGCGCTGAAGCAGGCGCTACTGAGCATAGTGGAAGGGAAGGTGATAGTGTTTGTGAACCAACGCGAGACGGTGGCGGAGATGTGCAACTACCTGCGCCGGCATGGCATAGAGGCGGCCGGCTACCACGGAAAGATGGAGCAGATAGACCGCGAGAAAGCGGTGGCGATGCTGGACAATGGCAGTGTGGAGGTGCTGGTGGCGACCGATGTGGCGGCTCGAGGTCTGGATGTGGCCGATGTGACGCATATTGTACATTATGAGTTGCCTGTGAGTGAGGATGCTTACACCCATCGTAACGGGCGCACAGCTCGTGTGGATAGCAGCGGTGAGGTGGTAGTGCTGGCAGATGAGGAGCCGCCGGAGTGGGTGCGCGGAAAGAGGTGCGCCCTACCCGACCGGACTGAGCGCAAGAGTGTGCGTGGCCGAATGGCGACGCTCTACGTGAATGAGGGGCGTAAGGAGAAACTGTCGCGGGGCGATATAGTGGGCTGGATAGCGAACTGTGGCGCGACCGGTATGGGCGCCGCGGATATAGGTAAGATTGTGGTGAACGACCACTATGCGCTGGTGGCGGCGCCGCGTGAGGCGGTGGCGGCGCTGGTGGAGGCGCTTAACGCGACGAAGGTGAAGGGGCGGCGCGTGCGAGTGTCGCGCGCGGAGGCTCCGAGCGGGTGACGGAAGAGGACGTGTAAGAACATAAATTGCGGTGAGTCTCAATCGCCGAATGGCGACCGCGCCCCGGCTTTCAGCCGACGAGACGCTTTGAGCTCACACGCGAGCTCGCCTTCGGCTCGGTTGGATGACGGGACTTATGGGCAGGGATGCCGGAAACAAGCCGCCGGAATAGGCTGGGAATCTGACAAGGAATGAGGTAATAAAGAGATGGAAACATACCGAGGGTGTGCCATAATTGTAGCACACCGCTACGGCGCACCACCTCGGCGCCGAGGACAACGCCGTGTTCTACACACTGCTCGTGCGCTGCGACAACCTCAACGTGCCGCCATTGGAATGGCTCACCCACACCCTCGAGAGAATCAAACCCGACATGGACGAGGACCAATTGGTGGCTCTACTGCCTTACAACTACAAAGCCGAGCTCTAACCAAGTCCGGCTTTAATTTCTCATTCACCAGACGGCCACTTTCGGACGGATACGATTAAAAAACTCACGGCAAAGTTATGGTTAAGCAGCCACCCCCCCAAAAGACAAAAACCGCCCCAATCCGGGACGGCTATTATACGATATTAGAGCATTATTTTATTATCTGAACCCAAGAATCATCAAAATCTATTGCTCTAAGAATATCATCTTTACTGATAACTGGAGGTCGTTTAATAGTAAACTTCACAGCATTCTCTGGTATTCTTGTATGAATGGTAAATTGAGAGCCGTGAGGTTGCCAAGTAAAACAAGTTTCACCGCTTTCAATATGTTTTCCAATCAGATTACCATTTGAATTCGCTTCCCAAATATAATCGCTTGTTCTAAAGCGATGGTTGTCCTCTTCGAAAAGAGTGTATGAAAGCAAATCATTAGAACGCACCAAAATCGACGTTCTAACTGGATTAAACTCATCTTGTGCTAAATTAATGCGTTCATTCCATATGCCTAAAACAGCCCTACCTGTTTCTTGAATATCCTTATGGGGGTCAGTAATGCCATACGAATAATCAGGTGAGCAACGGCCACTAATCAATCGAATATTGCGAGCAGTAAATGGTCTTGTATTTTTGACAGTCTTCATGGACCATGCCATTTTACCAAGAACCACATCTGCAATACCAATAGGGGAATCTAAATGTTTCCCACCTATAGCATCAGAGAATGCGTCACCCCAATCTGAACCCGTAATATCCTTTCTCCCAATATACAGAAGATGAACAAGATAACCACCGATTTTTACAATTAAATCATCGGGCAGTTCGTTCATTGGGTAAGGCTCAGATGTTTGGAGCTTCTTTCCGTCTCTTAAACGAGGATGTTTCATATATCAGTCAATATTATTTAAAATATAATCAATCTTTTGAGCAATTTTTCTTATCATTGGAACTGCAACACTGTTACCAGTTTGGCGTCTAATTTCACCATGAGAAACAACAATTCGGTAGTTGTCGGGAAATCCCTGCAATCTCAACAACTCTCGTGAAGATGGACGGCGACGTCCGTTCACAAGAAGATAATTATAACTTGCACCTGTCCTTAATGCGCAAGCATAATCTAAAACTGATACATTGCCTGCTTTATTCTCATGCCATATGGAAGGATAAAAAATCTTTTTACCTTCAGTTTGTTTTTCGCGTTTCTGTAAAATTTTTTCTGATGCAAAAAGTGACGTATCAACAATTTCATCAGATTCAAGAAGCCCAGTCAAAGAATAAGGCTGCTTCTCAAAATCAAAATTAAAGGCTTCAATTCTATTTTGAGACAAAAAACCAACAATGATAACTCGCTCTCTTTTTTGCGGAAGACCAAAATCCAAAGCATTCAGGACTTGCCACTTAACTTTGTAACCCAATTCATCAAGTATCCTTAGAATTGTTTGAAAAGTTCTATTATGGTCGTGAGTAGTTAATTGCTTTACATTTTCCAGTAAAATTGCTTGTGGCCGATGACGTTCTAAGATAGTTGCAACATCAAAAAACAACGTTCCTCTTGTATCTGCAAAACCTTGCCTTTTGCCCATTATTGAAAATGCTTGACAAGGGAACCCGGCTAATAGCAAATCAAATTTTTGAGGAATAAACCTTTTAGTTGATTCCTGCGTGATGTCACCAAATGGCATTTCACCAAAGTTAGCGAAGTAGGTCTTTTGAGCAAATTTGTCCCATTCAGAAGAAAAAACACATTTATATCCAAGTTCATTGAAAGGTAATCTTATACCACCTATGCCGGCAAAAAGATCTATTAAAGTGTGCTTACCCTCTTGAGGGTTGGGAAATGGAACATCAAAGAAATCATTAAACAGTGAATATTGGATTGGATTTTCAGCTACCATAGAGGCATATTCGTAACTATCCTCTATACCTGTGTTTGGATTCTGCTCCTTTTTATATTCAAGAAAATCAAGTATAGCCGCAACAATTTCATCACGGCTTATATCAGTATTTCCATTATGCAAAAATTGGCTTAAAACGGCCATTTGGTTTTCATATGATGTGTCACCATATATCTTTATGCCGTTCTCATTATCAATTTCTTCTGGAAAATCTGATAATCTTAATTTATTGTTAAGCAGTCTCTTTGCCATTAGTCTTTTACAAAAAAACTATAATATTAGTGCCATTGAAACACAAAGGTAAGCATTTTTTCTGTCATAGAGCCATTTTTCTCCCAGTTGTGACAAACTTTTTACTAAAACGCTTAAAAAGGGCACTACGACTAAACACCGCAGCACCCTTCGACAAATATTGAGCAACAGTTTTTCTCTAAACCATAAACTCTAAACTCTACACTATGTAGCCCACTGCATTATCAAATGCCGTCAATCGTGACTTCCTTTGCATCTCGATGTTCGTTCAACGTGGTCAGTTGAACGAAAGGCATGTTAACGGTGCAACCATCCCAATGGTTGAACCTTATGATAATGCGGTGGACTACATATAATAGGTCGTGATAGGGCTTGTGGGGCTAATGTGGCTTATAAAGCAGGGATAAGCCGGGGAACGTGGTAATGCGGGTGACTACCTTAGCGGACGCGGATGCGAATGATGGTGGTGAACCTCTCTGAGGTTCGTTTTTGATGGGGCTCGTTACCCCACAATTCGTGCCTGCGGCACATCATTGTGGGGTTTGCACGGTGGTAATCGCCTTCGGCGATGTGGTAGAGAGGCCATGTGGTTGTGGGAAGAGGGAAAGGGGGATTTGAACACAAATTAGAGGATATATCAGACAATAAATGACCACAAAGGTGTGGGTAAGGCAGATGGATGTGTTTGAACACAAATTGCGGTGAATTTCACACAAATTTGAGGATAGCTCCTATAAGACAAACTGCGAGATGGATTTTGGGTGAATTGGTGGGGATGTATTTGGGAAAATGTTGTATATTTGTGAATTGAATGGTGATGGTTAGATGATGGACCGTGAGGCACTACATAGGATTAAGGCGAGGCTGGCGCAGCGGTTAGCTGGGCTGAGAGTTGTGGTCTGTTTTGCGTTTGTTATGGCTTTAGCGATGGCGACGGGATGTGGCTCGGGGCAGAGCGATTGTGTGACGCTTGATGGAGTGACTTATGAGGTGAAGGGTGATGTGGCTGTGGTGACCGGTTGTGACGGTAGTGCCAAGGCTGTGGAGATTAGGGATAGTGTGGCTGTGGGTGGCAAACGCTATGTGGTGGCGGTGATTGGCGCGCATTCGTTTAGGGGCTTGAAAGTGGAGCGAATAGTGATTCCGAACTCGGTGCGACTGATTGAGGAATGCGCTTTTGCCGACTGCGCCAAGTTGGGTGCGGTGGAGATAAGCGATTCGGTGCGCGAGATTATTAATGGCGCTTTTGCCAACTGTGTCGGTTTACGTAAGATACGTCTTCCGGTAAGGTTGAAAGAGATAGAGAACAACACGTTTATGGGTTGCACGGCTCTGCGCGAGGTGGAGATGAATGACAGGCTGGAGATTATAGGAGAAAGAGCGTTTAAGGGTTGTGAGAGTCTGGAGAAGATACGCGTGAGCCGTAGAGTGGCATATATTAAGAATGAGGCATTTAGCGACTGCGTGAAGTTGAAGGAGATTATTATGGATGACAGGCTGACGATGCTGGGCAAGGATGTGTTTGCGGGGACGGCGTGGCACAAAGATGCCGTTGATGGGCTGTTGTATGTGGGCAAGATTCTGTATGGTTACAAGGGAGAGAAGCCGAAGGGGGTGCTGCGTGTGGCTGATGGCACTCGCGGGATTGGCGCGGTGGCGTTTGAGGACTGCGATGAGTTGACGCGTGTGGTGTTTCCGGAGACGCTCCGTTACTTGGGAGATTACTCATTTAGAGGTTGCACGGGTTTGACTGAGATTAGTACGCCCGAAAATATGAGGGAGATAGGCTATGGCGTGTTTGAGCGGTGCGCAAATCTGGAGCGCGTGAAGCTGGGCAGGAATATGCGCAAGGTGGAGGTGTATGCTTTTAGAGGTTGCGTGAGATTGAAGGAGGTGAAATGGCCACCGCTGCTGAAGCGTGTGTATGACTTCACGTTTATGGATTGCGTGGGGCTGGAGAAGGTGGAGCTAAGTGGAGACTCTCTGGAGCGGATAGGCGACTTGGCGTTTGAGCGATGTGTGAATCTGAGGCGTATAGAATTGCCGCGGACTGTGAAGTTGATAGGAAATCGTGCGTTTCAGGAAAGCGGATTGAGAGAGATAGTGATGAGTGACGGGCTGGAGAAGATTGGAGACTGCGCATTCAGTGACTGCGTCGGGCTTGAATCGGTGAATATACCTGACGGAGTGAGAGAGATAGGAATCTGGGCTTTTTCGGGTTGCGTTGGTCTGAGGCGGATACGTATCGGGAAGGGAGTGAGACGCATAGGAGACCGTGCGTTTTACGGTTGCTCCGGGCTTAAAGTGATAGACTGCAGGATAGATGATGCATCGGGAGTGGAGTTGGGACGCGATGTGCTTAAGGGTGTGAGTAAGGGATGTGAGGTGCGTGGATGGGTGGAATGAGGCCGATGGGGCTTATAGGTGGAATGGGACGGATTAGGGGGTGATGATGCGTGATTGTATGGATGAGGGTGCGGCGTATTGGTGTAGGAGTTGGAGCGTCCAATCGAGGGCTTCGGTGAGCGGCATTTCGGGTGCGAAAGCGTTGATACAGATTTGGATGTGTGTGGTTTGAGGTGTGATTTTTGTTCGTTCCTCATCGCTTGTGGGGGTGGCGACCGGTCCTTGCGCGTCGCGATAGACCGGCATGCCTTGTATGTTGAGCAATCCGCGGCCGATGCCGTGGTAGATTTCGTCTTTCTCCCCTACTCCCATAGTGAGCGTGTCGCCCACGAGTCGGTCGGCATCGAGTCCGCTAATGGGGTATCCGCTACCCATTGAGACGAGGTTGATGAGGTCGATGAGCGTGGTGAGGCGATAGAGTCCGAGTCCGCGGATAACTCTTCGGCAGAGGGCTTCGCTGGCAACGCGATAGCGTCCCGGGTCTTTGCCGAGAGCACGATAAAGCCGTCGAGTGGCGGCTATGGCGGGGCGTGAGTTGATTTCGAGAATTTGGTATGACGAAGAGATGCGCTCGGCCTCGGTGAGAATTTCTTGCCAAAGTTCGGGAGGCGTGGGAGTGTTAGTGACACGCGCGCGAATAACGGCCACTTGCATATCGGGGCAAAGGGCGGCTATACGCGGCTGGATGATAATTTCGGGGTTCATAATAGATGAAAGTTGTAAAAATATGTACAAAATTAGGGTTTTGCTGTGTAAAAATCAAGTAAAAGGGTGGAGTTTCGGGCAAAATGGTTGTGTATGAGCGTGAAAATGCGTAAATTTGCAAGTTAAAAGAAGATAAACAATAAAAAATACTGAGATAATGGTTATAGGAATAATAGCGGCGATGGACAAGGAGCTGGAGCTCTTGAAGCCGATGCTAAAAGACGTGCGAGAGGAAGAGAAAGACGGTTATAGTTTTTTTATAGGCACTACGGGCGCTCACACGATAGTGGCGATGAAGTGTGGCATAGGCAAGGTGAATGCCGCACTCGGCACGATGACGCTGATACGCGAGGCACATCCCGGGCTGGTGATAAACTCGGGTGTAGCCGGCGGAGGCGACAGCAATGTGAAGGTGAATGATGTGGTAGTGGGAGAAGAGGTGGCTTATCACGACGTGTGGTGCGGTCCGGAGAATCAGTGGGGAGCTGTGCAAGGTTTGCCGCTTCACTATGAGGGAGCCTACGATGTGTTGCAACTGATACCTGAGCGTGACGACATAAAGCGAGGACTGATTTGCACAGGAGACCAGTTTATAGGAAGCCGCGAGCAGCTTGAAGATGTGAAGCGGCGTTTCCCGACGGTGCTGGCCGTGGATATGGAGAGCGCGGCAATAGCACAGGTGTGCTACTTGCGTGGAGTGCCGATGGTGAGTCTGCGTGTGATAAGCGACTCGCCGTGGAGCGAGAAAGACAACACTGAGGAGTATATTGACTTCTGGCAGTCGGCGCCGAAGCATACTTTCGGAATTGTGAAAGAGATAATCACCGGATTGCGTGATTAACAGATCTGATAATAACGATGATAGAGAAAAATAAGATAGATTATAACAAGCTGCAGCGAGGTATCTACGTGAGAGAGAAGAGGGATGTGGGCGGCAGTGTGATAACGATGTTTGACATCAGGATGAAGTTGCCCAACCGCGAGCCGGCGATGAGCCAGCAGGCGCTTCACACGATAGAGCACTTGGGGTTGGCATTTCTGCGCAATCACGCGGAATGGGGCAATCGAGTTATCTACTGGGGCCCGATGGGCTGCTGCACGGGCAACCACCTGCTACTGGAAGGAGACCTGGAGAGCCGCGACATTGCCGAGCTGATGCGCGAGACATTCGGCCACATAGCAGAGTATGAGGGGGATATTCCTCACGCCACAGCGAGTGAGTGCGCGAACTATATGCTGCATAACCTGGCGATGGCTAAGTGGGAATCGAGGAAATACCTGGTGGAGGTGCTAAATGAGTTAAAAGAAGAGAACATGAGCTATCCACTGCGAGAAGTGGAAGAATATGGGCTATAGGAGTGTTCTAACGAATTAACAAAAAGATTAAGAAGGGTTCTTGGCTGATTATGTTTTCTATCGGCAACAGCTTGATATAAATTAAAATCATAGCAAGCTAATTTACAGGACCTATGGATAAAACAACGAGATGAAGAAACCGCCATTGAAGATAGACCAAGGGAAGAAGTTGCCGCAGTTTGACATGCCTGTGGATTTCCTTGTGTATGATGATATTACAGCGAACATACTACGATATTACACGGCGTTTCCGTGTAAGATAGACGCTTGCGTTCTATGCTACGTGGAGCGCGGCAGCCTGAAGGCGTCGGTGAACTTGTGGGACTTTGAGGTGAAGGCCCACGACTTCGCTATAGTGCTTGCCGGGAGTTTTTTCCAGATACATGAAGTGAGCGATGACCTGAAGGTGGGTTTCTGCGGGTTCTCGTCGTCGTTTCTGAAGCGCATCAATTACTGGAAACTGATGTCGGGGATAATCCCTGAGGTGGTGAAGAAGCCATTCTTCACGTTGCCGACCGAGATGGGCGAGATATACGCGAACATGTTCAGTATGCTGACGTCGGCAAGCATTATGCCGAAGATATTCATGAGCGAGGGCATAGCAAAGAGCATTATGGGCATGATTGTGGAGAGCCTGGGTAACGCGCTGAAAGAAGGCGTGATAGCGAGTGAGCGTCACTCGTCGCGCGAGTTGCAGGTGGCAGGAGAGTTTATGCAGCTGGCCTATAGCAACTATCGCGAGGAGCACAAGATAACGTTCTACGCCAACGAGGCCAACCTGACACTATCTCACTTTTGCAATGTGATAAACAACGCTACGGGAATGACACCGCAGGAGATAATAAAGAACTTGATAATAATGGACGCGAAGTCGCAACTTAAAGGCACGAGCGACAGTGTGGCAAAGATAGCAGGTTCGCTGGGATTTGGCACGGCTACGACGTTTAACCGTTATTTCAAGACATATACAGGGATGACACCGCTGGAGTATCGCGCGAGTTAGTGAGCGATATGCGGTGCGGACAAGGATAAGAGTAAGAATAGAGGAGAATGAAAGATGGAAACGATAACGAAAGAAGAGCTTAAATACCTGAATCTGCTGAGCCGGAACTTTCCAGACATAGCGACGGCGAGCACTGAGATAATAAATCTGGAGGCGATTCTGAATCTGCCCAAGGGCACGGAGCATTTCTTGGCCGACCTGCACGGGGAGTATGAGGCGTTTCAGCACGTGTTGCGCAACGCGTCGGGAACGCTGAAGCGCAAGGTGAGGGAGATATTCAACGAGACGCTGGGCATACGCGAGCAGAAAGAGTTGTGTACCCTACTCTACTATCCCGAGCAGAAGTTGGAACTGGTGAAGCAAGAGATAGACGACCGCGAGGAGATGCGCGACTGGTATTTTGTGACGATAAACAGGCTGGTGCGCGTGTGCCGCGACGTGTCGTCGAAATACACGCGCTCGAAGGTGCACAAGGCGTTGCCCGACGACTTTTCGTATATTATACAGGAGTTGCTGCACGAGAGCACATCTGACCCGAACAAGCAGGCCTACGTGGATGTGATAGTGCGTACGATAATCAGCACGGGCCGCGCCGACGACTTTATAGTGGCGCTGGCGACGGTGATACAACAGCTGACGATAGACAGGCTTCACATACTGGGCGACGTGTTTGACCGCGGTCAGAGTCCCGACAAGATAATGGACCTGCTATGCGGGTATCACAACTTTGACATCCAGTGGGGCAACCACGACATTCTGTGGATGGGAGCTGCGAGTGGCAACGACTGCTGCATAGCCAACGTGATAAGAATAGCTATGCGCTATGGTAACCAGAGTGTGCTGGAGGACGGTTACGGGATTAACCTGCTACCGCTGGCAACGTTTGCGATGGACTGCTATGGCGACGACCCGTGCGAGCGTTTCCAGCCATCGATACTTAACGAGCCGTCGGGAGAAAATGGGCACTCGGCTGTGCAACTGATAGCGCAGATGCATAAGGCGATAAGCATCATCCAGTTTAAGCTGGAGGCGGCTACGATAGAGCGCCGTCCGGAGTTTGCCATGGCCGACCGTATGCTCCTGGGTAAGGTGGATTGCGAGCGCGGAGTGCTGGTGATGAACGGCAAGGAATATGAGATGACCGACCGCAACTTCCCCACGGTGGACGCGAGCGACCCATACAAGCTGACCGAGGAGGAAGAACTTGTGGTGATGAAACTGCACAAGTCGTTTGTGGGCTCGGAGAAGTTGCGTAAGCACATGGAATGTCTGTTCCGCAACGGATGTATTTATAAGGTGGTGAACGGCAACCTGCTGTTCCACGCGTCGATACCGATGAATGCCGACGGGACACTGAAGGAAGTGGAGTTGCGTGGCAAGAAATATAAGGGCGAGAGTCTGCTGAAGAAGGCCGGCGCCTTGATACGTGAGGCGTACTATGGCGGTGATGACGAGGAGGAGGTTTCGTTTGCCCGCGACTATGTGTGGTATATGTGGTGCGGAAAAGACTCGCCGTCGTTCGACAAAGACAAGATGGCCACGTTTGAGCGCTATTTCTTGAAAGACAAGGAGACCTACAAGGAGGAAAAGGGCTATTACTACACGCTGCGCAACGAGGAAGAAGTGTGCGACATGATTCTGGACGAGTTCAACGTGAAGGGTCAGTACCGACACATCATAAACGGCCATATTCCCGTGAAGACCTTGAAGGGTGAAAATCCTGTGAAGGCTAACGGGAAGATGATGGTGATAGACGGCGGATTCTCGAAGGCGTACCAGCCCGAGACCGGCATAGCCGGCTACACGCTGGTGTATCATTCACGCGGTTTTCAGTTGGTTCAGCATGAGCCGTTCACGTCGATAACGCAGGCTGTGGAGGAGGGAATAGACATCAAATCCACGTATCAGCTTGTGGAGATGACCAACCACCGAATGATGGTGAAGGACACCGACATGGGCGAGGAGCTACGCAGCCAGATAGAGGACTTGAAGAAATTGCTGAACGCATACCGAACGGGGCTACTTAACGAGAGCAAATGGCGTCCGATAACCAACAAGCGGTAGGTGCGACAGGAAGTCGGAGGATGATGGCTGAAAAGGAGAAATATTAACTTAAATAAAGAGATAAAGACCCATGAAAAGACTAATGTTGATGATGGGCGTGCTGGCACTGCTGGTGTCGTGCAAGCCCGGAGGCGAGAGCCAAAAAGTAGAGAAATTCGAGATGCCCGCAGTGGAAGACGTGGCAATGTACCAAGTGAATCCGCGAGTGTTTGCACCGGAGAAGTCGCTGAATGCCGTTGCGGCCCGGATTGACTCGATTAAAGACCTGGGTGTGAACGTGGTATGGGTGATGCCGATATACCCGATAGGCAAGATAAAGAGTAAGAACTCGCCCTACAGTATAAGCGACTACAAGGCAATAGCGCCCGAGTTTGGAACGATAGAAGACTTTAAGAACCTGGCCAAGGTGTGTCATGAGCATGGAATGGGCATAATTCTGGACTGGGTTGCCAATCACACGGCATGGGATCATGTGTGGGTTAAAGACCACCCGGAATGGTACACCCATGACGAGAAAGCCGACACGATAGTGTTTCCGGCGGGCACCGACTGGTATGACGTCGCAGACCTGAACTACGACAATAAGGAGATGCGCGCCGCGATGATAGACGCGATGAAGTTCTGGGTGACCGAGGTGGGCCTTGACGGTTTCCGCTGTGACGTGGCCGATGGAGTGCCGGCCGACTTCTGGAAAGAAGCCATAGACGAGTTGCGTGCCGCAGCCGGAGAGCGTAAGCTGCTGATGCTTGCCGAGGGTAACCGAGTGGATAACTTTACGGTGGGCGGATTCGACATGAACTACGCGTGGGACTACAAGAACGCGCTGGTGAAGGTGTGGGAAGGCGCCGCGGCAGAGACGCTGATATCGGCCGACACGGCAGAGTACGCCAAATTGCCGGCCGGGAAGATGAAACTGCGTTTCACCACGAACCACGACCACTCGACGGAGGCCGTTCCGTGTGTTCAATTCGGCAATGACCAGGGTGCACTTGCGGCGCTTGTGGCGACTATATTTCCTCATGGCGGAGCACTGATTTACGGTTCACAGGAAGTGGGTTATCCTGAGACAATCAACTTCTTCAAGTATGTGCCCGTGGACTGGAGCGCTAAGCCGGGCGTGCGAGCTGAGCACAAGAATCTGATAGGTCTTTATAACGAGTATCCCGCTCTGCGCAAGGGCAAGCTGACGGCCTACGGAGACAAAGACGTGTTGCTGTTTGAGAAGAGTCTGGACGACGAAAGTTTTCTTGTGGCGGTGAACGTGAGAAATGAGGCGAAGAGCGTGCCTACTCCCGAATCGTGGAAAAGCGTGAAAGTGAAGAACGTGGATAAAAACGAAGATATTACGCTAAAGGAGACACTGGAGCTTGCTCCATATCAATACTTAATACTGAAGAAATAATGGCAATACAACACACTTACTACACTAAGGGCACATGCTCAACGCAAATAGACGTGGAGGTGGATGAAAACGACGTTATAACCCGTGTGGAATTTACCGGCGGGTGCAACGGCAATCTGCAAGGAATCTCACGATTGGTGAAGGGTATGAAACGCGAAGAAGCGATCTCGCGGCTGGAAGGCATCAGATGCGGGATGAAGACGACGTCGTGTCCCGACCAGCTGTCGCGAGCGCTGCGTGAGATGGCGTGAGACTGTATCTTACCGCTCACCGGAATGATATAAGATAGAGATTGATAGGACCTATAGGGCTGTAGAAGACTTATAGGTCTTTCTCTTGTGGCTTATGGTGCGGGGTAAGAGGTGCAGTTGGTGGGAAGGGCTACGCGAGCGTGAAGACACAACGAGAGTCGTGATAGGTTATACGAAGGACTTGGATTTCACAGAGGTTTACGAGGCTCATTTCGGCGGCCAGGCGCGAGATATGGGCCAGGCGCATATATCCTTCGGGTGTGATGGAGCCGTGGTTGGCGAGGTAGCCGAGCAGAAGCTGCTCTGCCTCGGTGAATGAGACGATATGGTTGGCACGATTAGAAGCGCGAGAGAGTATCTGCTCGTGAATTGGGTGCGCGGCGATGTTCTCATCGGCTACTCTGAAGTAGGCTCGCCAACGTCCGTTCTCGTCGGGAGCAAGAACAGGTTTTTCGTTAGCCGGACTGATGATTGCCTCGAGAACAGTTTTACCTTCAACGCGGTGTAGGCGGAATTGCGGCTTCTGCTCAGGGCGGCAATACATTGACGCGGCTTGCTCCACCATGTAGATTTCCTCATCGGACGAGACACCGGCAATTTTGCCATTATCCTTGACACCCACGAGCAGGCGTCCGCCGTCGTTATTGGCGAAAGCGGCGATGCTACGAGCTATCTTGCGCGCATCTGAAATCTGGAACTTGAAGTCCTGGTGCTCGTGCTCGCCTTGCTCGATGAGAGATAATATGTAGTCTTTACGTGGGATAAGGCACAGATTATTATTGCAGGTAAGGGATGAGATAGGGTTCAAGTTTCTTGGCGTAGAAATAGAAGCCGATGTCGGTGAGGTGGATACCATCGACGGTGCCTTCGTTATCGGGTCCCCACTGATTATATCGGTCGATATAGAAAAGGTTGCGAGGGTTCTCCTTCTTGAGCCGCTCATAATTGCGGAAGAATGCGGCATTTTTGCGTGGGAGATAGTTGCGGAAGAAGGAGTCGTATTTTTCGTAGCTGTATTCCATGCCTTCGACCATGAAAATGGGGACATCGGGGCGCAAGGTTCGCAGAATCTTGACAAAGTCGTAGGTGAGAGTGTCGCACATCATTTCGGTGCAATTAGGGATGGGGTCGAGAACGTAGGCGACGACATCCGGAATAGTAGCCATGGCACGAGCCATGCAGAAGTCCATTTTTCCCTCTCCGCTGAATCCCAGATTGACGCACTCCACATTGAGGTCGCGCTGAATGATACTTGTGCCCACCATACCGGGCCGTGTGGCGCATCCCCCCTGGAGCACGCTGGTGCCGTAGAACACGATTTTCTTGCGCAGCGCGGGAGAATTGACCGTGGGTGCAGTGATGACCGCGGTAGAGTCGATACCGACACGCATCCAGTTGATGCCGTCGTAGAGAGGCAAGTAGAGCATATACTCATGCATCTGTCCGTCGAGATTTTCGACGAAAGTTTTAGTCTGAATGGAGTCGCGTGTGGGTCGGTTACAATTCACAAATTCCCAAACGCCGTCGGGTCGAAGTATGTAAAGGTCGGTCCCCTTGATGCCGGTATATGCCATGTGTGGCAGGTGAGCGTTCCACAGGAGGTTGTACTCGATGCCGATGCGCTTAGAGTTGGTGGCAAATCGGAACGCATATCCGCTTGAGCATAGGCCCCTGTCCCACAAACCAGGCCTGACACTATCGCGCAGAGCCTCGGGGATTCGGGTGAACGGCGTGTGAGTCTCTGCGACAGAGAAACCGCGGTTAATCATACGGAAGTGCGATGAGTCGAGGACATCGTAGAAAGCATAGGCCGGTTTCTTATCCTGCGCAGAAGCCAAGGCAAACGACAGGACAGAGACGACAGCAATAAGCAAAACTCGTGAGAAAGAGATAAATCGTGCCATAATAGTAATCCGGTTAATCAAGTATTGAAACTATGATACAAATTTAATAAAAAATTTGACGGCAAAAAACACAGATGAAAGGAAATTGCGGCCAAATGGCAACAAAAGCAGAAAAAATCACTAAATTTGCAGAAATCAAAATATCACAATAATATGAAGCGAAATTTCAGTATTCTGCTCACAGTGGCATGGCTGAGCATCACAACAGCGGCGCAATCTCAATCACATCAGTTCGTTACAGTGGTGGCCGAGCCCGACCACAGCGACTGGACTTACGCGAGAGGCGAAACGGCCAAGTTCACTGCCTACGCCATCAAGGAGAACTGCCGAATGGTGGGAGTGAAAATCAGTTACACCTACGGGCCAGAGAAAATGCCCACAACCGGGAGCGACAGCGTGGTGACAGGGAGTGACGGTATGGCCCACTTCAGCGTGCCGTGCGGCAAAGAGCCCGGATTTGTGAGTGTGAACGTGAAAGTAAGCGAAGACGGCCGCGACTACACATCGCTGACCAACATAGCCATATCCCCATACGCTATAAAGCCCACGACGACGATGCCGGAGGACTTTGAGCAATTCTGGGGCGATGCCGTGGCAAAGGCAAGAGAGGTGCCAATGCAGCCCACACTGCGTTGCAGCGAGAGCGAGAGCAACGACCGAGTGGACGTATATTACCTGAGGATACAAACGAGTGTGAAGGGAAACTACACGTACGGAGTGCTGACCGTGCCCAAGGGCGGCGGGCGCAAACCGGCCATACTGAGACTGCCCGGCGCCGCGGTTCGCTCGTTCAGCGGTCCTAACGAACTGGCATATCAGGGATTCGTGGTGCTGGAGGTGGGCGTACACGGAATTCCCGTGGACCAGTCGCCGGAGATATACCGCCAGCTGGAAGCCGGTGCGCTGCGCAACTACACCACGATAGGAATAGACAACCGCGACAGCTACTACTACAAGCGTGCGATACTGGGATGCGTGAGAGCGGTGGACTACCTGTGCACACGCGATGACGTGGACACTACGCGCATAGCCACCTACGGAGGCAGCCAAGGCGGAATGTTGTCGATAATGACTTCGGCACTGAGCAATCGCGTGAGCGCACTATTAGCCTATTTCCCCGCCTTCTGCGACGTGGAAGGATATTACCACGGACGCGGCGGAGGTTGGCCCCACCTGTTCAGGGACAAGGCCGAGCCGAACATAGAGGCACGGTTGCAAACAATAAGATACTACGACACAGTGAACTTCGCCCGGACACTGCGTGTGCCCGGGTTTTACGCTTGGGGGTACAACGACCGAACGTGCTGCCCCACCTCAACCTTCAGCGCATATAATGTGATAAGTGCCCCGAAGGAGTTGCAGGTGGGCCGCGATACAGGGCACTGGCTCTACGGGTGGCAGGTGGAGAATGCCATCAGTTGGCTGAAGAAGAAATTCCAGATGGAATGAAGGCGGAAAAAGACTGCAATGAGGCTCAGATAAAGTTAGTTGAAAACTATTTATGCAAACGATTAATTGTTAAATAATCTAAAACTAATTGCTGAATGGAAATAATTGTGTAATTTTGGGTGATGAAAAATACGAGACGATATATATTGCGATTTTGTGTGGCATTAACCTTGATTTTGTCGTGCGCGAGTTGCATGAACACGAATCATTTGTTCTATGACGATGATGAGTGGAGCTACGGTGAATTAGGTCTTGATGACCAGTCGCTTATGAACAGTGAGATTGACTTTGACGATCAGGAGCGATGAGTTTGCGACACAATGAAGAGCAATATGTAGCTATAAGAGAGAAATAATAACCTTTATTTATTTTTTTTGATTGCTTAACTATAGACTCTAAAAGGAGACTCTGACTGGGACAGAGCCTCCTTTTAGAGTTATATTGGTGGGGGAAAACTTGAAAGCGGTGTGAAGAAGCTCAGCCTTCCTCACACCGCCTGTGTTAGTGATTTTACAGTATCGAGAACTGTGCGTTACTTTAGAACTCCTGCGTTAGCATCCTGAATCATCTGCTCGTTGGCAGAGATGAAGATTTCAACACGGCGGTTCTGTGCACGTCCGGCTTCGGTGTCGTTGCTTGCCACGGGGTTGTCCCAAGCGAAGCCTTCGCTATACATACGCTCGCTATTAACGCCCGAGTCGGAGAGGTATTTCTTAACCACATTTGCGCGCTCGTTGCTAAGGCGCTCGTTAAGAGCACGCGAGCCAGTGTTGTCGGTGTAGCCGTAGATTTGCACGTTGGTCTGCGGATTGTTCTGCAGGGAAGCGGCAAACTCAGAAAGCGACGACTTGGCGGAATTGCTAAGAGTGCTCTTACCGGTCTGGAAAAGGATAGCGTTGTCGAAAGTAACCTTGAGGGCTGTGAGATTGTTCTGGTCGGTAACCTGCTCAACCTGCGCGCCTTCGATTTTAGCTATTTCGGCGGCCTGCTTATCCATCTTCTTACCGATGAGCGTGCCAGCTGTTCCACCAGCGATAGCGCCAACGGCGGCACCGATAGCGGCACCCTTGCCACCACCGAAGATTGCGCCGATAGCGGCACCTGCTGCCGCGCCACCTCCTACGCCAATAGCGGCACCCTTGCCGGTATTACTCATGTTCTTAATGGTGTTACAACCGCTGAAGCCCAGAACGAGCACAGCACTGAGAAAAATAGACAAAATTTTTTTCATAGTGTATTGAATTATAATTAAAAGTGTTAATAAAATCGTGTCTAATAACATGCAAAAATAATGGTTTTTAATGATATTTCCTAAAAAATGGGGGTAATGTTGGGTGTTTTTTATAAATTTGCAGAATAGAAACAAAAACACAAACAAAGCATAAGTACAACAGAGTTATGAAGAAATTACTATTAGTGATGATGGCGGCTGTGATGTCGCTGAATGCGGTTGCGGGTGACGCCAAAGTGATTACTCCCGACAGCACCGGTTTCAAGTTTAAGGATGTAAAAGTGATAAAGACCACGCGCGTGGAGGATCAGCACAAATCGGGCACATGCTGGTGCTACTCTACCAACACATTCTTTGAGGATGAGATACTGCGCAAGACGGGCAAGGAAGTGAATCTGAGCCAGGGCTTTGTGGTGTGGCACTGCTACATGGACAAGGCAATAAAGTATATCCGCATGGACGGCAAGATTAACTTTGCTCAGGGCGGTGCAGCTATGGATGTGCCGTATGTGTGGGCAAACTACGGCATGGTACCGGAGGAAGTGTATAGCGGCCTTACGTTCGACGACAAGAAGTTTGACCACTCGGAGGTGTCGGATGCGCTCACGGGCTACATGAACGTAATCAACAAGAATCAGCGCAAGAAACTAACCCCGGCGTGGATAGAGGGATTTAAAGGAATGCTTAACGCGTACTTTGGTGCTCTGCCCGAGAAATTTGAGTGGGAAGGTAAGGAATACACTCCGAAGGAGTATGCCGAGTCGCTGCCTATAAATCTGGACGATTATATCTGCATCACCTCGTTTACTCATCACCCGATGTATAAGCCGTTTATTCTGGAGGTTGCCGATAACTGGCTGTGGGGTGAGTGCATGAACGTGAAGATGGAAGAGATGAAGGATGTGGTGGACAACGCCATAGACAAGGGATATCCTGTAGAATGGGCAGCCGACGTGTCGGAGCCGGGCTTCAAGTTCCGTTACGGCTACGCGTTGCTGCTGAAAGAGAAGAAGGCTGAGGACCTGAGTGGCACCGACTTGGCGCGCTGGCAGCAACTCTCTGACAAAGACCGCGAGGCCGAAAAGTGGGAAGTTAAGGGCCCGGTTGAAGAGCAGGAAGTGACTCAGGAGAGTCGCCAAAAAGGCTTTGACAACAAGGAGACGACCGACGACCACGGCATGGTGATAGTGGGCAAGGCCGTGGACCAGAAGGGAAATCGCTACTATAAGGTTCAGAACAGTTGGGACACGAATCAGTTGTATAACGGATTCTTCTATGTGAGCGAGGCCTATTTCCTGGCTAAGACCATGAACATCTACGTGAATAAGGAGGCGGTACCGGCCACTTTGGCGGCGAAGATAGGGTTATAAACACGCTACCCTACCGAGATATTTGAGCGGCGAGCGTCACCGGAAAGGATGATAGTTCGCCGCTTTGTTTTGGCCTTGGGGGGAGAATCAGAAAGCGTTTTTTTCGCCCCGGAAGATATTGAAGACGGTGAGGAAAATGATTTTAATGTCGAGGAGGAAGTTCCAGTTTTCGGCATACCAGACATCGTATTCAACGCGTTTTTCCATTTTCCAAAGTTGGTCGGTGATTCCCCTGTACCCGTTGACTTGCGCCCACCCGGTGATACCCGGTTTGATGGTGTGGCGAATCATGTACTTATCGATAAGCGCGCTGTAGGCCTCGGTGTGATGAATCATGTGCGGTCGCGGCCCCACGATCGACATATCGCCCCGGAAGACGTTGTAGAACTGCGGCAGCTCGTCGATGCTGGTGCGTCGCAGGAAATTGCCGACGCGTGTAACCCTCGGGTCGCCCTTAGTGGCCTGGTCGGTGTCGCTGCGGTCGTTGGCCTTCATGGTGCGGAACTTATAGCACATGAACGCCTTGCCTCGGTACCCGGTTCTCTCTTGCTTGAAGAATACCGGTCCCGGCGACGATAGCCTGATAGCTATGGCAACTGGAATGAGTACGATGGGCGAAAGAATCATGGCAACTGATGAAACCACGACGTCGAAAGCACGCTTTGTGAAGCGGTTCACCATGTTGCTCAATGGATATGGGCGAATGGCGAGGATTGGCACATTACCGATGGAATTGAGCTCGAATCGGCGTGTGACCCGACGGCTGAATTGCGGCACGTAATAGAAATCGATAGCGTTGCTTTCGGCAATGCGGATAAGGCGTTCCACTTCGCCGGTATCCTCGTCGGGTATGGTGCAGTACATTTCGTCAACAAGGTTGCTACGCACAAAAGCCTCAACATCGTTCAGAGAGCCCCTGTAGGCCTTGACAGAGCGCGCTTTAGGGTTGTTATCGAAGAACGCGACAACCCGGTAGCCATAACCCTGATCGCTTTCGAGTTCGTCCATGAGACGTATGCCCACAGTTCCGCCTCCGATGATGATGATTCGGCGATAGTTGAAACCGCGCGTGCGATACCACTTCAGCACTTTGCGTGAAACTAACCACCACACGCTGAGCGCAACAAAGAATGATGCATAGAAATATCCCAGCAGGTTCCAGGGGAGGTCGATACGCAGGAATGACGTGAGCGAGAGAAAGAGCACCGAATGTAGCGCTGTCCACTTGACAGCCTCGATAACGACACGGTCGGCATACACGACACGGTTGTCGTGAATACCTGTGAGGAGATAGACTTCGATAAGGAAAGAAATGTTGAGCAGCAGCCATGCCTGCCTTGCCAAGGACTGCAATGAGTCTTGCGAGAAGAACCACACTGCGATAAAGACCACATTGAGCACAATGAAGTCGATAGCAGTGTAGATCCACCCGATGAACTGTCCGTATCTTCCTTTATCTTTCACTCGTTTGCAATTAATGCGCGGTTATCAAAATGTGTGCCAACGAATTGGCACACACGATTAGATGGTGTGGTAACACGCAGAGCCAGAGAGAGAGGAGGTGAGGATTATCACTCCTTCTCGTCAATTTGCTTGATTCTCTGCTCCAGTGCCGCGATATCCTCCTTAATCTTAGCAATTTTCTTCTCCATCTCGAGCACAATGGCGTTGCCGGCCTTAGAGCGGGCAGAGAGGAATCCCAAGTTATTCTCGATGACTTTGAGCTCACTGCACTTCTGCTCGTAGGAACGGACAAGGCGCTCACGCTCGCGGTCGCCAGAATCCCCCACCCCAGCTGCTCCGGCAAAGCGCTGTGAGCCCTGACGGGACGCGCGCAGTCCGAATTTGTCGGTAGCGGCATCGCGAGCCTGCTTGAACTCGGCGTAGATTTTGTCTTTTTCTTTGAATGGCACATGTCCAATCTCGCTCCACTTGGCAATCAACTGGCGCGCCGTTTCGGCTGCCTGTTCCGCATCGTCCATATCGAGAGTGGCATTAAGCGAGGTGATTATTTCTTTCTTGGCTTTCAGGTTGTCGTGTTCAACGGCACGCACGCTGGTGGTCTGCGATTTCTTCTGCTCGAAGAAGTAGTCGCAAGCGGCCACGAAGCGCTTCCACACCGCTTCGCTATGCTTTTTCACAACCGGGCCCACCGTTTTCCACTCTTTCTGCAGAGCAACGAAAGCATCGGTAGTTTTTTTCCAGTCGGTGGAGTCTTTGAGAGCCTCGGCGCGAGCCACGAGTTCGTTTTTCTTGGCAAGGTTGGCCGAGAGTTCATCTTTCATTTCCTTGAAGAAAGCGGCTTTTTTCTCAAAGAAATCGTCGCATGCCTTGCGGAAACGCGCAAAGAGCTCATTGTTGACTTTGCGTGCGGCAAATCCCAGTTTTTTCCATTCGTCCTGCAGTGCAATAATTTGCTTAGTGGTTTCGTCCCAAGCGGCATAGGACTTGAGGTTTTCGGTGGAGATGGCTTCGATTTTCTCGCAGAGAGCCTGTTTCGCGTCGGCGTTTTCTTGCTCTTGCTCTTTCCGGTTCTCGAAGTAAGCCTGATGTTTCTTGTTAATTACCGAGGAAGCGTTCTTGAAGCGCACCCAGAGCTCTTCGCGCAACTCTGGGGCGACCGGGCCGGTTTCGCGCCAAGTATTGTGGAGCTCCTGCAGTTTCTTAAATGCGGCGATAACGTCTTCCTCATCGTCGAGGGCCTCGGCCTGTGCGCACAGTTGCTGCTTGATTTCGAGGTTCTTCTTGAAGTCGTAGTCGCGTAATTCCTTGTTCATCTTGAGCAGGTCGTAGAATCGCTCCACGGCCAGCTGGTAATCTTTCCAGAGACGGGTTGACTCGGAAGCGCTGACCTCGCCAATTTCCTTGAAGTTTTGCTGCAATTCTTTCACCCTATTGAACTGGCGGTTAATATTATCGGGGTCGGCACTAATAGCGTTGATTTCGGCGATTATGGCACGTTTTTTGTCGGCATTCTGAGCCTTGAGCGCTTCAAGTTCGGCATTCAGCTCAGCCCTTTTGTCCTTGATGCAGTTGAGTATTTCCTTGAGGTCGTTCTCTATAGCGTCTTCTGCCGGAACGAAATCCTCTTCTTTGTTACCGGCCTGAATAAAGGCATCTTTTTCTTGCGCCACTTCGGCCTTTCGGATTGCGAAGAAAGCCGACTTGATGTGAGCGACTTCATCCTTGATAACATCGACCGACTTCTGCGCGAGTTCCTTGAGAGCGTCGAGCAGTTCCTGTTTGGAAAGAGAATCGTAATTACACGCCTCGGGTTGTTCGGGCAACTCCGGCGCGGCCTGTTCCTGAGCTATGGGTTCCTGGGCGGCTGCAGACTCAATGGGCTCGGGGTGCTCTTGAGGCTCGCCTTGAGCGACATCGGCAACAGGTTGTTCCGGCAGGTCCGGCTCAGTCACAGTTTCTTCTGCCACAGGTTGTTGACTATCGGCAACTTGAGGAGTTGCAGCGTTGTTAGTTAAATTCTCTTCGTTAGCAAGCAGTTGGCTTGAGTTGTCATGATCGAGTGATGTCATAATAATTACAATTTAGGGCGCATCACAAGGGCGCGGTTCACAATTAGAACTTCAAAATTACATTTTTTTTTTGATACAAAGAAAAAAACGCCCAAATTTCTTGAAAGAGTGAGGAAAATTAGGCCTTCGAAAGGTGATTTTGACTTATTTGGGATAATGGGAATGAGGGATGGAGTTAGCGCTTGATGGAGCGGTAGATGAGTGTGGAGCAGTTAGCAGGTGCGAGAACGGTCTGCGCAGTGTGCAGCACATTTGTTGGCGTGACGGCGCGGTATCGGTCAACAATACGATTGAACTCATCGGCATCGCCCATAAGTTCATACATGGAAATGCGGAAGGCTTTTTTCAGGTAGTGCTCGGTTTCAAATAGCAAGTTCGACGCGTACTTATTCACGCATTTCTCAAGTTCCCTTTGCGAGATTCCGTGCTCGAGAAGTTCTTGAATCTCATTGTCGATTGCCTGCTGCGCGGCGGCTACCGAAGCTCCCTGGGCAAGGTATCC
>CADADP010000035.1 GCA_902786725.1 uncultured Bacteroidales bacterium
CAGCATCATCTCTATCTGCTCTTGAAGTCTCATCGAAGCGCATTCGGTCAAATCAGTTATTTCTTCTTGTTAAGGGCAATTCGAGCCTGCAACTCCCACGTGCGGACACGGTCCTTGTAGAGGTTGTTGCGGTTCATCTTTTCCACATCCAGGCTGGCATCGCTGTTGTCGTCCCAGCGGCGGCACAGATACACAGGTGTATAGACGCGCCCTATCTGATAATGGCGCGATATATTTAGGCCCAGAGCGTAGTCCTCGCCATAACTCACATTAGGTATCTTCACATCGCGCAACACCGGGGTGTAGAATGCGCGAGGAGCGCCCAGCCCGTTGATTCGCAATGCGTTGTTTCGCCCGTTCTCGGGGGTCCACTCCTTGTGGTCAATGATGCCGGGAGCTATCATGTTCAGATTAATGTCGGTCATCATATATGTTCCCACCACCATTGCCACATTCTGCTCATAGAAGGCGTTAACCATCGTGGTAAGAGTATTCTCGTCTTTGTACATATCATCGCTGTCGAGCTGCACTATGAACTTACCGGCCTTCTCATGATGAGCCGCCAGGTTCCAGTAGCCGCCTATACCCATGTCGTAATAGTCGGCTATTATGTGTATTAAGCGTGGATCATCCTTAAATTCATCTATCGCATCACGGGTTCCGTCGGTCGAGAAGTTATCCACCACCATCAGATTAAACTTAAAATCGGTCTTCTGCATCAACACGCTTTTTATCGCGTCGCGAATTGTGCGTATGCGGTTGCGCACAGGTATCATCACTGTAGCTTCCACCTCAAATTCGCCGCGGTCAAACTCTATGTGCCTGAATTTTGGCTCCAGATAGCCACCTATCTCCTTCAGATGTTCGGTAACAGCCTTCTCCATCTCTATCTGACGGCCACGATTCTTGGGATCCACATAATCGAATATCTTCTCACCGCTCTTGCGGGTATCCAACTCCACATCGCTATATAGGAACTCATTAATGTGAGTTATCGGCGCGAATTGCGACAATTTCAACCGCAGGTCATACAGCCCGGCCCACTCATAATCGGCCTTCATCGCTTTTGCCGCACGTCGGAAGCAAGCTCCGCAGAACAGTAGCACCGACCCGAAGTCAAAGTCATCGCGCAGACTTCCCATTTGGTAATCTATTACCGGTGCTTTGTCTGCCCCTTTTTCTGTTACGTTATAGTGGTCGGCATACACCATGCCCGACTGGCTGTCGGCAAGTATTGTCACAAAACGCTCCACTGCGAATGGGGCGAATTTCAGCGTGTCGTATTTGGTGTATAATAGCACCTGCCCGTCACCGGCATGCTCCGCTATTGCTTTTATAGTGGCACTCGACGTAAGGTTCTTAACTCTTATCAGTTCACAACCTTCAACACACTCCTTCACATCGGCATTTGCCAGCAAATATATCTTGTTCACCAGCTCTTGCTTCTTCAGTTCCTCGATTGTTGCTTGTGCCTGATTTTTAGTGGCAAATGGTATAAAACAATTAATTGTTCCCATATTCGTTTATTTTTAAAATGTTTATATTCATGTTATTTCGCGAAAAAGTTCAGCACATCGCCCATCAGTTGATTACGCTCCGACTTATCTTTTATTGTCTCAAACGGGAAGCCAATCACCACCGTGCGATATGCGCCACGCTCCGACGCTATGCCGGCCGGGATATTATTCTCCTTGTAGCGAAGAATCGTTGCACCATTCGCGTCACTGGCCTTGATGCCATCGGGCGACTCCACTGCATAGAAGTCCTTATTCAGTTTGTTCACGAATTCCACTTCGCGCCCGTCGGCTATTTGCTTAAATTCTGAAGGCACTGTATATGCCTCGCCTTTGAGGGTGGCCTGGCCGGTTAGGTATTCATATCCGAGCACATTCTTAGCGAAACTTATCTCTTCGCTGTTCGGTGTCGCTTTGTCCCAAATATCGCTGCCCACATACGCTCCTGTCACCAGCACATTACCGCCCTGGCGACAATACTGCTCTATCGCGTTTCGGAGCGATGATGTGAATGCCTTATACTTGTTAGGCACGGCACCTCGACCTATCTGAATCTCTTTCTGCTTGCCCAGTATCAGGTCGGTAATCTTGTATGCGTTCAGTGTTATTTCACCTTTCTCCACAGCCTCCACGCTTGCCGAAACAAACGAATATCCGGCATGCATAATCGCCGCACCGTGCACCGATGGATAATCTAACGTGTTTCCGGCTATTGGTTCGGTTTCATGATTAGACCGACTCGCACCGAATCCGCCCGCGTCATCATCGCGCCACGGCTGATTTCTGCGGAACTCAAACTGCGAACCCAAATAGTTGATCTGCTGCATATAGGGTACTCCATGGTCTTTCGCGTCGATAAATCCGGCTATCTCTCCCGAGTCGAACCAGTCGGGGGCACTCACACGGGTGAATCCGTTCACCACCATCACTATGCCTTTGCTGCCCTTTGCCACTCCCAGCGAAAGTGTCTCACTCGGGAAGCTACGGCCACCGTCGTTCATCGCCACAATCTTGTAGTTATGTATCTCATTATCGTTAACAGTAACTATATGCTCTGTCCCCGGTGTAATGGCTATCTCTTTAAAGCCGCCACCGCCCACCTTTTCACAAACCACATATTTCTTCGCATCCGCATTTTCGCTCAAGTCGTCCTTAGTTGGTTTCCACGACAGCAAGAATCTGTTACCACCCAACTCGCGTATCGCAAACGAATTCACCGGTAGTGGTTGCACCTCATATTCGCGATGGTCTCGCTGAGCAAGGAACTTAAGCATTCCCTTATACACCGCACGGCTCACCGTGAAACGGAACGACGGGTCCAGTCCGTATTTCATGTCGGCAAAATTCTGATGCGACAGCAACTCAAGCAGCAATGCCGGCACCTCGGGTACTCGGGCCTCGTAGTAAGAAGCGTCGCGCATTCCGCGACGTGTCCAGTTGGGCTCATACTTAGCGCGAATATCGTTGCATATCTCGGTCATAACCAGATTGGTATAATTGCGCGACATCTCGCGCGACGTTCCGTCCTCATACCGACCGAAGTTCTTTCCGTTCTTCTTTGTGCAGTAGATTCCCAGTGTTCCCACTATTTCATCATCATCGGTAGTCCCGGCGTCGGTGTGCCATGCCAGCGACAAATCCACGGGTACATTCAGTCCCTTGCGGCCGGGCAACACTTTGCTCCCACCTGCCAGATAATTAACCCACTCACCGCGGCTCCGGTAATCATCCACATAGTCATTTATACCCTTCGACGTGGAATACACGCTATCGGGGAAACCGGCCCACTGCAGATAATAGCGACTCCCGATGGTGTACCACGGACGGTCGCCAAGCACATATTTGTAGTCCACATTGGGTTTACCTAGGTACTTCTCATCGCCGTTTTCTTTAGCTATCGCTATGTTCTCGGCCGTGGGCAACGCCACTCGGCGCGCAATGTTGCCTTTTCCTCCGCCTATCTTTATGGCATCGGCGGTTACCACCGCACCCTTATCTTTCGACAGATTGCTCAGCACCACCACATCCTTGTTCTCGCCTTTCTTTAACTGGAACGTGCCCAAATACACCCACACTCCGCCGGCCATCGTCTGATCCACCTTGAATTGCTGTGCGCCGGCTAGGCTATTCACCGTGTAGAGAGCATCCTTAGCGCTGTTGGCCAGCGATTTATATGATATATAGATTGCAAATGTCCCGGCCTCTGGCATATCAGCACTCCAGCGCGCAGTGGTTACAGCTTTTTTGTCGGTCGTACATGCCACTTGGCGATATGTGCCATCACGGAACGGATTCTCAAAGTCGCGGTAATCCTCTTTCTTATAGGCGAATCCTTGTCCCTCGCCTTCGGTCCACTTCTTTCCTTTTGTGTCCTCGGTATAACCTGACTGTGCCCTAAAGCCATCATTATCCACTACCACTTCAAACAAATGCGTGTCACGCTCGCGAGCATCCCACACATAGGCTCCCGCATTCTCCAGCATCGGAATCAAGAACGGCACCACATAACTCTGTGTGTACATATCCTCAACCGTCTGCATTATTCGCGCGCGTTGCCACTCCCAGCGGTTCAGATATGGTTCAAAATACCAGCCATGACTCTGCCACACCGCTATCACATTTCCGTCAAGGCCCTTACTGTACCTGCGGTTCGGATCCATCGGACTTATAAATGGAGGATTCTTCCGCTTGTACGACAGCTCATAGTCGGCAAAATAAAGCGATATATCGTCACCGGCTATTGTGATTTGCACGTCTTCGCACGGCTGCTCCGCACCGATAATACGTTTCACATCGCCTTTGAGTTGCTCCACGTCGATTGCCGTGAACGGTATGCTTCCGAAATTCTCGCTAACATCAACAGTAGCCTTCTTATCGGTAACAATAATCGAACGCACATTCAGACTGCCTATTCCCATGTTCTGAGGCATCTTCGATGCAACAAGCGCCTTTATCTGATCTTCGGCCGCTTGCGACACACCTTGCGCGCGCATGACGCCCGACGACAACACAATCATGGGCAGCACCATAAGTAGTGTCAGTATCTGTTTCTTCATCCTATTAGTAATTAATTAGTTAAGCTTTTATTCTCTTTATCAAGATTGCATGATATTCTACTCACAAAGTTACCAATTTAATTCGTATTTCAGCATTGTTTACCTATCTTTTTATAGACAAAATTAAAGTTTTATTATTCATATACATTTTTTTAATCATTTTAACACTTTATGGTACATATTAACTGTAGATTTTTCCACCTCAACTTTCATTTTACAAACTGTGATAGATAATCAAGCCTGGCATGGAGTCGCGGATAATCTTTTTCACTCGCACACCAAACTTTCTGGCCACACTCAGCAGCATCTCGCTATAACAACTGGCAACCGAGCCTACTATCGACACATCATAGTCCTTATAAGGATACTGGCTCACATTTCGCACGAAGAAACGCATAAACTCATTCCATACCAATTCGCGCACGTAGCCGTTGTCGAGATGCTTAGCTAAAAAGAACGAGTATTGGGTTAGGTTGCGACTTGCCTGCGGATTATTGTAGATTGAACTCATAATTGCATCCGGTGTGAGTTTATACTCCTCATAGAAGGCCTGCGCCACTTCGTGTGGAGCTATATTCTTCAAGCAATCGCCCACAAACAATCGGCCCAACGCCGAGCCACTACCCTCATCACCAAGTATAAAGCCCAGTGGACGCACATTCTTAACAATGCGCTCTCCATCGTAGAGGCAAGAGTTGGAACCATTACCTATTATGCACGCCAGGCCTGGCTCCCGAACAAGCAGACCGCGAGCTGCTCCCTCCAAGTCACTGAATACCGTAGAAGGAGTTTTAAACTGCGCCACCAATGACGCCTCAACCATACTTTTCTTGTCGAGCGTACCACATCCGGCACCATAGAAATACACATGCTCCCACCTGCGCTTAAAAAACGCGTCGGGCAACTGCAACCGTATGCTGTGGCTAATCTCCCGACGGCTCATAAAGAATGGATTCAAGCCTTCGGTATATGCTCGCTCTACTACTTCTCCATTTTCCACAAGACACCATTCGGTTCTCGAAGAGTTGCTTTCGGCTATAAGTTTGGTTTTAAGTCCGCTTAACGCCATAAAATAGATTTATGTATTAGTTTTGAATGCATTTTTTATTTAACGCACAAATTTACAGACATTTTCGCACTTGCGAAAATGTCTGCTATCCCTATCGGCTGGATTTAAACTCAAATTAACACATTTAAACCGCCATTAACCTTAGACGAGCCAGATTTAACAATAATAAACACTTCCGAGACTCCGAATTTTACATTCCTTCCGCTAACTGAACCTTCACATTACTGTAAGTTACCTTGTTGGCTTCCACATGCAATGCTGTTCTACTTAATTCGGCAGATGCTTTTTCGGCTATCAAAATATATTCTCCAGGCTCTATATCCTTGAACAAAAACACGCCATTCTCCAAATAATCGGTGTAATACTCTCTCTTCTTTCCACTCGCCTCTGAAATCAGAGTAAGACGCACATGATTCATCGGGCGATACATATCATCGCCGAAGAGTTGCTCGGAATCACTTCTCAATGCTTTCTCATTAAGCACTCTTCCGGCCACCACTCCCAGACCATAATCCTTTTCCTTCCCGAACCACTCGTCTATTCCAAGCGACTGGTTCCATGCTTCCAGCCAGCAGTATTCATGGTTGAGCAAACGGCAACGCTCAGGTATATAATCATGGAACGAGCCCTCGCTCAGCAGACCCGGCAACTTGTTATATCTCAAAACGCCCAATCCCACTTTAGGCCCCCAGTCATAGAAAGTCCAATCTCCGGCAAGCACCGGGGTCTCCCTTACCCATGATGTAGCCTTATTCCCTTGCAAGTGCTTCATTATCAAGGCCGAAATCGTATCCGACCCGGCCACAGCCGGAGTGCCGGTATATCCTCGGTAGAGTGCTAACGGAAAGTTGGTCTTGCGACTTGTTCCGGTTGCATTGCTGTGGATAGCGAAGAACATATCGGCGCCGCTATTGGCAGCAAGCGACATTATCTCAAACAAATCCAAGTCGTCGGCCGAAGTGTTATTTATACGAGTCGTTGCCACTTCATATCCTTTCTTGCTGAGGATACGCATCAGCGCGTTCCCTTTCAGTATGTTCGAATCCGACTCATAATACGGAACCGTGTCGCCAACTCCCACATTCAGAAACGGCGAAGGGCGGTCGTTACTGTCATGCCCGCCATGACCGGGATTGATAAACACGCGAGGAGCTATCTCCCGCGCATTTTGTGCATTAATAAGCAGGCACCCACCCACGATGCACACTGCCATTGCCAGCACTCGTATTGTCGTTTTTGCTATCATATTTCCCATCTATTATGCGCTAATAACTATCAATCTTTTATCTTGATTTCCATAATATGAATTTCGCCTTGTCCAGTTGTGTATGTAATCTTACCACCGGCAGCCATCGGTTGCACCGCGCTCATCTCGGGAGGTGTAAGCGCATACTCAAATGTTCCGTCTGCCTTAACAAGATAAATTTGTTGCCCCAGTCGTTTCTGCACGCCATCGGTTCCGTTCATAGCCACCAGATAATCATTATCATACCACGACGGCATCATGTAATAGCCCATTTCAGATAATATCTTGCCGTTTAGGTCCACTACATACATACCTTTGCCCACTGCTTTAAACACCACTTTATCGCCACAGGGCGACACTGATGCCCACAGGTAACCCACACTGCCTTTTACCGGTTGCAGTTTCTTCACGTTCCCATTTTTTACCACATACAGAAATGCGCCTCGGGTAAATGCGAAAGTTCCACGCTTAAAGTTGTAACTTTCGCGTTCGCCCACCACAACCGCACTTTTACCGGCCGCTACAGCCAGCACCTGTCCATGCTGGGGCGCCAGAACTTGCTCAGTGGCTCCGTTCTCAACGTTGTAGCGATAACCGGCACGGAAAATAAGATTATTTTGCCGCCTTTTCGCCGTTACGTAATACACATTCCCGTCATTGCCGAAGCGCCCGTCAAATCCGGGTAGCCCATCATCGGCAACTGTAGCCACAACACCTGTCTTTAGGTCGAGCAATTTCAGAATTGTAGCCTCTGTGGGAGAGAACAGCAGTTTATCACATGTCCTGTTCAACTGCGGATAATATGCCGGACCATAAATACTGTCGAGAGGACAAGTATCGCTTATCACTTCCACTGTTTGCGCCTCCGCCACCAGGCACATAACACTCAGCAGCACAAGCATTTTAATTCTTATTCCCATAAAACATCTTTTCTTCTTTATCGCTATTACAACTTTTCCATCGCCACTTAAACTACAATGAGGAGAAAGGGTTTGTGCGCTTTCTCCTCATCATAAACTTATTTAAGGGTTAATGGTATTCTTTATTAACTCAAGGTCGCAAACAAAGTTTGCACTCCCTCAGAAATCTGCGACAGACCTGTGTAAATGCAACTCAGCAAACCTATAAACATTATTCCGAGTACACACAGCGCCATGCCCACACGCTCGCTCCATGCCGACTTAAACGCCGGTATCGCACATTCGTCTTGACGGATAAACATCGCCTTCACCACCAGCAGATAGTAGTAGAGTGAGATAATGGTGTTAATCAACGCTATGAACACAAGCACGTATATCGCCACACTGCCTTGATGAGCGGCTCCCACAAATATAAAGAATTTGCTGAAGAATCCCGCGAATGGTGGTATTCCTCCAAGCGAGAACATGGCCAGCATCATAGTGAACGATAGCCACGGGTTGGTCTTAAACAAGCCGTTATAGTCGTCGGTAGTTACCTTTCCCGTCTTACGCTCTATTGCGGCTATCACGCCGAAGGCGGCCAAATTCGAGAAGATATACACCAGCACATAGAACATCATGGCCGTCATACCCATCGTATTGGCTCCGATAATTCCAAGCATTATATAGCCGGCTTGTGAAATCGATGAGAACGCAAGGAATCGCTTCAGATTACGCTGACGTATCGCAAACAGGTTACCCACAGTTATCGTTATCGCTATTACAACGTAGAGCATCCACTCCCACACCGACGTATATACTGCGCCAAACACTTGAACCAGTATCACAAGGAATGCGAATGCGGCAGCACCTTTCGATATTACCGACAGGTAGCTCGTCACTGCGGTGGGGGCTCCCCGATAAACGTCGGCTGTCCACAAGTGGAACGGAACAAGCGACAACTTAAAGCCCACTCCGGCTATAACAAAGGCCACGGCCGCTATCAGCAGTGCCGACTTCTCTCCTACCAAATAATATGCTATGTCGCCAAAGTAAAGTGTTCCGGTCAAGCCATATACAAACGATATGCCAAGTAGCAGTACTGCCGACGAGAACACCGCGGTGAACACGTATTTTGCAGCAGCCTCATGCGACTCGTAATGATTCTTCTCAAACGCAGCCAGCGCAGCCAGCGGAAGCGATGCCGTCTCAAGGCCTATCACGAAAAGCAAGAAGTGACGTCCGGAAATCATCAGGAACATGCCAAACAGCGTCAGCAATATCAGCTCATAGAATTCACCGCGCCTCACGCTCACAAAGTCGCTGTTAGTCCACTCTATCGCCTGCAGTAGCACCAGCAGTGTGCCTATATTCAGAATCCCTTTCATCACCCATGTACTCGGGTCCTGAACAAACATGCCTCCGAAAGCCTCTCCAGCAGCAACCGGGATAAAGCTCAGTGCCGTGTATATTGCGAATACTGTGGCGGTGAACACCGGCAACGCCTTCTGCATCTTTTGGGGCAGAAAAGTGTCATATAGGAACACAAGCAAGAACACGAGCAATAAGCCCATTTCCTGCGGCATCAGTAAAAATTGCGAATAATCCATCGTATATCTTTTGTTTTAATTCGATTCAAACTTCTTTTTACATTCCCACTGCCTTAAGTGCTTCCACCACAGGGTCGAAACTGTAGCGTATTATCTCGGCGAAGAAATTGGGGAAACATCCTATCGCGGCAACACCCAGTATCAGCGTCACAGTTGACAACCGCTCGAACCACACAGCATCGGTCAGTTCCTTGTGATGCTCGTTCTGCACCGCACCAAAGAGCAACTTGCCCACTACACGCAGGATATACACTGCCGTTATCACTATTGATGTCGTGGCTACTATAGTGAGCACCCTGCGGAATGTGTCGGTATGCTCAAACGAGCCGAAGAATATTGTCATTTCGGCGGCAAATCCGCTCAGCCCTGGCAATCCCAGCGATGCCAGTCCGGCAATCACATAGCCCACACCCAGATACGGCATTATCTGCATAAGTCCACCCATCTCGCGAATATCGCGTGTGTGAGTGCGACCGTAAATCATACCTATCAGAGCAAAGAACAGTGCAGTCATCAGTCCGTGCGACAGCATCTGCAACACCGCTCCTGTCATAGCAGTCTGGTTAAACATAAGTATTGCAAACAGAACCATACCGCAATGGCTCACCGATGAATAGGCGTTGATATACTTCAGATCGGTTTGCACGCATGCGCTGAACGCGCCATAAACGATGCTGATACCAGTCAAAGTGAGGAATATCCACCCTATTTCGGTTGCCGCAAACGGCATCAGGTATATGGCAATGCGGAAACATCCGTAGCCTCCAAGCTTCATTAGCACTCCGGCATGAAGCATCGACACAGCCGTAGGAGCCGAAGCATGACCATCGGGCGACCATGTGTGGAACGGGAACATAGCACCCAGTATTCCAAAACCCACAAACGTCAGCGGGAACAGATAATACTGCCACTCGTGCGGAATTGCATTGTTCTGGGCAATTTCCAGGATATTCATCGTAAGCGGCTGACCCTCAGGTGACGAGTGGAAATATATTCCTATTATACCCAGCATCAGCAGAGCAGAACCACCCATCAGCATCAGCGTCAGCTTCATAGCCGAGTAGTTCTTGTCGCCACTACCCCACACGCCTATAAGCAGATACATCGGAATCAATGCCACCTCATAGAACATAAACATCGTGAACAGGTCAATGGAGATAAAGAAGCCGAATACTCCTGTGGATAGCAAGAAGAACCACAAGAAGAACTGCTTGGGCAGCGGGTCCATTTTCCATGAAGCGAAAACTCCGGCAAACACAATGAATGCCGAGAGCAGAATCATTACCACACTCACACCATCAATGCCAAGCGCCAACTCTATGTTGAGCGGAGCATACCACGTCACTTTGCTTTGCAGAAGCATCTCACTGGTATCACCGGCTGCGCGCGCTTGCAGGAAATACGCCACAAGATATATGGCAAGCATCACCAGCACCGAGGCCCCGGTTACGGCCACTGCACGCACCGCTTTCACCCCCTTGTTGCTACATAGCGCCAATCCTCCGAGCGTCAGCAAGGGTACAATAACGAAATAAATTAATATGTTGCTGAATATCATCATCTTTTACTGTTTTATATCGTTATAGTTTTTAAATCATCACGCATATCATTGTCACTGCGGCTATCAGCAATGCGCCTACCAGATACACAAACACATAGCCCTGAATGCTACCCGACTGCAGACGGCGAATCGCATACGACGCCGAATTTGTAACATCGCCAAGCAGATTCATCGTTCCGTCGATGATGTGCCTGTCGAACCAAGCTATGGGTTTGCTTATATTCTGGAATATAACCTTGTGAGTTATGAACTGATACAACTCGTCCATGTAGAATCGGCGATATGCCGCCTCCCACAGATTGGGCAGAGCATTCTTCATCTTCTCGGGCAACTCATTCTCCTTGTAATAGAGCTTGAACGCCAGACCAATGCCAACAAGAGCTATCAGCACACTGGCTCCGGCCACGCTCCAGTTGAGTTGCGTATGCAAGTGCGCGCCATCCCATGTAACCAGTTCTCCAGCCGGCACAAATCCGGCAACGATTGAGATTGCGGCCAAGATTATCAGCGGCAACGTCATAGTCCACGGCTGGTCGGCAGGAGCGTGCTCAGTGTGAATCTCATGCTTCTTCCAGAAGAAAATGAGGAAGTAGATTCTAAACATATAGAACGCCGTTAATCCGGCCACCATACTCATCCACAGGCCCCAGCCCATACCCTTGGCGTAGCACGCCACCAATATCTCATCCTTGCTCCAGAACCCGGCGAATGGCGGTATTCCGGCTATTGCAAGGCAGCCGATAAGGAACGCTATGCTTGTGATAGGCATAAACTTGTGCAACCCGTGCATGTCGCTGTTCTCATTACTGTGAACGGCATGAATAATAGCACCTGCGCACAAGAACAGTAATGCCTTGAACATAGCGTGCGTGAACAGGTGGAACATCGAAGCCATGTAACCCAGCCCATAACCTTCGTGTATTTCTATCAATGCTCCGTCGGCAGTGCTTACGGCCAGCGAAGTCATCATGAATGCAATCTGAGATATAGTGGAGAACGCCAGAGCACGCTTAATGTCGCTTTGCACGCAAGCTATCGCGGCCGCATAGAAAGCCGTGAATGCGCCCACCACACAGATTATGTCCATTGCGCCCTGCTCCAGCACGTAAAGCGGGAACATGCGAGCAATCAGATAAACTCCGGCCACAACCATCGTGGCTGCATGGATAAGGGCAGACACGGGTGTGGGGCCTTCCATTGCATCGGGTAACCATATGTGCAACGGATACATCGCACTCTTACCGGCCCCGCCTATGAATATGCATGTAAGGGCCCAAGCCATCACAGAGCACCCCATAAAGGTAGCCCCTTGGGCACTTGCGAGGGCATTGGTGGGATTAGCCATCAAGGCCTTGAAATCGAACGTGCTGGTGTAGAACGACAGCACCATGATTCCTATCAAGAAGAACAAGTCGGCCAATCGGGTCACAATAAACGCTTTCTTCGATGCATGAACAGCGGCCGGCGATGTGTAATAGAATCCTATCAGCAAATACGACGACACTCCCACCATCTCAAAGAAGATGAACATCTGGAAGATATTCGTTGATACCACCAGGCCCAGCATTGAGAATGTAAACAGGGCCAGAAAAGCATAATAACGCTGAAATCCCTTCTCAGGTTTACCGTGATGGTCGCTCATATAACCCAAACTATAGAGGTGAACCATAAACGACACCGTGGTGATTACTATGAGCATCATAGCCGAGATGGGGTCGAGAAGAACGCCCAGCTTAACCACAAGATTCTCACTGAATTTTAGCCATGTCCAGTCGTTAAGAACAAGTTGCTGTCGCACACCGTCCACAATCTGACCATCTCCGGTACCGAAGAAATATGTCAGGGCCACGGCATATGCTATCACAGTGGTGACTCCCATCGCGCACACGCCAAGCACGCCGGTAAGTTTCTTACCCATCTTCACGCCGGCCAGTCCCAAAAACAGGAACATCAGCAGCGGAATGGCTATAACTAATATCGTATAACTTAATGGCATAATTAATTAAAATTTCAGTTTTGTAAGTTGGTTAATATCCACGTTCTTCACCACTCGGTAAACGTTAATTATCAGTGCAATAGCCACTGCAGTCTCTGCGGCTGCTATCGCAATCGCGAATAGCGTAAAGAACATTCCCTCCGTTTGCTCGGGATACAAGAATCTATTGAATACCACAAAATTGATATCTACCGAATTGAGCATTAATTCCAGTGATATCAGAATTGCAATCATATTCTTACGTGTTATGAATCCGAACACTCCACAGCCAAACATCACCAGGCTGGGCACTAAATACATTAGCAAAGTTATATCCATTGTCGTAACTCCTCCTTGTAGTTTATCGTTTTCTTGCTATCACCACTCCGCCTATGATACAAGCGAGCAACAGCACGCTAATCGCCTCGAACGGCAACAAATAGCCCAGTTTTTCGGTACTCAGAAGCGTATGCCCCAGTTCACTCATATCCATAGTGCTGACAGCAGTTATTTTGGCTCCACAGAATTTAGCGTAGCTAAAGAGCGCGTATCCGCAGACAGCCACACCCAATAGCGACGCGGCCAGACCAAGCCACTTCTTGTGCATCGTGAGTGGCTCGGCGTCTTTCCCTGGCTTATGAGTCAGCATTATAGCAAACACAAACAGCACCACAATTCCTCCGGCATACACTGCTATCTGCACAGCACCCAGAAACTCATAATTCATCTGGAAGTATATCACGGCCGTGGCCAGTAGCACAAACATCAGGTATGTGGCCGAACGCAGAATTTTCTTTGTGGTTACCGTGAGCACGGAAAACACCATAATCGACAATGCTGCCACGAAGTATAGTATAATATTACCTAAACTTTCCATATCGTCTCTCTGTGTTATTCTTTTTCTTTATTTGATTCTTGGATATCGGTGGGCTTTACGGTTTCTCCTGCCTGAGCAGGTCCACCCGCCTGTTTTGGCTCATCACTCTTCTCCTGCGTCATTGTCGCGGCATCCGTTACAGGCTGAGCCGGCTTCGCGGCAGGTGCAACAGGTTTTGCGGCAGGAGCGGGTTTCTCCTTCTCGGGCAAGTAGTTGAGTTGTTTCACCAGCGCGCTACGCTCAAACACAGCTTGTTCAAAGTCATTGCTGAAACGGATGGCATTGGTGGGACAGGTGGTAACACACAAGTCACAGAACGTGCAACTTCCCAGATCATACATATACTTGTCCAGCTTCATCTTCTTTTTGCCATTCGGAAGATCCACCATTCGGGTAATAATCTGGATTGTCCCGTTAGGGCAGTTGCGCTCACAGGTCTTGCAAGCGATGCACTTGTGATATCCTTCTTCGTCATAGATAAACTCAAGTGTAGCCCTGAATCTCTCGGGTATTTTACCGCCCAGCAGTTCCTCTCTGTTTTCCGGATACTGCTCAGTAACCTTGGGAGTGAATAGTTCTTTTCCGGTCACCTCCATGCCCTGAATCAGGCTATAAATACCCTTAAATAAAGATTTAAAATACTCCTTGATGCTCATAAGTATTCTTTATATCTACTTGTTTTAATTCATATTATCCTTTGTCATCGCTCCACTTGTCCGCCCAGTATATCCAGTAGCTCGGTGGTAATGCCTTGCTGTCTCAACTTGTTATATTCCAAGTTAAGCGCATCCAGCAGTTCCTTAGCGTTATCGCTTGCGGTCTGCATAGCCATCACACGAGCAGCTTGTTCACTCGCTATGCTCTCGGTGAACACTTCTTGCACCACCGAACGCACGTGTAGCGGCAACACCGAATTGAATATTGTAGTCGCATCGGGTTCAAACAGACACGGGGCGGTTGCCGACGAAGCATCGGCCGCTTCGAGCAGTTTAGAATATTCTACCGGCAGCAGTTGCTCTATCGCAAACGTCTGTCTGCTAGTGGATTTAAAGTGCATATAAGCCACGTCCACTCGGTCGAAGTCGCCTCTAAGGAAGCCATCCTTCAATTCTTGCGTGAGCCGCTGCACATCTTCTTGACTACTACGCGTGTGGATGTAACCGAGATTCAGCACGTTTACGCCATCAACACACAATTTGTTAGCGGCTTTCTTAAGCTTCTTACCCACAGGAATAATTGTCACTTCCTCAATATCCTTTTCGTGCTGACGGATATTGTTGATGTAAGATAGAACTTGCTTAAAGATATTCAGATTGAACGCCCCGCACAAGCCGTCGTCAGAACCGAAAGCCACAAGCGCCACTCTCTTCACCTCGCGTTGCTCAATAAGCGAAGATGAGAATTCGGCTTCCGTCGCGAGCAAATGCCCAAGCACCGCACAATTTTCCTATAGGGCGACAAACGCTGCAACTGCCACGTAGCCTTACGCATTTTGGCAGATGAAATCATCTTCATGGCGCTTGTAGTCTTCCCGATAGAAGAAACGGAGCCTATTCTACTTTTTAGTTCTCGCAGTGTTGACATACAAAATTATGATCTACCACTATCACTTTTGTTCATACTTGTTGGCAATCTCCTCCGCGGCGGCACGCAACTTCGCGGTCACATCGTCGTCGATTTTTCCGGCGCGCAAAACATCCAGAACATCCTTCTGATGCTTGCCATGGAGATAATGAAGGAACAGTTTCTCAAATTCGGCGACCTTTTCCAGCGGCACCTTTTGCAACAGTCCGTTAACGCCGCAGTAGATTACGGCCACCTGCTCTTCCACAGCCATAGGTTCGTATTGTGGCTGCACAAGCAGTCGCTCGTTCTTGCGACCGGTATCTATTGTTCGGGCTGTCACGGCATCGATGTCGCCACCAAACTTCGTGAACGCAGCAAGCTCGCGGTACTGAGCCTGAGCAATCTTCAGTGTTCCGGCCACCTTCTTCATACTCTTAATCTGAGCATTGCCACCTACACGCGACACCGATATACCCACGTTAACGGCCGGACGAATTCCGTTATTGAACAACGAAGTTTCCAAATAGATCTGACCGTCGGTAATCGAAATCACATTCGTTGGTATATATGCCGACACATCGCCTGCTTGAGTCTCGATAATGGGCAGTGCGGTAAGAGAACCGCCACCTTTCACCATGGGTTTCAGCACCTCCGGCAGGTCGTTCATCACACTCGCCACAGCTTGGTTATCGTTGATCTTGGCTGCGCGTTCCAGCAAGCGGCTGTGCAGGTAGAAGATATCGCCTGGATATGCCTCGCGTCCCGACGGGCGCTTAAGAATAAGCGATATCTCACGATAAGCCACAGCGTGTTTTGAAAGGTCGTCGTAGATTACCAGTGCATCACGACCGGTGTCACGGAAATACTCGCCTATCGCGGCACCGGCAAACGGCGCATAATAGCGCATCGATGCCGAGTCGGCGGCGTTGGCTGCAACCACAATAGTATAGGGCAACGCACCGCTTTCTCTAAGTTTGTTCACAAGGCCTGCCACTGTTGACGCTTTCTGACCGATAGCTACATATATGCAGTACACCGGTTTACCGGCCTCGTAATTAGCTTTCTGATTTATTATCGTATCTACGGCGATGGCGGTTTTTCCAATCTGACGGTCGCCAATAATAAGCTCACGCTGTCCACGGCCGATGGGAATCATCGAGTCGATGGCTTTAAGACCTGTCTGAAGCGGCTGATTCACCGGCTGACGGAAGATAACGCCCGGGGCCTTTCGCTCAAGTGGCAGCCTGATACGCTTGCCCTCAATCGGGCCATTGCCGTCGATAGGTTCGGCCAGCACGTTCACAACACGTCCCAGCAAGCCCTCACCCACCTCAATAGAGGCGATTTCACGTGTGCGTTCCACCAGCATGTTCTCCGATATCGAGTCCACCTCATTGAGCAGGATCACACCCACGTCGTTCTCTTCAAGGTTCATGGCAACTCCGGTAACGCCGTTTTCAAAACGCACCAGTTCGTTGGCTTCTACATGGTCCAAACCATAAACATGGGCCACACCGTCGCCAACCTCAAGCACTTTGCCCGACTCTTCGAATCGAATCGATTCCTTAGCTTTGCCAAGTTGCTGAGCTATAATTTCTGATATTTCACTTGGGTTTATCATCTAACTTCTTAATTAGCTTAGGAGTTTTAAACGCAATTTTTGTAACTCATTCCTTACCGAAGCGTCGAGCAATATCGAATCCACGCGTACACAGAAACCGCCTATCAGGTTTTCATTAACCTCGTGCGATATTTCCAGAGTAACGTTGCCCAGTTCTTTCTTCACCACTTCGATAATACTATCTATTTTCTCTTGAGGTAACCGCGAAGCAGTTTCAATCTCGACCTTTGCAATATTGTGCTCTTGTCGATACAATTTCAAATAAGCGAGTGCAATGTTGTGAAGGTAGTCCGTTCGGTTGTTCTCAATAACGAGATTTATGAAATCGTGCAATGAACTTCCCATTTTCGCTCCAGTGGCGGCAATTAACACATCCGACCGCTTGCGCGCAGGGATGTATGGGTTTCTCACCACCTTCGTCAGCTCTTCTACTGTGGCATACGACAAATTCAGCCGCTTCAACTGATCATAGATCATTTCCGCGTCACCATTTGCACATGCCACCTTATAGAGTGCCTTTGCGTAGCGTCCCGGTATTAGTCCGTCATTCATAACTCGCGTCAATTATTAGTTTCAACCTCCTGAAGCAGTTTGGCCACAAGTTCTTGTTGAGCGGCGTCGCTGGCCATCTTGGTCCTTATCACCTTCTCGGCTATATTCAGCGCAATTTCGCTCACTTCTTGCTTCAACTGCTTTTCCGATTCCTTTCGCATCTGCTCTATTGAAACCTGCGCTGCGTCGGTCACCTTCTTTGCCTCTACAATTGCTTCAGCTCGGGCGTTCTCAATTAGCTGAGTTTTCATCGCCTCGGCCTCGCGCAACTTGTCGGCTTGGTCGGCACGGGCTTCGGCAATAATCTTATCGGCCTCAGCCTTGGCATTGTCTAACTGCGACTTGGCTTGCTGAGCGTAGGCCACGCCTTTATCTATCATATCGGCACGTTCTTCCATGCTCTTAATGATAAATGGCCATGCATACTTGGCAAGGATGAAATACAGACACAAGAATGCCACAAACATCCAAAACACCAAGCCAAATTCAGGTTTAAATAGTTCCATTGATTATTTCTATTTTAGCTAAATATAATCGTGGTTACAGCAGAAAAATCGGTTTTTTAGTTCACAAACAACGCTAGCAAGCACACGATAAGGGCAATCAGTGACACACCTTCGATAAGCGCTGCAATCACAATCATGTTACTGCGGATGTCTCCTGTGGACTCGGGCTGCCGAGCAATCGACTCCATAGCCGAACCACCAATCTTACCAATACCGATACCGGCTGCGATAGCTGCGATACCTGCACCAATACAAGCTCCTAACTTTGCAATGCCTGCTCCTGCGGCTGCTTGCGCTAAAATCATTCCTAACATAGTTTTAATCTTTTAATTGTTACTTATTAATTTTTAATTTATTTCTTTTCCAATTTTGGTTCTTCTTCATGGACATGAGCCATAGAGATGAATATAGTGGATAGTAATGTGAACACATAAGCCTGGATGAAACTGATAAGCGTGTCGAGCACCAGCATAAACAGTGCCAAAGCCACACTCACTACCGATGTGGCAGCGCCCACGCCCACCCCATACATATTGGTGAATATGAACGTGAGCAATATAAGCACTATCACCACCATATGGCCACCAAGCATATTCGCAAACAGACGGACCATCAGGGCCAGTGGCTTTGTGAATATACCCAAGAACTCAATCAGCGGCATCATCGGCACCGGACACTTGAGCGCAATGGGCACATCGGGCCACAAGATTTCTTTCCAGTAATGCTTGGTTCCGGTCAGGTTAGTAATGGCAAACGTGCATAATGCGAGAACCATGGTCACAGCCAAATTACCCGTCAAGTTAGCTCCACCGGGGAAAATCACCACAAGCCCCAGTAAGTTCATCGTTAGGATAAAGAAGAAGGCCGTGAGCAGATATGGCCCATACTTAGGCGCATCCTTGCCCATTATGGGGCGTATAGTATCGAAATACACAAACTCCACCACCAGTTCCAGCAGTCCTGCACCGCCTCGTGGGGCCTTCATGCCATTCTTTTTATACCATTTTCTTATCCACATAGCAAGTGCTATTACCACCAGTGCGGCTATCATTATGCCGGCGGCATTCTTGGTTATGGAGAAATCCCACGGGCGAACTTGCTGACCATTCACCACTTGCACCACCTTGTCCTTGTAATCCCCATCAGTGGCAATCTTATAGCCATTATATGTATCACCACCGGTTACCCGGTTCGACATAAACACATTTAGGCCATCACTGCCTATCACTATAATGGGCAATGGGATTCGCACGCTATGGGAGAATGGCACCTCCCAGCCGTAGGCATCGCCCAGGTGGGAGAAAATTATCTCCTTGGGGTCCAGCCCTTTCTGCGAGGCGTGCGCACTATGATGCGCCGCACCGGCATAGCCCCACGCCATCAGAGCCAGAATCGCAATTACGATGGTTATGTTCAGTACCTTTTTCATTGCCCTTAGTTAATATATACAAACCGAGATCACGTTATCCTTTATATCGGCCACTCCGCCAAGTATCTCACGCGACGACGCTTCCGCACCCTGCACATACGACAATGTCCCTTGCTTTAAGGCGGCTATTAGCGCCGCATGATTTTTCAGCACTTGAAACGACCCCAAAGCTCCGGGCAAAGTCACCATATCCACTTCGCCTTCAAACTCAATCATTTCTGCCGATATTATTCTTAGTGTCATCGTGAAAAATAATCTTTAGGTTTTCTCAATCACTTAATTAGCCCTCAACCTGCGCAAGTAGTTTTTTACCCTTAGCGATAGCCTCATCAATGGTACCTACATTGAGGAATGCCTGCTCTGGATATTGATCCACCTCGCCGTCAAGAATCATCTTGAAGCCTCGTATGGTCTCGTTAAGAGGCACCATAACACCCGGTACGCCGGTAAACTGCTCGGCCACAAAGAACGGCTGCGACAAGAAGCGTTGCGCACGGCGCGCACGCGACACCACCAGCTTATCTTCATCGCTCAGCTCATCCACACCGAGGATAGCTATAATATCTTGCAATTCATTATACTTCTGCAATAAGTGTATCACACGCTGAGCCACGTCGTAGTGCTCCTCACCCACGACATGCGGGTCCATAATGCGTGACGTGGAAGCAAGTGGGTCCACAGCCGGATAAATTCCCAACTCGGCAATCTTTCGGCTAAGAACGCAGGTAGCATCCAGGAAGTTGAACGTAGTGGCTGGAGCAGGGTCGGTTAAGTCATCGGCAGGCACATACACAGCCTGAACCGACGTGATACTGCCGCTCTTGGTAGAAGTGATGCGCTCTTGCAGTTTTCCCATCTCACTGGCAAGCGTGGGCTGGTAACCCACAGCCGAAGGCATACGACCGAGCAATGCCGACACCTCGCTACCAGCCTGAGTGAAACGGAAAATGTTATCCATGAACAAGAGGATGTCTTTTCCGCCACCATTCTGATCGCGGAATTGCTCGGCAACCGTCAGTCCCGACAGGGCCACACGCAAACGCGCACCCGGTGGTTCGTTCATCTGTCCGAACACAAGGGTGGCTTGGGAATTTTCCACCTCAGCCATATCCACGTCTTCCAGACGCCACTCGCCCTTGGCCATTCCTTCCTTGAACTTGTCGCCATACTTGATAACGCCACTTTCTATCATTTCGCGAAGCAAGTCGTTACCCTCGCGTGTGCGCTCTCCTACTCCGGTAAACACCGAGAATCCGTTATGACCATGCGCTATGTTGTGAATAAGCTCCATGATAAGCACAGTCTTTCCTACACCGGCGCCACCAAACAGACCTATCTTACCACCTTTCGAGAAAGGCTCAATCAAGTCTATCACCTTAATACCGGTGTAAAGTATTTCGCTTGTAATCGATAGGTCGGCAAAAGCTGGAGCCGGCTGATGAATCGCACGCTTATCACCACCCTTGAGCGGAGTCAAGTGGTCGATAGGCTCGCCTATCACATTCAGCAGGCGGCCTTTAACTTGCTCGCCCGTGGGAACAGAAATGGGACGTCCCAGATTCTTCACTTTAGTGCCCCGTTGCAATCCGTCGGTACTATCCATAGCCACACAGCGCACGGTATTCTCACCCACGTGCTGCTCCACTTCCAGTATCAGGTCGGATGTACCCTGACGCGGCACTGACAATGCGGTGTAGATGGGCGGGCGAGCCACGCCATCGCCTTCAAATGCGATGTCCACTACAGGACCTATAACCTGTGTTATTTTTCCAAAACTTTCTGCCATAACGCAAGAACTATATTTTCATTAATTATTTTTATTTCATTTAATTAAAAATGCCAACCAAAGCTCACTATTACAGCCATCAGCACCAAGTTGAACAGGCCTATCGGCATCAGATAACGCCACTCCAGGGCAAGCAACTGGTCGATACGCACACGCGGGAACGACCACCTTGCCCATATAAACACGAACGACATAAACAATGCCTTACCCAAGAACCACAGTGTGGGCGGAATAAAGTCCATCACTGCATTAAATGAGTCCCAACCGGATATGTGCAATGGCATCCATCCACCCAGGAATAGCAACGAAGCAATTCCCGAAACAATAAATAGGTTAAGATACTCAGCCAAGTAGAAGTAGCCGAAATGCAGTCCTGAATACTCTGAATGATAACCGGCAGTAAGCTCATGTTCTGCCTCAGGCAAGTCGAACGGGCCTCGGTTTGTCTCGGCATTAGCAGCTATCATATAAATCACGAACGCTATAATCGCAGGTATATGACCGGTGAATATAAACCACCCGTTTTCCTGAGCCTCCACTATACCCGTTATCGACATTGTTCCTGCCAAGCACACAATAGTGAGGATGGAAATGCCCACCGACAGCTCGTAACTCACCATCTGAGCACCACTACGCATGGCCCCTATCAGCGTGTACTTGCTATTACTCGACCAACCGGCAAGCAATATGCCAAGCACGCCAAGCGACGAAATGGCTGTGATGAAGAAGACTCCTATGTTGAAGTCTATCACTTGCATTCCCTTGCCCCACGGCAAGCACGCGAATGTTATCACAGAAGCCACTACTACAAAGAAAGGTGCCAGCCAGAACAGGAATTTGTCTGTGTTCCACAATCGCACGATTTCCTTGATGAGCATCTTCAGCACATCGGCAAATATCTGCAACGAGCCCCAAGGTCCCACTCGCAGTGGCCCTCTGCGGCACTGTATCCACGCGCATACCCAACGCTCATACATGATATAAACCATTGCAAGCACCAGATATGCCACCAGTAGCGCTGCCGCCACCAGGACACATTCAATGGTTACCGATAACCACTCAGGCATCACCCGGTTAAACAGGTTATCAATCCATTTAGTAACTACACTGAAGTCAAACATATCTTAACTCTATCTTTATTTTCTGATTCTTATTATCTGTCAATATCGGGAATTACATAGTCGATCGACGCCGTAATGGTTATCAGGTCGGCAATCAGATTGTCCTTGCAAGTCAGGTCCACTATACCCACAAGATTGAAACACGGGCTCTGGAAGTGCATTCGATATGGCTTCTGGAACGGTTTGGGGTCACCATCGCTTTCCAGATACACGCCGAATGCTCCACGGCTGGCCTCCACCTGCTGATACCAGTGGCCTGCCGGCAGCTTAATCATTTTAGGCACAGTAGCGCAGTATTCATTGCCTTCTTCCTTGTCCATCATGTCACAACACTGGCGCAGAATCTTGATGCTCTGCTCTATCTCTTTCATCCTCACCATATAGCGGTCCATACTGTCGCCACCGTTAAGGATAATCTCATCGAATTCCACCTCGTCGTAGAGAGAATAAGGATGTGTCTTGCGAACGTCGCAGTGCACGCCTGAGGCACGTCCGGTGGGCCCTGTAACCGCATAGTTTATTGCGTCTTCCTTGCTAAGCAAGCCCACGCCCTTCATGCGGTTCACAGCTATCACGTTGCCGGTAAACAACTTGTGATACTCTTTCAATTTATCCTCCACCACATCACACAGGTTACGCACATCCTTCACGAAATCGGGATGCACATCAGCCACCACACCGCCAATGGTGTCGTAGCTCATCGACATTCTGGCGCCACACGTGCGGTCGAATATATCGTAAATCAACTCACGCTCACGGAAGCCATAGAAGAATGCCGTGGTTGCCCCCTGGTCCATCGTCAAGCAACCATACGACAGCAGGTGCGAAGATATTCGCATCAGTTCGTCCATCATCATTCTTATCAACTCTGCCCGGTGCGGCACCTCTATGCCAAGAGCCTTTTCAATACACAGACACAGGGCATGGCGATTCATAAAGGCCGACATGTAGTCCATTCGCTCAGTATAGAGCAATGTCTGCGGATACATAAGGCCTTCGCACAACTTCTCAATACCTCGGTGTATGTATCCACTCACCACATCCACTTTCTTTACCACTTCGCCTTCGAGCGAAGCACGATAGCGCATCACGCCGTGTGTGGATGGGTGTTGAGGGCCTACGTTGATTACGTACTCATCATCGGCAAATACCTTCTTATCCACTCTCTTAAGTTCACCATTCTCCGATTCCACAAGACTGAAGGTCTCGTCTTCGTTCTGCTCATCATCGTGTGGGACAGGATTCAGATTAGGGTCGGCATCATAGTCCTTGCGCAATGGGTAACCCACCCAATCATTACGCAGGAAGAAACGCCGCATATCGGGATGATTGATAAATGTGATTCCGAAGAAGTCATAAACTTCACGCTCCTGATAGTTCGCCACGGCCCACACATCACTAACCGAATGCAGCAGTGGTTTTTCGCGATTGGCGGTGGTCACTTTCACGTGAATTATTTCCTGCGTTTGGGAATTGGTTAAATAATAGACACATCCCATCGAGTCCTTCCAGTCAACACCCACAAGCGCGGTAAGGTAGTCGAATCCCAAGTCTTCTTTCAGGGCCCTCGCAGTAGCGTGCCAATTCTCATCGGGAACCGTCACCAGCAGAAATTCACCCGACTCATCGAACTGAGCCGACCGACATATTTTGCTGATTTGTTCTTGAATATTAGCCATATCTGAGTGAATATAAATATTTCTAAAGTGATTAATAGTTCAGTTAATAGTCGGAGCATCAGTCTTCCTTGCCCGGCATAGCTTGCGCGTCCTCAGCGATGTTCGGAGTCTGAGCATTTGGAGTTTCTTTCTGCTTTTTAGCCTGCTGCTCAAAGAATTTCTGTCGGCTTTCTTTGCGGTTATCGCCACCGAAGAACTTCTGCAATTTTATCTTGCGCTGAAGTTGAAGCAGAGCATAGAACATGGCTTCGGGACGTGGCGGACACCCTGGCAAATACACGTCAACCGGAATTATTTCGTCCACGCCTTTAACCACACAATAGCTCTTCTTAAACGGACCGCCACTCACTGTGCAAGCGCCACACGCGATCACGTATTTGGGCTCTGCCATCTGCTCATAGAGGCGAATCAGAGCCGGAGCCATGCGATGAGTTATAGTACCTTGACACATAATATAATCGGCTTGTCGGGGTGAATTTCTCGCCACCTCAAATCCAAAGCGAGCCATATCGTATCGCGCCGCACCGAGGCACATAAACTCAATAGCACAACAACTGGTTCCGAAGCAGAATGGCCACAATGAGTTGGCTCTACCCCAGTTAATAAGTTGATCCAGTTTGCCCACTACCACGTTAGTTCCGGAAGCATTAAGGTCGGCCACAAGACGTTCTATATAGTCGTTGTTCTTGAAGTCCTCATGCTTCATGCTCTTAATCTTGGGATTTTTCACTTCCATCTCAAAGCTCCTTTCTTCCATGCATATGCAAGACCTAATACCAAAATCACAAGAAACGTGCCTACCGCGGCCAGCGCTGTCGCGCCCACTTCTTTACATATTGTTGCCCACGGGAACAGGAACACAGTTTCCACGTCGAACATCAGAAACAGGATAGCGAACAAATAATATCCCACGTGGAACTGCGCCATATTGTCGCCGCGCGTTGGGATTCCGCACTCGTAGGGCTCACCCTTCTTTTTGGTGTAGCTTCTAGGTCCAATGAGCAAGGCGACCACTAAGCCGCCTATAACAAGGACAATTCCGGCTAAAAGTGCCGTCACTGCCAACGTAGAACTCTGAATGTCGATTAATACCATAATCTATATCCGTTATATTGTATCGTTTTTATATTTCAGTTTAGGTTTAAATATCTATTGGAGCCGATGCGACGCAAGCTTACCGCCTGAATCACACAGACACAAACACAAACTTAACCGTATGGCCATCAGCATAATAGCAAAGCCTTCTTCTTCACTGTTACGCCTCTTGGTCACTTTTTCAGTGCAAATTTAAGAATTTTTTTCCACTTTCGGGCATCAAATGCAAACTAAATTCATCTGGTCTGAACTAAAATCAATCTCAGTGGCAAATACGTGGGTGGGCAACGTAGTATTAACCGTTCTTAAAATCACTAAAAATTGTGATTGTGCAGTTTGCGAAAATGAAGTAATTTTGCGGCCGTGAATAAGACTACACTCATATTAGCCACCATACTGTGCATTAACTTTGCTAATGCCACAGAATATCCCGACAGCGTCAGCGAGCCTATTACACTCAGCCTGAACGAAATCACTGTGAGCGGTATCAAGCATAGCAACAGCGTGACCGACAAGGCTGCCATCATAACCACAGTCGGTCGCGAGCAAGTGGAGCGCAACGGCATTATGACCGCGAGGCAAATAAGCGATTTTGCCCCCAATTTTTTCATCCCCGATTATGGAAGCAGAATGACCTCGACCATTTATGTTCGCGGCCTCGGGGCACGCATCGACCATCCCACAATGGGGCTCAATATCGATAATATCCCCGTTATGTGCAAAGAGAACTACGACTTTGACCTGATTGATATCAGTCGCGCCGAAACTCTGCGTGGTCCCCAAAGCACTTTATACGGCAGAAACACCATGGGTGGGCTGATGAACATCTACACCATCTCGCCACTGAATTACAGCGGTTTCAGAGCACTTGCCGAATATGGCTCACACGGTCACATCAAGGCCGGAGTAGGCTATTATTTTAAGCCGATCGATAATTTGGGCATTGGCATAAGCGGCCAGTACACAGGCAATAATGGCGAGTTCACAAATCAGTATAACGGCAAGAAGTGTGATTGGGAACGCGGTTTCTCCGGGCGTGTGAAAACCGAATGGATACCCAAGAATAATGTACTAGTTAGCAATAGTCTTATCGTGGGATACAGCCGTCAGGGCGGATACCCATACAAGTTCACTCAAACCGGTGAAATCGCATATAACGACACCTGCTTCTACAGGCGCACCTCGATAATGGACGGACTGACTGTGAGTCACGACTTTGGACCTGTGAAATTCTCGAGCATCACCAGTTACCAGTATCTTAACGACAACATGACTCTGGACCAGGATTTTACACCGCTCCCCTACTTCACCCTCACTCAAGCGCGCAAGGAGCACAGTGTGACTCAGGACTTGGTGATTAAGAGTAACGACAAGAATTCATCGAAATATCAGTGGCTTGCCGGTATGTTCGGCTTTTATCGGCGCTACAAAATGTCGGCCCCGGTAACATTCAAGGACACAGGCATTGGCGAGTTGATAGAGAGGCACCGCAACCAAGCCATTCCCGAATACCCCATTAGTTGGGACGAGCGCAATTTCTTGCTCGGTAGCGACTTCACCAGTCCCACATGGGGCATCGCCGCGTATCACGAGTCGCAGCTGACATTAGGCAAATTCATCCTCACTGCCGGTATGCGCATCGACTATGAGCGCTCCACACTAAACTATGCCAGTGAGACTCACACCGGATATAACACATGGAAACGCGAAACCGGAGAGCTATATTTTCATAGCGACATCGACATTGACGACAGCGGTAAGCTAAAAAAGGACTTTATCCAGATTCTGCCCAAGTTCAGTGTAGTGTATCAGCCACGGCCGGACGCTACATGGAACTTGTTTGCCACAATTAGCAAAGGCTATAAGGCCGGTGGATTCAACACTCAGATGTTCAGCGACGTGCTCCAGCAACGACTTATGCGTAAAATGGGTATCGGCGCCAACTATCAAGTTGACGACATTGTGGGTTACAAGCCCGAAATTGCATGGAACTATGAAATGGGGGCACACATATCGCTATTCAAGGGTAAGTTACTGGCTGATGTGAACGCGTTTTATATCGACTGCCGCGACCGACAGCTCACCGTGTTTCCCGACGGCACCACAACAGGGCGCGTGATGACGAATGCCGGTAAAACACGGAGCACCGGGGTGGAACTGAGCGCGATAATACTCCCGGAGTCTAACACCCGGATTACGGCCAGCTACGGCTATTGCAACGCCAAGTTTGTGGAGTATAACGACGGCAAAGCCGACCATAAAGGCAATTTCATCCCATACTCACCTTCGCACACACTATGGTGCGAGGCCAGCCATCGCTTCAACATCAGTAAATCATGGCTCAGTAGCATTACAGTGGCCGCTAACATGCGTGGCGTGGGCGAAATATGGTGGAACGAGTCGAATTCTTTGCGGCAACCATTTTACGCGTTGCTTGGCGCCAACGTGACGTTAACCGGCGAGCGCCATAGTCTGCAGCTATGGGGGCGTAACCTCACCGGAACAGAATACAGCACGTTCTATTTTGTCTCGATAAGTCACGAGTTCCTTCAGCGAGGCAAGGGTCGTGCCATAGGGGCCACATTGAGAATCAATATATAAACGAGAATCAAAACAATAAATAACAATAAAAAAAACGTTTTACAATCATGAAGAAATTTTTATTAATGGCAATGGTGCTTCCACTTATGACCATACTCTGGGCATGCGGGAACGACGAGCCGGTAAGCAAAACCACAATCAACTCTAAATTAATCACTATCACGCCCACATCGGCCGAACCGTTTGTGTCATCGGGGCAATACACCTATGAGGTGGACAATGTGAAGCAGAAGATGAACCTGACAGTCGCCACATCGTTCAACCAGCACATGCCGGTTATTACTATGGTAATCAAAGACATAACCATAAAGGCTGTGACAAGCGACATAATCAAATTCAGTGTCACCAGCGCTGTACCGGTGGATGAGAACGGTGTGGCTTATAGCGAATACACCATCACCGACATGCAAGGTGTGGTGGACCAGCTCAATGGCGTTAAGACAATTTGCTACAAAGTGGTATCGCAACGTGGCACCACGCAAGTGTTCTCCTTTAGCTCAAAGTACCTATCGGCACTGGGCGAGGACGAAGGATACATTTACTTTAACCCGCTCACCAACGAAGTTTATCCCACCACAACGTTCTGTGAATATAGCCTCAACAACGCCAAAAACACATGTAGCATATTCATGTATAACGTGAAGTTTGCGCAAACAATGCCGACACTCGACTGCATCGAAATTCCCGATGTGCCCGTAACTTATACAAGCACAGGATACCGCATGGAAGGGACCGACATAGTTCCCTACTACTACGATAGCGACGGCCGCAGAATTCCAATGGAAACGCGCATGGTAACCAACCTTGAAAGTGAACTGAACTTCATCACCGGCGACTTCACCGTATCCTTTGACTGCATGGGCAAACACTTCCTTAACGAAGCCGGCAACGAAGCCAACCTGAATGGTTGCAAGAGCAAACTTGTTCACTTCTAATCAGGCTCAGGACATGAAGCATAAGCGTTAGTAACGCTTCAGAGATTATGAGGGGGCGCGAGCGACAGGCTTGCGCCCCCTTTCTTTCACCGCAGATGCGATACAGATGCGATATATGTAGGCATCATCCGAAAATCTATGCTTTGATAATTAGACATAAAGAAACTTGTCACCTCAGCACCAAGCACAGGGTGATATTTTACAAATCGGAGGCAAGTAGATGGCTAACGAATAATGTGCCGCAATGCGATGACATAGTAATCGCATGGGCAAGAGAAGCAGAAAGGTACCGACTCGACGCGTAGTGCATCTTTCCACCGCTTAGATGTGAGAAGGTTATTATAATTGTTAACAAACGAGCCGCCACAGCATCTCCATTTTGCCGTTCCATTAGGACCGGTTGTTCTGAATGTGCGTGTGGTGATAGTTCTAACGTTGTTTCTTTGATTAACCGCAAAAGCCGAAGGTGACTCGGCAACTTTGAAACAGGCGAAATCGATTGGCCGCTTTTGACTTTCTTCTGCCGACTCAATACTACCGGTTACTGAGGAACAATACTCCACGGCTTCAGTCTGCTGGGAACAGAGCAAACTCCCAACAATCATTAAAAGAAACACTTGGAGATATCTTAGCATAAAAGTCATTTGTTTAATACGCGATTGAATGTGCAAAGTTAGCGAACTTTTCGCTAACTGCACATGCTTCTTGTGCGATTAGTTTATTATGGCCTTTTTAGTAGCCTTTGCCTTTACACCTACGGCAGGTGACTAGCTCAATATCCTCGCTGGCAATATTTTCGTATTTTGTTCCCTCGCATGCTGGACATAAAATAACGGGGCGAAGATATCGCTGAGACACCCAGCCGTCTCTTTCGTCGCCGCCCCACTCCAAAGGCCCATTAACAAGGCAAAATCCATTTTTCGTTTGCCCACGATCCAAAACCACGTCACCTTTCGACAACTGACGTTTGTGGTCAGTGTCTTGGTCCATTACCGGGAATTTAACTCCGGCACCGGTGCGAATATTCACGTTATTACCTGTGCACACGTATCCTTTCTGCTGTGCATTGGCGGTCATAACAGCCAACAAGGCGATTAAAAAGAATGATAGTTTATTCATGTTTATAATGGATTTGTCGCATATACGTCGGTTTTGTTACAAAAGTAATTAATTTCTTCTATAAATACGCAATAATTGGGAAAATATTGAAACCTTATGAGGTTAAAAAAATGAAATAAATTTGGCATTTAGTGCGTATTATATTATATTTGCATTGGATAAACGCTGAATTCAACAAACTATGAGAAAACTGATATATGCTTTAATCCCTGTTCTGCTGGCATTATGCTCATGTGGCGGAGACAAAAACGGAGGTAACGAGCCACTGCGCGACATTGTGGTTACACGCACACTGATGAATCATGTTGTGAACTCGGCCTCGGGCGCGGTGGATGGGGTAAACACAAGCGATTACAACATAGTGATTGACCGCAACAACCTCACCGCTGACTTAAGTACCAGTCTCACCATAAACGGCGCTAAGACAGCCGTAGCCCTGCATGACATAAAAGTGGATTACGACCAAGACGTACAGTGGGTTACATTCAAACCATCCTCGACTTTGGGCGGGAGCGACGAGTTGACTGTTAGCGGTTATTACGACATTTTCAACGACGTGATTAAGTTGGAACTTATTTTTGGCGATGACTATAAGGTTAACGCCACAAAACCCACCATCTACTATACGTCCACACTGACTACAACCGACACCATAGGCAACACCTATAAATTTGCCGACGCGCTCTACACATTCGCCATCGACCCGGCCAAGATGACTGCCGACGTGACTATTTCCGACATAACGCTGAGCAAAACCACCGGGCGTATCACTCAGCTAAAATATCAAGGGCTTGACGTGACCGCGACAAGCACCGGATTTTTGGTTCAAGGGAAAGATATTGAAGTTGTCCCCATCAAGGGCGTATCCACCGAGTCGGTGTGGGATTATAGCGGTCTGTCGTGGATGGATAGGTTTGTGAACAACAACGCTGTGGCTAAATATCAGCTTAAAGAGCTCAATTCCAGCCTCTATTTACCAACCGGAGAGATGAGCGCCGAGTGGTCAACACCCGTGTATTCATCTATCGCCACGGGGAAATATTATAAAGACCAAGATTAAACAATTTACACTATGAGACACTGCAAATCAGCAATATTGCTACTGCTCTTCACGGCCTCGCTCTCTCTGACGTCGTGCGGTAACGATGAAGGAGGCAATTCACACAAGGTCAACAAGTTTACCGAGACGATGTATAATCACATCATCGACAATGAGACCGGTGAAGTGACCTTTTCATCAGTGAGCACACACTTCACCTATGACGTAACGGCCGTAACTATCGGTTTCACGGCCCAAGTGAAGCTACCTGGCGGCAGCACAATAACATTCGAGGCACCGACGACGCAGATGACCTACAACAGCAACCTCGTGTGCCACACGTTTAATGCCGGCGACGTCGGTGCAGAAGACGGAACGACGATAAGGAATGTTCGTGGGCGAGCCGACTTGAGCATTGGCGTGATATATTACGCCTTTGAGGTTGACAACCGCTACAAGGTTGTAGCCACATCGGCACTACCGCAATTCTATGCCACTGTTCAATCGGTGAATAACGATGACAGTAGCATAAGCACAACTTTTAATAATCAGCATTTCACCATCGAAATCAATTCATCCAAGATGACCGCTCACTTGGTAGTCAACAACTTTGCCACTCATGAAGAGATGGTTCCGGTGGACGAAGTGAGCTATAGCGATATACCGGTGGAAATCACTTCTTCCGGATACACCTTACGGGCCGAAGAACTTGAAACAGATGACAAACAAGATAATTATAAACTCACCGATTTTGTTCTAAATCTCACTGAACAGGGCCTAAAAATGGAAGGTTCATATCAGTGCAAGGGCTACACACTGAGCGTATCATCATCGATGTTCCACTCAGCGAAGTAGTTAATGGTCAACAGGTAAACACACGGCACTATGGCAGGCAAATACATATACGACGAAGCACTGGTGGTGGAGCAACTTCACGACCCGGGCCAAGCCCGCGAAGCCTTTGGGAAAGTGATAGAGCACTATTCCCAAGCGCTCTACTGGCAGATTCGCCGAATGGTATTTGACCATGATGACGCGAGCGACATACTACAAAACACATTCATCAAGGCATGGACCAACATCGACAACTTCCGCGGAGATGCCAAACTCTCGACGTGGCTCCATAAGATTGCCATTAATGAATCCATCACATTCATCAACAAAAAAAAGGCCCAAAACAATATTCCGCTCGACAGCGACGACAGTTTCTTGGCAAACACGCTGGAGTCGGACCCGTGGTTTGATGGTGATGCCACGCAACTGCAACTGCAACGTGCCATAGCGTCGTTACCTGAGAAGCAACGGCTTGTGTTCAATATGCGATACTTCGACGAGATGAAGTATGAAGACATGAGCGAGATACTGGGCACATCGGTGGGTGCGCTTAAAGCGTCGTATCACCATGCGATAAAAAAAATTGAGTCATTTTTTACCGAAAACGATTAAACCTTTTCATCACTTTAATGTCAAATAGACGAAATGAAACAGGAAGAATCAGACATATTGAAACAGATAGGCAAAGACGCGGGCTTTAAAGTCCCCGAGAACTTCTTTGCCGAATTCAATCAGAAGATGAGTGATTCTTTGCCCCAAGTGGAGATCACCCGGGTGGATGAGCGTCCCACTTTATGGACGCGACTACGCCCATATGCCTACATGGCAGCCATGTTTGCGGGAATCTGGTGTATGATGAAAGTGTTTAATGGTTTGACCGAGAGCAACAAAACCGAGCTTACCGCCAAAGAGATTGCAGCAGGAATGAGCATTGAGAGCAACGCCGAGGAATTTATTATGAACAGTAGCGTGAGCGATGTGGACATCATAATGAGTTATGAGGACAGCCTCTACTATGACAACCTGATTATCGAAAGCAGTAACAGCAACGGGAATAACGAAGAACTATTATAAACACTACCGAAAAATAACTGCTACAATTATGAAATCGATTATTACTTTTATTTTGGCCATGTGTCTGGCGACCGGCAGTGCCATGGCTCAGAACAACGAGCGTCCACAGAGGACTGAGTGGGGCCATAAAATGCTTGAGCTCAAGCATGAGATGATACAGAAAGAACTGGACATGACGCCGTCGCAGAAAGAGCAATTTATGCCGCTATATGAGGCGATGGGCAAGGAGATTTTCAAGACCAAGTATGTGAATACAATCAACGCTTATGTAAAGCGTAACCCTAAAGTAACGGTAAAAGAACTGCTCAAGGACGAAGATTATTCGCCTATTGAGGCATTACATAAAGATTAACACATGAAAAGATTTCCAGTTTTTATTGCAACTGTCATGATGGTTTCAGCAATGCAAGCTGCAGATAAACTCGACCTGAAGGCCATTACCTCCGGCGAGTTTGCTGCCTCTTATGTTACCGGTATTAACCCTATTGATGGCACCGATTTGTATGCTTCTGTCAGCAATGATGGCAAGCAGGTTATCAGTTATTCGTTCAAGACGGGCAAGCAGATGAGCATCCTCTTCGATGTGAACGCAGTCAAGGCTCCCTTCGAACAGATTGAGGGTTATGTAATCAGTCCTGATGGCAAGAAATTGCTTATCATGACCCATCGCGAGGCTATCTACCGCCGCTCGTTCAAGGCAGAGTATTTCATATATGATATTGCTAAGAAGAGTTTGAAGAAACTTTCCCAGGGCGTTAACCAGCAGGTGGCTACCTGGTCGCCTGATTCACGCCACATCGCCTTCGTAAAGGATAACAATCTCTTTGTTACCGATGGAGATAAGGAAACCCAGATTACCCGCGACGGTAAGTTCAACGAGGTAATCAATGGTATTCCTGATTGGGTTTACGAAGAGGAGTTCAGCTTCAACCGCGCCTTTGCATGGAATGCGGATGGAACTGCCATCGGATGGATACGCTTCGACGAATCGCACGTAAAGACTTATTCTCTGCAGCTGTTCGAAGGTTCTCATCCTACCCATAGCGAGTATCACGACTATCCGGGAGAATATTCCTATAAATATCCTAAGGCTGGACAGGACAACTCTAAGGTGAGCCTCTGGAGCTATGATATGAAGAACGGCAAGACCGTGGCGCTCGATGTGCCTGTAGATTCCGACGGCTATTATCCACGCATCAAGACATCGCCAGACGCCAACAGTCTGATTGTCTATACGATGAACCGCCATCAGGACGACATGCGCCTCTATGCAGTCAATCCTTTCACCGGCAAGAGCAGGATGCTCATCAAGGAGAGTGTGCCTAAGTTTGTAAAGGAAGAGGTGATTGAAAACAGCATCGTGGGCAAGAAGAACATCCTGCTGCCTAGCGACCGCGACGGCTTCATGCATCTCTATCTCTATGATATGAACGGCAAGCTCCTGCGCCAGGTAGAGAAGGGCAACTATGATGTTACCTCTATCTACGGAATGGATGAGAAGACGGGCGATGTTTATTTCCAGGCTGCCAAGCTCAATGCGCACGACCGTCAGGTTTACGTGGCTCATAAGAACGGAAAGGTGGAGCGCCTTACCGATGCGGCTGGTTCCAACTCGGCTAACTTCTCGGGCGATTACCGCTATTTCGTCAATACCTGGAGCAGCTACAGCCATCCTTATGTCTTCACCGTACGCAGCAACAAGGGCAAGCTCATCAAGATATTGGAAGACAACAAGCAGCTGCTCGAAAAGACCCGGAAGTATAATTGGGGCAAGCGCGAGACTTTCTCTTTCACCACTTCCGAAGGTGTGAAACTGGACGGCTGGATGGTGAAGCCTGTAGATTTCGACGCCAGCAAGAAGTATCCTGTCATCCTCTTCCAGTATTCCGGTCCGGGCAACCAGCAGGTGCTCGATTCATGGAGCACGGGCAGTATGGGCAATGGCGGTGCTTTCGATTATTATCTTGCACAGGAAGGATTCATCATTGCCTGCGTAGATGGTCGTGGAACAGGCGGTAGAGGAGCTGAGTTTGAGAAGTCTACTTATCTCCGTCTGGGCGATTTAGAGTCGAAAGATCAGGTTGAGACAGCTCTCTACATGGGTTCTCTGCCTTATGTAGACAAGGATAATATCGGCATTTGGGGCTGGAGCTATGGTGGTTTCAATACGCTGATGAGTATGAGCGAGGGCCGTCCTGTGTTCAAGGCAGGTGTGGCTGTGGCTCCTCCTACCTGCT
>CADADP010000036.1 GCA_902786725.1 uncultured Bacteroidales bacterium
CTTCCAATAAGTCCAATAAGTCTAATAAGTCTAATAAGTCTAATAAGTCTAATAAGTCTAATAAGTCCAATAAGTCTAATATGGCTAATAAGTCTAATAAGTCTAATATGGCAAATAGGGCTAATAAGTCTAATATGGCCAATAGGGCTTATAGGTCCAATTGGGCTTATTGGTGCGGATGGTGCGGAAAGTTAGGTGGAAGGTGGGTGGGGTGAGGGATGTGGTGAAATGTAGAAAATGACATTGACATGGGTGACTGTGTGGTGTATCTTTGCATCAGTAAACCTAAATCGGCGATTTGGTCGGGTGATAGGTTAAGAGTTCTTTGACATGATGGAAAGGGTGACTGGCTGTTATGAGCTATGAATGGTTCTTACAAAGGCAGATGGGAATGTGTGGAAATGTTTTATGTTGGAGTGAATAAGAGGGCTATGATAAATGAATAAGGCCATTACGTGTGGTAATGGCCCATTGAATTTGAGGGTTAATTTGTTGTTATTCGAGCGAGTGAATGATTAGGCCAGAGCGTAATTTAGGCTCGAACCATGTGGCTTTGGGAGGCATGATGTTACCGGTATCGGCAATATCGATGATTTGTTGCATGGTTACAGGATAAAGAGCGAGAGCCATTTCCATTTCTCCGGAATCTACGCGTCGCTTGAGCTCTGAGAGTCCTCGGATTCCACCTACGAAGTCGATGCGCTTGTCGGTGCGCAGGTCGGTGATGCCGAGTATGTCGCGCAGTATCAGGTTAGATGAAATGGATACATCGAGAACGCCGATTGGGTCGGAATCGTCGTAGGTGCCAGGCCGAGCTGTGAGTCGGAACCATTTGCCCCGCAGGTATAGAGCGAATTCGTGTAGTTTCTGAGGCTTGTATTCGTTCTCGCCAATCTCGTCAACTGAGAAGTTTTTCCTGAGTTCATTTAGAAACTCGTCGGGGGTGAGTCCGTTAAGGTCCTTAACGACACGGTTGTAATCCATGACGTGTAGGTGTGACTGAGGGAAGCAGACAGCCAAGAGGAAGTTATATTCTTCGTTGCCAGTACGGTTGGGGTCGGCATTGGCTTTTTCTTCCCCTACGTGTGCAGCTGCAGCTGTTCGGTGGTGTCCGTCGGCGATGTAGAGGTATGGGATCTGTGCAAATGTCTGTGTGATAGTGGTGATGGTGTCTTCGAGGGTGATGCACCAGAGTGTGTGACGGATGCCGTCGTCGGCGACGAAGTCGTATTCGGGTTGAGATGTTGCAGTTTGCTTGATGATGTTTTCGAGTGTTGGATTATGGGGGAAAGCGAGGAATACGGGTTCGATGTTGGCATTAGTGACGCGTATGTGTCGCATTCTGTCTTCTTCTTTTTCGCGGCGTGTGAGTTCGTGTTTTTTGATTTTTCCAGAGAGGTAATCTTGTACGCTTGCTGCAACTACGAAACCGTACTGAGTGTGTCCGTTCATAGTTTGGGCGTAGATATAGTAGCGCTCGGATGAGTCTTGAATGAGCCATCGATTTTTCTTGAAGAGCGTGAAATTTTCGAGCGCTTTGCGGTAAACAGCGGGATCGTCTTCGGGAGTTCCTTGCGGGAAGTCGATTTCCGGTTTGATGATGTGATAAAGCGACATGGGGTTGCCATTAGCTTCAACTCTGGCTTCGTCGGAAGAGAGCACGTCGTAGGGCCGAGAGGCAACATTCTGAACTAAGTCCTTAGGAGGACGTATTCCGCGGAAAGGTTTAACAGTAGCCATTATTTAAAAGATTTTTTAGTGGTAGTTTTCTTGTTAAGAGATTTGTTTCTCTTTCTTGCGCACGAGTTGCAAGTGCCGTAAACGAGAAGCGAGTAGTGGTCGGTCTTGAATGCGGTGTATTTGCGAGTGTTCATGAAAGTGATGAAGTTAGTGTCTCGAACGTCCTTAATTTTACCGCAAGTGGTGCAGAAGAGATATACATTGGAAGTGGCGCCAATAACAACATACTGCGTGGAATCGGCCCCTTCAAAGTCGATAGACTTGATGATTTGCGCGCTGATGAAGAGGCGGAGTGTGTTGTAGATTGTGCCCAGGCTAAGATAAAAGTTCTCTTGCTCTAACCGGGCAGTTATGTCGGCAATTGAGAAGTGCTTGTTGAAGCCAAGGACTACGTCGAGAACCTTGTATCGCTCTGGTGTTTTCCGATAATTGCCAGAGGCGAGAAAGTCGTTGAGCCGCTTGACATAGAATTGCTTATTGGTGATATCGCTCATGCGCCAGTGGTAAGTGTGGTGAATAAGGAGACTAATTACGAGCTAAAGAAGAAACGGAGAGCGGTGCCGTGGCAAGGCCTTACCCACTCTCCGTTTTGTGGGAAAATGTTAAGGTTTAGAACATTTTTTCGGGATAGATTCCGTCGCGATGTAGCTGAGCAAATTTTTCGACCACAGCCGGGCGGTCTTCAGCATAGGTTACGCCGAACCATTTGCTGGATGTCTTGAGCACCTTGACCTGAGCAGTCTTGTTCTCGACCAACTCGTTAACTAGTGATGGGATGAAGAACTCGGCCTTGGGCTTATCTATGTTATCCTTGAGGAAGCGTACGAAGAAGTCTTCGCTGTGCTGGAAATAGTCGGGTGTAAATCCCCAGAAATTCATTGAGACCGGAGTGTCGGCCGGAATGATTTGCGGCTGTTCGTTTTCGTCGAGGAAGAAAATCTGGTGAGCGTCGTTATAACCGATTTTAGTACGTTCGACAACAGAGGTGAGGATACCGTCTTGTGTTTCGCAGACGCCACGTGAAACGGTACCGCTTTCGCTCATGGTGTTACCGACGTTGAATCCAACCATGCTATAGTGTGCGGTGCTGCCTTGTGGCAGGGAGGAGAGTTCGCGTGCCATTACTTCAAAGCTGTTGCGTCCGTAGTAGTCATCGCTATTGATGATGGCAAAGGGCTCGTGTATGACGTTTTTGCCCATGAGCAACGCATGGTTGGTGCCCCAAGGCTTGGTTCTCTCAGGGGGGCATGTGAATCCCTGCGGAAGGTCGTTAACCGACTGGAACACTACTTCAGTGGGTATGTGATTTTCGTACTTAGCGAGGATTTTAGAGCGGAAATCGTCTTCAAAATCTTTGCGTATAACGAAAACGACTTTGCCGAATCCGCTGTGTATTGCGTCGTAAATGGAATAGTCCATGATGGTTTCTCCGTGAGGTCCGAGTCCATCGAGTTGTTTTAGGCCGCCGTATCTGCTACCCATACCAGCGGCAAGAACGAATAATGTTGGTTTCATAATAGTTTGCTATAAAATATTTGTTATTTGATGGTTTTAAAAGTGAATTGAATGGTGTGCTCGTAGGTTTGGCCAGGAGCAAGCAGTTGTGAAGGGAAGTTTGGGTGATTAGGCGCGTCGGGCATTCCTTGGCATTCGATGGCGACGCCGTCGTAGTCGTTATATGCTCTTCCCTCATGGTTTAGTGGACTACCGCTAAGCCAGTTGCCTGTGTAAACCTGAGCGGCCGGTTGTGTAGTGGCAATTTCGACCAACCTCCCCGCCTGCGGCAGGCAAAGAACGGCAACGGTCTTTAGTTGGCCTTTGCAATAGTTGTCCACTACCCAGCAGTTGTCGTAACCTTTACCGTAGTTGAGCGCGGGGAAATCCACCTTGATGTCTTGTCCGAGAGGCTTAGGCGAAGTGAAGTCCATTGGAGTGCCAGCTACGGGTGCTATTTCGCCGGAAGGGATAAGCGTGTCGTCGGTGGGCAGATAGTGCGAGCAATTGAGCTGCAGAATGTGGTCCAGAGCGGAGCCGCTATTTTCGCCGGCCAGGTTGAAATAGGTGTGGTTAGTGAGATTAACGACTGTTTTCTTGTCGGTAACTGCTGAAAGTTGAAGCGTTAGCTTGTTGTCATCGCTCCAGTGGTAGATAGCTTTAGCGGTGAGATTACCAGGGTAGCATTCATCGCCATCCGGGCTATTGAGTGTAAACTCTACGCATTCGCCAAGAACACGGGCATCCCAAATTTTGTTGGCGAAGCCTTCGGGACCGCCGTGAAGTGCGTTAGGCCAGTTGTTGATGCGGAGTTGGTATTGATTGCCGTCGATGGTGAATTTGCCGAGGGCAATGCGGTTGGCATATCGTCCTGGGACTTTGCCTGCGCATGGTCCGTCGTAGAAGTAGTCTTCTACGTTTTTATAACCGAGTACCACGTTGGCCAAAGAGCCGTTAGCGTCGGGGACATTGATGGCAGTGATGCCGGCACCGATTGCGCTGAGGCAGACGGATGCTCCGCTGGAGTTGGTGATGGTAAACGTCTTTACATCGCCCTTGGCGGTGGAGACGATATTTTCAGTTATATTCATGATGAATATGAGTTAGGATGAGTTCAGTCGATAACTTTGTGAGCGCCGTCGGAGATGATGACGTCGATTACGACCGGTTCGTGTCCGTATTTTTCATTAAACTTGGCTTTAGCTGTAGCGATAAAGTGGTCGTAGAGTTCTTCTTTAACGAGGTTGATAGTGCATCCGCCAAAACCACCGCCCATGATGCGCGAGCCTGTGACGCCACATTCTTTTGCGATATCGTTGAGGTAATCGAGTTCAACGCAGCTTACTTCGTAGAGTTTGGACATACCTTCGTGTGTCTTGTACATGCGGTCGCCAACGGTTTCGAAGTCGCCTTTCTGCAGTGCGTCGCATACGTCGAGAACTCGCTGTTTCTCATCGATAACGTATTCAGCGCGGTTATAGTCTTCTTGCGAGATTTGGTCCTTGATGGAGTTGAGCATCTCGATGGAGGCGTCGCGCAGAGTCTCAACGCCGAGAGTCTTAGCCACGCGTTCGCAAGATTCGCGGCGCTTATTGTAGGGCGAGTCAACGAGCTCGTGCTTTACTTTGGAGTCGAGTAGCACGAGGCGGTATCCCTTTGCGTCGAATGGGAAGTATTCGTATTCGAGCGAGCGGCAGTCGAGGCGGATGAGACAGTTTTTCTTGCCGAAAACGGAAGCGAACTGGTCCATGATACCGCAGTTTACGCCGCAATAGTTGTGCTCGGTGCTTTGTCCGATTTTAGCGAGTTCAAATTTATCGATTTTATTGTCGTTAAAGAGGTCGTTGAGCGCGAAAGCGAATGCTGATTCGAGGGCGGCCGATGATGACAGTCCAGCTCCAAGAGGCACGTTACCGGCAAAAACGGTGTCGAAACCCTTTACGACTCCGCCTCGCTTGATAGTTTCGCGGCAAACGCCGAAAATGTATCTTGCCCATTGCTCGGTCGGGGCATCGGCTTCGTTGAGACCGAATTCGGCGTATTTATCGAGGTCGGCTGAGTAGGCACGTACTTTGTCGGTTCCGTTGATGTTGATAGCGGCCATGATATACTTGTCGATGGCACCGGGGAAGACGAATCCGCCGTTATAGTCGGTGTGCTCTCCGATAAGGTTGATGCGTCCTGCCGAAGCGTACACAACGCTGTCGGTTCCGAATTTCTCTTTAAAGATAGCTTGAAGTCTTTGTTTCATAATAAATAAAGTTTATGCTGAATTAAATGAAAAAGAATCGGTTGAAATCAGTTATCAAGCAAATTTACGAAAATAATGCGAGATATGGAATTAAATTATGATGTTTTAACAAAGAAAGTCACGAATAAATCGTGACTTTCAAATATGAATGATGCTTTTAGTATCGAGTATTCTGAGAAGAAAGTTACAGCAAGCTGTCTTTTTCTTTAGCGATATTACGGAAAGCTATTTTGCCATCGATATACTCTTGGGTAGCGATAAGAGTGGGTTTTGGCAGTTTCTCGTAATATTTGGAGATTTCGATTTGTTCGCGGTTCTCGGAGATTTCCTCGAGGTTGTCGTTCATTGTGGCAAATTCCTGGAGTTTTTTCTCAAGGTCATCTTTCATTTCGGCCGAGATTTGGTTGGCCCTTTTGCTAATGATGCAAACGGTCTCGTAGATGTTGCCAGTTTGCTCAGACATTTCGATGAGGTCGTGAACAGATGTGTTGGTTGGGGCGTTTGATTTTTTGTAATCCATATTAAAAGTAGTTATGGTTAAAATAAGAGTTATTAATTGTCGGAAACATGTTTGCTGGCAATCTTGAAGATGTTGTCGGCTTCTTTTCGGTTGCCAGAGTCGGGGTAGTCGTTGATGTATGAGTAGTACTCATCGATAACGACACGGTATCTTTCTTCTTTTCGCTCTTGCACGCTTTGCTCTGCTTCTTTGAATCGAGCTTTAAGAATGAGCATTTCGAGTTGCTCTTTATACTTGCTGTAGGGGTAATCTTTGATGGCGTTTTTTGCTGTGATAACGGCAGCCTCGTAGTTGTTACCCATATAGTTGCCGAGGTTGTAGTAGAGTTGGGCGTTTTCGAGTTCTTTAAGTACGAGTTTGTCCTGTAGCTCAAAGATGGCGTTTTGCGCGATGGCGACTTTCTCGCTTTTTGGGAAGAAGTCGAGGAATGCCTGAAGTTCCTCAATGGCTTTAAGAGTCTCGCTCTGGTCGAGTTGGGAATCCGGAGAGTCGAGATAGTATCCGTAACCGGCGTAATAGCGAGCGAGTTCGGTGTATTTACCTTTAGGGAACTGCTGATAATATTTTTTGAAATATGAGCCAGAGTTGATGTAATCCTTGTTTTCGTAGTAGCTTAGGGCTAGTAGGTATAGGGACTCTTCCGCTTTATCTGATGTGCGGAAAATGGGTACTACTTCTTCGAGGATAGTGTAGGCCTGGACGTATTTTTTCTGTTCAAAAGCTCGCTTGGCGTAGTCGTACTTGAGGTTATAGTCGGAGCTTTTAAGAACCTTGTTGTACTCGCCGCAGGCGCTAAGCGCGAGCGTTAAGAGTGCTATTGTGAATAGATTGAAATTCTTCATTTGTTGGTGCATAGATTATTTCAACTTGCAAAGTTACGAAAAAACCGGTGGTGTGCAAAAATAAAATGTGGATTTTCGATAGATTAAATGATGTTTTTGAAAAATGTTTTTGAAAAAACGTAAATTTAGTCATGAATTAACGGTAAAGCGAGTCGGACATAAAATGCAAACAAAGTCGTGGAGTGAGAAAATGAGGAGTGTGGGCGTGATGGTATAGAGGCTGCAATAAGCCAGAATAGGGTGGGAAATACATTGATTTCAAAAATGCGCGGTGAGGTTATGGTATCGCTGGTACGTCTTGCTGTCATATTTTTGCCAACTATTTGATTTACAGCTCCACATAATAATAGTTTGAATGTTGTAGCGGAAAAATGTGTGGTTTTATTTTAGACTGTTGGTGAATTTGATTACCTTTGTAGTCTATATCCATGAGAAAGATGCTGAAATTTTGGTTAAGTCTCATATTATTAGTAACTTGTGCTATAGTGTCCTATGCCAATGAAGTGGATTGTGGCGCAGACCGAGGAGTGATTTCTACGCAGGATAGTGTTGTAGCTGAGGCCGACAGCACAGTTAAGACTATTGCCGGAGCGAAATTACGATATGAGCCTAAGTTGCTACTGGATAACGACAAGGAGACGTGGTATGAAGTGGGCGACAGCATTTTGATAGTGCCTAAGCGCAAGCCAAATTTCTTCCAGAAGGTGCTGAATTATTTTATGAAGGATGAGGATCATTCAAAGGATCGATTGTGGATGAGTTTTCTTGGAGGTCCGCACTATGATACTGATACTAAACTGGGATTGGCGGTGATGGGAAACGCGTATTTTAGGCTGAAGAGTTGCGACTTGTCATTGCAGCCGTCGTTTGCCTCGGTGCGTGTGGACTTCAGCACATCGGGTTACGTGAGCACCCGTTTGCAGGGTAATACACTGATTGCTAATGATAAGCGAAGGCTAAATTATGAGGTGGAATTTGAGTCGTTGCCGTCGTACTTTTGGGGAATGGGTTATGATGAATGTGACATAAAGGCAAATAAGACCAAGATGCAGCGTAAGCAGGCACACTTGACGGGTGAGTTCATGTGGCGTGTGGCTCGAAAGTTTTATGTGGGCCCGGCAATTCACTGGAACTGGGTAAGTTCGGAGGAGATTGCGAATATGGACCTGCTTGATGGGCAACCGCTAACGACGCGCAGTTATGGACTGGGTTTCACGGCCGACTATGACGGGCGCGACGTGATAACCAACGCGGAGCGAGGGCTGTATGTTCACGCCGGCGTGTTGTTTTTCCCGAAGAAATTATGGAATGACTTTAGTTTTACGCGGATAGACGGCCGCATTTGCTATTACCATTCGCTATGGCGCGATGCTATAATCGCCGCGGAGCTCAAGGGACAGTTCAATATAGGCAATCCGTCGTGGGCGATGATGGCCCAGCCCGGTGACTCCTACACAATGCGTGGCTACTTCAAGGGTCGCTATCGTGATAAGCATGCCGTTACGCTTCAGGTGGAGTTGCGCCAGCATATATGGAATCGTCTGGGTGCAGTGGTGTGGGGCGGTTGTGGAAGTGTGTTCCACAATGCGGCCGGGATGAAGAAGGTGTTGCCGAACGTGGGAATAGGGCTTAGATGGGCATTCCGCAAGCGGATGAATGTGCGTATCGACTATGGTTTTGGTCGTAGCGGGGAGCATGGCTTTATCTTTGCGATGAGCGAGGCCTTCTGACGTGTGAAATTTGAAAACGAGCAAATAAAAAACAGGAAAAATGAATAATATAGGAAGAATTCGAGAGATATTCAAGTGGACGCAAAATCAGAGGATACTGTTCTGGGTGTTTCTAGGAATGGTGATATTGCCGAATGTGATAATGCTATTCACGGAATCAACTTCGTCGCTGACGAGGATTACCGGAGTGGTGTTGCCGTTTGCACTTTACTGGCTGGCATATAGCATGTGGAAGAAGCCCGGCAAGGCGTTTTGGTGGTTGTTTATATTCATTTTTTTCGCCGCATTTGAGATAGTGCTATTGTACTTGTTTGGCGAGTCTCCGATAGCTGTGGATATGTTCTTGAATGTGACAACAACGAATATAACTGAGGTGAATGAGTTGCTGATGGATTTGGTCCCCGCTGTGGCGTTTGTGTTCTTGTTGTATGTGCCTGGTATGGTGCTGGCAGTGATGTCGATACGTAATAAGGAAGAATTGAGCGAGGACTTCAGACGGACGCAACGTCGCAATTCGGTGATGCTGTTGTTTGTGGGTCTGCTGATGTTGTGTATAAACTACATGACCGACAGTTACTTTGTGTTCAAGAACGACATATTTCCGTTTAACGCGAGTTATAACTTGGGGCTGAGCATAGATAGAGTGGTGCGGACATCGAACTATGACAAGACTTCGGCCAATTTCAAATATAACGCAGTGAGCGAGCGTAATGACAGTGTGAATGAGATATATGTGCTGGTGATAGGAGAGACGTTGCGCGCCGATAATATGCGCGTGTATGGCTACGAGCGAAACACAACGCCACATATGACAGCGATGGACAAGGACAGCAGCATGGTGATATACCGTGACGCTATTACGATGAGTAATACGACTCACAAGAGTGTGCCGATGATAATGTCGGACATCGCGAGTGAGGCATTCGACAGCATTTATTACAGGAAAGGCCTGATAACGGCGTTTAAGGAGGCTGGATTTAAGACCGCGTACTACTCGAATCAGCGTAGAAATCATTCGTTTATAGACTTTTTTGGCAGTGAGGCCGACCAAGTGATTTTCTTAAAGGACAGTGTGTCGATAACAGATAATGTTAACGATATGGAACTGGTGGAATTGTTGAAGCAAAGACTGGCTGAATATGCGGGAGGCAAGTTGCTGGTGGTGTTACACTGTTATGGCTCTCACTTTAACTATAAGGACCGTTATCCGGAAAGTATGGCCAAGTATAAACCCGACATGATACCCTCGGCGGATCGAAAATATCGTCCACAACTTATCAACGCGTATGATAACACAGTGTTGCAGGCCGATGAGGTGGTGTATCAGGTGGTGCAATCGTTATCTGAAAAGGATGTGAACAGCGCTATGATATTTACGAGTGACCACGGAGAAGATATATTTGATGACTCGCGCGGAAGGTTCCTTCACGCATCGCCTCAGCCGACGTATTACCAGTTGCGTGTGCCGCTTTGCGTGTGGTGTAACGATAAGTATAAGCAAGAGTATGGCAAGAAGTGGGCATCGCTATGGGCGACAAAGGACATTCCTGTGAGCACGAACAAGGTGGTGTTTCACACGTTACTGGATATGGCCGGAATCAAGACCCGCTATCGTGTGGCATCGGATGCATTGAGCAGTGGCGTGTTTGAGGAGAGTCAGCGGATGTATCTTAATGACCATAATGAGTTCTTGCCACTTGAACGCTCCGGTCTGAAGGACCTGGATTTCCTGGAGTTTGTGGCGCGTCATCTGAAATATTGACAATACTGCATGTGACAAAATGTCTTGAGAGCGTGAATATGTGGCAGGAAAAATTCTTGGCACGGAAAATGCAGTATTATGAAAAGAGAAAAAATTATTAATTAAAACATACGAACTATGACAATTAAACCATTACAGGACCGAGTCCTGATTGAGCCTGCAAAGGCAGAGGAAAAGACAGCCGGGGGAATCATTATCCCCGACAGCGCAAAAGAGAAACCGCTAAAAGGAACAGTGAAAGCTGTGGGAAACGGCACGGCAGATGAGCCCATGGTGGTGAAGGCCGGTGATGTGGTGCTCTATGGCAAATATGCCGGAACGGAGTTGGAACTCGACGGAGAGAAATTCTTGATGATGAAACAGAGCGACATACTCGCAATCGTAGAATAAGAAATAACAGGAGGATAAAGATATGGCAAAAGAAATAAAATTTGACATTAAGGCTCGCGAGGAACTGAAAAAAGGCGTTGACCAGTTGAGCAACGCGGTTAAAGTGACACTTGGCCCGAAAGGTCGCAATGTGATTTTGGACAAGAAATATGGTACACCTCATATCACTAAAGATGGTGTGAGCGTGGCACGTGAAGTGGAACTTGAGGATGAGTTCCAGAATATAGGCGCACAACTTGTAAAGGAAGTGGCGTCGAAGACCGGCGATGATGCCGGAGACGGAACAACAACAGCTACAGTGCTGGCACAAAGCATTATTAACGAAGGCTTGAAGAATGTGGCAGCCGGCGCAAATCCTATGGACATCAAGCGCGGCATCGACAAGGCTGTTAAGGCCGTGGTGGAGCACATAAAGGCTCAGGCCAAGGAAGTGGGCGACGACTTTGAGAAGATAGAGAACGTGGCTCGTGTGAGTGCCAATAATGACGATGAGATAGGCAAGCTTATAGCCGAGGCCATGAAGAAAGTGAAGAAAGACGGTGTGATTACCGTGGAAGAAGCCAAGGGTACCGAGACTCATGTGGAAACTGTGGAAGGAATGCAGTTTGACCGTGGTTATATTTCACCTTACTTTGTGACCAATACAGAGAAGATGGAGTGTGAGATGGATCATCCTTATGTGCTTATATTTGACAAGAAGATATCTGTTTTGAAAGACATGCTTCCCATACTGGAGGCGACTGCGCAGAGTGGACGCCCGCTGCTGATTATAGCTGAGGATGTGGACAGCGAGGCACTGGCTACACTGGTTGTGAACCGCTTGCGTGGAAGTCTGAAGGTGTGTGCAGTGAAGGCTCCGGGTTTTGGCGACCGTCGCAAGGAGATGCTTGAGGATATCGCAATCTTGACAGGAGGAGTGGTAGTGAGCGAGGAAAAGGGCATTAAGCTTGAGGGCGCTACAGTGGATATGCTCGGCACAGCGGAGAAGATTACTGTGAATAAGGACAATACCACGATAGTGAATGGTGCCGGTGACAAGGACGCAATTAAAGAGCGTGTGGCACAGATTCGCGCTCAGATAGAGAATACCAAGTCAACTTATGACAAGGAGAAACTGCAGGAGCGCCTTGCCAAACTGGCAGGCGGTGTGGCAGTACTCTACATTGGCGCACCGAGCGAAGTGGAGATGAAAGAGAAGAAGGACCGCGTGGATGACGCACTGAGTGCGACTCGCGCCGCAGTGGCCGAAGGTATAGTGCCCGGTGGCGGTGTGGCATATATCCGTGCTATTCAGGCGATTGCCGAGATGAAGGGTGATAATGCCGATGAAACTACCGGTATAGCAATAGTGCGTCGTGCGATAGAGGAGCCGCTACGCCAGATTGTTCACAATGCCGGCCTTGAAGGAGCCGTGGTGGTGCAGAAGGTTAAGGACGGTGAAGGTGACTTTGGGTATAACGCTCGCACCGACACGTATGAGAAACTGTTTGAGACAGGAGTTATCGACCCTGCTAAGGTGGCGCGTGTGGCGCTTGAGAATGCCGCTTCGATAGCCGGAATGTTCTTGACTACAGAGTGTGTAATAGCCGAGAAGAAGGAAGAAAATCCAGCTCCGGCAGCTGCACCCGGTATGGGCCCCGGAATGATGTAATTAAAGGTTAGCCTTTGACAATAAGATGATTAAGCCGGCCATAAAAGGTCGGCTTAATCTATGTGTAAATGAAGAACTACCGCGAATGGTTATAATTGAGACGGCATGATTCGCCAGATGGCAAATGGATAGGTTACGGATTGACATTCGCGATGTTTGAAACGACTTCGTGGCCAAATGGTGTGAGAGCGATGGACGCAAGTTTGAAGTGTTGTTTGCCGAATGGAATGCCAATGATGGTAATGTAGAAGATGATTCCAAGGCATACGTGCTCGATTGCGAGTCCAATCCCACCGAGGATGAGCCAAAGTAGGTTCATAAAGGTGTTGAGACAACCAGAAGAAGTGGGCTTTTGTCTGATAGTCTTGCCAAAGGGCCACAAAGCGAGTGCCGATAGTTTGATGACTTGCAAACCGAAAGGAATGCCAATTATTGTGACACAAAGTAATAGACCGGAAATAACGTATTCGGCTGCTATGAAAATACCGCCGAAAATGAGCCAGATTATGTTGCCTAAAAATTTCATAATTATTCAGATATTTAGATTTGAATGAGTTGGTGCTATTGGAATAATATGGTAGCTATGTGAGAGCTGAAGTCGAGTTCAATGACAGTGAGGTGAGATGTGTGGCGGTGGGTCGGAGTTTTGCTCCAAATTTGCGCGAATGTTTCGCGGTCGTGGGTGTTGAGGAACAGCCGAATAGTTTCGTGTGGTGTGGCGGTGACGCATATTGGGTTGGGGACATAGCGAGTGTTGGCCAGTTCGTTGCTAAGAGGCTTAATGTCGCTGAAGAGTCCGCTCTCTGTGATTGTGACGATGTGGTTGCGCCATTCTCGACTGTTGAAGAATATATAGTTAGCGATAAAACGCATCATAAGCAAAAGGTGGGGTTATTTAGCATTTTGCTTGTTTGGGATGAACTTTTGCAAGTTGAAAGAAGAGTACTGCGCAGGAGCGCAATGTGTTCGCAGTAGAGAGACACTGTCGATGAAAGCGACAGAGAAAGGCCGCACGTCATATCTAATGTAACCGTAGATGCGCCGAGCCTCGCGAGTGGAGTCGCACTGAAGGCTAAACTCGTCCCATCCGTCGAAAGATGAGTTCCTTGCCACGAGCGAACTACATCCATCGCGGTATTCGGCTGCTAGAAGGATGCTGAATCGGCTACCAAATCCCAATTTCTTAAGTGAAAGTTTGTATCGGTCACCATTTTTGCTTTCTGCGTCAGGGCTCATCTCGAAAGTGATGTATCCGCGGCGGTAATTGGATGTGAGTGTGAATGTGCGGTCGTAAATCCAAACGTCGGCACTGTCACCGGTTGATGGGTAGTATCCTTTGGCGGTGCGCCTGACACCGGCGAGAGAAACTTTTGCGTCGTCTTCTTTAGATTTCTTGTTGAGACTTTTTCGCTCGGAATCGAGTGTGCGTATGGCCTTGTCATAGACTTTTCGGTAAGAGTCCATGTTGTTGGCGTACCATTCGATGGAACGGTCGTAGTCTTTCTGGTTGATGCCGTGTTGCCTGAATACCGATTGCTTTAGAATCATCTTGGAGGAGTCGGAGCTAAACTCTGCGGGATTGAGTTCCATATAAGCTTCGGCCTTACAGAGGTCCACTATAAGGTCGTCCATTTTGCTTTCGGGGATGATACCTTTTGGCGCCCGGTCGCAAGCGGCGAGTGCGAGAAGAATCAAGGCATAAGCAAATATGGCGGCGCTGCGGTTATGCATCTTGTGTGGCGGTGTTTTGGCCGGTGTTTTCACCGGTTTTGCCGAGGATGGAGGAGTAGAAGATAATGAGAATGACGACACTGACGCTAAGCGCCGCATCGGCGATGTTGAAAATGGGCTGGAAGAAGATGAAATGCTCACCACCCCAAAGAGGCAACCACTCCGGCCAGTCCCATTCGCATAGAGGGAAATAGAACATATCCACCACACGTCCGTAGAAAATGGTTCCGTACCCACCTTCGGGCGGGAACATCTCAGCAACAAGCGGAACGGGAGGGGCGTTGAACATGATGCCGTAGAAAATACCGTCGATGGCATTGCTCGCCGCGCCAGCAGTGATAAGAGCAATGCATACAACAAAGCCTCGTGGCAGGTCGGTGCGGTTGCGAATTTTCACCAGATAATAAATGAACAGGCCCACGGCGATAATTCGGAACCAGGTGAGTAGCAGTTTACTGCCGAGTTCCATACCGAAAGCCATTCCGTTGTTTTCGATAAATCTAAAACGGAACCAATCGGTAATGATAAATTCCTCGCCGTAGAAAAAATGTGTTTTGACCCATATTTTCAGGGCCTGATCAAGAATCATCACAATGGCGATAGTGATGGCTGCGATGTTTCCGTTAGAGAGTCGGTTCATTCTCTTATGTAAGTGTTCTTAAATCACAAAATACATCTTGGGTTTGGAACTGCAGCACACTGCTTATCTTTGTTCCTTTTTGAGTTTGTCTTCGATTTCCTTGCCTTCGAGCGATAGAGTGGCATGAGGCACGGCGAGAAGACGTTCGCGAGGAATGAGTTTGCCTGTGATGCGGCAGATGCCATAGTTCTTGTTCTCGATGCGTATAAGAGCTTTCTGCAACTTATCGATGAATTCTTTCTGCTTGCTTGCCCGCTGGCTTGCTTCTTCCTTTTCGCGAGTAGAAGCGCCTTCTTCGAGCACTTTGAAGCCAGGAGCAGACTCATCGGTCATGATTCTCGAGAGCAACATTTCGTAGTTGTTTTTTGCGACTTCCAGTTTTTCAAGAATAACTTGCTTGAATTCTTGAAGTTCCTCGTCGGAGTAGCGAGTTTTTTCGTTTTTTTCAATTTTAGTACTCATAGTATGTAGTATTTTAGATGTTATTAATTTCGACTGAAATGAGTATCGTTTGCCCATCGATGTCGATTTCGATAGGTTGTTGTGAATCGGAAAGCGGTTTGAGCAGGATGTCGTTGGCCAAAACCTGGTCGGCGATGTACTGCTTGAAAGCCACGACCGCATCACGTATGCTATCGATGGGTTCGATAGTTACTAAAATCTTGTCGGTAATGTCAAAGTCCTTACTTTTACGTGTATTTTGGATGCGGTTGACGAGCTCACGGGCAATGCCTTCTTGGCGAAGTTGCTCGGTAATGGTGATGTCGAGCGCAACAGTAATGTTGCCCTCATTTGCAACGAGCCAACCCGGTATGTCTTCGGAAATGATTTCAACATCATCGAGATTGACCTGTGCCTCAATACCGTCAACTTGTGTTTTGAAAATGCCATCGCGTTCGAATGCGATGATTTGCGGTTGCGACATTGACGTGAGAACTTGTGCAAGTCCTTTCATTATTTTGCCGTATCTGGGGCCGAGTTTTTTGAAGTCGGGTTTGACACGTTTCACAAGAATTCCTTCGTCGTTACTGACATATTTAATTTCTTTAACGTTGACTTCGCTGAGGATGAGATTCGCCACTGCCTGAATGGCTTGCTTCTGATGCTCATCTGCGACCGGCACCATGATTCCGGTGAGCGGTTGGCGAACCTTGATGAGTTTTTTGCGCCGCAGGCTGAGAACCATAGAAGTGATGGTTTGAGCAATCTGCATACGCTCTTCGAGGTCACTGTCGATAACGCTGTCGTCGGCATGTGGAAAAAGTGCCAGATGAACAGATTTTTCACTGGCCGTGAGGTCGCGGAACAGACGGTCGCTGTAGAAAGGCGCGATTGGAGCCATGAGTTGCGCTACAGTTACGAGACACTGATAGAGTGTCTGATATGCGGCGAGCTTGTCTTGAGTCATTTCGCCACCCCAGAAGCGCTTGCGATTGAGTCGGACGTACCAGTTACTGAGGTTCTCACTTACGAAATCGCTGATTGCGCGTGCCGCACGTGTAGGCTCATAGTCGGCCAGCTGAGCGTCAACTTCTTTAATTAGAGAGTTGAGTAATGAAATTATCCATCGGTCAATTTCCGGCCGGTCGCAAATGGGAATCTGTGGCGTAGCCGGGTCGAAGTTATCGACGTTGGCATAGAGAGCGAAGAAAGAGTAAGTGTTATAGAGTGTTCCGAAGAACTTACGGCTCACTTCTTCTACGCCTGTTGTGTCGAACTTGAGGTTGTCCCATGGCGATGAATTGGAAATCATGTACCAGCGAAGCGGGTCGGTACCATATTTTTCGATAGCTTCGAATGGGTCAACGGCATTACCGAGCCGCTTACTCATCTTGTTGCCGTTCTTGTCGAGTACAAGGCCATTAGAGATTACAGACTTGAATGCTATGCTGTCGAAAACCATAGTTCCGATAGCATGAAGAGTGAAGAACCAACCACGAGTTTGGTCCACACCTTCGGCGATAAAGTCGGCTGGGTAGAATGTGTGGTTGTCGATAAGTTCTTTATTCTCGAAGGGGTAGTGTAGCTGCGCATAAGGCATGGAGCCGCTATCGAACCACACGTCGATTAGGTCGAGCTCGCGTTTCATTGGTTTGCCAGAGTGTGATACCAGAGTGATGTGGTCCACGTATGGGCGATGAATATCGATGCGATTATAGTTTTCTTCGCTATAGTCGCCCGGTATGAAACCGCGGTCGCGGTATGGATTAGACTTCATGAAACCGGCTTCTACAGCTTTGTCGATCTCGTTGTAAAGTTCCTCGATGCTTCCAATGCACAATTCTTCGCCGTCGGCTGAGCGCCAGATTGGCAGAGGTGTGCCCCAGTATCTGCTACGGCTCAGGTTCCAGTCGTTGAGGTTTTCGAGCCATTTGCCGAAGCGCCCGGTGCCGGTGTGCTCAGGCTTCCAGTTGATGGATTTATTGAGTTCCACCATGCGTTCTTTGCAGGCTGTGGAGCGGATAAACCAACTGTCGAGCGGATAGTAGAGAATGGGTTTGTCGGTGCGCCAGCAATGCGGATAATTGTGCGTGTGCTTCTCCACTTTGAAGGCGATGCCATCTTGTTTCATTCGCACACACATGGTAATGTTGAGGTCCTCGGCCTTGTTGGCCGCAGTTTCATCATATTTTCCGTTGATGGTGAACTTGGGGTCGTAGGCGTTCTTTACGAAGCAACCTTCGTAGTGCTTATATAGCTCTACATTAACGAATTTTTGAACGAAGTCGGGGTCAAGGTCTTCGAGTTTCCAGTATTTTCCGGTGAAATCCACCATGGGTCGTGTTTCCTTGTTCTTATTAATCATGAACAATGAAGGGATGCCAGCCGCCTTAGCCACATTGGCATCGTCGGCACCGAAAGTGGGTGCTATGTGCACGATTCCAGTACCGTCATCGGTGGTGACGTAGTCGCCAGGGATGACGCGGAAGCCGTTATCGTTGGCCACAATGTTGTCGCCAATTTTGTCAACCGGTTTAACCCATGGGAAGAGTTGCCTGTAATGGATGTCGAGCAAATCATTACCGCGGAACTCGGCAATTATGCGATAAGGGATAATTTTATCGCCTTTTTTATAGTCGGATAGTGGTAATTCGGCGCCTTCTGGCTTGAAGTAGGCACTTAGGCGCTCTTTAGCCAAGATGTAAACGGCAGGCGAGCCAGAGTAGGGGTTGAAACTCTCCACCGCTACGTATTCGATTTTAGGCCCGATACATAGCGCTGTGTTGGATGGAAGAGTCCACGGAGTGGTGGTCCAGGCCAGAATGCGTATGTTTTGGGCGAATTGCGGCTGCGCTTTGAGCCGTATTTCCTCAATGACTTTGT
>CADADP010000037.1 GCA_902786725.1 uncultured Bacteroidales bacterium
TGAAGAGTCACCGATTCGGCAAGGCGATGACCCATGCCGTTTGCATGGCGAGTAACCCGGACGTGACTGAATTGAGCACCACCACGAGTAGCACCTTATCCCGGCGGCTCCAAGAGATAACCAAGGCTCTTACAATGCGCCGCCTCGGGTGAAAAGAGAAAGCCTGACGCTCAATAAGGCATTTAATTTTCACCTCCAGCCGCCAAGATAAGTTTTTACTCCGACCCGCTCAAATCGGAGGAGAATGCCGGACAACCACAGGACGTGGCGGAATATCAGGCAATAAGGGACAAGGAGGATGGATTTCATTTCGATCGTAAAATATAACATGCAACAGAACATAAAACCACACACCAAAGCTAACTTCGTTAATAAACCAGCGGAATCCTTGTTTATTCTTATATTTCCGCTCGTTTTCTCACGAAAAAGTATTATCTTTGTTGCGTAATTCAGATTAAAAAGAAACTTGGTATCAGCGGAATCCTGACAAATGAATATGCCTGGCGTTGCCTGCCGGATGAGAGCATCGGTCGGCCAGGAGTACAGATAGACCTACTTATAGACCGCAGCGATGGAATAATTGATGTATGCGAAATGAAATACTCAAAGAGTTCATACACCATAACTTCTGATTATGCAGATGAACTTGCCCGTAAACGAATTGTTTTCCAGACCACAACAGGCACCAAAAAAGCCATTCATTCCATCATGGTTACCACTGATGGCCTAACCAGAAATGAATACCGGGGAGATATTCAGGCAGAAATACAACTTGACGATTTATACGAACTGTAGATAAATATCAGGAATGCTCTATGAGACTCAAAAATAATCGTTCACTTTCTTCAAATTCATAAAACCATACTACGAACAATAACACATTCACAGGGTTGATTCCACGGGTGTTAGTGGCGCGGTTTAGCGTTGCGGCGATGACGACGAGAGTCGGATTGTGCGCGCTGCTCGCCGGCAAACTGTTCAATTTCGTCGAGCACGTGTTTCATAGTCGCCTCGCGACGCGCCTTGCCCCGACGTCGACGCCCTGTGGCCTGCTCACGGCGCTGCTTATCGCGTTTTTTCTCGTTATAGACGTCGTTACGCTTGCGGCGGCGCTCGATTCGAGTCAGTTCCTTGCCGGTGGGTTGCGACAGCGCATCGTAATCCTTTCCGGGCTGCGCCACTTCGCAGTAGAGCCTGGTTCCGTAGAAGTCCTGATTTCGCAGGGCGCTCACCACCCGATGGGCCTCGCCGCTCTTGACATCGAACAAGGCATAATTAGCCAGCAAGTCGATTCGTCCCAGTTCGATTCGCTGGCCGCGAGTATTGGCGTTGATAAGCGAGATAATATCCGGGGCATAAAGGCCTTGCGCCTTGCCGGCATTGACATAGACCCGCTCATATCCCGGCTGCGCCTCGATAGAGTTTTTGCCGACACGGTCGGCTGACGTCGCGCCTGAGCGCTTCTTCACACGCGAAGCACGGTCGCGTTTCTTCTCCTCGGGCACCACGTCGAGCACCGGTGCAGCATTATAATACTCAATGAGACGATTAAACTCGACCGACAGCAAGCGCTTGAGCAGTTCTGCTGTAGAAAGCCACGACAGTTTCTTGAGAACAGCGGGCAGATACTCGGCGATGTCGTCTTCGTGCACCTGTACGTTCTCAAGGCGGTCGGCCAAATTGAAAAGTTGTTTTTCGATAATTTCACGTGCCTTGGGCACTTCACGGCGCTGGAACTCTTTCCCTATCTGCTTCTCAATGGAGTGCAATTTGCGGCGCTCACGGCTGTGTATAATGGCGATGGAAACGCCGGTTTTTCCGGCCCGACCGGTGCGTCCGCTACGGTGTGTATAGACATCGTTGTCGTCGGGGAGCGAGTAGCTGATGATATGCGTCAGGTCATCGACATCGAGTCCACGCGCGGCCACATCTGTAGCCACAAGCAGTTGCAGATTACGCTCACGGAATTTCTTCATCACCGCGTCGCGCTGCGCTTGTGAGAGGTCGCCATGCAAGGCATCGGCGTCGTAACCGTCCTGGATGAGCTGTGACGCGATTTCCTGGCAAGTGGCGCGAGTGCGGCAGAAGATAATGCCATAGACACGCGGCAGATAATCCACAATGCGTTTGAGCGCCAGATACTTATCGCGCGCGTTAACCATATAGTAAACGTGCTTCACGTTGGCCGAGCCCTCATTGCGGGTGCCCACCACAAACTCTTGCGGGTTGTGCATATACTTGGATGCGATTTCGGCTATTTCGCGCGGCATTGTGGCCGAGAACATGAGCATTTTGCGGGTGGCCGGCACGTGTTCAAGAATATTGTTAATGTCGTCCACGAAGCCCATGTTGAGCATTTCGTCGGCCTCATCAAGAATCACAGTGCGTACGTCACTGAGCGTGAGCGCTCCGCGGTCGAGGAGGTCGATAAGCCGTCCCGGTGTGGCCACCACTATCTGTGGGCCGCCCTTGATTTCGCAGATTTGCGACATGATGCTTGCGCCGCCATAGACCGCCACGATGTCCACGCCACCCAGGTATCGGGCGTAATCGTTGAGGTCGGCACACGTCTGCAGACACAGTTCCCGCGTGGGGTCGAGTATTAGGGCCTGTACTGTTTTCACTTCGGGTTGCACGCGTTGCAGCGTGGGAAGGCCAAATGCGGCTGTCTTGCCGGTTCCCGTCTGAGCGAGTCCCACCACATCGCTGTCGGCGTGTAACAGATGCGGAATCACCATTTCCTGAATAGGCATCGGCGCCAAGTATCCCAATTCCTCGATAGCGCGCAAAAGCGGCTTGTTGACCCCCAGTTCTTCGAATGTAGCCATAATGAAATGCTTAGAGTATGATGAAATTTTCGGCAAAGGTACAAAATATCTGCCACACCAGCCACATTCCGCTGAGGCTCGGCATCTTTGCGGCACCTCACGAGCCGCGTTAAAGTCATGCTCCACGCTCGCTACTGAGCTTGCGGGGTTTGTGGCTGGTCGGGGTGCTTTTTTGAGACTGTTTTCTTGGCTTGTATGCGGCGTTCACGCATCTCTTCCATATATCCGGCAGTGATGATACCTGAGGGCAGAGCAATGATGGCGATGCCCACAATCATAGAGATGATGCTTATGACCCGGCCCGTGGATGAGATGGGATAAATGTCGCCGTATCCCACGGTGGTGAGCGTGCACGCGGCCCAGTAGAAAGCGTCGAAGAATGAGTTGAACAGGAATTGTCCGGTTTCCGGATTAATCTGTTCCTCGGCATTAAACATAATCAGAGCCGTGACAAACACGTAGAAGATGGAAAGTCCCAGCACCGTGAGCAGGAGGCTGCGTTGCTTGCGTATCACGTCCATAATCACCTTAAGCGGCTCGAAGTAGCGTATTATCTTCACCACTCTGATTACCTTGAGGAGGCGCACAAATCGGGTAATCTTAAACGCTTCGTTGATGACTCTGAACGATGGCAGGATGGAGAGCAGGTCGATTAACGCCAAGGGTGTGAACGGATATGCCAGAAATGACCACACGTTGCCACGCTTGCCACGTCGCAGGTCGGCCGTGAGCCAGCGTAGCAGGTAATCCACGATATAGACGGTGCACGAGAAGATGTCGAAATAGAAGAACACTCGCGGTTGCTCGCGAAACACCAGCGGAGTGATGCCCAGGGCAATGGCCACGAGCATGACCCAGTCGTAGATACGCGCGGCACGGCTGTCCTTATTGTTATACTTGGGTTCGATTACCGCATAAATTTTTTCTCTCATAGTCGTAGTGGTGAGTGTGTTTAGTGATTGGTGTTAGCTTAGAGATTGTTATCACCTGTCTTCGCCGGCAGAGAGCACAGAGGATTCATCGCCGTCGGGACGCGGCAGAGGACGCCGCTTGGAGCTCTCCCTGGCGCCAAACTTGAGTAGCTGGCGGGCCGAGGTGACGATACTTCTTCCGGTCTGCGCGGTAGTGGTCTCCACTTCGTTAAATGCTTCTCGGGTTTTATTGAGCAACTCTCCGACCTTGGAAAATCGCTCGCAGAAGAGTTGCACACGGTCCACGATAGCGTTGGCGGCATCCATCATTTCCCGTTGGTTCTTAACCTGACGATCTTGCTTCCATGTGAACTCCAGCACACGTAGCAGTGCATACATATTCTGAGGCGACACTATCATCACACCGGCCTTAAACGCCTCTTGCCACAGTCCCCGGTCCTGTGCCAGAGCCAGTTGTAACGCACTTTCGTTGAACATATACATCACCACGAAGTCGAGATGGCTACGTCCGTTACGTATCCTGTTCTGATAGGCTTTAGCGGAAAGTTCTTTCACATGCTGGCGCACGCTTGCCACGTGGTCTTTAAGCGCTTGCTCCTTGTCCGCGTCGGTTTGGGCATTGAAATAGTGCTCATAGGCCGTGAGCGACATTTTAGAGTCGATAATCAGGTCACGGTTATCGGGGAAATGCAGAATCACGTCGGGGCGGTATCGCGCGTCGTCGTTGATAACGTTACCGTTCTCGTCGCGCATGGTGACTTGCTCCTCGAATTGCACCCCTTCCTCAAGTCCCATATTCTCGAGCAGCTGACGCAGTTTCAGCTCACCGAAGTCGCCCTGCTTCTTGTTATCGCCCACCAGAGCCTTCGCCAATCGGTCGGCCCGCTCGCCCACCTCCTCGGCTCGGCGCAAGTTTTCCTTAATAGCGGTATCGAGGCGGGTCATGGTCTGCAGTTGGTCGCGGTCGCTTTTCTCCACGGCCTCGCGCATCAGGCGAATGTGTTCTTGTAGAGGGTTCAGGATGTTGCCCAGTTGCTCCTTGTTGACGTTGCTCAGTTCCTCGCTACGCTGTTGCAGGAACTGCCGCGTGGCGGTGTTCATCTGCTCGGTGACCAGTTTTATCTGCTCGTTCAGCTGTCCCTGGAGTGTGCGGCGTTGCTCGGCAAGTCGGTTCTCATGCTCCTGGCGCAATTCGCTGATGCGCCGCTCGTTTTCGGTTTTAAGGTCGGCCAGCGCCTGCTCGGCTTGGGCCTTCGCCTCGTTCAACCGGCTGTTATGTGCCTCAGCGGCAAGAGCGGCATTATTGTTGGCCATCTCCAATTGTGATTCCAGTGCCACCACTCGCGAAAGATAAGTCTCGCGCTCGCCGGCGATATCGCGGTTTTCCTGCCGAGTCCGGTCCAGTTCTTCCTCGAGTCGGGCTTTGTCGGCGGCGAGCATCTCGTTGCGCGCCGAGAGCGCGCCCCTTCCCGCTCTTGCCGCCAGGTATCCCACGGCGAAACTGAGCAGCCCCACGGCTATGGTTATAATTATATCGGTCATAATCATAATTGATTTAGTATGGCAAAAATAGGTGTTTTTAATTCGTTGCGCAAACTTAGCGCCGATAAATTTTGCTATGCGTGGCGCAGTGAGGAAACACTAATGGCGCGCTCTGAAGTCAAAAGGGCTATGTTTTCGGCATTGTTTATGATAAAAAATCTTGCGAAACCAAGTTTTTTTTTGTAATATTGCAGTAATTTTATGCGAGTTGGCAATTCGCTCTAAGACAAAGGCACATTTTCGGGTCTAAAAGTCAAAGCATTACACCAAACGGATGCCTACTAAAAGGAAATTTACGGACAAAACTTAAACTATATAATAAAGACTTTATGAGACATTTATTAAAATTCAAGTTATTTGCATTACTTACTGTTGTTGTAGGTATGAGCTACTCTTGCAAGGACACCAAATCGTGGATGGAGGTGAACCCACCCATTCCGGTGGTGAAATCAGCTGAGATTAAATTTGACGAGATTTCGGCCCACGACATGACAGTGTCGCTGAACAAAGGAAGCGGCGTCTATACCATGGCCCTTACCGGCACCGACCCCTACATTACCACAACCGCGCTGATCGGTTCACTGCCCGAGGACTCCTGTATCTTGGAATTTGAGTATCAGCTCGACAACGACTTGTGGTCGTGGGGAATGTATTTCGCACCGCCCTACACGAGCCAAGTGCAGCTCAAGGGCTTGGAAAAAGCCTACGAATGGACCAAGGTAACCGTGGATATCTCGCGCTACCGCAAAGAGTTCAACTGGGGCAAGAAAGGCCAGCTAATTCGCTTTGACTGGGGAACCGAGAAAGACCGCACGCTAAAAATCCGCAACCTGAAACTTCGCGGCCTCAACGAGGAAGAGGCCGCCGAGCACGAGAGGCAAGCCTCAAGGGATGCGGAGAAAGCGAGTATCTCGGAGAACTTCTTGGCATATCTCTATGGCAACTATCCGTCGAAGGTGACCAACGTGGAGGTGACCTCCGACAAGGTGATAATCACCGGCACGGCCAGCGGAAGTGGCACGTTCGCCCTAGCCGACATCACTCCCTATGACCAGCCCACCGAAGTGAAAGGCAGTTTCCCGGCCGACCGCAAGACCGACATCAGCAGCGGCAACTTCACCGTGACGCTCAATCGTCACGTGGAGCGCGACGGCTTCAACTATGACCGTTTGCTCTCGCGCTGGGCCGTGATTAAGACCGTGGAGGGCAAGGACACGCTCGACTCTCACGCCCGGTATGCCGACGTGGTTGCACCCATCGCCAGTCCTCCGTATATCGAGGCGCCGAACAAGAAGGGCGTGCTGGGTATGGGCACCACCAAATTCCCCGACGGCGTTACCGACATCGACGCTCTGGGCTTAGGGTTTGGCGTATTCGGTATTATTATCAACCAGATGGTGCAAGGCAAGAAAATAGCCGCCACCGATGTGGAATACGTTTACGGTGGCTACAAATACTTCATGAGTGGACCGCAAACGACCGAAGTGTCGCGTATTATCAACGCATACAACTCACGAGACATGCAGGTGAACACCTACATACAGTGCTACCCTAAAGATTACTCTCGCGACACGGATATGGACCCGATAGTGCGGCACCCCGACTGTAAAGCCGGCTATCAGTGCGCATTCAATATCGAGACGCCCGCGGCAGTCAACGCCTACGCAGCCTTTATGACCTACATAGGCCAGAACTGGGGCGACCTACTCATGAACTACTATATCCACAACGAGGTGAACGCACCCGACCAGTGGTGTAACATGGGCCACAATCCACCGGAAGGATACGTGATAGACTACTACCTGAAGTCGATGCACCTTGTGTGGAACATCATCAGGCAATATAACCAGAACATAAGCACCGGCATAACGCTCACCCACCACTGGAACAAGGCACCCGCCGGCGAAATACCTGGCAAGCTGATGGTGGATCAGTTGCTGCAAGACAGCAAAGCGGAAGGCGACTGGCCGTGGAGCTTGAGCTACCACCCGTATCCGTCGAACCTGAACGTGCCGCAGTTCTGGTCGAAGGACGGTAGCAAGGCCACTTACCAGGCATCCACCACTCCACAGATTACGATGAACAATCTGGAAGTGCTGCAGTACTGGGCTGAGCAGCCCGAGAACATGTACAAGGGCGAGATGAGGCGCGTGTTCTGCACAGAGCAGGGAACCAACTCGCCGTCGTACAGCAACAGCGACCTACGCCTGCAGGCAGCCGGAGCGGCATGGTTCTGGGTGAAGGTGAGCCGACTGAGCGCCATTAAGGGCGCCGCATGGCACGCACACGCCGACCAGCGCCATGAGTTCGGTCTGCGAATAGGCTTGCGGCGATACCCCGACGACGAGACGCAGCCCTACGGCCGCAAGACCGTGTGGAACGTGTGGCGACTTGCCGGCACGCCCAACGAGGAGAAAGCATTCCAGACATATCTGAACGACATAGGCGTGGATTCCTGGGACAATATCTTCAAGAATGTGTATTGACACCGACAACGCAAAACATTCACGAGCAAATGCCCACAAGAGTGGTGGGCATTTGCTTTTTAAAATCATAACATAGCACATAATTATTTACAGAACAACGCAATGAACCGACTACTCGCATCACTTGCCACAGCAACACTGATTCTGACCACGGCCTGCACTCACCAACCCACCGAGCCGCTCACAGCCCTTGAGGTGTGTGAGAATCCGTGTATAGAGAAAACTATGCTGCAAATCGACACCACCTGCAGCCAAATGGTGCAGTACAGCCACGACAGCCTGAACGACGCGTGGGAAATCACCACCACAGGCAACGACGCGCGCTCCTACACCAAGCCGCGCTACAACCGCTCGATTCCGGGCAAACACTGCGTAGTCACATTCGACTACCAAAGCGCCACCGGCGTGACGTTGCCTCAATTCTTCTTTGTAAACAGGCAGATGCTGCCCGACACCGTCATCGACCACATCTCGGAAGCACACTCCACGCGCAACGACATTCCCAATCTGGCCCCCACAGCCCCGGGTGAATGGAAAACCGTGCGCCTGCCCATCGACGAATACCGCAAGAAATTCTTCTGGGGCAACCGCCCCGTGGATTCGCTGGCCTACGTGCTGGCTATGGACTGGGGCAACGAACCGGGCAAGGACCTGCGCGTGCGCAACCTGTGCATCACCGAGCGAAACGAGAGCGAGACGGCCGCATTCTTGCAAAAATGCGCCGAAGCGGCGTTCAAAAGGAAGAAAGCGAGCCGCATCGACGAGTACCTCTACGCCAATTTCGACTCACACGTAACAAGCGTTAAAGTGAGTAAGGAGCGTGTAACTATCACCGGCCACACCGACGACAGCGGATGCCTGCTGGCCGAAGTTATGCCCCACGAGGACATCACCGAAACAAACCGGTTCCAGAACGTGAGCGAGATTGACCGTGGCGACTTCACCATCACACTCGACCGACATGCTCCCGACCGTGACGGATTCGGCTACGACCGCCTGCTCTCGCGCTGGGCCATAGTGAAAGCGCACGGCGACAAGCACGAAATAGTGTCGCACGCCCGGTATGCCGACGATGTGACTCCCGTGTCGGAGACTGAGCCATTCACTCCGCGCAACAAGAAGGGCGTGCTGGGAATGGCCATCACACGCTTCGACGGAGCACTCGACATCGAAGATCTGAACTGCGGCACCGAGGCAAACACCGTGAACCTGCTCGAGTGGCTCATGACCACGCCTAAAGTGACGCAAATCTACGGCCGTGACGTACCTGCCATTCCACTACCCTACGGCGGACGCACCTACTACGTGAGCGGCGCTAAAGTGGCCGAATTCGACGAGCTTTTCCAGGCCTATACCAGCCATGGAATGCAACTCACCGTTTACATCGAGATAGGCCAGCCCGCCACCGCCACCGACCCGGCCATAGTGCCCATCCTGATGCACCCCGACGCCAGCCCGGCCATCCAGTATATGCCCAACCTCACATCGCACGAAGGCGTGAACGCCTATGCGGCCATAATCAGTTATCTCACCGAGCGATACAGCCACGAGGAACACGGGCGAGTGCACCACTGGTGCATCCACAACGAGGTGAACGCCGGCAAGATGTGGTGTAACATGGGGCCCGACGTGTCGGAAGCCATATACACCGACACCTACGTCAAGTCGATGCGACTCGTGTATAACATCCTGCGGCAATACGACCGGCACGCGGCCGTTCTGGGATGCTTTGAGCACTGCTGGGCCAAGAAAACCATCTCAGGAGCCGACTATCCGGCACGCAACGTGATGAACCGCCTTGTGCGATATTCCAAGGCCGAGGGCGACTTCTGGTGGGGAATAGGCTATCACCCCTACTCGCTGAAGATGAAGAAACCCTCGTTCTGGCTCGAAGCAAGTAACCCTGAGACCAAGAAAAACATCACTTTCTCGCAAAACACGCCCTACGTGACACCGCTCAATCTGGAAGTGTTGTGCCACTGGCTCACCGCCCCTGAGAACCTCTACAAGGGACGCGTGAAGCGCTTGTGCATGCTCAACGAGCAGGGTTTCGTCTCGCCCACATATAATGAAACCGACCTGCAACTGCAGGCCGCCGCGGCCGCATACCTCTGGAAGCGTGTGTGCCTGCTTCCCGAAATCGACGCCGTGCAGTGGTTTGCTTGGAACGACACCAAGTCGCAACCGCTGTTGCTGGGGCTGCGCAAATATAACGCCGACCCGAAACTCAACTACGCGCGCAAACCCGTGTGGCACGTGTGGGCAGCAGCCGGCACCGAGGCCGAGGAGCAGGTATTCGCTCCTTACCTTAGCATAATAGGCATCGACTCCTGGGACCAGATTAAGCGTCACCCCTAACCCGCCAAGAAGCCACCGGAGGTTATTGGACCTATAGGACCTATAAGACTCATAGGACATATAAGGCCTATAAAAAAAGAACAAGTTCTTTTTGTTCTGCGCTCGTTTTTTCGTAACGTTGCCGCTGACGCGGCGAAGTTCACTCGTGCACTCGGCATAAAAAAAGAACAAGTTCTTTTTGTTCTGCGCTCGTTTTTTCGTAACTTTGCTAAACTGTTCCTAACTAACATTTTTTACGCATATTATGGCTACAAAAAAGACTTTGAAAATAATTAAGGACGACCCATGGCTGGCGCCCTACAGCGATGCTATCACCGGACGCTACGAAGAGGCTCTCAGAAAAGAGAAACAACTCACCGGCAAAGACGGAAGTCTGCGCGACTTCGCCAACGCCCACAATTACTACGGGTTGCACCGCGACAAGAGTGGGCGCTGGATTCTGCGCGAATGGGCACCTAACGCCACTAAGATATACATGGTGGGCGACATGAACAGCTGGGCCGAGTGCGACCCGTTTAAAATGAAACCCACAGGCAACGGCAACTGGGAGCTGTCGCTCCCGGCGCACGCGCTGCAGCACGGCCAGCTATTCAAGCTCCACATCCACTGGCAAGGCGGCTGGGGCGAGCGTATCCCGGCCTATGCACGGCGAGTGGTGCAGGACGACAAGACGGGCATCTTCTCGGCACAGGTTTGGGACCCCGAACCATACACCTTTAAGGTGACCGATTTCAAGCCCAAAACCGACCCGCTACTCATCTATGAGTGCCACATAGGCATGGCGCAGAACAAGGAAGCCGTGGGCACCTACGACGAATTCCGCGTCAACATCCTGCCGCGCATCGCCGCCGGCGGCTACAACGCCATCCAGATAATGGCCATACAGGAGCACCCATACTACGGTTCGTTCGGCTACCATGTGTCGAGTTTCTTCGCTCCGTCGAGCCGATTCGGCACGCCCGAAGAGCTTAAGCACCTCATCGACGATGCCCACTCAAAGGGAATCGCAGTGATTATGGACATCGTGCACTCACACGCCGTGAAGAACGAGGTGGAAGGTCTGGGGCGCTTCGACGGCTCTTACGACCTCTACTTCTATGGCGACGGCAAGCGCGAGCATCCGGCATGGGACTCGCTCTGCTTCGACTACGGCAAGGACCCTGTTATAAACTTCCTGCTCTCGAATTGCAAGTATTGGCTCGAAGAGTTCCACTTCGACGGTTTCCGTTTCGACGGCGTCACGTCTATGCTCTACTATAATCACGGCTTGGGCCAGGCCTTCGGCAGCTACGACGACTACTACAACGGCAACCAAGACACCAACGCCATAACCTACCTCACGCTGGCCAACAAGCTGATTCACGAAATCAACCCACACGCCATCACCATAGCCGAGGAAATGAGCGGTATGCCGGGGCTGGCGCGCAAAGTGAAGGACGGAGGTATGGGATTCGACTACCGCATGGCTATGGGCATCCCCGACTTCTGGATCAAGACTATCAAGGAGCGCAAAGACGAGGACTGGAAACCCACATCAATATTCTGGGAACTCACTAACCGACGTGCCGACGAAAAAACCATAAGCTACGCCGAGAGCCACGACCAGGCCCTTGTGGGCGACAAGACCATCATCTTCCGCCTTATCGACAAGGAAATGTACTGGCACATGATGGTGGGCGACAACAACTCCGTGGCCGAGCGCGGCATAGCCCTGCACAAGCTCATCCGCCTCGTGACGCTGGCCACCATCAACGGCGGCTACCTCAACTTCATGGGCAACGAATGGGGCCACCCCGAGTGGATCGACTTCCCCAGACAGGGCAACGGCTGGGGCTACAAGTACGCCCGGCGGCAGTGGGACCTGGTGGACCGCGACGACCTTAAGTACAAGTTCCTCAACGCATTCGATTCGGCAATAATCCACCTCATAGGCAAGACACGACGGTTCCAAGCACTGCCGGTGCGCAAACTATGGGATAAGGACGACGACCAGGTGCTGGCGTTCATGAGAGGCGACCTGGTGTTTGTGTTCAACTTCAGCCCCACACGCTCGTTCTCCGACTACGGACTTCTAGCACCCTCAGGAAAATATGTGGGTGTGCTCGACAGCGATCAACCCGAGTTTGGCGGCTACGGCAACATCAACGAGACTGTGGAACACTTCACCACCCCAGACCCGCTCTACGACAAGGACGGACTGGGTTGGCTCAAGCTCTACATCCCGGCCCGCTCGGCAATGGTGCTGAGATTTAAGAAATAACACATCTATTTAAAATATATATCTATATAACTAACACGATAAATGCTTAAAGAAAACATTATCAAAATCTATGAGCAGAGTTTCAAGGACAACTGGGAACTCCCCGCTCTGAGCGACTATAACACCAAGCTCACACTCTCTTACGGGGACTTCGCGCAAGAAGTGGCCAAGATTCACCTCTTTTTCCGCGAAACAGGCATCGCCAAAGGTGACAAGATAGCCCTCATCGGCAAGAACACGCCGCAATGGGTGGTCACGTTCATAGCCACCATCACCTATGGGGCCGTGATTGTACCTATCCTGCAAGAATTCAACCCTAACGACGCGCAGCACATTATCAATCATTCCGAGGCTAAGCTGCTGTTTGTGAGCAACAGCATCTGGGATATGCTCGACTTCGACGGCCTGAAGCACATTCGCGCCGTGATTTCGCTCGACGACAAGTGCCTCATCGTTCAGAAAGACGATGAAAACATTGCGCAAGTAACGTCCGACCTCCCCGTACTATTCGCAAAGGAATACCCGCACGGATTCTCGGCCACCGACATTATCTACCCCGAAATCGGCGGCGATGAGCTCATCGAAATCAACTACACCTCCGGCACAACCGGATTCAGCAAGGGCGTGATGCTCACAGGCAACAACCTTTGCGGCAACGTACTCTACGGCATCAACTCGCAACTTCACCGACGCGGCACCAAGTGCGTCTCATTCTTGCCGCTGGCTCACGCCTACGGATGCGCGTTCGATATGCTAACGCCGCTGGCCGTGGGCTCGCACATCACACTGCTGGGACGCATCCCCTCGCCCAAAGTGCTGGTGAAAGCCATGGGTGAAATCAAGCCCGACCTCGTTATCACTGTTCCACTGGTGCTGGAGAAAATCTACTCTAAGATGATTGTGCCCATGATAAGCAAGGGTATGCTGCGATGGGCACTGGCCGTTCCATATCTGGACCGACGCATCTACGACCAGATTCGCCGGCGCCTGATCGACGCATTCGGCGGAAACTTCGAGGAAATTATCGTGGGTGGCGCACCGTTCAACGCCGAAGTGGAGGAATTCCTTTATAAAATCAAATTCCCATTCACCGTGGGCTACGGCATGACCGAATGTGCTCCGCTGGTGAGCCACACGCCCTGGCGCGAGTTTGTGCTTCACAGCAGTGGGCGGGTGTTGCCGGGCATTATGGAGTGCAAAATCATCAGCGATGACCCCGAAAACATTCCCGGCGAAATCTGCGTACGTGGCGAAAACGTGATGAAAGGATACTTCCACAACTACGAGGCCACAGATAAGGTGCTTCACGAAGACGGCTGGCTACACACAGGCGACATGGGCACTATGAGCGCCGACGGGACCCTCTTTATCAAAGGACGACTCAAGACCATGCTCCTCAGTGCTAACGGACAGAACATCTACCCGGAAGAGATTGAATCAAAACTCAACAATATGCTCTACGTGAACGAGAGCCTGGTGGTGGAGCGCGAAAAGCGCCTCGTAGCCCTTGTCTATCCCGACTTCGACGCCATGGACCAACTGGGAATCACGCAAGACCAGTTGCCGGAACTTATGGAAAAGGTGAAAAATGAGCTCAACACCCTTGTAGCGCCCTATGAGCGAATATCAGCCATCGAAATCATTGCTAACGAATTTGAGAAGACCCCCAAGCGAAGTATCAAGCGATTCTTATACAAATAATCGCTTCATAAATAATTTTTAACACAAGGGCCGCTCAAGCGACCCTTTGTTGTTACCCCACTGTTATTCAGCTAATTACAAACAATGTCCACCCGATTTCGGGGAAATTTATGCAAAAATTTGCATTGGCCCGAAAGAAATATTTATAAAAAAATGTTTGCATATCAAATTTTTGATATAAATTTGCACCGATTTTGAATTAGGAAATTATTATTGTTTTATTATTATTTAAATTTTTATTAAAATGAAAAAGTTAGTTTTATTACTTGCTGTTGTATTCAGCGTATCGTTCTTCTCTTGCAACAATGCAGAACAGGCTCAGGCTACTACCGACACTGTTGACTCTACTGAAGTTGTTGCTACTGTTGACACTACAGCTGCCGACACTGCTGCTGCTCCCGCCGTTGAGGCTGCTGCTCCCGCTGCTGAGGCTGCTGCTCCCGCCGCTGAGTAATCACACAGTAAACGAAAAGTTTGAAGCTGTTCCCCTCCACGAGGCGAGCAGCTTATTTTTTTCTTTCACACCATGTTATCACCTTATCTCATACAGGGACGTATCGAAGCCGGATGCGACGAGGCAGGCCGTGGTTGCCTGGCCGGACCGGTCTGCGCCGCGGCGGTGATTCTGCCGCCCGGGTTCAGCCATCCGCTTATCAACGACAGCAAGCAACTCACTGAACATCGTCGCGACCTGCTGCGAGCCGTTATCGAGGCCGAAGCCGTGGCATGGGCCGTGGCCATGGTCAGCCCCGAAGAAATCGATAGTATCAACATCCTCAACGCGTCTATCCTGGCCATGCACCGGGCACTGGACCGGTTATCCATAAGGCCTCAGGCAATCCTCGTCGATGGCAATCGCTTCAAGCCCTACCACGACATTCCGCACACCACCATCGTCAAGGGCGACGGGAAAATGATGAGCATAGCAGCCGCATCAATCCTGGCCAAGACCCACCGCGACGAGTACATGAAGCAACTCGCCGCCCGGTTCCCCGCCTACGGTTGGGACAAGAACAAGGGCTACCCCACCGCCGAGCACTATGCCGCAATCGAGGCCCACGGCGTCACGCCTGTTCACCGACGCTCATTCACCCTCTTCAAGCCGCTCTCGCTCTTCTAACGGTCGGCAATACTCACCCTGCGCCGACGGTGGCATATTGCCTGTTTAATAGATTTTTCTTACCTTTACCGCAGTTTCATATTACACGTCTGATTATGGAAAACGAAGTGAAAAAATACGATTTCGACCGCGTGGTCCGCATCATCTTCACCGCCTTGTGCGTCCTGGCAGCGGTACTCGTTATCAACTATCTCAGCGGAGTGCTGCTTCCGTTCTTCATCGGTTGCCTCATCGCCTACATGCTGGAGCCGCTTGTGTCATGGATTAGGCGCGCCCTAAAGCTCAAGGGGCGCATTGTGGCCGTAATCTTGTCGCTGATAGTGTTTTTCGGGGCGTTCACAATGGCTATGTGGTTTATCATCCCATACCTGTCGCAGGAGTTCGCCCACATGACAAAACTCCTCTCGGCCTATGCCAAATCCACGCTCGACGTGCCACTCGTACCGGACTTTATCGACGACTTTATACGCAAGAATATCGACATCGACAAAATCTCGCAGATGCTCTCTGTTGACCAGTTGGCAGCTGTGCTCGACGGCATTGCCAAAGGCACCTGGAGCATTCTGGACAGCACCATCAGCATTCTACTAACACTGGTATCGTCGGTTATAATTCTTCTATACATGTTTTTCGTCATGCTCGATTACGACAAGATTGAGCGCGGCTTCAAGGGCATGATTCCGCAACGCTTCCGCCGCCCGGCTCTGGGAATAATCAGCGATGTCACTCTGACCATGAGACGCTATTTCCGCGGGCAAGCTCTGGTGTCGTTGCTCGTTGGCATCACATTCGCTATCGAATTCTACATCATAGGGCTTCCGCTCGCCGTGGTGTTCGGTTTGTTCATCGGAGTGCTCAATATGGTTCCCTATCTGCAACTCACCTCCATTCCCCTCGCCGCGTTCCTCTGCCTTGTGGCCAGCGTGGCCAGCGGTGGCAGTTTCTGGGTGCTCTTCGGGTGGACAATCTTGGCCTATTGCATCTGCCAAGTGATACAAGACCTTATCTATGTGCCGCTTATCATGAAGCAGCAAATGGGACTTAATCCGGCCATCATCTTCCTGTCGCTCTCTGTTTGGGGCTATATTTTGGGGTTCATCGGGCTGATTATCGCCCTGCCGCTCACCACACTCATCATCTCATACTACAAGCGATACATCCTCAAGCAGCAACAGCCGCCCGAGAAATAACCGAGGCACAAGTCATGTGGTAGCCACATTCCCCTTTCGCGACTATTGTTCAGGCCGGTCGTTCACCACCTGAAACTTGTCGTCTTCGTCGTCATACTTGTCGCGCCAGAACTCCTCGTCCCAGTTCTGCTCGCTATCGGTCGTCATCTTGCCGCCGGCATCGGGCACTTCATCCTCGCTCTCATCCTCAGCGGCGAAAATAAATTCGTCTTCCTCGCGCACACGGTGGCGCTCGTCAAGGTCGGTGTGAACCAGATCTTCGGGAATGCGGTTATTCTCATCGTTGATGGTTCGCCATAAGAGATCCTTAAGTTCGGTAAGCCCCATTTGCGCCACCGACGATATGAACACCGACGGCACGTCTTGCGGCAACTCTGGCCGCATCTGCTCCATCAGCTCCTCGTCGAGCATATCACACTTGGTTATGGCCAGCACACGCGGTTTCGTGGCCAGTTCAGGATTGAATGTTTCCAACTCGTGGCACAGTATCGCGTATTCACGCCCTATGTCGTCGCTGTCGGCAGGTATCATAAACAGTAGCACGGCGTTGCGCTCTATGTGCCGCAGGAAACGCAGACCCAGTCCCTTGCCCTCGCTCGCGCCCTCAATGATTCCGGGTATATCGGCCATCACAAACGACTGCTGACCGCGATAACTCACTATGCCCAAGTTGGGCTCGAGTGTAGTGAACGGATAGTTGGCTATCTTGGGCTTAGCCGCGCTCACCACCGAGAGTAGCGTGGATTTACCCGCGTTAGGGAAGCCCACAAGTCCCACGTCGGCCAGCAACTTCAGCTCCAGTATCACGGCTTTCTCCACGCCTTTCTCGCCCGGCTGGGCAAATCGGGGTGTCTGACGGGTAGCCGTCTTGAAGTGCCAGTTACCCAGTCCGCCACGGCCACCCTTGAGCAGTCGCACCACTTGCCCGTGGCGCGTCACATCACACAAGAACTCGCCCGTCTCGGCATCATACACCGCCGTGCCGCATGGCACCTCTATCGTCCGGTCCTCACCGTCCTTGCCGGTACTCGTGTTCTCCGAGCCCGGGGCTCCGTCGGTGGCGAAGATGTGGCGAGTATATTTCAGGTGTATCAAGGTCCACAGATTTCTGTTGCCTTTCAGGAAAACGTGGCCACCACGACCGCCGTCACCTCCGTCGGGACCACCTTTGGGCACGTACTTGGCGCGGTGCAGATGCGCCGAACCGGCGCCACCCTTGCCCGAGCGGCACAGTATCTTCACATAGTCGATGAAATTGGATTCTGGCATAACTTCCTCTATTTTTCCGCAAAGTTACGCAAAAACGAGTGCAGAACAAAAAGAACTTGTTCTATTTTTATGCCGAGTGCACAGTGAAAGTTCCAATAAGAAGTGCGAAAGGCTTCTGAAAGTTGTTTTCATATAATAATATTATGAAAAACACCGAGGGGAACGCCAAGCGGCAAGGGGGCG
>CADADP010000038.1:0-17818 GCA_902786725.1 uncultured Bacteroidales bacterium
GCTCCCAGGCGGTCTTCAATGCTGCGCCGACGCACGCTTTCGCTCACGCACACTATCTGCGTGGCAAAAGCCGATGCAATGCGGTCGATGGTTATCAGCAGTTTGCGCTTCAGCCCATGTTGGGTCTCATAAACCAACCCGTGGCGAAAGTAGATGCGCTTAGGCACGCGGCACAGCCACGCCGCGGTCATGGCTATTATTCCACCTTTTGGCGTGTGACCGGTCACAATCCCTATCTCTTTACGGCGGATATAGCGAATAGTTCGCCACAGTGCTTTCAGATCCTCGAGTAGTGAAATGGAGCGGTTAATCGGCACTTCTTCATACTCAAAGCCATGCTTCTGGGCATAACCGGCCAACTCACCCGACGGGCTGCATATTACGTGCTCGCGGTACCCCTTCTGCTTGAAATAATCCAATTGATTACCAAGGAAATATGGTATCACAAAGTAGATGTTTACCACGTGCAGTATGTTCTTCGCGTTATGCTTCATTTCTCAAATTCCCGGTTACTCGTTTGTAAAGTTCATCATATTTCTTTGCCATCACTGAGATGTCGAATTGAAGTGCCCTCTCTTGACACCGTTCCGCCGTCTTCCGGTACAAGTCCTTGTCCTCCGCCAGACTGCGCAGTACGTCGGCAAGCGCATTTGCGTCACCATGCGGGAACAGAAGCCCGTAACCGTCGGTTACTTCACGCAGCCCGTCCACGTCGCTCGCCACGAACGGACGCCCGCTCGCCATTCCCTCGATGTTCGACAGCGACAGACCTTCCCAGTGGCTCGACATCACCACAATGTCGCTATCACGTAAGATATCAGGAATATCGCTTCTGATGCCCATAAAGTTCACCCGGTCGCCAATCCCCAGAGTCTGCACGAGCGCCTCTACCTCGCTCCTCCGTTCACCTTCGCCCACCAGTTGCAGCCTGTATCCATCCGGTAGCGCGGCTATGGCTCGCACCAGAGTGTCCTGATCTTTCTGAGGCCTGAATGCGGCTATCATTGTTATACACACTCCTTTCCTTATATCTAAAGCGCGCACCTGAGAAATGAATTTCTTCGTGTGCACTCCGTTAAAAATTGTGCAAACGTTGTAATCCTTGCCAATGTGCTCCACGAGGTTGCTCTCAGCTTGGTCACTTATGCAGATGATTTCGGCATAGCGACGGTACATCCACTGGTCAACAGGCCTTAAGTACCACTTTCCGCGCCTGCGGTTATGCGTATTATGTTCAGTCGTCACCAGAGGAACTCGGCTGAGCGAAAGCACCTTGGCTATCGCCGCAAATAGCTGTGGTGCGGTATTATGCGTATGCACTATGTCATATCGTTTCATGAACGGGACTAACTTAATGATGTTCTTGGGTGAATACACATTGTGATTCAGCCCAAAAGAGTGAACAGTTATACCACGCTCCTTAATCTCACGAAGAAACGGAAAATCCGTCCCGTCAAACACCGCCAACTCCACCTCGTTGCCCTGGTCCCTCAGAGCCGGCAACAGGTCCACCAGCAAGTGCTCAGCACCAGCTGTCACCATCGATGTTATTACATGCAACACCCTCATTTCCTCTTGTCAAATAAGTGATACATATAGCCCAAAGGTGCCGCCCAGATCCACTTTATCGGCAGATGCGGTACCTTAGAGACCTTCTTCAAGCAGGCATGGAATCGCCAGTAGTTAATTGCCGATTTGGCTTTAATAAGCCATGGCACGTCATACCCGTTAAGTTCCTTATAGTGTGTGCAACTTGCCACCGGACTCTCCATTCGCCACCAGGCCATGTTTGCGCTAATCCCCCCCACTTGATATTCAGCTATATATATTATTTTGTGAAAATACCTCAATATATACTTCTGTGCTATGCGGTTCCATACCAATGCCTCGGGGCAGAACTTCTCACCCTCAACCTCAGGAAACGGAATCTCGCGGAGAACATCTGTGCGGAAAACCTCTGCCATATCACCTTCTACGTGATGCGTATAACGGAAATCAAGAGCGTTACAGTCGAGTACGGCAGGCGCAGTCTGCCCGTTGCCCAAGAAATGGTTTTCATCAGTCCCCATATAACCGGATACACCACCAAACCGTGAGTCTTCCTTAACATCTTCCCATACGCGGCAGATGTCCATGATTGAGTCCTTAGGCAGATAATCATCGCTATCCACAATGAAAAACAATTCACCTTTGGCTTCTTTTACACCATGATTGATAGCGCGCAACTTGCCTCCATTCTCCTGTCTGAAGTAGCGGATATCCAACAGGCCTTCTTCCCCGAAACCGCGCACAACAGCCTCAGTGCTGTCGGTGCTACCGTCATCCACCACAACCCATTCAAAGTCCCTGCACGTCTGTGCTTTCAAACTATCATATAGCCGTGGTAGCAAATCAGCTCTGTTATATGCCGGTGTAAAAACTGTAATCATAAAACCCACATATTGCATAAATTAGTGTTAATTAGCGAAATTCGCGGTTAATAACCGCTAATCACTATCCTACTACTTATAGAATTTATCCTCATCATACCGGTGGTCGTATTCATAGATTTGATAAATCCGGTCGGTTTCACGAAATCCATCAGTAAAGAATGTCTTATAAGGGTAAAGCATATAGTCCCATTGGAGCAGTATTCGCATAAACAACCCGAAGAAAAGTCCAACCAAGGCAAGATTATACATCGAGAAGTCCCTGCGGTTGGTTGCCAAATAAGTGATGGTGGAAATAATACCAATCATGTAGAACCAAGATATTCGTCCACCATTTTCTGAGCGTAAGAACAGAAGCAACATAGCGCAGAAAATGATTGCCGCATTGCTCATCGTCACCTGCAACTCATCACCTTCGTCAATGTCGTCATAGCGCAGGAATATAAATGTGAGGAACACCACGGCCTCCAGAACATATTCAAATCTTATTGCACCTTCCTCAGCCTGTTCCACATAGCCCTCGGCGCGAATTATATCCCCCGAAACTTCTCCATAGCCTGAGAACGCCATTCCCGCAATGTTCGTTGCCCCCACCAGAGCGCAGCCGATAAGAATAACTATCACCGATGAGCTGTTAAACTTCTTTATTGGGACGAAATACATTGGTAGTAGCACCAACGCCGAGTTGTGGAATGAGAACGCCAGAAGCACAATTGCAAAAAAATGCCACGGTTTTCGCCGCGCTGCGTATTCAAATGCCATCCACCCGATGGATGCCGCCAGCACCTGCCGCAAGTAGGTGAACGTGAAGAAGAACCACAGCCCCATAAACACCATCACGGCAAACGGATAATTCCCGGTGTAGCGCATCAGCGACCGGCAAATCAGCGCGTAAATAATCACCGTTACTATAAAGATGAATATATAGCGGTTGTGCGTAACAAATGTGATAACGAAATTCAGCGCGCAGTAGCCAAATTCCGACCCATAATAGTCATAAATGGCCAGCGGTGGCATATATGCCTTGTGCGGTTCATCAATAAAGCACAACGAGTCGAACAGCACCCCGTAGATATATCGGTCATATCCACCAAGCATATCAGCCAAGCCAACAAACAGTGCAAGGAATACCATCATTCCTATAATCCATCTCCGGCTCTGCTCATCATTTTTGTAGGTCGCCAGATATGATATCAGCGTAACTATAAATATCGCTATGTACAGAAGCATCTCCTCAAGTTATTTAAACATCTCAAAAAACTCGGTTGCCACCTTAGCCCTGCTGTGCTCGCGCAGCACAGCTTGCCTGCCGGCCTCTGCCATTGACTCATATTTCTCTCGGTCACGGATAATATCCTTCAGCACCGCAACAACATCGTTCGCATTCTCATAAACAATGCAACTTTTCCCTGTTTCCACTGCAATGTTTTCCATTGCGTATGGCGTGCCTATAACCAGCAATCCGTTGGCCAACGCGTCCAGCACCTTACCTTTCGTCCCCGTGCCAAGCGACAGCGGATTAATCTGGATGTCGTGTCGAGTAATCTCTTCAATATAGTCTGGAGCGAAACTTATTAGTTTCGCCTTCCAGCCACTTTCTAATAGTTTGTTATAGTGAGACTCCCACCCTTTCCCCAGAATGGTTACTTCAAAAATATCACGAACTTTAGAGTCAGCATTGCAAAGTGCTTCAACTAACTCATCCCCAGCTTGCCACGAATACAGGTCATAACGCCCGGCAATTAGTAACTTAATACGTGGTTCGCCAAACTTAACCACCTTTGCAGGTGAGGCAATCTCATAGTGTGGATGCCTGATGAACCGCACTTCCAAATTAGGGTTGATGCGGTTAAGGAATCGCTTGTCCTCCATGCCAACGGTGTGAAAAGTAACATTCTCGCATGGGTAATCTTGCTCCATCTTGTAATATTTGCGGTAGTTCAGCATCACCTTGATAAATTCAAGAGTATTGCCCACAGTCAGGTTCAGTGATAGTCGTCGGTAAAAGTGGAATGTGTAGCAATCTGCTATTGTAAAAACAGTCTTGTAGCCTGGCAGTTGCCTGATTATTTTCGACAATTCTTGACCATAGAACCATAACGCATCTGGCTTAAGAGTTTGTGCCTCGCTTATGGTGGCATCAGTAATCCTGGCATAATTATAAATGGGATACTTAAGGAAAATCCTAACAAACTTCAGCCATGGCGAAAGCACACTCCGTATCCATCGCTGGAAATCAAGCAGGTGGATTTCCAACTTCAACTCTTTCTCCACCATGGCTATCTCCTCAGCCGTCAGATGATTATTGTTGAAACTATAAATAATCACCTCGGTGTCTTTGGGACGTGCTGCGAGCAAATGATATGGATGACCAGATGGCCCCCCACGGTTCTCCTTGTATGGTGTAACTATCGAAAAAAATACAATCCTCATTTTAATATCTCCATAATAGCGTTGAGTAGGGCGCCAGGCTCATTTCTGCCGATTAACAGACTTAACTTGCATCCTGCACGTTCACCGGCTTCAATGTCCTTCTCTCTATCGCCAATCATAATTGATTCAGATAAGTCAATATTGAAATCGGCCGCCGCCTTTCGCAGCAGTCCGTCATTTGGCTTTCGGCAGTCGCAATCTATTTTGTATTCAGGACGTTCCCCCTCAAAACCTTTATCGGGATGGTGAGGACAATAATATATTGCGTCAAGATATGCCCCCTCCTGTCCCAGTAATGTTTCCATCTTATCGTGAATCTCGCGAAGTTTGTCGAATGTACATTCTCCCCGCGCAATAACAGGCTGATTGGTGCACACCACAGCCAGGTACTCGCTCTGGTTTATCATCCTAATCGCTTTTGCTGCTCCATCAATCAGCTCAAAGTCTTCTGCATCGGTCAGAAATCCTTTTTCAATATTTATTGTACCATCACGATCCAGAAACACAGCCTTCTGACGTCGCTCTAAATTGCGAGCATTAATTTTGCCACTTAACAGGTCGCGCTCTACTTCATGGAATCGCTCTGGCGTACCCATATCCTTTATGTATTCAGTGGTGTGGTATGCGAATATCTTTCCACTTGCGATATTTGGCTTCAGCATGTCGCGGTCCAAATCCACTTTGTCGGGGTTCTCGGGATGTCGAGGTACAAAATTTTGTCTTACGTGCTCAATGAGTTTGGGCGAGATAATCTCTACTCCGGCATTCACCAAATTGCGATAAACCATGCGCTTATCCTCCTTGTTAATCCACTTTGTAACCCTGTGTGTCTCTATCGGAAATCCACCTGCCCGTTGTGGATCAAGAGTCTCTGTCACAATTATAGAACTGTCGAACGGGTGATCGTTAGGATGAACCATGAGGCTCGCCCATGCTTCGCTCTCATTGTGGAATGTAATGAAGCGCTCAAAGTCCACATCCATCATCAAGTCACCACACATCAGCACAAAATCTTCGCTAAGACCATTCATCTTTAGCAACGCACCGGCAGTCCCTAGTGGCGAGAGTTCTTCATAATAACTTATGTTTACTCCAAACTGAGCTCCATCGCCAAAGTGTTCTTTGATTACGTGCCCTAAATGCCCTATAACTAACGTGATTTCTGTTAATCCGCAGTGACGCAGATTCTCAATCTGATACTCAAGTATAGGCTTGCCGCACACTCGTATCATCGGCTTAGGCACATCACTTGCCACTGATGCTATGCGGGTACCCCTCCCACCGGCCATTATTATAGCCTTCATAATCTCCCCTGTCTTTTAATATATTTTCCAGCCATGTGCACCGCCCTCGGTGAACTCGAATGGCATAACCATTCCGCCAAGAGAGAGTAAGGCATGTTCAACTTCTTTTTTCCGAGTAGGCTCTACTACAAACATAATAAAACCTCCACCGCCGGCACCAGAGACTTTACCTGATTTTGCCCCTGCTTTAAGGGCTACATCCATTGCTCTTAAAATTGTCTCGTTTGCTATCTTACTCGCCATCTTTTGTTTGTTTTCCCAACCCTTTCTGAGAATCTCTGAGAATTTGTCAATGTCACCCTTTAAGATGGCCAGTTTCATGTCTTTTGCGCTTTGCTTTATTTGATGCATAGCGTCGATAGCCGTACTGTTCTTCTTCGATGTGTTCTCAATCTGTTCGTCAATGATTTTAGCGCTTTCGCGAGATGCGCCTGTGAAATATAGTACCATTGACGCTTCTAACTCATCTTTAATCCAGCGCTTTATCTTTAGCGGATTCACTATCACCATATCATCCTGAAGAAACTCAATATAGTTGAATCCACCGAATGCCGCGGCATATTGGTCTTGTTTGCCGCCCGATAGTTTCAAGTCCTTCCGCTCCACCTCATATGCTAGTCTCGCTATTTCATAGTCTCCAAGCGGGAGGCTGAGCCATTCAACGAACGTCTTAAGAATGCACACCACCATCGTTGACGAAGTCCCCAGACCGGAACCGGCTGGTGCGTCATTATATGTAGTGATGTTAAAAGACAGAGGACTTAATTGAAATTCATCAACCACTCTGTTGTACACTCCTTTGATCAGCGATGCTTTTCCGTCAATCTCCAGATGTTTAGCACTTTTAATCGATTGCTGCGTACCTGAGTCAATCGAATTTATGGTAATACGGCCATTATCAGTTTCTTCAATCGTGCAATATGCATATAAGTTTATGGTTGCATTCAGCACTAACCCACCATATATATCGCTGTATGGTGAAACATCCGACCCGCCTCCGGCAAGACCAAGCCGTAGCGGCGCTTTACTTCTGATAATCATAGGTTAACCCTTGAAATTAAAGTTTTATAATATTCTATACCATCCTTCTTGAACAAGTTCGGGACGTTGCGAATCCCTAAATTGATGGCATAATATATGCGTGCCATAACATAAGTGGGGTAGTTCATATGCTTTTTTAGGATGAAAAAATGACTTCTCATCTTTATCGCCTGCTTGCCTAATGAGGACGTTAGACTTTTCCCCTCCAGATGAGTTATTTGTGGACGGCTGATAATGTAACTGCGATATCCGGCTTTTTTCATCCTGTATTGCAATTCACCTTCCTCTCCATATAGGAAAATATGCTCATCAAATCCACCTACTTCCTCAAACGCCGCTCGAGCGAAAAACATATCTGCTCCCGAAACACATTCCACTTCTTTGTCATTATAGTCCACAGGTAGCGTCTTGTTCATGTGTAATATGCGTTTGGTGAAGTCCTTAATAGTAAAGGCCGGGTAGTAGAAGAAAGAGCATGCATAATCCCCATCCTCTCCGTGGAGGTAGCATCCGTATATGGATTTTTCATCATGACATTCAGCGTAGTCATAGAATTCTTTGATGGCATTGTTTCGCAGAATCGTATCTGAATTAAGCAAAAATACATATTTGCCTTTCGCCACTTCCATGCCTCGGTTGTTTCCATAACCAAAGCCGTAGTTTTCGTCAAGATAAATATATTTCAGCCGATTATCATTCGAGAAAACCTCTTTTGAACCATCCGTTGACGCATTGTCCACCAGGATGATTTCATATTCTATGCCTGCTGTATTCAGAATAACACTCTCAATGCAACTGTTAGTTAATGCTTTGGTGTTATAATTAACTATGATTACCGACACATCCATGTTCAAATGTGTGTTTACACGTTCCTTAAATAACTTTGTAAAGTTTTCTTGAGTATAAATAAACTAAAATCGCTTCAACTGACGATGATATCATGCTTACCCATGCTGTTAATACTACAGAATATTGAGTCAGCCATAAGGATAATCCCATGTGTAGTAATGATACGCTACATGTGATAAACATTAACTGCTTTGTCTTGCGGAAGAAGAAAATATAGTTGCAAAATTGCAAATAGACGCATTGGAAAAATGCTCCTAGCGTGAGGGGCAATAAGTAGATTATTGCGTTTGCATATGTTGGAAACAGTAATGGGAAAATCACAGCGCAAATAATATTTAAAAGTATTGTTATTGCTGCAAAGAATGCAATCATTAGCCATGTCTGTTTCCGTAATTTGGCCTTGGCATTTTCAGGATTCTCGGAAAGGCACTTGAAAATATAAACTGAGTTAGAACGGTTAAATGCAGCCCCAATAGAGTAGATGATAAATGAGAAGTTTGCAGAGAAACTGAATAATCCAACCTGAGTCGTTGTGAAAATTCCGTTTATTATATATTTGTCAACGCCTTGCCGGAAGAAACCATTTAGACTATGTGGAATTAGAGGGATACCATAAGATAGAGTCTCGTGTATTTGAGATTTTGATGGAAGTCGCTTTGATAGGACATTGTGCTTTTTGAGTATTATCAATCCCGCAATAAAAAATAGGGATATTATAATTGCATTAGAATGTATCCTCCCTAACCAATCCTGACTGAGGACAATAACCAATATTAGCGTGGTGATGATATTTAGAACGGTTGAGATTGTGGTGACCACTCCGTATGCAATTACTTTCTCCTCAAGTCGATAAATATCTGTTAATAGGTTGTAAACCACTGTTAAGGCGCAGATGTAGATGCATAGAAATTGTAATTTATATTCAATGCCTGCACCAGCCTCAATATAACGGTGAAAGATAATTATGCATATGCATAAAATAACAGACATCGCTAATGTGCAGAATAGCACTATATTTATATATCGTGATATATTAGCCTTGCTTTCCTTGAAAAAGTTTATGCCTACAATGCCATTTGTGCACAGGCAAATAAGAACACTTATGATGCTTATGCCTGTATAAAAAAGATTTAACTTACCGTATGAGTCTGGTAAAATGTACCAAGACAAAACAATAAGCAGCAAGAAGTTCAGCCCCTGATTCAAGAAAGAGAAGAAAGTGAAGAGACTCCCGTCCCTGAAATTTTTATTATGTAATAGATTATTTATCCGTTGGAGCACTGCCAATGACCTTATCAATTTTCATTCGTTCAAATGCATCTATGTAGGAACCTTCGGTGCAATTTATTATTTTAATGTTACCTAAATATTTTGAGAACTCTTCTAAATATTGGTAACTTGTGAATGTGCTTAATAAAGATTCAAGTAGGTCGGTGATTTTAATGGGATTGCCGTCATAATCAACCCATATTCTATCATATGTCCCATAGTAATGCTTTTCAGTTAGGACAACCTCGTTTTTGTCATTTAATTTAACGTCATGCATCCATGAGTGCTCGGCTCCTAATAAATAAATTTGCTTATAACCTTTAAGAATAGAAGTATATATTGCCGCTACAATTATATTTGTACAAGCCGGTGCTATAACACCTTTGCTATAAAGCCAGTATTTAAGTTTAGAGAATAATTTTAGTTCAGGCTTCCATGGCGAAGTGTTGTATCGGCACACTGTTATATTCCGGTTTTGCTTAAATCCTTCAACAATCCACTTTGGAAAATGGTATGGAATATATAGCCCCATAGGCCAATTCACCATTTGCATCTTTTCTCTCACAGTTCTCGTATCTTCTCTATCTTTAAAAAGGTAGTATACACGATCTGTCAAAACATACATTTTTGGCTTAATCTTCCAAAATATCTCAGTGTTAATACTAAAATTAACTACACAAAAATCAGAATCCTTGAATTCATCAAACCTATCTACAATCGATTTAAGCGAAGCACCGTTCCCAAGAATGAAAAGCCTTTTATCCGTGTCTTCTCTTTTTATCTCATTCTTGAAAAATTGATTTTGAAATTGGAATGAAAGCGCCCGAAAAAGATCGTAAATGTCTGTAAGAAATGCTATGAATTTATGTATTATTTGTCGCATTATGTAAGTTGTTATTTACTAAGGTATGTCATTTGAAATCTTTCTCCTTTAACTAAATCGCAGTTAACCCTCTTGCCGATTATTTCGGGAAGATATTTGGGGTGAAGACCATATCCGGGGCGGACCGATCGCACATTTCGTTCTGTGATAATGTCTCCGGCCTTCATGTCTTCAGCAACATATAGTGAACGAGAATATTCCCTCCCTTTGATTTTAGATGGCTCCGTTGGATACTGCACCGACCCCATCGCTTTTTCCACTTTTCGCACATTGCTTACCATAAGAGCAAATTCATCTGCTTCCATAGAGAATGCCGCATCTGGACCACCTATCTTACGGTCAATTATAAAATGTTTCTCAATGACGTCTGCACCCAAGGCAACTGCTGTCATCGGTGCAATACAACCTTCGGTATGGTCGCTCAGCCCTACTCGTACGCCAAACCTACGCTTCATGTCTGGAATTGTGAGTAAGTTGGCATCTTCAATCGGAGCAGGGTATGCGGAAGTACACTTGAGTAGTGTCACATCGGTGTTCCCTTCTGCGCGTATCGTGTCTAATGCAAGTTGGATGTCTTCCTCCATGGCGATGCCTGTTGATAAAATAATAGGCTTCTGCTTAGATGCGATATAACTGATTAGCGGTGTGTCGGTTATTTCAAATGATGCAATCTTGTAGATTGGATTGTCAAGAGTCTCAAGAAAATCCACTGCGGTCTTGTCGAAAGGTGTCGAAAAACATATCACACCTTCTTCGCGGGCCACACGAAATATCTCCTCGTGCCACTCCCACGGTGTGAATGCTTTTTGGTACAAACTATAAAACGTCTCACCTTCCCACAATCCTTTCCCGACCCGGAAATCTGGCTTATCGCAATCGAGCGTCAGCGTATCTGCAGTGTACGTCTGTATCTTCACGGCGTCGGCTCCGGCTTTCTTGGCCGCTTTTATCGTCTCTATTGCTACCTCAAGACGATGATTGTGGTTTGCTGACATCTCGGCTATGATAAATGTCTTGCTGCTCATTTGATGTCTTTTTTGAAATATATGTATTCAGAGTCTCTGCCTGTTTCGTAATAGCTCATTTTTAAGTGATAATAGATGGAACGAACGTTGTTTAGTTTCACTTTGGCTGTTAGGTGCATAAAGATGTTTCTGGGGAGCATGCTAAGAATTTGACCCTCCATTTCTTTTGTTACACCTGTACCATGGAATTTTGGAGCTGTGAAAATGCCTCGCTCCCAGATACCATCATTTTCCTTGGTGAGATTATACGTGCCGACCAGTTCGCCCTCATGAAATACTGCGTAATATATCCTATCTTTGTCAGTCCGTAGTTTTTTTATGAAGTTGAAATGGTTATCAAGAGAAATCTTCTCGGGATTAGCCATCCATATTCTGATGGAATCCTCATTCCGGAGATTGAGAATTTCGATCAGATGTTCTTTCGTGCAATCAGAATAGTTGATTATTTCAAATTCCATCATTAATTAATGAGTGTATAACAACATCTTTATACTCTCCATTGAACAAACAATGCTCCTTTAAGGTCGCTTCGTGTTTGAAACCGTTTTCCGCAAGCATCGTGTATAGATGGGGGCGGAGATCAAATGCATAAGTATATATCTTGTGAAGTTTAATATCGTTAAACGCTGCATCTTTAAGCATCGTTAGGTAGTTGCTCCAATACTTCGCGAAATGAAACTTCTCAAAAGACGTGTTCATGATATAAGATATTTCAGCGTTGCGGTCTGTCCAGTTGATGTGGACAAGACCGCCATATCCTACACAAACACCGTTTTCTAAGTGTGAGAATAATATTTGTTCTGGCTGGGGGTATATGAATAGCTTTGACACAATCTCGTCAAAATATCGTTGCTGGTCTTCTTCTGTTAAAGGCTTAGTTTGGCGCAGATGATAAATCTGCTCATTTCGCCATTTCATTATCAGGAACCTGTCTTCGTAACGTATCGGTACGATTGAGCAATTCTCAAAATGGCGCTCTTGATGTGTCAAACATTTGTAATCTGCCATTATCTATTCTCGTTTCAGTAATTTATATTTCATCTCGGCCAGCTTCCAGTCAGTCTCTGTGTCAATGTCTTGTACGGTAATTTCATTAACTTCAATTCCTCCTGCCTTGATTACCCCACTTAGCCACTCTCTGGTTTTATACCAATAGAACGTACCGGTGTCGTGATATGTTTTGGGTAAGTCTTGACTTCGACTGTTTTCATACTCTGGCCAGTGTCGCTTCATAGAACCGTCTTGAGCTAAGTCAAGGCACCTCCAAATCGGGTAAGAGAACTGGACCACTGGATATATGCATCCAAAATCGGAGTTTGTCAATCTGTCGTATGTCGATATCAAATCTCTTTTTTCTACAAGTGGTGCCGTGGCGTAAAAGCAACAGAAATTATCAAAGTCGCGCCCAAGTTCGTGATATCGTGAAATCACTTCCTTCAAAACGTCTGCGGTGGTGGCGAAGTCATTAGCCGTTTCTGGCGAACGCATAAAAGGAATCTTGGCTCCATATCGTATCGCCACTTCTGCTATTTCCCGGTCGTCGGTGGAAACCATCACTTCATCAAATAGGTCACACGATAAAGCTGTCTCAATCGAATATGCCACCATTGGCTTTCCTAAAAATAGCTTTACATTTTTTCTCGGAATGCGCTTGCTTCCGCCTCTTGCCGGAATTATACAGAGATTTTTTGCCATTTATTTCTTGCTGTAATAAGTCGCGATTTTCTTTACGGCATGAATTACATCTTCCACATCCGAATCGCTTAGAAGCGGATAGAGTGGTATGCTCATTATACCATTATAAATGTTTTCAGCTATTGGACACAGTCCCTTGGTATAGCCCAAGCGTTTGTAATGAGGGAACCAATAAACTGGTATGTAGTGAATCTGACATTGAACATTCTCCGCACTCATAGCATCAAAAAATTCGCGTCTGGTGCAGGTTAACTTATCCAAGTCTAATTGAATGATGTAGAGATGGCGGCAAGTGTCGGATTCTGCTATTTCCTTTTGCAATATAATGCCATCTAAATCTTTAAAGGCTTCATTATATGTTTCAACTATTTCTTTTCGGCGTTGTTTGAATCGTTCTAACTTGTTTAGCTGGCTTATAAGTAGTGCTGCTTGAAAATCAGTGAGTCGGTAGTTGTAGCCAAGTGAAATTTGTTCGTAATACCATGGCCCTTCTATCTCGGTCTCCTCCATCTCTTGTTCTTCATGAGTGATACCATGCGTATGGGCTAAAACCAGTTTGTTATACAAGTCTGGGTCGTTTGTGGTAATAGCTCCTCCCTCACCACTGGTAATGGTTTTTACCGGATGGAAACTGAAACATGTCATGTCGGCAAGGCTACCCACTTCTTTCCCTTTGTATGTCGTCCCAATTGCATGAGCCGCATCTTCAATAAATACGAGTCCGTAGTCATCACAAATTTTACGAATTTCGTCATTTTTTACAGATTGACCTGTGAAATCCACGGCCACTATTGCCTTAGTCCTTTCTGTAATACGAGTGCGTATGCTTTGAGGGTCTATGTTGTATGTCTCTGGATCAACGTCTGCAAAAACTGGTTTGGCCCCACAATATAGTGCGCAGTTAGCACTCGCTGCAAATGTAAGTGGCGTGGTAATCACTTCGTCTCCTGGGCCTATTCCAGCAGCAATGCAAGCGCAGTGTAACGCCGCTGTGCCATTGCTCACAACAACAGCATATTTCGCACCGGTAAAATGAGCTAACTTTAACTCTAATTCCCTTACTTTGGGACCACATGTTATGTATGGGCCCACAAGAGTCTCAGCGACTGCTCTTACGTCATCATCTTCGATGCATTGACGCCCGTAATAAATCTTGTTTGTACGAACAGGTGTACCTCCATGTATAGCTAAAAGTTCCATTTTGCTTTATTTTTATGATTGTTTCTTCTCTTTCGTTGGGCAGACGGTTACTTCGTGTCGTCACGGTCGCTGGATTTTAGCAAATCTACGGTCTTCTGTCGCGCGCTATGCCCCCGACCTTCAGCTTCACCGAGAATATACACCCGGGGTCACCGGGCATCTTTGCTCGGTGGCCTTCAAAGGGTCTCGGCGACAAGGGACCTGCGCTCGTGCCGGCACTATCGCAGTAGTCGGCTCTCAATTCGTTCTGCAACTCTCTGTCTGTTTAGTTCGTTCACGGCGTCGCTCATGCGTCGCATTAATTCTGCAAATATAGTAAAAATAACCCGCATGAGCAACGTGCAGGTTACTTATTTCCGAATTGTAAAATTTTTTTGACTCTTACGACAAGCCTTCGAGTGCCTATGCCTCTCCTAATCCAAGCCAAATGCGAGTTCCCGAATGAGCTCAAAGCGTCTCGTCGGCTGAAAGCCGGGGCGCGTTTGACGCAAGTCAATTGAGACTCACCGGAATCTCACTGAAGCCTCACAAAGAGTAACCGAAGCCACGCCCGACCCCTGAGTCAAGTCCAATGTGAGTTCCCGAGTGAGCTCAAAGCGTCTCGTCGGCTGAAAGCCGGGGCGCGTTTGACGTTAGTCAATTGAGACTCACCGGAATCTTGTCGATGCGCTTCTGGTGGCGGCCGCCCTCAAACTCCGTCGTCAGGAACGTGCGAACCATCTCCAGCGCCTCCGCATCGCTCACAAAACGGCCCGGCATAGCCAGCACGTTGGCGTCGTTGTGCTGACGCGCCAGTGCGGCCACCTCGGGTATCCAGCACAGTGCCGAGCGGATGCCCTGGTGCTTGTTAAGCGTGATGTTGATGCCTTCGCCGCTGCCGCACACCGCAATCCCCGGATAACACTCGCCGCTCTCCACGGCCAGCGCGCACGGGTGAGCAAAGTCGGGATAGTCGCAACTGTCCTCAGTGTAAGTCCCAAAGTCTTTGTACTCAATGCCTTGACTCTTCAGCCACTCAATCACGGCCAGTTTTGTCTTCAGTCCGGCGTGGTCACTACAGAGTGCCACCGGCACACCGGGTTTCAAAATCGTTTTTGTCATATCGCTAATATATTAATTATTAATAATTTACATACTCATGAGCCGTCAACCGCCAACCGCCAACTGCTAATCGCCTAATCCCAGCTCCCCGCAATCAGCAGCGTCAGTCCCGTCAGCAGCACCGCCAGGTCTATCAACTTCAGCCGAATGTTCTTCTCGCGAAGCACTATCACACCGTAGAAAAACGTCACCAGAACACTCCCGCGCCTAATCATGCTCACCACGCTCACCATCGACCCCTCTATGCTCAGAGCGTAGAAGTAGGCCAAGTCGGCCACAGTGATAAACACCGTTATTAGCGGTATCGTCCACCGCCACCTAAACCGGTCGCTCCTATACGTCTCGCGCCTGAAACACACCAGCGTAATCACACTCATCATCACGCACTGATACAGCGTGTACCACGCCTGCACCGGTAGCGGCTCGTAGTGACGCATAAGATACTTGTCGTAGAGCGCGCTCGCCGCACCAAGCACCGTGGCGCCTATCATATACCACAGCCACCGGCTGCTCTTTAGCGAAAATCCTTCCTTGCCGCCTATCAGGCTGATAAACATCAGCGACGCGAAGCCCAGCACTATGCCGGCCCACTGCATCCCGTTCAGTCGCTCGCCGAATATCACCAGCGCACCCACCAGCACCATCACCGGACGCGTGGCCGTGATGGGACCCGTGATGGTGAGCGGCAAGTGCTTTATCGCCACGTAGCCCAGCGCCCACGACGACAGCACCAATGCCGACTTAAGCATCATCAGCAAGTGGTCCTCAACAGCGCATATCCCTGTGCAACCTCCTGTCAGGTCGCGTATCACCACCGGCGACAGCAGCAACGCGCCGAACAGCGTGTTCAGAAACAGCACCAGCAGCACGTTGTTCCGCTCAAGCGACAACTTCTTGAAGATGTCGTAAAACCCCAAGCACACCGACGATACTATGGCCATTGCAATCCACATCATGCTCGCTCTTCCTTTCGTTTATTTCTGCAAAGGTACTCAAATTTGCCCGAATTACTTGCCCGTACCCTCCCAATTCATTAAATTTGTGTCTGCTTTTAACATCAGATAACTAATTATAACTTAATATGACCATGCTCAGATTTCCACTGCTTATCATCGCTATTTTAATAGCCATGACTCCGTCTATCGCCCAGACGCAGCCGCAAGCCCCCAAGCGCGAGTTCCGCGGTGCCTGGATGCACATCATCGGCCAGAGCCAGTATGCGGCCATGACTCCGCAGCAGACGCAGGCATATCTGCGCCACCAGCTCAACTCTCTCCAAGCAGCCGGATGCAACGCCGTCATCTGGCAGATACGCCCGCAGGCCGATGCCGCCTATCCCAGCTCGCTCGAGCCTTGGTCGCGCTACATCAGCGGCACGGCGGGTGTGGCTCCGTCTCCGGCATGGGACCCTCTCCGGTTTATGATTACCGAAGCCCACAGCCGCGGAATGGAGCTTCACGCGTGGATCAACCCCTACCGCGTCACCGCCTCTAAAGGCGAAATGCCGGCTCCCGGCCATATCTACTACCGCCACCCCGATTGGTTCCTCGCCTATGCCGACGGCAAAATCTACTTCGACCCCGGCTTGCAGCAGAGCCGCGATTTCATCTGCCAAGTGGTGACCGATATCATAACCCGCTATGACGTGGACGCTATACACATGGACGACTATTTCTATCCTTATCCCGTTGAGGGCGTTGACTTCCCCGACGATGCCTCCTACACAGCCTATGGCGCAGGAATGGAACGCGGCGACTGGCGACGGCACAACGTTGACTTGCTCATCGAGCAACTGCATCACACCATCACTGCGATCAAGCCCTGGGTGCGCCTCGGCATCAGCCCGTTCGGCGTGTGGCGAAACATCAAGAGCGACCCCGACGGAAGCCGCACCGATGCCTTGCAGTGCTACGACGCGCTCTACGCCGACTGTATCAAGTGGACTCGGCTCGGATGGGTCGATTATATGGTGCCGCAACTCTACTGGGAACTGGAGCACCGGCGCGCACCGGCACTGGAACTCTCACACTGGTGGAGCCGCCATGCCTACGGCCGTCACATGTACTACGGTCTCTCGGTTCACAACCTCATGACCCACCACGACATCCCCGACTCGCTCTGTCCCACCCAACTGGGCCATCGACTTCGCCTACAGCGCTCCCTCTCTGACGTACATGGTGTCACGTGGTGGCCGGGATACACCGTGGTGCAGAACTTTCATGGCGTGGCCGACTCTCTGCGAACCTCACTCATGTCCACTCCGGCACTCATCCCGCCCTACACATGGCTCGACTCGGTGCCGCCGACCCCGGTCAGCAATCTCCGCTGCCGTCATATTGCCGGTAGGGCCGTGCTCACTTGGGATAGCGGCCACACCACCGATGAGATGCAACGTGCGGTCCGTTTCGTCGTCTATCGGTTCCGTGCCTCGGAGCCTGTTGACTCCGATAACCCGGCTGCGATAATCGCTGTCACCCCGTCAAATACTCTCACCCTTCCTGAAGATGTCCGCGGTGGCGACCGCATAGTCGTCACGGCCCTCGACCGCTGCCACAACGAAAGCGCCCCCTCTATCATCCGCCTCTAACC
>CADADP010000038.1:17839-24426 GCA_902786725.1 uncultured Bacteroidales bacterium
GCCATATAAGCCCCATCACATCCCCATAAGCCCTATCCACCCCATCACCCCAGCATCGCCGGAGGCGATTACCACTGTGCAAACCCCACAATGACGTGCCGCAGGCACAAATTGTGGGGTAAACGAGCCACCCCCATAATGAACCTCGGCGAGGTTCACCGCTGCTTTCCTTATAGCCTTATAAGACCACTCTCTACTTCGCGTTCATTCGCGGTTAAAAATCCCCGCGGCCGCATCGCCCCCCCATTTGTTCAACGTTAAAGGGCGAGCCCTAATCCGGACTCGCCCCTCCTGTCTCTTGCCAATAAGCCGATCATTCGCCCATCACGATATTCGCCAGCTTCACCACGTCGCCTATGTTCACTTCACCATCGTTGTTCACGTCGGCGTTGGCTTCCACAAAGGTGCCCGGAGTATCGCCCATCACGTAGTTCGCTATCGCCACCACGTCGGTAATATTCACCTCACCGTCGTTGTTCACGTCACCCGCTGATGCTGATGCTTTCGGCATAATTGCTACTAGATTGCTCAATGTGCCGTCGCTGTTCATGTATCGATATTGTTCGGTGTCGTAATACCCGTTATCAGGAGTACTTACCTCGCAGCCTGTCAACTTCATGTCGGCAAAACCGTTCACACCGCTATTGTCCTGATAAGAGCGGAAAGAACCCAACGCTTTATTCGCTTTCAGCACTGCGTTGGGAGCACTGCTGTAGTACTCGTTGTCAATGCCTTTCTCTCCGTCAAATCTAAATCGTATGTTATCAAGCGTTATGTCCTTATCGTATGTGTTGAGCGCCGCTTTGTTCGACTGCACTGTTAAAATACTATTTTCCGGATCATCGCTTATAATCTTGATTGGTGAAAATGTGCTGATGCCGCTCGCTGTCACGCCCTCATAATCATTTCTAAGCACATTACTCCCAGATATATTTATGGTGAGTTCCTCCGTGCCAGCGTAGCTTATGATATTATTGTCCTCGGTTAGATTCATGTTTGCCCTTTTCAAAACCAGCGTATTGGTCTCGTCGTCGTAGGTTACACTGCCACTTTCCAGCGGTAAGTAGTCATACAGGTCGTCCTTGTTGACTTCGTTCACTTCCACACCGGCCACCATCAGGCCATAGCTCTTGGCCTTGTTCCATTCCAATGTTCCTGTATAGATTAAGTTATTAGATATGATGCCACCCCATGCGCCACGAGAATTGTCGTACGTGCCGCCCTCCGGATTGCGCAACACTGTGCCTTCCAGTACTATATCCTTGAAGCCTCCCACTGCACTATAGTTACGTTGAGATATCATCTTAGCCGTCACTTTTGCCTTTATGAGTTTTAGCGTGGCGTTATATGGCTGAGCTCCAACCTCTATGCTACCCACTATACCTCCGGCAAAGCCATAATTGCCATTGCTCGTGGCACTGAGCGTCGCTCCCTCCACCTCTATCGTGGCTTCCACGTCGTGGGTGTTGTTGAGCAGTAGCGCGGCCGAACTTTCCGACTCCAGATTCAACGTGCCATACCAGATATGAATGTATTTGCCCTTGAACTGCAGAGCGTTGCGTGTGTTGGTCCCGCTATTGTCGTTCGGTGCGGTTTGTTTCACTGTGTTGGTGCCGAAGGCGACCAGGTCTATGCTCTCGGCGTTAATCTCAATAGCCGGATACACTCCGCTTGTCTCTATCGTCACGTTGTTGAGAAACAGCTGGTTAGTATTGGCGTAATAGCTCACCGTGCCGGCCTTCAGCGCGCCGCCAAAGTCCTCACTTGTGCTGCCGCTATTGGCGCTGGTGAGTTGCACTCCGTTGATTTTCACCGGATAAATATCCACTGTCTCAAAGTCGATGGTTATCGCTCCTATTAATGGCGCTTGCGGAATCTCAAAGCGGAACGTCAACTTGTCTCCTTTCAGATTTCCGGTCATCGAGTAGGCCACCGAGCCAAGCATGGGGCCGTACCACATCGATACCGACGGGTCGTCGCCTGCCTTAATTGTAGATGAACCCTGACCCGATAGCGTGGTGCCGTCATTGCCGGTGCTGCCCGTGATGTCGCTGATTTCTATCGTGCCCACTCCCACGGTGCTCCCGTTCATACTCACTACCAGATTTCTGATTGTCAGCGTGTAGGTGTTACCGCTCTTGGTCAGTATCACGTTGGCCATCTGCTCGTGAGTTGTCCCCGTTAACTTCGCTGTTAGCATTCCGCTGTATTCGGCGGCTTGCGCTAAGAGGCTTGTCAGCACTACTGCAATTATTAATCCAAATCTCTTCATAATTGTGGAATAATTTATTATGTTATTAAATTAAGTTGTTTCATTTTTTATTCTCAATCTGCAAATTTAGCATTTTTAAAGATAATTTCCTAATTTTCAATCAAAAATCTAAATCTAAATCATTTCTCCGAATCATTCCTGTCCCATTCTATCCCCATAGGCCTCATAAGCCCTATAAGCCCTATCCCAGATAATTTGTGTTTGAAATCCATCCCATCCATTATCAATGATTTGCGTGTCGTTTGCGCGCATTTGTGTTTAAAATCCTTTTGTGGGAGAGCAAAAAAAGAAAAGCCCGGGCAATCACTGACCGAGCTTTCCGCTGTATGAAAAAGAGTCTTTAATCTATTTCTTCGTCTGCTTCGTAGCCACCCATCTCGCGGATAGCATTCTTCAGCATCACATACTGCTGGAACAGGTGGTTCACAGGCACCTCGTCCACCGTGTAGTCGTGCATCGGGCTCTTCAGGTAGAAACTCAGGAAGCGCTGCGTGCCGTAGCGGCCTGCGCGGTGAGCCAGGTCGATGAGCAGAACCAGGTCAAGGCAAAGTGGTGCTGCAAGTATCGAGTCGCGGCACAGGAAGTTGATCTTTATCTGCATCGGATAGCCCATCCAGCCAAATATGTCGATGTTGTCCCAGCCTTCCTTATTGTCGTTGCGGGGCGGGTAGTAGTTGATGCGTACCTTGTGGAAGTAGTCGCTGTAGAGGTCGGGTTGCTCCTCGGCTACCAAAATCGACTCCAGCGTCGACAGCTTGCTCACCTCCTTTGTGCGGAAGTTGGCCGGCTCGTCCAGCACCAGTCCGTCGCGGTTGCCCAGAATGTTGGTCGAGAACCAGCCGCTCAAGCCCAGCATACGGGTGCCGATAATCGGAGCGAAACCGCTCTTCACCAGCGTTTGACCTGTCTTGAAGTCCTTGCCGGCGATTGGTAGCTTGGTCTCCTCGGCCAGTTGCCACATTGCGGGAATATCCACAGTGGTGTTGGGAGCGCCCATAACAAACGGAGCGTCCTCTTTCAGTGCCGCGTAGGCGTAGCACATCGACGGGGCGATGTGCGCCGTGTCGTTGGCCTTCATGGCTGCCTCCAGGGCTGCCAGCGTGCCGTGATACTTCATGTCGGGAGCCACGTAAATCTCGGTCGAGGCGGCCCATAGTACCACCACGCGGTCCACACCCTTCTCGGCCTTGAAGTTGCGAATGTCTTCGCGTATCTGCTCCATCATGTCCCAGCGGTCCTTGCACTGCTTCACGTTGTCGCCGTCCAGACGCTTGGCGTAGTTCTTGTCGAAAGCGGCCTTCAGCGGCTTTATCGCCAGCAACTCGTCCTTTACGGGGTTGATGTCTTTCTCCTTCAGCACCTCAGCGTTGATTGCCGACTCGTATGCGTTGGCGGGATACACATCCCATGCTGCGAACTCTATGTCCTTCAAATCGGCTAAGGGAACTATGTCCTTGTAGTGAAGATACTTCTTCTCTGCACCGCGACCCACGCGCATCTTGTCGTACTGTGTCATTGAGCCTACTGGCTTGGCCAGTCCCTTGCGAGCCATGAGAACACCGGTGATGAATGTGGTGCTTACTGCACCCAGACCTACTACCATTACACCTAATTTACCGGTAGCCGGTTTTACGTTTGTTGCTTTCATAAATTCAATAAACTTGTTTGCTTACAATTTTTATTTGTTATTATTTTTTCTTCTTTTTCTCGCCGCTTTTTCGCGTCAAGTGGAAAAAGCGTGTCAAAAATACATCCTTTTTTTTAATTAGAGTATTAAAATACCCTATTTAAAAGTTAAAGAAAACTTAAAAATGGCCTAAAAAGTTAATTTCTGTTGAAATCAGCCTCTTTGGCCACCTAAAAGTTAAAAAATGTAAACCGAGCTGTCGCCCTTTTCTACTCTTTTTCTACGATTTTCAGCACTTCTCCGATGTCGTTTATCATGCACGAGTGGGTATAAGCGTCTTCATCATCGGTCCAGCCTTTGCCCTTGAGCCACATCACCTGGCATCCTATCATCTCGGCTGGCTCTATGTCCTTGTGCAGACTGTCGCCCACCACCAGCACTTCGCCGGGATTCAGCTCTAGCGCCACCACTCCCAGTTGAAACAGGGTGGGGTTGGGCTTGCGTACGCCCACCACAGCACTTTCTATTATTCCTTTGAAATATTGCCTGATATCGTAGGCGCGCAGCACGCTGTCGATGTTGCCGTAGAAGTTGCTCACAAGCATCAGCGGCATCTTCCGGCTCAGGGTCTCCAGCACCGGCCGCGCTTCTTCTATGCACTCCCGGGCGGCCCGGTCGCAGTATGCGGCTGTCTCTTGTGCCCATGGCTCCACCTTCTCGCTCTCAATCAGGCCCTTGCCGGCCAGGTCGCCCAGCTCCAGGCGCATTTTCTTGAGCAGCAACGTGTGGAAGTCGTCCTGCGGCAGGATGTGGCGATGCCGAGCCAACTCGCGCTCAGCCTCCACATAACTCTCGCGGAACTGCTCCTTGCTCACCGGCACTCCGCTCGCCTCGTAGGCCTTCCATATAACTTCGCTCCAGTGCACGCCTCGGCTGTCCAGGGTGCCGCCGTAGTCTAGTATCACCCCCCTCACTGTTTGCCGGCGCAAATTCTTTAACATTGATATTCCCATATTCGTCCTCTAATCGCTAAATGTTAATCCCTACTCGCCGGTAAGCGACTTGCAACGCTTCTCGTGACTCACTATCATATACACCATCATGGCGTTCAGCACCACTATCTCAAACACGAAATAGAGCCACGGCATCCTGATTATCACCGAGATGAACATGGCTATGATGCGTGTGTTGAACGATAGCATATTGGTGTATTTCATTAGCGGCTTGCTCAGAGCGCGGAACCGGTCGCGGAAGTCCTGCGGTATGTCGTCGCCGAAGCGCTCCTTGATATTCCGCCTTAGCTCCTGCATACGCGGTGTCATCACTTCCTGGTTGGCCGTGTAGTTGCGATACACGCTCATCGTGAGCTTCTTCAGCGGCTCTTTGCCCCAACTCAGCTTCTTCAGCTCGCCGTCCAGTGCGGCGGTGCTGTCGAGCTCGCTGCCTTCCTTGCCTTTGAGAAAATATAGGTGGAACTGCCGGTAGTAGTCGGCCATCGCTGCTTGCTTGGCGTGGCACAGACCGGCCACTATGGCCAGTGTCCATATAGCCCACTTGTGCTCGGCGAAATAATTCCCGGCCAGCGCGTCACCGAAGTGTAGCTCTCTGAACACCAGAGCGAAATAGATGGCTATAAACCACAGGTCGCCGCTCACACCGTCCAGTATGCGGCCCAGCCTGGAGTACTGACCTGTCATTCGAGCCAACTGCCCGTCGGCGCTGTCGTAGCTGTTGGCCCAGATTATCAGGAAGATGCCCACGTAGTTGAGCCATATCAGCGGCTCGGCCCCGAAGTATAGCAATATGCCGCCGCCTACTCCCAGAAATATCGACAGTATGGTCACCACATTGGGAGTCACGCATATCTTGGCGAAAAGCAGAGCCCACGCGAATCCTATGGGGCGGTAAAACATCAGGTCGATGGTCTCTTCGGTGTCCATCGATTTCAGGCTACTGCGGTATTGCTCTTTGATTTCCTTGAAACTTGCCATAGTCTTGTGCTATTAGGGGTGGGTTATTTGCTCTTCTCCTTGATTATGCTCAGCACTCGCTTGGCTATCTGCGGTGCGGCGTCCTCTCGGCAGGGGGCGAAACTGGGCCAGTCGTTAAAGTCGATTATGCGTATCTCGCCCTCGGGCGACACTATGCAGTCGCCGCCATAAACCTCAATGTCCAGTTCATCGGCCGCGCGGTGGCAGATGTCTTTGAGTGTGTCCTCACTGAACTTTATGCCTTGCGACTTGCCGTTCACCTCTTCCCAGCCATACTTGCTGTGACCCAGGTCAAACGGGTAGAACCAGAAGAAGAAAGGCGTGTCTTTTACTCCGTAGAATTTCACCAGGTCACCGTCGAGATGCACGTTAATCACCGCGCGCTTAATCCCGCGCAGAAAATATTCTTGCAGCACTTCCTGAGCCTCGTCCACGTGGCGCACGTAGCTCACGTCTTCCTTGTGCATGGCGTGGAAATCGCCGCGCTTAATCCAGCAACTCTTGAACCCGCTCTTTTTCAACTGGCTCTTCACGTTCTCGTTGGTGTTCACTATCAGGCTGTCGGGGTAGGGGATACCGTTGCCCATCAGGATGCGGGTCATACGCTCGCGTGTGCAGTTCTCTATTCCGTAGCCCGAGTTTATCACTATACGGCCCTCGTCTTCAAGTTCCTGCAACTTCTTTATCGAGTCCCACT
>CADADP010000039.1 GCA_902786725.1 uncultured Bacteroidales bacterium
TATGGTGGCGGCTATGCTATCCACACGCGACTTGTCGCGACGGTCGCTTTTCTTCATCCCGCCATCTATCATTGCCTTGTGGGCAAGTGTCGAGGTGAACCGCTCGTCATAGAGTATCACCGTCTTTTCGGGAAAACGCTTCCGCAACCTATTCAGAAACGGCTCAATATACCGCATCGATTCGCTCGGGCTGCCATTCATCTGGCTCGGCAGACCCACCACTATGGTTTCCACGTCTTCCTTGCCGAAATATTCGGCCAGATACTGCTCCACAGTGTGGGTGGGTATCGTCCCTATCGCGTTGGCTACGATCTGCAGTGGGTCGGTCACTGCCAACCCGGTACGCTTTCGCCCGTAGTCTATGCCTATGATGCGTCCCAAGGTCCTTCCTTCGCCTCGCTCTTAACTGTTCATCGTAATCAGCAACTCCTCGTTGGTGCGGGTGCGCTCCATCTGATCCTTAATGAATTCCATCGCCTCAATGGGCGTGTAGTCACTTATGTGCCGACGCAATATCCACATGCGCCTCAACACCTCATCGCTGAGTAGCAAGTCGTCGCGACGCGTACTCGACGCTATTATATCCACAGCCGGGAATATGCGCTTGTTGCTCAGGCGACGGTCAAGCTGCAACTCCATGTTGCCCGTACCCTTGAACTCCTCGAATATCACCTCATCCATCTTCGAGCCGGTATCGGTCAGCGCTGTAGCTATAATTGTCAGGCTTCCGCCGTTCTCAATGTTTCGCGCTGCGCCAAAGAATCGTTTCGGACGCTGCAACGCATTTGCGTCAACTCCACCGGTCAGTATCTTACCCGATGCCGGCGCATTCGTGTTATACGCGCGTGCAAGGCGCGTAATGGAGTCAAGCAGTATCACCACATCGTGTCCGCACTCCACCATGCGTTTGGCCTTGGCAAGCACCAGTTCTGCTATCTTCACGTGGCGGTCGGCCGGCTCGTCAAACGTCGAGGCTATAACCTCGGCATTCACGCTGCGGGCCATGTCGGTCACTTCCTCGGGGCGCTCGTCTATCAGCAAAATTATCATATATGCCTCTGGGTGATTCTCCGAAATCGCGTTGGCGATGTCTTTCAGAAGCACGGTCTTTCCGGTCTTGGGCTGCGCCACTATCAAGCCACGCTGGCCCTTGCCTATAGGCGCGAACATATCCACCACGCGCGTCGATAGATTAGGGTGTGTGCTGCTCACAAGATTAAACTTCTCGTCGGGGAACAGGGGAACCAAGTGCTCAAACGGCACCCGATCACGTATAAACTCTGGCGCACGGCCGTTTATCATCGTCACAGAGCACATCGGAAAGTATTTTTCGCCCTCTTTGGGTGGGCGAATAGTACATTCCACCACATCTCCCGTCTTTAAACCATAACTCTTTATCTGAGCCTGCGACACATAGATGTCGTCGGGCGACGTCAAGTAGTTGTAATCCGACGAGCGCAAGAAGCCATAGCCATCGGGCATCACTTCAAGCAACCCCTCGCCCTCCAATATTCCCTCAAAGTTATAGGGACTGTCGGCATATGGATTCACCTCGTTCTCTTGTACTTGATTGCCCTGCTGACTCTGGTTCTTATTCTTCTTGTTTTTCTTGTTTTTCTTATTCGGATTCTCTTTTACCACCATAGGCTCCTGAATCAGAATAGGTGCCTTTGCCGCTTCCTCTGCTGCCCGACGCCTGTTCTCCTCTGCAATTCTGGCAGCCTCCTCACGCTCTTCTTGCGTGCGGGGCTTGAATGTGGGCATTCCGCCGCTGAAAAATGAATCAAGCGATGCGGTGCGCTTGGGCTGTGCTTCCTCCTTAGGCAAACGCTGCACATTCGGCTCAGCTTGTTCCGATGCCACAGGCGTCTCATCAAGTTTCACTTGCTCCTGTACTTGTTCCTGCGTATCGGCCTGGGCGCGCTCGGTCACAATGTGGCGACGACGCTCCCTATCGTGCTTTTGGTTATTCTTCAGAGCCACATCCGCTTCCGGATTGGACTCGGGCTCCTGCACGCCCTCCGGCACGCTCGGTTGCGGCTCGGTTGCGGGCTCGGAGGCATTATCTTCCGTCTTCACATCTTGAGCCTTCTCGACTTCGGGTTGTGCCTGCACTTTGGGCTTGCGGCCGCGCTTCTTGGGTTGCGCCGATTGCACTTGAGCCACATCGGCTTCCGCAGCTTTCTGCTCCACCGGTTTGTCTTCGCCCTTCTCCGCTTTTTCAGTTGTCTTCTCTGCTTTTTCCGCCTTTTCCGGTTTCGCGGCTTTGGCAGCCTGCGCTTCTTCTTTGCGCGGACGGCCACGACGTCGCTTCTCCGGCGCGTTTTGCGACTCCACTATGGCTTGCTGATCCAGTATTCCAAATACCAAATCATTTCCCGACATCGACTCTGCCTTCTTTATTCCTAATTCTTTAGCGATATTTCTCAATTCAGCCTCGCTCTTGGCGTTCAGTTCACTAATATTGTACATGATACTTTGAAATGTTCTTTTTCACCTCCCTTTGCTCTTCTTTGCCTCCGGTTATTTCACGATAACTGCGCGGCAATCTCACATTCGCCTCGCTTTCGCGCATTATTATCGCACGGCATAATTGAGCCTTGACATAATAAATAAGTGGGAGAAAAAATTGTAAAAAAATGGTATTTCGTGCCCTATTGGCACTAATTTTAATTCTGACTTTTGCTTAACGCAATGCAAAGGTAATACTTTTTATTCTACTTACAAGCCTATTTTCGCGTTTTTTATTCCCATTAACGCTTTTTAATGCCTTTTTTGCCTCGTTTTACCCGCTCCCACCACTTTTTTTCTTATATTCGCACTCTAAACAACTTTCTAAACAAATGATTAAAGAATTCACTAACTCCTACTTCCTCTCCGCTGCCGAGTGCAACCCACAGGGCGAAATGCCTATCCAGCTCCTCATGGAGCGCATTATTGAGATTGCAACTCTGCACGCCAACTCCTGGGGTGTGGGATACGCCAGCCTCATCCAAGACAATCAAGTGTGGGTACTGTCGCGTGCCACAATCGAAATGCAACGCTATCCGCGAGTCAACGAAGACTACTCGCTCGTTACATGGATCGAAGACTACAACCGATACTTCTCTCAACGCAATATGGAAATTCGTGACCAAGGGGGGCGCACTATAGGCTTCGCCAGAACCATCTGGATGGTTATCAATTTCTCCACTCGCGAAAGCATGGACATCTCCAAACTCAACTACATCAGCCAGAACGTGACTCAACGCCCGTGTCCCATAGCGCCGCAGGGACGTCTCAAAACTATTTCTGTCCCATCTCGGTTCACTCCCTACACATTCCGATACACAGAATGCGACTTGAACCGGCACGTCAACACCACACGTTATCTCGAGCTACTAATCAATCAGTTCACACTCGATTTCCACGACGTCAATTTCATCAGCCGCATCGAAATGGCGTTCATCAAGGAAACCACCTACGGCGAAGACGTTATCGTTAACATCGACGACTCTAATCCTCTCGACTGCTTCATGTCCATCGACTCCGGCACCACTTCGCACTGCCGGGCCCACATCGTGTTCGCGCCTCGTAACCGATAATTCAGTCTCGCTTCACTCATCTGTTTTCACTGCTATCATCATGGACCTTTTCAAGACCATCAGCGCCCCGTCACAAGGTATCTACAAGGAGAAAATGAGCAAATTCATTGCTTTCGCTCTCCCTGTCGAGTCGGTCGAGCAGGCAAAGGCCACAATCAAGCGTATCGCTAACGAATATCACGACGCCCGCCATTGCTGCTGGGCCTACATGATTGGAACCAACCGCGATGTGTTTCTTTCCAGCGACAACGGCGAGCCAAGCGGAACGGCCGGCAAGCCTATTCTGGGACAAATCAATTCATTCGAACTCACTAACATCGTTATTGCCGTGGTGCGATACTTTGGTGGCATTAAACTGGGCACTTCTGGTCTTATCGAAGCATACCGGCAAGCAGCGCGAGAGGCCATACTGGCCGCGCACATAATCGAATGTCACGAACAGGCCACACTATCCTTCTCTTTCGATTACTTGGCAATGAACCACGTTATGCGCATCATCAAGTCTAACAACATCACCATTATCTCTCAGGAGTTCAACAACACTTGCTCTATAACAATCCGTTGCGATGCCGACCTTATGCCTATCGTAAAAGACAAACTATCATCTTTCATCACTTATCACGACTCATAATTTGGCCGTTTTCGTTTTTTTCTTTAGTTTTGCAAATAATTATTAACTACATATTAAAACCGGTTTATATGAAATTCTTAAAACACTTTATCCTAATCGCGATTGTAGCCGCTTGCGCTGCGGCTCCCGCTTCAGCTCAAGTTCGTTTCGGCGTCAAGGCCGGTATGGCCATCAATAAGCTCGCTTTCGACAAGAACACTTTCAACAAGGATAACCGCCTCGGTTTCACCGGCGGTGTAATGACCGAAATCGGCATACCAGTAGTGGGACTTTGTGTGGACGCTTCCCTGCTCTATGCCCATCGTAGCGGCAACATCCAGGGACAAGACATCACATTTAAGCGCGATTTCATCGACATCCCCATCAACATCAAGTACAAACTCAGCCTGTTCGGCTCCGGCAACGTGTTCGCGCCTTTCGTAACCACCGGACCCGACTTCTCCATCCTCTTGAGCAAAAAGAATGGCGAAAACAATGGTAAAACCTGGAAAAACAAGAGTTTCAACACTGCTTGGAACCTCGGTTTCGGATTCGAACTCTTCAAGCACCTACAGATTGCGGCATCCTACAGCTTTGGCTTCAACAAGACCATCGAAAAAATCACAGGTCTATCCGACATCGATGCCATTGAGGGTAAAGACCGCTGCTGGACCATCACTGCCGCTTACCTGTTCTGATGTAAATTTCAAAACTGAGGCCTAATCGCCTCTGAAATCTTCACAAAGCCTTTCCACCACACCGACGGAAAGGCTTTGCGCTATATATACTCGCCTATTACAAGCCTTCCTTGTCACTTATCTTCCTTTTCTCTCACATATAATTCGCGATTTTAACTTTCACCACCTCGATTTTGCGATTTCTCCCATACTGCATTTGCAACTTGATGACTTATTTAGTAACTTTGCCACAACTTTTTAAAACATCACATCTGGTATGACAAGAAAAACAGCACTGCTCATAGCAGCCGTAATAGTAATTTTCTCTTCCATAACCGCCCAAGCACAGAACTCTCGCTGGGGCGTGGTCGTGGGTGGAAACTACAACAAAATCCACTTTAAGCAACAAGACATCTTCGCAGTTGACAAGGGTTTCGGCGCCACAGCCGGACTTATGGGCGAAATCATGCTGCCTGGCGTGGGATTCGGCTTCGAGGGACAGTTTCTCTACACCTTGCGCTCGAGCAAACTGCACATGGGCGACCGCCGTGTTTGGGAATCTCTCGGACTCGGCGATGAGCGACTGCTACTACACTACATCGACGTGCCCATCAGCCTCAAGTTCAAGTATCGCAACATGAACGGTTTTGAGAACACCCTGGCACCGCTCATCTATGCCGGACCGGTATTCTCTTTCCTTGTGGGCCATAGCAAGGTGGGAGACCAAATTCGATACGACCGACTCAACATCGGGCTCCGCATCGGTATAGGTGCCGAACTTTTCTCGCGCGTGCAAATCAGTGCTAACTACACCTTCAGCATGGGTGAAGCGCTACGCACCAAGTTGCTCGATGAGCACTCGGCTAAAAACCGCTGCTGGACAGTCTCCGCCATTTATCTATTCTGATAATAACGCATAACAACTATCAATAACGCGGGCCGGCCTTCTCAAGGAAGACCGGTCCACGTTTTCCTATCTGGAGTTCTAACCCCGATTTTCTTTTGGGTTAAGCCAGCAGCATTCCTTGCGCCACTTCAGTGGCCACTTCTTCACCCACTATGGCTTTGGCTATCGCCAGCGCAAATGCCGCGGCGCTTGCGGGGCCCTGACCGGTGATAATATTGCCGTCGGTCACAGCGTGCTCTCGCACCACAGTCGCACCCTCCATCCCGGCTTCCATTCCTGGGTAGCACACAGCGTTTTTACCTCTCAGTAGGCCAAGCGGACCCAGAACCACACTCGGCGAGGCGCAGATCGCGGCCACTCCGCCACCTTTCTTGCTCTGCTCTTTGAGCAACTCACACAGTGGCTCGCACTCCGCAAGATTGGTCGCACCGGGCATTCCACCGGGCAACACCAGCCAGTCGGCATCAGTGCAGTCATAGTCGGCAAACATTGCGTCAGCCGTCACTATCACGTCGTGGGCGCCCACCACTTCCGGGCCATCCATCACCGACACTGTCACCACATTCACTCCAGCGCGGCGCAGCACATCCACCGTTGTCAGCGCCTCCACTTCTTCAAAACCATCAGCTAAAAATACATATACCTGTCCCATAATCGCATTATTTTTTTGTTGATTGTTTTCTCTCTCTTTTTTTATTTGCGGTTCGCTCGGTTGTCTGCTTCCACTTGCACCACTCCGATATCCCGCAATTCAGGCAATCGGGGCGCTGCGCCTTGCACACATATCGCCCATGAAGTAAAATCCAGTGATGCGCGTCGGCTCGCTTCTCTGGGGGAATGTGCTTGGTTAAAGCCGTTTCCACCTCCAGGGGCGTGCGACCGCGGGCCAGTCCCACTCGGTTACTCACTCTGAACACGTGGGTATCCACGGCTATCGCACTCTCGCCAAACGCCACCGCCAGCATCACGTTGGCCGTCTTGCGACCCACTCCGGGTAAGCGCGTAAGCTCTTCCATCGTGCGTGGCACTTCGCCGCCAAACTCTTCCATTATCATGGCCGAAAGCTCTCGCAAGTGCCGCGCCTTGCTGTTCGGATACGACACACTGCCCATATAGCGAAGCAAGTCTTCTTCACTGGCACGCATCATCGCCGCAGCCGTGGGATATGCCGCAAACAGCGCAGGCGTCACTTGATTCACGCGCCTGTCGGTACATTGGGCCGAAAGCACCACAGCCACCAGCAACTGAAATTCGCTACCATAGCTCAACTCTGTGCTCACCTGAGGCATCGCGGCCTCAAAATAGCCCAGCACGCCATCATATCGCTCTTTGAGTGTCATCCTTTCGGCTTCTTATTCTTCTCTGGCTTCGCGGTCTCTCTCACTTATCAGTGGCTGGCCTTGAACTCATCCAAGAAACGCACATCGTTCTCCGAGAACATGCGCAAATCCTTCACCATATACTTCAGGTTGGTGATGCGCTCCACGCCCAGCCCGAACGCGTAACCGCTATAAACCTTACTGTCTATTCCGCATGCTTCCAGAACATTGGGGTCAACCATTCCGCAACCCAGAATCTCCACCCAGCCCGTGTTCTTGCAGAAGCTACAACCCTTGCCGCCACACAGCATACACGAAACGTCCATCTCGGCACTGGGCTCGGTAAACGGAAAGTACGACGGGCGAAGACGTATCTTCGTCTCCGGACCGAACAACTCCTGAGCAAAGTAGAGCAGCACCTGCTTTAGGTCGGCAAACGACACGCCCTTGTCAATATACAGTCCCTCTATCTGATGGAAGAAACAGTGCGCGCGGGCTGTAATGGCCTCGTTACGATACACACGACCGGGGCAGATGATACGGATTGGCGGCTGCGTACGCTCCATCACTCGCGTCTGAACCGAGCTGGTATGACTCCGAAGCACTATGTTGCGTGTCACGTCGGAAGCATCTGTGTTCACAAAGAACGTGTCCTGCATGTCTCGTGCCGGATGGTCCGCAGCAAAGTTCAGCATCGTAAACACGTGCTGATCGTCTTCCACCTCTGGCCCATCGGCAATCGTAAAGCCCTGACGCGCAAAAATATCTATAATTTCCTTGCGCACCAGCGACAACGGATGGCGCGTTCCCACCTCACCGGGCGACGCCGGACGCGTGATATCTATCTTATTGGCCTCTTTCTCACAAGCCTTGAACGCCTCCTTAAGCTCGGCAATCTTATTCGTGGCCAGATTCTTCAACTCGTTTAGTTTCTGACCCACCTCGCGCTTCTGGTCCGGCGACACATCGCGGAAATCATTGAACAAGGCCGATATCTCGCCCTTCTTACTCAGATATTTTATCCTTAACGCCTCTATCGCTTCTTCATTATTGGCTTTCAGCTCTTTAACCTGTGCTTTCAGCTCTTCAATCTTTTCCAGTAACATATTGCAAATATTGTCTTAAATTATTTCTTCTTGGATGTCGTTCTCCTGCGCCACTCTCGTCATTGCACATCACACGAAGTGCCATAAAAACGCCGACACAGTTTTAACCCACAAAATTAGCGATATTTTTCCATTTCACAAAATCCCAACCAATCTAACCAATCTAACCACACACTAACCACACGACACCGACTCCGCATCCACATCATGTCACGTTATTATTTCCCTGCCTCGGGCTCCATTTTCCTAAGCAGATTCGCAAACTGGTAGTTCTTCAACCCCCAACGCGGAAAAATCAGCAACTCGGCCGGTGACTGCGACACAAACCGCTCCACCGCTATATCTGGGCGCAGACGCTGAAGCACTCGGGCGCAAATTTGGGCATACTCCTCTGCCGTCCAGCGAATCACTTCCACCTCCCCGGCCTGCAGTTGGCGCGCGAGCTCTGTGCCGCGTATCACTTGCAGTTGATGAAACTTCACAGTGCTCAGTGGCAAGCCATTTATCGCTTCCACAGTGCGCATCATTGTGTCCTCATCCTCTCCCGGCAGTCCCAGGATGAAATGAGCACCGCACTCTATCCCGGCCGCCGCCGTGCGCTCCACGGCATCCACCGTCTCGGTCCACGTGTGACATCGGTTTATAAGCCGAAGTGTGCGCTCGCACGCGGTCTCCGCGCCATACTCCACCATAACCCACGCACGCCGCCGCAACTCGGCAAGGCGCTCCAGCAACGTGTCACTCACACAGTCGGGGCGCGTCGCTATCACCACGCCCACCACATCGGGCACGCTCAGCGCCTCTTCGTAACGACGCATCAACTGTTCTTCATCGCCATACGTGTTGGTATATGCCTGAAAATAGGCCAAGTAACGCATATCTTTGTATTTGCGTCCAAAGAAGCGCTTCCCTTGCTCCAGCTGCTCGGCCACAGTCAGCACGGGTCTGCAATATTCCGGATTAAACGTGCGGTTATTGCAGTATGTACACCCGCCGCGACCTTTCGTGCCATCACGGTTAGGGCACGTGAACCCGGCATTCACCGATATCTTCTGCACCTTATAGGGGAACTGTTCCCTGAGGAAATCACCGTAATCTCGCCACTTCACTGCGCATCCCTCTTTTCTTCAACACTTGCTCCTATTCGATTATGATTTTTCCGGCCACAAGCATCGCGTCGAGCACAATCAGCGCTGCCATCGCCTCCACCACCGGCACAGCACGCGGCACGGCGCACACGTCGTGCCTACCGCGGGTTGTTAGCACTGTTTCATTGCCGCCGGCATCCACCGTTCGCACCTCGCGCGGCATAGTGGCTATGGGTTTGAAACACACGCGCATCACCAGGTCCTCGCCGTTGGTAATGCCGCCCTGCAGCCCACCGGAGTAATTTGTCAGGGTTCGCACACGGCCGTCACGCATCACAAACTCGTCAATCACCTCGCTACCACGGCGGTCGGCAAAACCGAAGCCCAACCCATAGTCAAAGCCTTTCGCGGCCGGAATGCTCATCATGGCCGCTGCAAGACGCGCTTGCAACTTTCCGAACACAGGGTCACCTACTCCTGCCGGTAGCCCTGTCACGACGCAGGTCACAATTCCTCCCAGAGTGTCGCGCTCCGTGCGGGCTTGCTCTATGGCTACGCGCATCCGGTGGGCCGCGCCACCGTCGGGGCAACGCACATCACTATTATAGACCTCATTGAGATTGAGCCGGCCGTAATCCTCTTCCACTTTCACGTCACCTATCTGCGAGCTGTAGGCCACCACTCGCACCCCGTGCCGCTCCAGCAACTGCGCGGCCAGCGCACCGGCCACCACACGGCTCACCGTTTCGCGAGCCGACGCGCGGCCTCCTCCTCGATGGTCGCGTATGCCGTAACGGGCCTCATAAGTATAGTCGGCATGCGACGGGCGATACACGTGCGCCATCTCGTCATAGTCCTCGCTTCTATGGTCAGTGTTGCGCACTATAAAGCCTATGGGCGTTCCCAGAGTCATCCCGTCCTTGATGCCCGAAAGTATCTCCACTCGGTCCTGCTCGCTTCGCTGTGTCGTTACTGCCGACTGACCGGGACGGCGACGCGACACTTGCTCTTGCAAGCGTTCCAGGTCCACCGCCACTCGGGCGGGGAATCCGTCAATCACACCTCCCATCGCCTCGCCGTGCGATTCACCGAAGGTCGTTAGCCTCAGCACTGTTCCTATCTCGTTGCTCATATCTTTTATTCTGTTAATGCTCTGCAATTATGTCTCTCACCTCACCGCCAACATAGTTGATTAGCGCCTGCGGACTCACCTTGAACTGCAGCCCGCGCATACCCGCACTCACGTATATGCTGTCATAGTCCATGCACGTCGTGTGAAAAAATGTGGGGAATGGCTTCTTCATGCCCACCGGCGAGCAACCGCCTCGGATATACCCCGTGGTGGGCAGTAGCTCCTTCATCGCTATCAGGTCGGCCTTCTTGTTGCCGCTCACTTTAGCCGCTTTTTTCAAGTCCACCTCCGCCGCGCCGGGTATCACACACACAAAATTACCGGTCTTATCGCCGCGAAGCACCAGTGTCTTGAACACCTGACGCACGTCCTCGCCTATCGTCGCCGCCAGATGTTCCGCCCCCAGGTCGTTCTCATCCACCTCGTAGGCAACCAGTTCATAAGCCACACCGGCCTTGTCCAGTAGGCGCGCCGCATTGGTTTTAGTCGTCTTTTTCATTTATTTATTATTAATTTATAGCAAAGTTAATGCGAAATTATTACTTTTGCAACAGTGATTCAGTTCTTTTAACCGCATGAAATGCCGTCTGCTCATATCGCTCATCGCCATCTCGGCTTTCTTCGCCTCCGCGAAGGGTCCCGATTTTGCCGTCATTGAGCGTCTCGGCGACCCTCTCGACTCGCTCCACAACCCCGCTCTCTACCTTGACGCCATCGAGCAGGCCATCTCTAACCCGGCCACAAAGCCCGACATGCGCGCAAGGCTGGAACTCATGGCTCAGAGCGCGCGAAAGAACCAACCGGGAACCACCGCTGCCGACATCACCTTCGTCACACCCGACGACTCCACACACCTCCTTAGCGACTTACGCGGCTCGCTTACGCTCATTTTCTTCAACGACCCTGATTGCGAATCGTGTGCCCTGGTGAAGCATCGCATTGCCCACTCATCGGTTCTAAACGGACTCATCACTAATCACCGGCTGCGAATTGTGGGTATTTACCCCTTCTCCGACGAGCGGTTGTGGCGCCAAACAGAATATCCGCCATGCATCATCAATGGCTGGGACCGAAATGGCGACATCATGGACCGCGAGACCTACGTCCTGCCCACATTCCCCCTCTTCTACCTCATCGATAGCCACGGCATAGTGCAGGCTAAAGACGAACCAAGCCTTAACCGAATCACCAAGCTAATCACCTCGCTCACCACCCAATAACCGCACAGCCTATTATTACCTCCTACAACTTATAATCCCCATTGGACCTATTCCACGATATTTGCGCTAACTTGTGTTTAAAATCCATGTCACCGCCACTCGATTCGCACGTATCTTCGGTCTGTGTCTTTCACCGCGTAGTGGCGCGACGCACGATACCCCAGCACCCACAGGATTTCACCGTCGGCCTCAAGTAGCCACACGCGGTTCTTCTCGCGTTCCTCCATGTGCAGGTCTGTAAACAGGTCGCTGACAAGTTTGGTACCCCTCATCCCGAACGGCGCTATTCGGTCGCCATCGCGCCGGTGCCGCAACACCACTTTCTCGCACCGCTTCACGTCCTCGCTCAGCGCTATCACGTGTTTCCCGTCTATCCCGCCATCGGCCAAGCGGCCTTCCACATCCGCTATCTTCAGCCGAACCGGAAACTCCATTTCTCCTCCACTCAAATCCACCGCGATCTCCTCATCAGGCACATCTTCACTCAACAGCACTTTAATCTTTCCGCGATAGATGTGCAGGCGGTAACGTCGCGCGTCATACCGGTTCCCCACAGAGCCGCCATCTGCCACGTCGCCTACTGCAGCCTCGCACTGCGCTTTCTTGAACCCGTGCCCTTTCAGCATTTCAAACAGCAACATTGCCGGATGCGACATCGACATGAGGCAATCTGTGTCAATAACCATCTCGCCTTGCTCGTTTTCCTCGTCACACACAATCTGCCGCATCAGTTCCACGCCGTCGGCATAAAGTTCGTTGCATTCGCGCACGTTTGCCACAGTTCGCTCAAGCGTACTTCGGCACCCGGGAAATTCCGTCTCGAGTATGGGCAGCACTCTGTTTCTTAGCTTATTGCGTTTCACTTCGCTCTCCAGGTTGGTACTATCGGTCACATACGTTTGCCCACGCGAAGCCAGGTATTCCTCTATCTCCATTCGCGTCACACACAACAGCGGACGAACCACTTTGCCATTGCTCGGGCGCATCCCTGCCAACCCTGCTATCCCTGTTCCTCTCAGTGCATTAAGAAAAAATGTTTCTATGTTGTCGTCGCGATGATGAGCCACGGCCACACTCTCACAATCCATCTCGTCAAGTAGCTCGCCAAACCATTCGTAGCGCAATTCGCGGCAAGCCATCTCCACGCTCACACCTCGCTCGCGCACGTAGCTCTCAACATCAAAGTCGCGAACCTCAAGCCGCACACCGCGCTCAGCGCACAAGCCGAGCACAAATCGCTCATCACGGTCGCTCTCGGCTCCTCGCAAGTGGAAATTGCAATGCGCGGCCACCACTTCCACGCCAAGTTCTTCGAGCACAAGAAGCAGGGCCACACTATCTGCTCCACCGCTAAGCGCCACCAGCATCCGGCCTCCACCTTCGGGCAGAAGCCCGTGGGCTTGGGAATATGACGCCACTTTTTCCTTGAATTCTATGTTTTCCATATCGTCACGCCGGTATAACATCTCAGTTTCCTTTCTCTGTCGGCGCTCGGCCTTCTTCCGGGTAACTCCGCTCCAGCTCCAGCAACGCCAGTTTATTCTCCACTCCACCGCCATAACCGCCTGGACCGCCGTCCGACGCCACCACGCGGTGACACGGCACTATTATCGCCACCGGGTTAGCATGATTTGCTTGAGCCACTGCCCTGTACGCTTTCTCGTTCCCGACCAACTCGGCCTGGCGCCTGTACGTTATGGTCTCGCCGTAGGGGATGCCACGCAACACTGCCCACGCTCGCCGCTGAAACTCGGTCCCGATTAGGTGCAGTGGCAAATCAAACTCTTTCCTGCGATGGCCAAAGTACTCCCGCAACTGAGCCTCAACACGCATCAGTAACGGCACATCTCGCCGCTCAGGCCGTAGCCCGCACGCGTGCGCCATGCGCTCCGTCTTCGCCATCGCGTCTCCGTCATCACCCATTATGCCGCACATCACCACGCCCTCCTCGTCACAGGCTATCAGCAATCGGCCCACCGGCGTGCACCCCGTCACCCGGTAGCACACCGCGCCGGCCATCACCGACTTCAGCCCCAATTCCGTGGCTCGTCGCAGCATCAGCGCGTAAGCCTGCGCGTATTCGTTGCGTATCACGCCATCCAGTATGGCGTCTTTTATGGCGTCCTTTATCTCGCCCACCGGGCGCGAAGGCTCAAGGCCAAATGTCACCATCACCTCCTCACCGTCAATCGGCGGCTGGAAGTTGCGCACTCGGTCTTTTTCCTCTATATCCACCAACTTTTGCTTCACCAGTTGGAAGTTCTCACGGAATCGCCGCACTTTCTCTTGGTTTTTCGACGTTATATCGGCATTGCACAGCAGCATCAGGTCATCTATATCATCGCCGGCGTCAAATAGCAACCTACGCACGGCTGAGTCCGTCACCTCGTCTTCCACCAGGGCTATCGGACGCATGTGCAGTCCCACCAGTTTTTTCACATACTTCATGTTCTCGTTCATGGGCAAGCGCATCTTTGAGAATATGCGCGGCACCATCTTCTCGCCCACAAAGTTATGATTATGGAACGTCCAGCCCACCGCGTCGTCCCATTTTTTAGTGGCCGGCTTCCCTATATCGTGCAGCAGCGCCGCCCAGCGCAACCATTCTTTACTGCTCTGCGCCGCCACCGTGTCCAGCACCTGCATCGTGTGCCTAAAATTGTCCTTATGGCCTCGCCCGTGCATCGTCTCCACGCCGCTCAGCGCAGACAGTTCCGGGAAAATCAGCGGCAACAAACCGCTCTCCTTCAGCAATTCAAAACCGCGCGATGGCCGGGCTGAACGCATAATCTTCATCAGCTCTTCGGCCACGCGCTCGCGGGTTATGATGCCTATACGCTTGCAGTTGCGCCTGATTGCGGCCATCGTCTCAGGATATATCTCAAAATTCAGTTGCGTGGCAAACCGCACAGCACGCATCATGCGCAGCGGGTCATCGCTGAACGTTATGTCGGGGTCCAGCGGTGTCCTTATCAGGCGCCGTCCCAAGTCACCTATCCCGTCAAAAGGGTCCAGCAACCGTCCATACGTCTCTCTGTTAAGCGAGATAGCCATGGCGTTTATCGTGAAGTCGCGACGTCGCTGGTCATCATCGAGCGTACCGTCTTCCACAATGGGGTTACGGCTCTGGCGGTTATACGACTCGCGCCGTGCGCCCACAAACTCCAGCTCCAGACCACGCGCCTTCACTTGCGCCGTGCCATAGGTCTTGAACACAGCCAGCGTGGCCCCCTCGCCATAGCGATGCGCCACCGCCCGAGCCACTTCTATTCCGCTACCCACCGTCACAAAGTCAATGTCGGTCGATGCCCGGTCCAGGAAAATGTCGCGCACATAACCACCCACCACATAGCACTCACGCCCCATCCGGTCGGCCACATCGCCCACCAGACGAAACTCAGGCCTCTGCAAATGGCGCTCTATGCGCTCCTGCACCGAGGCGGCAATATCTCTGTGTTCACTATCCATCACTTCTACAGACAAACTGTTTTCTTGCCACTTTTGACTTGCATTTCGTTTGCTAATGCAAAGTTATGCAAAATTCACAAATATTCCCCCCTTTCCACCAATTTTACACAATTTTACACACCTCCCACCCCCAAAAATCCACCCATCCACAAAACCAACCACCATCCACAAGACCCATCCACACCCATCCACACCCAGATAATTTGTGAGTAATTTACGGTAATTTGTGTTTGAAATCCATCCCATCCATCATCAATGATTTGCGTGCCATTTGCGCACCAACCGAGCCGAAGGCGAGTTCGCGCGTGAGCTCAAAGCGTCTCGTCGGCTGAAAGCCGGGGCGCGGTCGCCGCAGGCGATTGAGACTCACCGCAACTTGTGTTCAAAACACAGCGACTTGTTTCAGGTCGCCACAAGTGCTGTAGCCCCGCACACACTTGCGCGGGGCCGCCATACATGATTAATTTCTGCTGTTTACACGCCCAGGATGATGTTGGCCAGTTTCACCACGTCGGAGACGTCCACGCTGCCGTTGTCGTTGATGTCGGCATTCGCTTGGTTAAAGATGCCCGGCGTCTCGCCCATGACATAGTTGGCGATGCCCACCACGTCGCTCACGTTCACTTCGCCATCGCCGTTCACGTCGCCGGTAACACCGTCACTCAGGTCTGCCACAATGTTTGTGAAATCCTTCCATTGGGATGCTGCCCGATATTTCTGCGCTGCCCCTTGTGGGACGTGCAAATTGCAAGTCGTTTTGGGTACAGAATAGAACACAGATGAGCCCATAGTTACGTTTGCAGGCTCTTCAATTTTCGAGAAGATGTTTTTCAGGCCGCTGCAACCGTTGAACGCATCTTTGCCGATGGAGGTGACGGAGTTGGGGATGGTGACGCTCGTCATGCCGGTTAAGCCGTAGCATAGGTAAGCGGGGATTTTCTCAACCTCGCTGCCGAACTCGAATGTCTTGATGTTGGTGCAGCCATCAAACGGAGCATAAGATGATGACGAAAAGTCGCTACAATTTTTTGCATTCCATGTGATGCTCGTCAGGTCCCAGCAAGCGGAGAACGCATACGAGCCGATTTCGGTGACGGAGTTGCCGATGGTGACGCTCGTCAAGCTGCAGCTGGAGAAGGCAGAGGAGCCGATTTCGGTGACGGAGCCCGGGATGGTGACGCTCGTCATGCCGGTTAAGCCGTAGCATAGGTAAGCGGGGATTTTCTCAACCTCGCTGCCGAACTCGAATGTCTTGATGTTGATGCAGCCTTTAAACGGAGCATAGGATGATGAAAAGTCGCTACAATTTTTTGCATTCCAGGTGACGCTCGTCAGGCCGGTGCACTTATAGAACGCATCGTAGCCGATGGAGGTGACAGAGTTGCCGATGGTGACGCTCGTCATGCCGGTGCATTCGCGGAACGCATCGTTGCCGATTGAGGTGACGGAGTTGCCGATGGTTACGCTCGTCAGGCCGCTGCAATCCCCGAACGCATAGTAGCCGATGGAGGTGACGGAGTTGGGGATGGTGATGCTCGTCAAGCCGCTGCAACCATAGAACGCACTACTGCCGATGGAGGTGACGGAGTTAGGGATTGTGACGCTTGTCAGTCCTAAGGAGTTCCAGAACGCACGGTTTGCAATACCTTTAGTGCCTTCCTTTAGAAGAATGCTTGTACCGCTTGGCATATTTCCTTTGTAACAATAAGCCACAAGACCGGCATAGACGATGCCATCAGGCTGGTTCTTCTTCCATTGAGTGCCATAGAAAACATCTCCATCAATATTGATGACAGACTCAGGGATGTCAATGTTTGTCAGGCCGGTGCAATAGGCGAACGCATAGTAGCCGATGGAGGTGACGGAGTTGGGGATGGTGACGCTCGTCAAGCCGGTGCAACCCTCGAACGCTTCTTCGTCGATGTGTGTAACGGTGTTTGGAATAGTGATATTTGTCAGGTCGGAGCAATACAAGAACGCCTGGTAGCCGATGGATGTGACGGAGTATGCCTTGTCGTTGTAGGTCACCGACGGCGGAATCGTAATTTCATCATGATAATTGCCGCCACTTGCGACACTCACTGATGTACTGTCGTCTTCAAAATAGTAGGCGATGTGATTGACGATGAAGTCGTAATTTCTGGGGCGGGCATTGGCGGCTTGGACCACTAAGGCCATTAGTGCCATGAATAAGATTCTCTTTAGTCTCATTTTTATATCGTGTTTTGGTTAATATCTCCCGGTCAAGTTGCGGCAGGGCACGCGCTACAGGCGATGGCACAACACAGAGAAAGCGCTGACTGCTTATGCCACGCTTTGTAGTCTGACGGTCCTGAGAATAACCATTAGCACAAAAAGGGGAATAAGATGCAGTCCACGCTTATAGCGAGAAACCGC
>CADADP010000040.1 GCA_902786725.1 uncultured Bacteroidales bacterium
TGACATAACAAAGCCTCCGCTTGGGAAAGTAGAGGCTTTGCTATATGTTTTACAACATGTTACAACAAAAGGGTGCGCCAGAATTATGACACACCCTCAGTTCTATCCCGAATTGTCAGGGTCGTTTACGATGGGTTAAACCCGACTCTGGTTTACGCTATTTCAACTTTGAAGCGGCTTCGCCCATGGCACCTATGGCACCGCCCAAAGCACCTATGGCTTCGGCTGCCGCCTTTACATCGTCCAGGTCACTGCCCGCTCCTTTTGTTGCATCCTCTTGTACATGTTCCATTTCTGAAGAGATTCGGAATTTGGCCGGAGTTTCTCCGCTGAGGAAGAATCCTACCGTCCCGGTATCTCCCTCGTCAAAACTGGCAAGTCTTTTCAAACTGTCGAAATCACCCATCGCCGAGCCTGTCACATTTCCATCTTCATCAATGAATTCAATAATAAGTCGTATATACAGACCATTATCGGACTTACTATCGACAAACGACTCTCCTTTCTGAAGAGGGATCTGACCTGCGAGTCGCTTAAATTCAACATTGATTTTTTTTAACCCATCTTGGGCTATTTTATATGGTTTGTCCACGACTTCGAAATAGTCTTTGAGCGGTCCCAGAACCTTGGTGCTGGCTGGATGGATACCGTCTTCTTGAATATCGGCAGTCTCTTCAGTGCTGGCGTCGCTATTGTTACTGCTGCTGCTATTGCCGCCGCTGCAGGCAACCATGAACACGGAGAGAATGGCTGTGAGGATTGTTAATGTTTTAGTCATAATCGCAATTTTTTAATGTTTATGGTTTTAGTTTTGTCTTTCCTTGAGCAGTTGTTGCCAAGTAAATTCCGGAATGACTGTAGGCACTCGGTCAATTGCCATTGGTAAGGATGATGTAAACCGAGTAGCAGCATACTGCCAACTTCAGAGTCATGCTCAACAAATAGGTGAGATAGGCTGCCGTGGCCGGCTTCAGCGACTGAACAATGTTTTTGCGAACGGCAAACTCGCCCAGCAACGCCGAGCAGAACGGAATCACACCAAACCCCAAAATAATGTAGAGCAATGCTTGGGCAGTGTTGCTATACCCTGAAGCGATCAGCATAAGACCAATCAGGGAGCCAATTAAGGCACCCCACTTGCCTCCATTGCTGAATTCGCTAATCTGCTTTGCCACCCAGGGGATAAACTTCTTGTTGGCAAGAGCGGTGATAATGAGCAGCAGCACGCAAATGGCGATGCCTACCCAAGGCACAACGGGTACTTGAGTTCCAAAAATGAACACCAGCATTCCAATGAATGCCGTTACAGGACCGGGAAACTTGTGGATGAAGCAACCAAGAAAACCAATAGCAATCAGCAACCAGCTAAAGATAATAATAAAAAGTGACATCATAATAATAAAAATTAATAGTTATACAATAAATGAATGATGATTCTTTTGTTTTTTTAAGTTCGGATTAAAGGGAATACGACATGATTAGGCGTAACTACTCACTTTCGGGCGAATCATCACTGTCGCCCGAGCCGATGAGATCATCGAGAGCTTCAGCGCCTGAGCTGAGAGAGTTGACTGCCGAGCCGAACGCGTTCATTAAGTCACCAATGCCCGAGGCTGACTTTTGTGCGACAGCTGCACTCATGCGTTCCTGCAGTTTCTGCACTTGCTCTTTCTGCTCATCGGTGAGGTTAAGACCTTCCGGACCTGTGACTTCCCAGTTGTCGCCGTACTTGTCCCTCATTTCCTTTTCGGCTTTAGTTGTGATGGAAAGCACCTCGGTCATCCCATCGGCTTTCTCCAACTTCTCTGTTAACTCCTGAAGGTCGGAGATGAATCGTTCTTCCTTGCTCTTGCATGATGTGAGCATAAGCCCAATACCTAATGCCACTACGGCTATTAATACAAACTTTTTCATTGTTAAAGAATATTTAGTTAATAAAGTTATTAATGTTGCCACGTCGCCATGCAGCCCGGGCGGCGGAATTCTCAGGTTTCAAATGACTGTTTGTAATCACGCTACCTATTTTGGGCGCTAAGTTACAGCCTTCGCAATACTCGCGCATGGTTCATTCCGGTTCATTTTTTTGGGCGATTCGCAAATAAAATCGTGGTTTAATGGCCGTGATGTGGGAAATCTTTAGTAATTTCGCAAAAATAAAGACAGTTAATGCGAGAATCAATTACAGACACACCTTTGGAATCGGGCTACGTGACCCCGCCCGGTGAGCAACCCGCAAGCGCTCATTACACCAGCGTGGAGCAGCTGAGCGCCGGAGAACTGACGCGCACGGCCAGTGCCGTGCGGTACGGGAAAAAGTATTTTCTGAAGGCTCTTAGCGGCGAGGCCGCGGGGCAGACCATGTACCGGCAGATGCTGGACAAGGAGTTCGGCCTGCTGATGGGCTTGAACCACCCTGGCGTGGTTCAGGCGGTGGAGATGGCCGAGATAGCGCCGCTGGGCAGGTGCATGGTGATGGAATGGATTGAGGGCACCACGCTGGACTGTTACATCGACGCCCACCCCGACCGCAAGGAGGCACAGCGCTTGGTGATGCAACTGCTTGACTCGGTGGAGCACATGCACCGGCACGGCGTGGTTCACCGCGACTTGAAGCCGACTAACATTATGGTGACCGACAACGGCGGGCAGGTGAAAATCATTGACTTCGGCCTGGCCGACACCGACGCTCACTTGAGCCTCAAACAGCCGGCAGGCACCGCCGGATTCATTGCACCCGAGCAGATAACCGGCCGCGATGCCGACACGCGCAACGACATCTACAGCCTGGGCGTGATTTTGCGCGACATGAACATCGGGAGCAGGTGGAAGCGAGTGGCGCAGCGGTGCCTGCTGCCCCTGGGCGAGCGGTGGCAGAGCGTGGAGGCGCTACGCGACGCCCTGCATCATGCCGACCGACGAGCACGAAACCTGCTGCGCGCCGTTGTGGGCACGCTGATAGCGGCACTGGCGGCGGGCACCATAGTGGTAGCGTTGATGGCGCTTCGAGGCCAGCGCGGCAACGAGCGTCTGCAAGCCGCCAACGATTCGCTGCAGAGTGCCGTGGACCGGCTCCGAAACGAACAAAGTGCCCAGCAACTGATAATCCACAACATGAGCGACAGCATGGATGCCGTGAACCACACGAACCGGGTGCTGCGGCAAGCCGAGGACGAGCGCGAGGCGCACGCGCAACGCATGGAGCAGGCGGTGCAACGCGGAAAGCAACTAGTGGACAACGCGATGCGAAGCACCCGAATAATGCAACACCTCGACACTCTCACCAACGCTCGATACCTCACTCCCGATTTTGCAGAGAAATGCATGGCGGGACCCGGCGCCATCAACAAATTCGTGGAAGGACTGGATGCCACTTTCAGCGAGAGCGACCGCGCGGACATCTACAACCAGCTCACAAAATACAGCGCCAACCGCTGGTTTAACCCTATAAATGATAAATTTAGAAAAATACCCCTAAAATGACTCAGGACCAATTATGTCAACTGCTCTCGGCGGTGGAACAGGCACTGGGAAGAAAAATGACCACGCCGCGCGACTTTGAGTTGCTGAGCGAGAGCTTGCGCCGGAGACTTGGCGAACAGCTGAGCGTTTCAACGCTGAAGCGGCTGTGGGGCTATGTGAGCAATGATTTCAAGCCGTCGCGCTACACCATCGATGTGCTCACGCGCTTTTTGGGTTACAATTCGTGGGAGCAGTTCATCGATGGGAGGGCGGGGAAAGTGCCGCCCAGCGACCCCATCATGGCTCAGAGCCTGAACGTGAATGAAAGCCTGACGCCAGGTGCCCGCTTGAGGCTCACGTGGGCGCCCGACCGCGAATGTGTGGTTCGCTATCTCGGGAACACCGAGTGGACAGTGGAGCAATCGAGGAACACCCGTCTGCAAGCCGGCGACGAGTTCAAGTGTGGGCTCATCATCGCAGGCGAGCCGCTGTATCTCGACGACCTGCGTCAACAAGGCCGCAAGCCCACGGCGTACGTCTGCGGCCAGATTGGCGGCGTGCGTTTCGAGCTACTTGACCCCAAATAGGTTATTAGGCCCAACGAAAGGTGTCCTCTCCTGAAGCGACTTCATCTTGCCAAGAAGTAGTGGTCGACACGCCTCTTTCCGAGCCGAATACAAGTCCTTAGACATTGAGTTTCAGATGGTGATACGTCCCATGTTGTGAGCCATTCCTTTCTTGTCTGTATTTCGTGTATGCGGCACATTATTGTTGGTGGTGCGCAGTGGTAATCGCCTTTGGCGATGTGAGTGGTGATGGGGGAGTGGGTCCTATAGGACGGACGTGGCTCAGCAGACCGCTATAAGTGGTAGTGGTCATGCGGCAGAGTGGGCACGATGGGGCTTATATGGCTGATAGAGCTGATAGAGCTGATAGAGGTAGTGGTAGAGTAGTTGGTGGAGTGTGAAAAAGTGATAAAATGGGGCGAGAGTTTTGTGAAGCGGTGAAATTGCTTTAAATTTGCAAGTTAAAAGCAAAAAAGAGTAAAAAGTGAATTTGAGAAGAAAAATCGCTGTGCTGGGTAGCACAGGTTCGATAGGGCGCCAGACTCTGGATATTATAAGCGAATATCCGGAGAAATTTGAGGCGTATCTGCTGGTTGCCCATAATAGTGCGGACCTGCTGACGGAGCAGGCCATAAAGTACCGGCCCAAGAAAGTGATAATAGCCAATGAGGCGCATTACCGGAAAGTGAGTGAGGCGCTGAGCGGCAAAGGCATAGAGGTGCTTGCCGGAGACGACGCGGTGGCAGCGGCCGTGCGGGACCCAGAGATTGACACCGTGGTAACGGCAATGGTGGGCTACAGTGGCCTTGTGCCGACAATCAACGCCATAGAAGCCGGCAAGAAGATAGCGCTGGCTAACAAGGAGACGATGGTGGTGGCCGGAGACCTGGTGAACCGTCTGCTGAAGAAGTCGGAAAGCGTGATATATCCGGTGGATTCGGAGCATGGCGCGTTTTACCAGTGCCTGATGGGTGAAGAGCGGAAAAACGTGAGTAAGTTGATATTAACAGCCTCCGGAGGTCCGTTCCGCCAAACTCCAAAGGATAAGTTGGGGCAGGTTCGTGCGGCAGACGCGCTACGTCATCCCAACTGGGCAATGGGCGCCAAGATTACGATAGACTCAGCCACGATGATGAATAAGGGCTTTGAGATGCTGGAGGCCAAATGGTTGTTTGACGTGTCGCACGAAGATATTGAGATAGTGGTTCATCCGCAGTCGATAGTCCACTCGATGGTGGAATTCGTTGATGGCTCCATCAAGGCGCAGCTGGGTCTGCCCGATATGCATTTGCCGATTCGTTTTGCGTTGGGCTTGCCGGGACGTTTGGCGAGCAACAGCCGTAAGATGACGATAGCCGACTATGCCAACCTGACATTCGAGAAGCCTGATTATGAGAAATTCCCGCTGCTGACGGCAGCGAGGACGGCGGCTGAGCGTGGGGGAAACGCGGCTTGCGTGATGAATGCTGCTAATGAGATAGCGGTGGCGGCTTTTTTGCGTGACAAGATAGGATTTCTGCGGATTGCGGAAATAATTGAGGAAACAATGGAAAAAGTGGCGTTTGTGGCAAATCCCACACTTGATGACTATGTGGCAAGCAACGCTGAGGCGAGAGCCTTTGCAGAAACGCTATTATAAGACAAAATAAAAAGAAAGACGAAAGACTATGACAATAACATTTTGGATAAAGGCCCTTCAGCTACTGGCATCACTGAGTTTGCTGGTGTTTGTACATGAACTGGGACACTACACATTCGCGAGATTATCGGGGACGAGAGTGGATAAGTTCTACTTGTTTTGCTATTCAAATACAAACCTAAGCCAAAGCCAGTGAAGGAAGGCGAGAAGCCCAAGGCGTCGTGGCGTGACACAGAGTATGGCTTGGGCTGGTTGCCACTGGGCGGATATTGCTCGATAGCCGGAATGGTGGATGAGACTACGGGAGCGGAGGAACTGAAGCATCCGGCCCAGCCGTGGGAATTCAGGTCGAAGCCGGCATGGCAGCGCCTGCTGATAATGGTGGGTGGCGTGCTATTTAATTTCTTGGCTGCGATAGCGATATATGCCGGGATAGTGTGGGTGACCGGCGAGCAGTATATTCCGTTTAGGAACGCGACAGAAGGAATGGCATACTGCGAAAGTGCGCATGAGATAGGCTTTGTGGATGGAGACATTCCGCTAACAGCAGATGGAAAGGAACTGCATTACTACAATGCTGAGGACCTGCAGCGAATGCTCACAGCCAGCGAGGTGAAAGTGCTTCGCGGCCGCAAGGACACGGTGGCCATCAGGGTACCTGAGAACTTCATATTCAAGGCCAATGAGGATGCTGAGAATGGGCAGCTGTTTATGACTTACCGATTGCCGGTGGTGGTATCGCAAGTGCAGCCCAATATGGGCGCTGAGCGTGCCGGGCTGAAGAAAGGCGACCGGATACTGGGAGTGAACGGAGTTGAGACACGCGAGTTCACGTCGTTTACCGAGGAATTGCGTAAGAACAAGTCGAAGAAGATTGCGTTACGGTTTTTGCGTGACGGTAAGGAGAAGACCCTGAGTGTGGCAGTGGATGACGCTGCCAAGATAGGCATTCTGCTGACAGAGCCGGAGAAAGTGTATAAGACCGTGACATTGAGCTACAATCTGCTACAGTCGATACCTCGAGGCGTGAAGATGGGCTGGGACAAACTCACGAGTTACGTGAGCCAGTTGAAGTATGTATTCACAGCCGACGGGGCGAAAAGTCTGGGCGGATTCGGGTCGATAGGCAATATATTCCCCGAGAGTTGGGACTGGCTGTCATTCTGGTCGATTACGGCGTTCTTGTCGGTGATACTGGCGGTGATGAACATATTGCCGATACCTGTGCTTGACGGCGGCTATGTGCTGTTTCTGCTGATAGAGGTGGTGACCGGCTGGAAACCAAGTGATAAGTTTATGAACGCTGCGCTGAATGTGGGGTTCTACCTGCTGGTTGCGCTACTGCTGTTCGCAAACGGTAACGACATTTATCGGTTCCTGATAAAATAACCAAAGCTGGATTTATAAACAAATGATATACAAAAAGATAATACTGTACAAGGGAAAAGAGGAGTCGCTGAAGCGTTTTCACCCGTGGGTGTTTTCGGGAGCAATAGCCCGAAAGGACGATGTGGAGGACGGAGACTTGGTGAGCTTGTTCACGAGTGGTGGCGACTTTATCGGCAACGGGCATTACGAGGCCAGTAGCATAGCAGTGAGAATGCTGAGTTTTGACGAGAGCGCGATAGATGAGAAATTCTTCGGGATGCGGTTGAAAGCGGCATTTGAGATGCGACGTGCGATAGGGTTGATGCGCGACGATAACAATTCGTTCAGGCTGGTTCACGGCGAGGGCGATTTCTTGCCCGGGCTGGTGATAGATGTGTATGGCAACACGGCTGTGGTTCAGGCCCATTCGCCAGGGATGCACTTTGCTCGCAAGCAGATAGCGCAAGCGTTGACGTCGGAGCTGGGAGATGTGGTGAAAAACGTGTATTATAAGAGCGAAACCACGCTTCCCTATAAGGCCGCGCTGGACTCGACCAATGAGTATCTGGTGGGCGGCTACGAAGGTGATGTGGCAGTGGAGAACGGGCTGAAGTTCCACGTGGATTGGTTACGTGGCCAGAAGACAGGATTTTTTGTGGATCAGCGCGAGAATCGCCGCTTGCTGGAGCATTATGCCCGTGGGCGTAATGTCTTGAATATGTTCTGCTACACGGGAGGGTTCTCGTTTTACGCGATGCGTGGCGGAGCGGCTGAAGTGTGCTCGGTGGACAGTTCGGCCAAGGCCATAGCGCTGACCGAAGCAAATGTGGCCCTGAATTTTGCGGATGATGCGCGGCATAAATCGGTAACGGAGGACGCGTTCAAGTTTCTGGACGTGATGGAGAAAGACCATTATGACCTGATAGTTCTGGATCCGCCGGCATTCGCAAAGCACAAGAGTGCACTGAAGAACGCGCTGGTGGGATATCGCAGGCTCAACGCCAAGGCCTTGATGAAGATAAAGAGCGGAGGGTTGCTATTTACGTTCTCGTGCTCGCAGGCAGTGAATAAGGAGCAATTCAGATTGGCGGTGTTCAGTGCTGCCGCTCAGAGTGGGCGAAAAGTGAAAATTCTTCATCAGCTCACACAGCCCGCCGACCACCCAATCAGCATATACCACCCCGAGGGCGAGTATCTGAAAGGACTGGTCCTGTATGTGGAATAGCCGATGGGCAGAGGCCCAACGCCAAATGCAGAAAATGACATTGACACAGATGACGGCAAAGCGTAACTTTGCACAGAGAAATCAGAAAAGAAGAACGAAACTAAAACTACGAAAATATGCGAAACAAAATGATTATTGCCATAGCAGTGGCAACATTAACGACCAACGGACTTATGGGCGAAGAGAAGAAGTTTGACTACAACGTGGACCGCTTTGCCGACATTGAGGTGCTGCGTTATCAGGTTCCCGGATTTGAGGACCTGAGTCTGAACCAGAAGAAGCTGGTGTATTATCTGACGGAGGCCGCACTGCAGGGGCGCGATATACTGACCGACCAAAACGGAAAGTATAATCTGGTGATACGTCAGACGCTGGAGCAGATTTACGTGAACTATAAGGGAAACCGCGAGAACAAAGATTTCAAGGGCTTGGAGAAGTATCTGAAGCAGACATGGTTCGGCAACGGAATATACCACCATTACGGTATGGATAAGTTTGTGCCGGAGTTCAGCCAAAAGTTCTTTGACGAGCAAGTGAAGAAACTTGGTAATCAAAAATTACCACTTGAGAAAGGACAGAGTTTGAATGAATTTTTAGCGGTTATCGACAGGGTGGTATTCGACCCCGCATACCTTCCCAAACGCGTGAACCAGGCTGATGGTGAAGACTTGATATTAACTTCGGCTACAAACCTTTATGATGGTGTAACTCAACAAGAGGTTGAAGACTATTATAACGCTCTGAAAGACACGACAGATTCCACCCCTGTGATGTGGGGCCTGAACACGAAGGTGGTGAAAGAGAACGGCAAGGTAGTGGAGAAACCCTATAAAGTGGGAGGGCTATATAACGACGCGATAACGCAGATTGTGGTGAACCTGAAGCGCGCCGCCGAGTTTGCCGAGAATGATGCGCAGCGTGCCTACATCGATAAGTTGATAGAGTTCTACGTTACGGGAAGCCTCAAGACATTTGATGAGTACTCGATACTATGGGCTGAGGAGACTAAGAGTGATGTAGATTTTATCAACGGCTTTATAGAGAGTTACGGAGATCCACTGGGTATGACCGGTTCGTGGGAAGGCATGGTAAACTTCAAGAACAAGGCCGCATCGCACCGCACTGAAGTGATAAGCAACAACGCGGCGTACTTTGAGCACAACTCGCCCGTGGATGACAGATTCAAGAAAGAGAATGTGAAGGGCGTAACAGCCAAGGTGATTACGGCGGCCATACTTGCCGGAGACAGCTATCCCTCGACCCCGATAGGCATCAACCTGCCCAACAGCAACTGGATACGAGCCGCGCACGGTTCGAAGTCGGTGACAATAGAGAACATCACCGACGCTTACGATGAGGTGGCGAGCGGGACAGGATTCAATGAGGAGTTTGCCTATAGTGAGGCAGAGGTGAAGATGATGAAGGCCCACCTAACGCTTGCTGACAAGTTGCACACCGACCTGCACGAATGTTTGGGACATGCCAGCGGTAAACTGTTGCCCGGCGTGGATCAAGACGCGCTGAAGGCTTACGGCTCAACACTGGAAGAAGGACGCGCCGACCTATTCGCGCTGTATTATCTGGCCGATCCAAAGCTGGTGGAGCTGGGTATATTTACCGACCCCGACACATACAAGGCCGAGTATTACAAATATATTATGAACGGCCTAATGACCCAACTAACCCGCATAGAGCCCGGAAAGGACATAGAGGAGTCGCATATGCGTAACCGCAAGTTTATCAGCGAGTGGTGCTACGAGAAAGGCAAGGCCGAAAACGTGATAGAACTGGTGAAGCGTGATGGCAAGACCTATGTTAAGGTGAATGACTACGAGAAACTTCGTGGCCTGTTTGCGCAACTGCTGGCCGAGGTGCAACGCATCAAGTCGGAAGGAGACTTTGAGGCCGGTCGCCAGTTGGTGGAGACATACGGAGTGAAAGTAGATCCCGAGTTGCACAAAGAAGTGCTGGAGCGTTACGCACGTCTTAACATAGCGCCATATAAGGGCTTTGTGAATCCGATTTACACCCTCGTGAAAGATGAAAAAGGCGAGATAACCGACGTGAAGATAGAGTATGGCGAGAATTACGTGGACCAGATGCTGCGCTACTCGCATGACTACTCTCCGCTGACACGGAAATTCTGAGAATTTTAGTCTTAACTCAAATCGGTCGTTAGACCGCAAAAAGTGTAGAATTAATGCTATTTATGCCCTAAATTCTAATGGCCGATTTGGGTATAATAAGCTATAACAAGGGGTGTGGAAGAAATGGTCCACGCCCTTTGCTCAACTAAGAAAAAAATGGAAAAAACGATAAGCGAGATAAGGAAGGAATTTTTCGCATTCCGTAACGGTGTGTTGGCTACAAGACTGCGAGAGAGTGGAGACCCACACGCGGTGATAATGGGGTGTCTGCTTGCTGATGTGGTATCGATAGTGAGGCGCTACGAGCCGAGCGTGGAACTTGCTGAGGCCCTGTGGGCAGATGTGAAGCACAGGGAGTGCCGACTGGCCGCACCGATGCTGTTTCCGCCGAGTGAGATGGAGCGTGAGCAGGCCATGGAGTGGGCGAGAGGAGTGCAGAGCGAGGAAGAGGCCGATGTGTTGTGTCATCGATTGCTGCGTAGGGTGACCGGTGCAGAGGAAATGGCGTGCGAGTTGATGGCAAGTGATGTTCGGCTGGAGCAGTATGCAGGGTTACGACTGCTAATGAATCTGCTTGTTGCGGGCAGGTTGGAGAACCACGATGCGGTGAGGGCCGCGCTGGAGCAAAGTGCGCTGAAGGTGTGGCCGGAGAATGCCAGACTGCTGAAAGAAGTGGAAGAGGATAGCGAATTAGCGTTTGGTAATTAGCGGTTTAGAGACCTTGGAGGCGCAAATGCCAACAGGAATAGGTAAATACCGAACACTCGCCGGAATGTGAGGCGTGAATATTACGGTTCTAAAATGTGCTTCAGTGAGAAAAAATTCGTAACTTTGTGCTTTAAAAAATCATAGCGCGTCGTGGATGAGGCTGAGAGGACGAGAGAAGACGATGTGCGGTTATGGCTTTTCAAAAGACAAAACAAAAACGGAAAACGTAAAACAAAATAAAGATAGAAACAGAAGATTATGAGCTTAAACATCATTGTGCTGGCCAAGCAAGTGCCAGACACACGTAATGTGGGAAAAGATGCGATGAAGGCCGACGGCACGATTAACCGTGCGGCTTTGCCTGCAATCTTTAACCCGGAAGACTTGAACGCGTTAGAGCAGGCGTTACAACTGAAGGATAGTCATCCCGGTTCAACGATTACACTGGTGACGATGGGATTGCCACGAAGTGCGGAGATGGTTCGTGAGAGCCTGTATCGTGGCGGAGACGACGGAGTGGTGCTGACCGACCGTCCACTGGGGGGAGCCGACACCCTTGCGACGTCGTATTCGCTGGCCCAAACGATAAAGAAAATAGGGAAGTATGATATTATTATAGGTGGCCGTCAGGCCATTGACGGCGACACTGCACAGGTGGGTCCCCAGATAGCTGAAAAATTGGGATTGCCCCAAGTGACGTATGCCGAGAGCGTGCGAGTGACAGATGGCGTCGCTACCGTAAAGCGCCGCATAGAACGCGGATTTGAGACAGTGGAGTGCCCGCTTCCGCTGGTGGTAACCGTTAACGGAAGCGCCGACGCATGTCGTCCCCGCAACGCAAAGTTGATACAAAAATACAAATATGCCGTGACGCCGAGTGAGAAGGCCCAGTTGTCGCCGGAGAAGCAGGCGCTTGTGGATGCACGTCCATACCTGAGCATAAAGGAGTGGGGCGTTAAGGACATAGACGCAGACCCCGAGCAGATAGGAATGAAAGGCTCGCCAACAAAGGTGAAGACTGTGGTGAACGTGGTGTTTCAGGCAAAGGAAAGCAAGCGAATCGAAGGCGAAAGTGAGGCTGAGCTTGAAGACCTGGTGAAAGAACTGATTGCGGACCACATAATAGGATAATAAACCCGAAATTAGATTACGTTATGAGCGAATATAATAATTTAGTAGTATATTGTGAGTATGACGAGGGAAAAATAGCCGACGTGAGTCTGGAATTGCTCACGAAGGGTCGCGCGCTTGCCACAAAGCTTGGCGTTAAACTGATAGCCCTTGTGCTTGGCGACAAGTTGCAGGATGTGGAGAAGCAACTGTTCCCCTACGGAGTGGATGTGGTGTATAAGATGGATGACAGCCGACTGTTTCCCTACACATCGTTACCACATTCGAGCGCGGTGATTAATTTGTTCCGCGAGATAAAGCCGCAGATATGTCTTATGGGAGCTACGACCATAGGGCGAGACTTGGGCCCCCGAGTGTCGTCGTGTCTGCACAGTGGGCTTACGGCCGACTGTACGGCACTGGAGATAGGTGACCACACCGACCCTGTGACCAAGCAGGAATATAAGGACCTGCTGTACCAGATACGTCCCGCATTCGGCGGCAATATAGTGGCAACAATCGTAAATCCAGAGCATCGTCCGCAGATGGCGACGGTTCGCGAGGGTGTGATGAAGAAAGAAATCTTCGACGCGAATTACAGTGGCGAAGTGATAGAGCTTGACGCAGACAAGTATGTGGGTCCAGCGAGCTATGTGGTGAAGATAATAGACCGAGAGATAGAGAAATCGAAGGTGAATATAAAGAATTCACCAATTATCGTGGCCGGAGGCTATGGAGTGGGAAGCAAGGAGAACTTCCAGCTGATATTTGACCTTGCCGATGTGCTCGGTGGCGAAGTAGGCGCAAGTCGCGCGGCAGTGGATGCCGGCTTTGTGGAGCATGAGCGGCAGATAGGTCAGACCGGAGTAACCGTGCGTCCCAAGCTATATATCGCATGTGGCATATCGGGCCAGATACAGCACGTGGCCGGAATGAACGAGAGCTCTATAATCATTTCGATAAATAATGACCCCACTGCTCCAATCAACGATATCGCCGACTATGTGATAACCGGAGACTTGGAGGAAGTTATCCCCAAGCTGATTAAGTATTATAAGAAGAACAGTAAGTAAATTAACAAGATAGACCTATTATGGCAAATTATTTTAACGACAATAAAGCACTGCGTTATCACCTGCATCATCCGCTGATGGAGAAGATAGTGAGAATGAAGGAGCGCGACTATACAGAGAGCGAACAATTCGACTACGCTCCGCACAATTACGAGGACGCGATGGACAGCTACGAGAAGGTGCTGGAGATTACTGGTGAAATTTGCGCTGAGACCATAGCCCCGAACGCAGAGGCTGTGGATAAGGAAGGACCCCACCATGCCAACGGACGTGTGGAGTATGCATCCAAGACCAGAGAGAACATAGACGTGGCCCGCAAGGCCGGTTTATTTGGCGTGTCGATGCCACGGCGATTTGGCGGATTGAACTTTCCGAACACCACATTCTCGATGATGAGCGAAATGATAGCTCAAGCCGATGCCGGATTCCAAAACATCTGGAGCCTGCAGAGTTGCATTGACACACTGTATGAGGCCGGCACCGAAGAGCAGTTTGAGCGCTATATACCGCGAGTGTGCGCAGGTGAGACGATGTCGATGGACCTTACTGAACCAGATGCCGGTAGCGACTTGCAGAGTGTTATGCTCAAAGCCACCGAGGCCGAGGACGGCACGTGGCGCTTGAACGGAGTGAAGCGATTTATAACCAATGGAGATAGTGACCTGCATTTGGTTCTGGCACGCAGTGAAGAAGGAAGCAAGGATGGTCGAGGACTGTCGATGTTTATCTACGACAAGCGAAACGGAGGCGTGACCGTGCGTCGCATAGAAGACAAGATGGGAATTCACGGTAGCCCTACATGTGAGCTTGTGTTTAAGAACGCGAAGGCCGAGTTGTGCGGTTCACGTCGGTTTGGCTTGATTAAGTATGTGATGTCGCTAATGAACGGCGCGCGTCTAGGAATAACGGCACAGAGCGTTGGATTGAGTCAGGCAGCGTATAATGAGGCCGTGGATTATGCCGCCAGCCGCCAGCAATTCGGCAAGGCCATAAATCAGTTCCCGGCAGTGGCCGAGATGATAGCCAACATTAAGGCCCGCCTTGACGCATCTAGAGCCATTTTGTATGAGACCGCACGTTTTGTGGATATTTACAAGATATGGGAGCAGATAGCACGAGAGCGTGCACTTACACTGGAAGAGAAGCAGGAAATGAAGAAGTATAATCGCCTTGCCGACGCGTTTACACCGCTGGCCAAGGGCTTCACCTCGGAATATGCAAACTATAACGCATACGACTGCATTCAGATTCATGGCGGCTCGGGCTTTATGCGTGACTACACGTGTGAGCGGCTTTATCGGGACGCGCGTATCATGAACATTTATGAGGGCACGACCCAACTTCAAGTTGTGGCAGCAATTCGCTACGTCACAACCGGTGCGTATTTAGCTCAAATTCGCGAATATGCGGCGAAGCAGTATGCCGAGGAACTGTCTCAGCAGGTGGAGAAGTTGCATGGCATGACCGAAATGTATGAGCAGGCTGTAGAGGCTGTTAAGGCGGTGAACGATCCTGAGTATGTGACATTCCATGCTCGCCGATTGGTGGAGATGGCCGGTCATATAATAATGGGCTACCTGCTTGTGGGCGATGCGACAAATGAGCCAGAGCTGTTCGGCAACTCGGCCAAGGTATATGTGAATCTGGGCGAGGCAGAGGTGACGCGTCACCACAAGTTTATCACATCGCTGAATCCGGCTGATGTGGCAGCTTACTCGGCGCAGTAAGAGAGAAGCATGAAATCTCCGGAGTTTCTGGGGCGCAACCCGGAATTTCCGGAGATTTTATATTCAAGTTAAGTATCTAAAGTAGCTAATATGCTCAGATACTGCTACAAAGTTCCTCTTCGAGGCACATTTCCGTCAGCGTTCTGTGACCAAGCTGCGAACCTCGCTAGGTGTTCTTGCATGGTCTTTCGCACAAAGTAGGGTCTTCGACCCGCCAGCGTCTTTGACGCTTTTGCCTGCTATTTTCAACATTTTTATCTGCTTTAGATACTTGATTATTCAAGTTGTCGGAATCAGAACTTGAAAGGAGAGTAGGAACGAATAAAGAATAATTAGGCAACAGACAAATAGGAGAACGTGTTGCCGACTTGTGAAACTTAATAACAACATCACAAAATATGAGTATGACTATGAAAAGACTGGTTACAATAGCGTGTGTGATTGCGACAGCGAGTGCGGCTTATGCTTTGCAACTGCAAGACTACGTGTTGTCGCAGTCGCGCCCCAAGTCTGTTCCCGCCATGAGTCAAGCCTCTGATGGCGAGCACTATTATCGCTTAAGTGACGACCATGACAAGATAGTGAAGGCTGAATACAAGTCGGGGGCTGAGACAGTGCTTTTCGACAGCAAAACGGCGCGCGACTGCCACATTGCAGAGTGGGATGGATATGCGGTGGCAGAAGATGAAAGCCGCATACTGCTGTGGACGGCGTCGGAGCCTATCTATCGTCATTCGTTCCGGGCAGATTACTATGTGTATGAGGTGAGGCACAACAAGCTCAGTAAACTCACGGCAGAAGGCGGCGAGGAGATAGCCACGCTGTCGCCCGACGGACGCATGGTGGCGTATGTTAAGGCGAATAATATCCGTATTAAGAAACTGGACTATGACACTGATGTGGCAGTGACGACCGATGGCGAGGTGAATAAGGTGATAAACGGAGTTCCGGACTGGGTGTATCAAGAAGAACTGGGGATGCTGAGTTCGTTGCGCTTTTCGCCCGACAATTCTATATTGGCGTTTGCGCGATGGGACGAGAGCCGTGTGAAATCATACACAATGACCATGTATGAGGGGGCCTGTAATCCGAAATCGGAGTATAGTCTATATCCCGGTCAGTTCACATTTAAATATCCAGTGGCCGGCGAGGAGAATTCGGTGGTGACGGTTCATAGTTACGATATAGAGACACGAGTGGTGAAGCAGATGCAGCTCCCAGCTGAAGACGCATATTATATTCAGAACATAACTTTTGGAGCTCAGTCGTCGCAACTAATGGTGTCAACGCTGAACCGGACGCAAAATGTTTTCCATATCTATTCCGTTAATCCCCGCTCTTGCTTGGCAAAGGCGATATATGAGGAGAAGTCGGAGACGTGGATAGATTCGGATCTGGCGAGCAAGGTGCGGTTCTATGACGACTTTTTTGTTATACCGAGCGACCGAAGCGGTTTCTCGCAACTATACCAATACTCGATGAGCGGCGCGCTATTAAGGCAACTCACTAACGGTGAGGAAAATGTGACCGATTTTTACGGGTACGATGCGACTAAGAAGAGGTTCTATTATCAGAGGACATCGTCGCCCCTGTGCCGAGTGGTAATGGCTGTGGATGAGAAAGGGAAAGAGACCGCGCTCACGTCAGAAGATGGCACTGTAAGCGCCACGTTTAGCGCGACGATGGCATATTTTGTGCGAAACTATTCCAATGCAACTACTCCTAATCAATATGCCCTCTATACGGCTGCCGGTAAGCATGTGCGCGACTTGGAAATGAACAAGGAGTATGCGGCTCGATATACCTCGCCCGAAGTGCCACGTCGCGAGTTCTTTACAATTACGAGTGACGGAGTGAGTCTTAACGGATACATGATTAAGCCTGTGGATTTTGACCCCGGCAAGAAATATCCGGTGATAATGACGCACTACAACGGCCCCGGTTCGCAAGAGGTGCGTAATAACTGGAAGATGGGCTGGGAACAAGGCTTTGCGTCGGCCGGCTATATAATAGCATGTGTGGATAGCCGAGGCACCGGAGGGCGAGGCAAGCGATTCCAAGACATAGTGTATATGAAGCTTGGACGATATGAGACAATAGATGAACTTGCCGCAGCTGAATACATGGCAAAGTTGCCATATGTGGATGCAGATAGGATAGGCATCACCGGGTGGAGCTACGGGGGATTCTCGACTTTGATGGCCATGTCGCAGCAAGGAAGCAAGTATGCCGCCGGAGTGGCTATAGCTCCGGTGACCTCATGGCGCTATTATGACTCGATTTACACTGAGCGTTATATGCGAACTCCACGCGAAAACGCGGCCGGCTACAAGGCAGCATCCCCACTGGACATAGCACAGAACCTGCGAGGCGACTTGCTGCTCATATTTGGCAGTGCCGATGATAATGTTCACATAATCAATTCGATGCAGTATGCTGCACGGTTACACGAAGCCGGTAAGATGTTTGACATGATGGTGTATCCCAACATGAACCATAGCATCAACGGTTGTGACGTGCGCTATCCCTTATACCGCAAGGTGCTGACGTACTTTGATTCTAAGCTTAAGTAGTGTTCTATAAATTAATCAGCGGAAATCCATAAAAGCGGATGGCAACTCGGCCACTAATAGTAATCACGGGGCCCACCGCATCTGGGAAGACGATGAAGGCGGTGTCGCTGGCGCAAGCGCTCGGCGGTGAGATTATCAGCGCCGATTCTCGTCAGTTGTACCGTGGTATGGACCTGGGAACCGGGAAAGATTTGGAAGAGTACGGTGAGGTTCCTTATCATTTGATAGACATTTGTGAGGCCGGATATCGGTACAACTTATATGAATACTTGCGCGACTATGAGTCGGCATACAATAGCATTGTGGCTCGAGGCAGTTGGCCCATATTATGTGGTGGTACAGGCTTGTATGTGGAGAGTGTGCTAAAAGGCATAAAACTGCCACCTGTGCCCGAGAACCGTGAGCTACGTGCGAGCCTCGCCGACAAGAGTCTGGACGAATTGACAGAAATATTGCGACGCTACAAGACACTGCACAACACCACTGATGTAGATACCGCGAAACGTGCGATTAGGGCCATTGAGATATGTGATTTCTATCATAACAATCCACAGCTGAAAGTGCTAACCGAGCCGCATCCCATAACCGATGCTGTGGTGGTGGGTGTGATGATAGGCCGAGACGAGCGGAGAGCGCGGATAAGTAACCGGTTAAAGGCGCGCCTCAAAGCAGGAATGATAGATGAGGTGAAATCGCTGATAGAAAGTGGCGTGAGTCCGGAGAATCTGATTTATTACGGGCTGGAATACAAATATATAACCCTTTATGTGATAGGCCAGATCACATACGAGGAAATGTTTACCGGCCTTGAGACCGCTATTCACCAGTTTGCCAAGCGCCAGATGACGTGGTTTCGTGGTATGGAACGCCGTGGAATGCATATTCACTGGATTGCTTACGATGTGCCTAATGATGAATTTGTGGCGCGCGTGCGTAGTCTGTTGCCGTAACTGCCACAAGTACTAAGTTTTCATTAACTTAACGCGGATTATGGCAATTTCATGATTTTTCAGAAGGAGATTAGATGTGGTGGTTAGTAGTGAAAACTTTCCAGATGCGTCTGTTAAGGGATGTGGTGTGCCGAGTGGTTGTGCCGACTATGATAGCGGTGATGATGGATATGACAGCTACGACAATGGCGAGATTGAAAGCCAAAGTGTTCCACCGAGTAATATCAAGTGAACAACTGCTGAGACAACCGATAAAGTAGGCAAGCGCACCGCCGGTTGCTAAGCAAGCGATGCCGCGCCAACGAGAGAGTGAGAGTGACTTCGCTGATGAGTGTGAGGTGAAAGGCAAAACTGTGTGGGATGTGGTAGGAGAGTGTTCGGAATTACGTGTGATGGGGATTGTAATTTGTGCGTTTAGTGGTGAAAGATTAATAGATGCCTGTTCGGGTTGTGTCTGCCGGCATTTGTTCTCGACAGGCCCGATGATGGATTTAAACTGTGGGATTAGGCTGCAGAAAAACTCTACTTTGTCGCCGGGAACATAGATGTGCTTTAGATTACATCCCTCGCAAAAAATATCGTGAATCTCTCGAATGGAATCAGGAAGAGTGATGGAGATGTCGCCATATTCGAGAAGCTCGAACGCGCTGGCTTCGATTATCTCTACTCCAGCCGGAATGGTGATGTCGGTGTCGTGTCCTACGTAGGCAATCAAGGTGCGTGTTGCGGTTTCGATAAGCAGACAGTGGTTGAGACTATAGTTCGGTGAGTTATTAATGACTATAGCGGGACATTCAACAAAAGGGTTTTGAAGTATTTTCTCGACAGTGGGAGGGATGATGATTTTAAAGAGGTTACGTCCCCGGAAGCAACCTTCTCCGAGAACTCTGATGTAAGGCGGGATTGTGTATTGTTGTAAAGTTTTTGTTGAACTATCGCCGGTCGTTGGCATAATGTTGGAGCGGGATATAAAATGATCCGGACCGACGTAAGACACAAGTCGCATGGTGGCGTTTTCGATGAGAATGAAATCTCTGACGGAATAGTGTGGAGAGAGACATTTGACGCTGAGAATGTGGGTGTGAGGGAACGGATTCTCTTCGATAATTCTGACTGTGGATGGTATGGTAGCGGTGCTGACTGAGCTGCAAGTGAATGCCCATCCGCCGATTTCCTCCACACCTTCCTCGATTAAAATCTCGCGGCAAACTTGGAAGCCCATTGAGTTGGGCTCGATTCTTCGAGTAGAGCCGGGAATGACAAGAGTGCGGCTATGTAGGTCGGCGATGAGACGTTTGAGTTCGGATTCGGTCATTTTTTGCTGTGAGTTTTAGTTGGGATGAACCGGACTGTAAAGATAGTGATTATATTCTTTTGAACGAAAGAGAATTTGAGTGAAAATGCAAGATTCGTTTCATGGAGTGATACGCGAAAATCTGTGGAGCCGTGGAGTGTATGAGACCCCCGAAGGCGACTACTATGAGGGCGACTTCAGCCTGCAGGCCGGTGATGATGTGGCCAGCCCGTGGAATGGAATTTGGCGCGACCGAAACGGCAACAAGGTGGGTGAGGTGGTTAACGGCCAAGACCGATAACCATTCTTGTGATAAAAAATAACGCGCAGTGGCATGACGAGGCAATGCAACTGCGCGTGTGATTTGTATGTGTGTATGTGTGGATTAATCGTGGAGATTGGAAATGTGGGCTGAGTCGAGGGCGTGGAAATAGCGTTGACGGATTATTTGTGCCACCGGGCCTTGCTGATTGATGGCATTGACTACCATTCGCTGCAGAGAATCGCAAAGAGTGCTGTCGCGCTGTGCGAGTTCGCGTTCTTTTTCGCGGCTTAGTGTGGAGTCGCACACGAGTTTCACATACTGCCGATTGTTGCTTAGAATTCGGTTTAGCACGTTCTTATACTGACGGATGAAAGAAGCGTATTGACGATTACCGTTTCCGCCATTGATGATAACGTTGCCGGTATTGATTGCTATGCTAATGGTCGTTGGCTCCAATACGAAGAAGAATTGTGACGAATCGTTATTGAACTTGAGGTAGGCTAGAGCAGGGCGGTCGATTTGCCCTTTTAACGAGAATCGGCTTTCGCTATTATTGTCGGTAGCCAAAAGTAACGGGCGGTTGTAGTCTTCATCGAGAATCCATAGACTCACGCTATCGCGCGCAAAAGATGGGTCAACTGTGCAATCGACCGAGAATTCATACTTAGCCTGCTTCTCGCAAGCAGAGAAAACGAGCAGTCCAAAGACCGCAACGAAAATAATGTGCAATATTCGGTTCATGATGCAAAGGTAATAAAAGAATACAAAGAATAGCGAAGTTGTGGATAAAAAAAGAAGTCGAAAGTGGTGAATGAGCGGAATATTTTGTTACCTTTGGCATCGGAAACAGATAAAAGAGAGTTAAATTACGCGATATGAAAAAAATACTATTAATATTAGCGCTGCTTGTGGGATACATTGGAGCCGTGGCCTGTACGTCGGCAATAGTGTCGGGAAAGTTGACCGCAAACGGGCGTCCGCTTATGTGGAAGAATCGTGACACCGGAGACCCGAACAATCGGGTGGAGCGCCATTTGGCTCATGACGGGTGTTACGAGTTTGTGGCTCTATTCGATTCAAAGGATCCTAACGACACAGCCGCATGGCTGGGAATGAACGAAAAAGGATTTGCGATAATGAACACCGCATCATATAACCTGAATAATGATGATGTGCCCGAGAGCCAGATGGATGGCGAGGGAGTGGTGATGCGCAAGGCTCTGGAGCAGTGCGTTACGGTGGATGACTTTGAGGACTTGCTAAGGCGATTGCCTAAGCCTCTGGGCGTTGAGACTAACTTCGGCGTTATGGATGCTCATGGCGGTGCGGCGTATATAGAGACCGGAAACTTTAAGTGGACACGCTTTGACCTTGATGATGAGCCGAGTGGCATACTTACACGTACCAATTATTCCTATACAGGCAAAGAACTGGAAGGTATGGGGTACATCCGCGAGCGAAACGCGAAAACGCTACTTGCACCACATGTGGCGGCAAGAGATATAACCCCCGCGCTGTTTACCGAGGTGATCTCTCGCACGTTCTATCACAGCGTGTTGAATAAGGACTACACTCACAGCGGAGAGAATTATGTGGTGGATCAGGATTTTATTCCGCGCAGGATTTCGACCGCATCGGTGGTGTTTGAGGGAGTAAATGACCCGGTTGAGACTTCGCTGACCACAATGTGGATTTCGCTGGGCTATCCGCCATGTGCCGAAACCTACGCCGTGTGGACGGGCGAAGGCGGTGTGGCTGAGGAGTTGCGTGGCGACGCCACGACGCATCGCTCGCCACAGTGTGACAAAGTGAATGAGAGGAAGAAAGACGTGTTCGACATAAAGGGCGGCAACGGCAAGCACTATGTGCACTTGCAGAAGTTGTATGACGCCGCCGGCACAGGCTATTGCCAGCAGTTGCGTACGATGAATGAGGAGGCTTACGCTAAAGGATATGGTGTGGTGGAGCAAAAAAGAAAAGCGATAAAGAAGAAACAATGAATATTACTTGGACAGGAATACTGACAGTGGTGATGCTGATACTGTCGAATGTGGTTATGACATTCGCGTGGTATGGTCACCTGAGATTGCAGAATATGGGAATATCGAGTCACTGGCCGCTGATAGGCGTGATAGTGTTCTCGTGGAGTATAGCGTTTTTTGAGTATTGTCTGGCCGTGCCTGCCAATAGGATTGGGTATGCCGAGAATGGAGGGCCTTACAGCCTGATACAGCTTAAGGTTTTGCAAGAAGTGATAACGCTGACGGTGTTCACGGTGATAGTGACGTTGCTGTTCAAGGGAGAGGAATTTCACTGGAATCACTGTGTGTCGTTTCTGCTGCTTGTGGCGGCAGTGTATTTCGCTTTTATCGATGTGAACTGAGACGTACCGGTTCGGAGTCCTATCGGAGCATAATAGAGAACTGGTCGGCATCTTGCCAAGCAGGGAACTTGTCGCGGAATTGCTGAAGCAGAGCCGGAGATAAATCGGCTGATATGATGGGACTTGTGGCGCGCTGAGCCACGATTTTGCCCTTGTAGTCGATGATTAGTGAAGATGCGGAGCCGAAGTCGGTGCCATCGGGCGACTGTCCGGCGCAGTTAACTCCACACACGTAGCATTCGTTCTCGATGGCGCGTGCTATGAGAAGTTGCCGCCATGCGTTCTGGCGTGCCATGGGCCAGTTGGCCACCACGATAAGAGCGTCGTACTCATTGCGTCTGTTACGGCAGAATACCGGAAATCGGAGGTCGTAGCAAATTACGAGTTTGAAATTAAATCCACGGAAGCGAATAATCGGAGCCTCAATTTTCCCGCGATTATAGACCTTGTCTTCGCCGGCAAATGAGAATAGATGGCACTTGTCGTAGAAAGTCTCGGATTCTCCGGGCTCGATGAAAAAAGCTCTGTTATAGAGCAGTGATGCTGTGCACGAGAGGAAACTGCCCACGATAGCGATTTGGTATTTGTTGGCAAGGCGCTGTAGAGTGCGGATTGTGTCACCGGTAAATCGCTCGGCCAATTGTGCGGCTTGCTCCCGGTCTTGCGTGATAACGCCTGTGGTAAACATTTCGGGCAGGACAACA
>CADADP010000041.1 GCA_902786725.1 uncultured Bacteroidales bacterium
AGTTGCGCGCCATGAACGAAGCCTTGCCCATACTGAAGGGCCATGAGATTCGCTCAGTCCACGTCACTGCACAAGGTTACCTTGTGGTGGCGACTATAGACGGTCTGATGGTGGCACGCATAGATGATAACTGCATAGCAAGTGAAATACACTGGTTTGACGCGCGGAACGGTTTCACAATGATAGAGCCGCTAATGGCTACCATGGCCGAAGATGATGACGGCACGGTGTGGGTGGCGGGCCTGGAAGAGATGATATCGTTCCGCCCCGATCTTCTGCTTAAGGACAGCCAAGAGCCCACCATAGTGATTGCCCCACGCCCGTGGTGGCGGCAATGGTGGGCATGGCTCAGCGGAGTGGTGCTACTGGCCCTTGCCGTGTGGTGGCTGGCCCGCAACGTAGAACAGCGGCAAGCCCGCAAGAAGATGAAGCGATTAGAGGACGAGAAGGCGAAGAAAGAGTTGCAACTCAGTGCCGTTCGCCTAAAAGCCATTCCCCATTTCCATTCAAACGTGCTGGCCAGCATAGAGTATTTTGTGTCGAGCCACTCCACCGACGAGGCTACACACTATATGAAACTATACTCCGACTTCACCAACCAGACGCTTTCAGATATAGACAGGCCATCGCGTCCGGTTAGCGATGAGGTGGACTATGTGCGCACCTACCTGGAACTGGAGCAACTGCGCTACGGTGAGCGGCTACAATACACAATAAGCGTCACACCCGACGTGGACCAGAAAGTGATGCTACCCACGATGCTGCTTCACACCTACTGCCAGAACGCGGTGAAACATGGCATTGCCAACAAGACAGGTGTGGGGCATGTGAAAGTGGCAGTGAGCCGAGAGCAGCGCAAGGGAGTGGACGGCGTGCTGGTGAGCGTTAGTGACGATGGAGTGGGACGAGTGGAAGCGGCACATGCCGGAGGTCAGTCAACTAAGCAGGGCCTGAAAATATTAAGTCAGCAGATAGACCTCTATAACCGCGCCAACATGCACCACATAGAACAGCAAGTGACCGACCTTACCGACGAGGAAGGGCGGCCAGCCGGCACACGGTTTGAAATATGGGTGCCGGGGGACTTCAGATATTAATCAGAGAGGCTGAAAACAGAATGAAAATATGAAGAAACTGAAGGCTATAGTAGTGGAGGATGAGCGACTGCCGCGGCTGTCGCTTCTGGCCAAGTTGGAGGATTTCCGCCATAGCGTGGAAGTGGTGGACTCGTGTGAGAACTATGACAGCGCGCTGATGAGCATACTGCAGCACCGTCCCGACTTGCTCTTTCTGGACATACAACTGCAAGGGCGCGACTCCATAGGGCTACTCAACGAACTGAAAGAAAGCATAACGTTGCCGTATGTGATATTCACCACGGCCTATTCCGACCGGAAATACCTGATGAGCGCTATCAAGTTTTCGGCAGTTGACTATCTGATGAAGCCAATCGACAAGGGCGAACTGGCGCAAGCCATAGCCAAGGCGGCCCACCGAGCTGACATTGAAGGCTCCACGCCATCACCGCTGTCGGATAAAATGAGTTTCAAGTCGGTTAACGGTAAAATTCTGGTTACAACCGACGACATTGCCTACATCAAGGCCGATGGCAACTACGCGCACGTATTCACTTTCATGAGGGATGACTTGATAATGGAAAACCTACTCTCGCTGGAGCAACGTCTGCCGGCGGACATCTTTGTGAGGGTGGACCGCAGTACCATCGTCAACATCACGAAAGTCTATCGAATGGACACCCAACAACTCAACTGCATCCTGGTATCGGCCAATGGGCGTGAATTGCGCATAAAAATGACCAAGAGCGGAATGGAGAAACTGATGGATGTGTTAGGATAAGTTCTATCAAGAAGGTAGGGTTAAACTACTTCTCCTCAGGGATTCCCACCGGTTTCATGTTGCAATAGCGGTCGAACCATTGGCGCTGTTCGGGTGTATCGATAGGTGACATTTCGCTGATGATGCAAGATGTGCTCAGGTCGTCGGCAAGTGCCATGATAATGGGATAGAGCTCCAAAGTGTCGGGTAGGGATTTGTCGGGAGGACAGAAGATGCTCTGCCGCTCCAGCGCGTCATATCCACAGATAGCGCCCACGATGTTGCCTGTGACCGAACCGTTTGAGTCGCTGTCTCCGTCGCAGTTCACTGCGGCCATTATGGCGAGTTCGGGATTGAGCGGGTGACGAAGCGAGCAGAACACGGCAATGGCCCATGTCTCCTCGGCCACCCAACCCTGACCTATCCTGCGGATGCACTCCTCGTCGCTGAGTTCGCTCGCGGCCAGATCAACGGCAGTGATGGTGAGGAGTTTGAGGTAATCCTTATCGGCCTGAAATTCACTGACAAAAATGCGGTCGAGCATACTGAGCGAATCAAGGACTATGTCGGTCAAGCTTGCGGCGGCCTCATCCGGCTCCAGGACAGCTACTTTATGCAGCACATAGGTGAGAAGTGCGGCAGGCAGGAAGCCCAGTGGATGCTGGTGAGTGACACGCGCCACATGAGCTCCGGCTTCCATCATGTTGACATCGTCGTAGGGCGTGAAAGAGCGACCTTCGTAGCCGGCGAGGAGCAGAGCCAGTGGCGCTACGCGCATTATGCCGCCACAGCCCTTGCTGTTGTTGTGCACATCGCGAGAGTTGAGCTTATCTTTGATGGCTGTGAGACAAGTGTTGCCAGGAGCACGACGGTGAGCCATCTGCGGCAAGTATTTAAGCCAAGTATATGCGCTGTGGTCGCGTGACTCGCCGGTCTGCGTGTAGTACCAGTCGAGGTAGGCGTAGATGACGTAGTCGGCAGGGTGTCCACCAATGCCGCGCATATAACCGCGGGTGATACCCATGAGCATGCCGTTGGCCGTGAAGAGCGTCATTTGGGTGTCGTCGCTAACGAGAGCGAGGCCATTATCTGAGAGTTTGAACCGCGAGATTCCGTGGTGGCCATACAGAGCCTTAATGGCATTGAGCGAGAGGAACTCCACGGTGTATCCCAGCGCGTCGCCTGCTGCTCCGGCTATGAGGCTGCCGCGGATGCTGTCGCGAATGAGCAGTTGTTTATCTTTTCTGGCACTTTGGATGCCATCGACATATAGACGCACGAAGCGCTCTTGCGCTATGGTCTCGGGAATACGTTTGTTGGCGGCCTTAGGCATGGAGAAGGCGATAGTTCGCAGTCGGGCCAAAGCCACGTCGCAGTCGGGGGTGTCCATTTCTTCTGCGAGAAGGCACGCGATGATAGTGCCGGTTCTGCCCAATCCCCCTCGGCAGTGGACGTAGATATATCCGCTATTTTGGCGTGCGAGTTGCCGGATGTGATTAATTAGGCGGCGTGTGTCGATTAGGTCTTCGGGGGCTTCGCAATCCTTGACCGGAAAGCGAGTGTAGGTGGTGCCGGAAGGAAGGAGCTTGGCGTAGGGACGCAGTTCGTCGGCTTCGGTGAGATCGATGAAGTGGTTGACTCCGAAATGAGTCATTTGCGCAATCTTGGTTTTAGCCACTTCGTCGCTGCGGTCGCCCGGGTATTCACCGGCAAAAACGCAGCCAGAGTTTGGGATGTAGTAAGACTGGTAGAGCGGGCGGCTGATAAAGGCTTCGAATCGGTCGTTGATGTCGAGCAACTCCGGTGTGAGAATCTCTCGGCATTTTGTGATAACATCTTGGGGGATGTTGGTGGCGGAAGAAATATCGTTGAACGGGCAGGCATAGGCAATGGAAGTGGCCATGCAGGCGATGGTGTCGGAGTCGCCACCCATGGAAACGGCAAGTCGTAACGTGTCGAGAGCGTTGTGGCGTTGGAGATAAGCCATGATAGCAATGGGCACGCTGCCCTGGCATGTGACATCGAAGGTGTAGGTGGGACGCAAGTCTTCGAGGCGAGGATTGAGGTCGTAGCCGAAATTGCGCTCAATGTACTCTTTTATTTGACTTTGTGTAGCGAAATTCTCGTGCATCTGCATGTAGATGCAGGCGGCTATGGCTTGCGCACCCTTGATCCCCTCTGGGTGGTTGTGAGTTACCGATGCGGTGATGCGCGCCAGTTCAAGAGTCTCGTTGAGCGACGAGGCATACATTGCTACCGGGCTGACGCGCATGGCAGAGCCATTGCCGAAACTGCCATAGGGTTGAGGGTCATCGCTAAAAAGCCAGTTTAAGAAGTGGCGTCCGTAGCCGGCGTCGTTGTATTTTCGCCCCAGTTGCTGCATGATTTTAACGAGAGTCTCGGGGCGATGGTGCGGGTCGTCCATGAGCCACTTGGCCACGGCGAGAGTCATAACGGTGTCGTCGGTGAATCTGCTGTGAGGTGTGATTAACTGGAAATGTTCTGTCTTAACATTTTTGTGCTCGCGGGTAGAGCCCACGATGTCGCCTATTATTGCTCCTAACATGATGGTGTGTATGTTGGGGTTAAAATTCGAGTTTGAAACCGTTATTTTTTAGCTCGTTATAGCGGTCGTGGTTGAATTGGAAAAGGTAAGCCACTTTGCGACTATAAGGCTTGGGTGGTTGTTCTACTTGTGTGAGCAGACCAAGGTGAATCATCTTCTTGTAGAAGTTCCGCCGGTCGAACTTGACACCGAGGATTGATTCGTAGAGCGTTTGAAGTTGCTTGATGGTGAAAGACTGTGGCAAAAGTTCAAAGCCTATCGGCTCAAAGTGTATGCTACGTCGCAACCGGTCGATAGCCATTGTGAGAATGTCATTATGGTCGAAAGCGAGATTGGGAATGTCGCTCAGAGCGAACCATTGAGCATCGGAAGCGTCATCTCCACCACAGACTTCGCTGAGGCGCACCAGGGCGTAGTAAGCGATGCTTATAACTCGCTCGCGCGGGTCGCGCCCCGGAGTGGAGAACGTGTGTAACTGTCGCATAAAGGCAGTGTCGAGTCCGGTTTCCTCTTTGAGTTCGCGCTTGGCACACTCTGAAGCCGACTCATCCATCCTCAAGAAACCGCCCGGGAGGGCCCAGCATCCCTTGAATGGGTCGAGCCCGCGCTTAATCAGCAGCACATTAATGTCGGAACCATCGAAACCGAAGATGACGCAATCGGTGGTTACTGCGGGGTGTGGGTACTTGTAATGATATTTTAATTCGCTTGTCATAGAAGTATTGTTGTGTAAATTTTACGCAAAGATATATGTAAATTTTGAGTTAGGCAAGACTTTGTGTAAATTTTACGCAAAAACAAATAAAAAAATGATGTGGATCGGCTACAGGTGTTGGGTGAAGGGTTGTGAATTAGTTAATGATAGGAGTCTGGTTGTCGTTGATGCCGAAGCAGGCTTTGATGGATTTGCGAATTGCGTCTGCATCCTTGCTGTTCGATTTTAGGATGTTGTTGATGCCACGGATGTATTCTTCCTTGTTCTTGTAGCCGCAGAGTTGCGCAACGTTACTCTCTGAGAGGATAGTTTTTTGGTTGAATACTTGGAGTATTTTGCCGTAGTTAAGTTCGGCTTCGATGATGTGGAATTCCCGGCAAATTTCTTCGTACATTGCACGTGGCTTGATTTCATCGATAAGTTCAGTAAGATGGTTTTCGAGAGCGTTGATATTGCGAAATCTCATGTCAATTCTGATCTCGACAAGGTGCTTGACTCGATGGCGGACGTGCTGCAGTGCTTGCTCTCTGAGTTCTCGAGACCACATCTGCAGAACAGCTTTTTTAACTTTGGAGACGATATCGTGTTCGTTTTTGTGGTTATGTCTTGCGACAGCACGGATAACACCTTCGAGCATGAGAATGTTTTCGACTTCGGCGACATTTGGTACAAGTATTTTCTTGTTTCTGAGGTATCGCACTTCCTCGTTGGTTCTGCGGTCGCGGTCCACGATTCCCCAGCTATCGAGGTGGTGTAGTTTTTCGAGAGAATTGAAGGAGCGAACGGTTTCGATTACCTTGTTGCAACTGCCGAGCGGCTTAACGGTGTATTCGGGGAAGATGAGTTGGTAGAGTCGGCTGTCGATGCTATGAATGCTATCGCCCTCAACAAAGAGTACAGGCTTGCGAGTGCCGAGTATTTCGAGATAAAGGCTATCGTCGAGTTCTTTACCTTTTTCGATTATTTGGTAGTCCCATGTGATGTTCTCGGCATCGAAAGCCTTGACCCAAATGGTGTGAGAGAAGAGTCGCGAAGAAGCGAAGTCGAGGTCGTGAGTATTGTAGATGAATGTGCAGTCGGGCCGCAGTTCTTCGATAATGTTCCAGAGTATGTTTGTGATGGAGCGGTGGATGAACGTTTCGGGGTCGTCAACGAGAATAACGGCTTCCGGCATTGCGTAGAGCACGGCGCCAACGTAGTAGAGCACGGCATTTTCGCCGTCGCTCAGCTTCAGTTGCGAATAGCGGTCGGACCCGCTATCGTTTGCGAAAAGGAGTTTGCCGTTTTCGCGAAGCACCTTGTTTTTGGGGAAGATTTCTTGCCACACTCGGATAACGGTATCGAGCTTGGTCTTGGGAAAATCCAGATTCTCGTCCATGAGTTTATGTGCCTTGAAGTTCATCAAGTTGGTAAACTCATCGTAGAGCATGATGTAATTAAGGCGGTCGTATTCGGTGTCGGCGTGGCCCTCGATAAGTTGAGTACTGTGATTGTATCGGTTGAAGATGTCGTCGATAGAGCCCGGCAAAGCATTGGCTGTATCGGATGGGAAGAATGCCCGGAGCGCGGAAAGGCGAAAAGCCTTAGGAGCGTAATCGTTCATTATCTGGTTGCAGAATCGGCTTTTACCAGAGCCGTTAGCGCCAATAATAGTGACTTGGTGAACATCGGTTAGAGTTTGTGGCGCGTTGTTAGCGGAATGTTTTGGCAGGTTTAAGTTCATGGCGAAATCTCCTTTCTTCACAAAGATATGAAAAAAGATTGAGATATGCGCCAATCGGTTGGAAAAATCGATGGCGCGAAATAGCGTGCGGCAAAATAGATTACAAGTTGAGCAGAAGTCGTAGCAGGAGTGTGATGCCGTGAGTGGTGGCGCGCTCGATAACTTGGGCGCGATTACCGAAAAACAGTTTTTTCTCGGCCACAACAGAATTGCCATATTTGGCTGCGACCCAGACTGTGCCGACAGGTTTGTCGGGAGTGCCTCCTCCAGGCCCGGCTATGCCACTGGTGGCGATGGCGCATTGAGTGTGCATCATGTCGCAAACGCCATTTACCATGGCTCGCACAGTGTGTTCGCTCACGGCTCCAAAGTCATTAATAAGTTGAGAAGGAACGTGAAGGACAGAAGACTTGATGGAGTTGTCGTAGGCTACGACCGAGCCCATAAAATATTGTGAACTACCGGCAACTGATGTGATGCGGTGTGCGATGTTACCTCCGGTGCAGCTCTCGGCTGTGGAAAGCGTGAGGTTCATTCGTGTCAGTACATCGCCAAGAATGGCTTCGGTCGGCTTGTCTTCGTCGCAGATGATGGATGAGCCTAATAACTCCGTCAATTTGCGAGAGAAAGTGTCCATTTGTTCTGTGAGCATGTCGCTATTGGCGAGAGTTCCGGTGAGACGTAAGCGAATGTAAAGCCCCGGTTGTGGCAGGTAGGCGAGGTGTATGTGCGTTGGCAGGGAAAGTTCATAGTCGTTGAGCCGAATAGCTAAATCAGACTCGGGATATCCCACAACGATGAACGTGCGGTGACAGATGTGGATATCGGTTGGAAATCGCTCGGTGAGTAGATGGATGACCGAGCGTTTCATCATGGTTTCGGTTTCAAATGGAACACCAGGAAGGCTGACAAGAACCTTGCCCCCCTTCTCGAACCACATTATGGGTGCGGTGCCAACTTGATTCTGGATAATGCGGCAGGAAGTGGGAACGAGTGCCTGTCGCGCGGTGTAATCGTTAATCTTGAGATTGAGCCGATTAACGACTTCCATAACATTGAGTCTTGTCGGCTCGTCTAAGACAAGAGAACCTCCGAAGTACCGGCAGAGGGTGGGCTTAGTAATATCGTCCTTAGTTGGGCCGAGACCGCCGGTCATCAGAACGCAATCGGTCTGGGCGAAAGCTTCGTCGATGGCTTGTGTGATTTGCTCGGCATTGTCGCCTATAACCTTGACGAACTTAGGGTTCCATCCAAATGGTGTGAGGTGGCGCGCAATCCATCCCGAATTAGTGTCGGTGACCTGGCCAATGAGCAGTTCGTCGCCAATAACAATGATGCTGTAATCCATATTGAAGAAGTTTTAGATTGAGACTCTGGAGAAAGGCGGTTCGCTTATGTCCATGAACTGATGGTCGAGAAACTTGAAGTGTCCGGCAACGGCTATCATGGCAGCGTTGTCGGTAGTGAAAGCACGCTTGGGGATAAACGCAGTGATGCGGTGTCGGCGTGCGTAATCTTCAACGGCATTACGGATGGCCGAGTTGGCCGAGACCCCACCTGCAATGGCAATAGTTTTAATTCCGGTTTGTTTAATGGCCTTAGCAAACTTGTCCATGAGAATATCGATGATGGTTTTCTGTAGCGATGCTGCAAGGTCGCAGATGTTGTTAGCGACAAAATCAGGGTCTTGCTTAACGGCATCTCTCAAGGTGTAGAGGAACGACGTCTTTAGTCCGCTGAAGCTGTAATTAAAGTCGCTGATGTGTGGCTTGGCGAACTTGAAACGGTCAGGGTCGCCGTCTTTGGCGAGTCGGTCGATAACCGGCCCACCGGGATATGGAAGTCCCATAATTTTGGCGCATTTGTCGAATGCTTCGCCGGCGGCATCGTCGATAGTTTGTCCCAGAATTTCCATGTCGCCGGGAGAGTTGACCTTAATGATTTGCGAATTGCCGCCTGAGATGAGCAGGCACAAGAATGGGAACTGAGGAACCGGAGTGTTTTCGTCATCCTTAATGAAATGAGCCAAGACGTGGCCATGCAGATGATTGACATCGATAAGTGGAACGCCGAGTGCGAGAGCAAGCCCTTTGGCAAAGGATGTGCCTACGTGAAGCGACCCCGGCAGCCCCGGGCCTCGCGTGAAAGCAATGGCGCTGATTTGCGACTTGGAAATTCCGGCCTGACGAATAGCCTCGGAGACGACAGGCACAATGTTTTGCTGATGAGCCCGCGATGCGAGCTCAGGGACTACGCCGCCGTAGGCTTCGTGAACCTTCTGGCTTGCGATGACGTTAGAAAGCAGGATACAATCCTTAACCACGGCAGCTGAAGTGTCGTCGCATGATGATTCAATGCCAAGTATGATATTACTCATGATAAAAACTGTGTTATTTTAGAATCTGAAACCGGCAGTAATAACGATGTCGGTATTGGAATTATAAAGACTGTTGATGCTACTCTTGTACCAATGTCCGTCGGAAACAAGATGCGCACCATAGAAAAAGCGCTTGTGATTATATACGAGAGCAAGTTTTGCCCTAAGATTGGGCGAAAAGAGCGTTTTGCCCGATTCTGACGCATCGCTCTTAGTCCTTCGGATGCCAATTGAAGGAGCGATAGTGACGTTGAAGAGCCAATTCTTGCGGAATACCCAGTTATAAGCATATCCGCCGATGATGCAGTAATCGTTATAGTTGAAGCGATACTTCATGCGGTCGTTGGGAAGATATTGCTTAAGGTTGTCGGATAGTTCGGTAAAGTCGATGGTGTAGTTCTGTCGGTCAAAACCGAAGCCAATGAGAAAGGTTCCGGCACTTCGTAGCTGATATTTTGAGAAACAGTAGGCCGCGGCTTGAGAATACTTGCGATTGTTGAAATAGTAGTATCCGTATATTCCGTAGCAATCGTTGGATGATAGCCCGTTGAACGGGATTGAGAACCACGAGCTGTTCTTGTACTTATAGTCTCCGAAGCGATGAATATCGGTTTGGCTGGAATTACTTCTCATATAGAAATCCACTGAGAAGAGAGCGCAGGTGAAGGAAGTCTCCATTCGTTTTCGCTTGATTTTCTTGCCTGAAATCATGTTGGAAATGTCGAACATGTAGGCATAACTAACGGCCATGAAAGCGATTTGTGCGCCCAGGTTGCTTGCGACTTTGGATGTCATTGTGAGGCGCATACGTTCGGTGGAGAGACGACCGGTGTAGGTGTCGATCCAGTTGTCGCTTTTAATCATGAGTTTCCAGTTTTTGCCCGAATGTCGCACGTAGGTGGTGTCGTAGGAATTGAATGTTTTGTCGCCCCAGCGATAGACGCGTACGCAGAAATCGAGGAATTTGGGATAATAAATGGATGTGTCTTTGATGCTGAAGCGATGTTGCTTAATGGCGTCTTTCCAATAGATTTTCTGGGGTTGGGCGGAAATGCAGGTGTCGGGCCTGAGAGAATCGTTATGCGCGGTGGCGCGCTGATGGGTTGGCATGTTATCGCGAGTCAGAGTAGTGTCGGTGACAGAGGCTTGGGCCACGACGCATAGTGGCATGAGTGCAAAATAGAGTAATATGTGTCGCAAGAGACTCATTACTTGGCGATAGGTTCTGCAGTCTTAGTAGAATCCGAAACGGAAGTTTTGGGTGTTTTTTTCAAGAAATCGAATGGCCGGTCGAAGTCGTGTTTGAATACGATACCTACGCCTTGAGTAGTCATTGCATTGCGGACAAAGTAGTTCTGGTCGTTAAAGTGATTGTAGGCTTTGAGCCTGATTGTTCCCTTTTTGTTGAGCAGATACTGAATGTCGAAGTCGCCGATGAATGTGGAACTTTTGCTATTATAAGCGTTGTCGCGGTATCCGAAGTTTCCGTTAAGCAAGAGCCGATTGTTAAGTAGTTGACTTGAAAGTGCTACGTCAACGTCGATGTCGGAGAAGTCACCTTTTTCAGAGCGGAAGTTAGGCGCTATCGTCCAGTTCTCGCTAATTTTTCCCAGTATGTTGGTAAGTTGCGAAGATATTGTGGAAGAAGCGACAGACGTTAATTCGTTGTTGTTAGATGTTCCGTTCATGTATTCCGGTGTGTAGAACCGGTTGAGCGCCAACAGATAGATGATTTGTTGGTTGAGCATATCATCGGTGCTGATAATGCTCTTGATTTTATGGTATGCCTCGGTGGAGAGAGTGGGGAATTGCAGGTCGAAATCGATTTCAGGCTGGTCGATAGCGCCACGAGCTTTGAGGATTGCATGAACGGGAACGCTGGTTCTGTTTATGTCGGGGTCGCTGGCGAAAGACTCGTCGAGGTCGCGAATGTTGGCGTTGAGAGCATAGATTGCCTCAATGTCGAGCTGGGCGGCAAATGGGTTACCGTTGAAACTGATGCTACTGCCCTCGTTGATGGCAAATTCCTTAATAATAATGTCTTGCAGTGTGAAATTGTATCCACCCTTTTCCATGACGTATCTTCCGTACATGTTAAGTTCTTCGTTAGAGTTATCGTAGGCAAGGCGAATATGTCCGTTGCCTGTCCCCTTGATTCTATCTCCTCCGATTGGGTCCATAATCACGAACATCTGGACGTTGGGGTTGATGTCCATTTGCAGGTCGATGATGTAGTTAGACGGAGCGCTATTGTTCTTGTTAGCGACAGATTGTGTGAGTTTTCTGACTATTTCGGGGATAGTGTCGGCCTGTTCTGTCTTGGGCGGAGCGTTGAGTATATCACGGTCTCGGTAGGTGATAAACTTGTATTCTGCGGCTTTAGAAGCGCCCGACAGCACAAAAGTGAACTTGCTCTTGGGCGCGGATTCCATATTTACGTTAACTTTAACTACGCCCGGTTCACCCGAAACGAAAGCCGCCCCGTTGCCGTAGATGGTGCCGTACCAGCGGTCGCTAACCGATTCCGGTACATCATAACAGAGCAGATTGTTTGCATCTGTGATGGCGAAGTGGAAGACCGGATCGTGGAAGCAGTTGTGTCTGAGCCATCCACCAAGTAAGGCTGTGTTACCTTCTCGGTCGTGCACCACTACTTTATCGAAAGTGATGAGCCCCGGCTTCATGTGTACGGAGTCGGAACAGGTGTAATAGACGTTGGTGTAGTCGAGTTTGAACTTTAGGTCTTCACCGTAGATGTCGCCATACATATTGATATCGTGGAAGTTGCCATAGAGCACTGCTTTACCCGAGACTTTGCCCGAGACGTCGCTGGTGAAGGCTGCCATGAAAGGCTTCATAAACTCGAGATTGGCCTTAGACGCGTTGAATGCGAGGTAAAGCGAATCGCAACCGGTGAAGATTTTCCCGTTGATGAAAGTGTGCTCCCCGTTGGCTTGGGCAATGTCGGCATTGATGGCTACAGCCTTGGCATCGTGTTCCCAGTGACTTTCGATATTGGCATCGCCCATAACGGCATGATTATACGCGATGTTCTTTACACGGAGTTCAGGAGTGGAGAGTCGTGGCGAGCCAGAGAATAAGTCGCTGCAATAAAAATTGCCGGTTGCACGGCCCCCGAACATAACGTTGTCGATGTCGAGCGTTTCAAAGATATAGTCGAGACTCATGTCGTTGAGGGTGACTTGCAGTCGGTCGTCGGGATCACGTGACGCTTCCCCTTGAATATGGACGAACTGGTTGTCGCAGGAACCGTGAATGTTGGATACCGATATGTTACCGTCATTAATGGCGATGTGCCCTTTCTGGACCTGCCAAGCGGTGTCGTTAAAGACTATGGTGGTGGGGTTGATGTCGATGTCGGCATCGATTTTGTTATTGATGTTGCGGCTAAGCAGCGATGAGAGGCTCAGTTTTCCAGAGAAATCGTGCTCGCGGTTCATTTTCCAGTTGATAATGGCATCAACTCTGTCGTTAACGCCGTTGACAAACAGCCGAGCCGCCACTTTTCCGCTCTTAAGAGGGTAGATGGTGTTGACAAGAATGTTGAGGTTCTTGTCGGTGCTGTCGAGCGATGCGCTGATGTTAGTACCTTCTATGATTTTTTTGCCTTGAATCAGATAAGGTGCAGAGGCATTAAGGAAAAACTCGTTACGAGCCTCGTTGATGCCACCGTTGATGCTAATGCGGTCGGCGATGCGGATGGGAATTTTAAAGAAATCCTCGATTTGCTTGCTGGGTTGGTAGGCGAATTTGAAATTAAGGTCGTTTTGAGCCGAGATGTCATGAGTTTCGTTGTTCGCCAAGATGCTGGGTATTGCAGCCGCAATGATACGCTTGAAAGACGGGACGAGCGTTTTAAGGTTGAAATCGCCCCAAACCGAGCCGTTGAGCACGTCGGAAGTGAGCGTGATGGTCCTGACGGAATCATCAGACTGTGCTAAGAGGCTGATGTTGTTTAGATATATGCTTTTTTGGTCATCGCCGAACGAGAAGTCGGTGATTGCGACATCGCCAGAGATGTTGTTGATGTCGTTTCCGTGCAGATTAGCCTCGACCCTGCCGGAGAACGAGTGGCCGGGATATTTCTTCGCGAGATTGAGGGCGTACAGGTTAAGATTTTGAAGGTCAGACGAGAGGCTGAATTCCGACTGTTCGCGGTTAAGAATGGCGTTTCCGTTGACTGAGATATTGAGATTGGGGTCGTTGACGACCAGCGTGGCATCGTAGGCGTTGCCGTTGCTCGACGCGTTGATGGAGATGTCGTGGTAGCGATATCCGTTGAAATCCACGAATGGGACGTCGGCGCTTAGTGAACCGGCAGTGAGTTTACCGTTTAATGTCAGTTCAAGGTCGGCGTTAATAGCCACCTCGCCGAGGTTGGCTTTAGGCGACTTAACCAAAGAGCCGATTTGGAAAGATTTGGTGTCAACTTGTGCAGAAATTTGCTTTTTGCCGTGGGCATTCTTAAACGAGCCATCGAGTACTATTTCGCCGAGCGATGAAGTTAAGAGCCCATTAAGTGCCGCGTCGTTGCCTCGGAGAGACGCTTTGCCCTCGTAGCCCAGATTGCCGCAGGCCGTGATGATGGATTTAGCTTGTGGCGACAAGGAGGGTAGGGCGCTGATTGCAGAGGCGATGAAGTTGCCGGTGGCACTGAATTTGATTGAAGGTATGTCGATTGCGCGGTCTGCGGCAGTGATGCGGGTTAGATGCGCGTGGGTCTTCAGCGAGAGAGCGTTATTGTCGGAGGCAGCTATGAACTGCGCTATGTGCATATCACCGATAGTGCCCGATGCCTGAAGCGAGAAGTCGATGGGCTTGGTGAGTTGGGCTAATGCCGGCACGAAGCATTGCAAATCGGCCGGTGTGATGCGATTATCGGAAAATGAGAGGTCAAAGTTGATCTCGTTGAGCTCTTTTGAAATGCTTTTCAGGCTTGAGAAAGAGATTTTAAAATCTTCGGGCGAGATGTAGGAGTTAGGCAGAGAAATGCTAAGGTCGTTAACGTCAATTTCGGTGTCAGTGACCTTAACGTCGGCCGCGAGGTTTTTCAGTGTGAATCCCGATTTCTCTCTGAAAGATAGCCGTTTAAGTTCGCCATAATAGTGGTCGTTCCTTATGACAGGTAGCGCCAGGTCGGCTTTGATGTCGGAGAGGGAGATGTGGTTTTTGTTGAAGCGGTTTTCGGTGAGCGGTTGGTCAAGGATGTCGAACGATAGGCGACTTTGTCGGATCACGATATTGTAGAGCGTGACGTCGTATTTGCCGGGTTCTTTTTTCTCTTTAGGCTTGAAAGCGTCGATGACGAACTGGATATTTAGTGGGCTATCTGGCGTGGCCTTGGAGATGCGTCCGTCGAGTCCTATGATTTCGGCAAAAGTGAAGACGAGTCGCTGATTCACGAGCAGGTTGTAGATGCTGATACCTGCACCGAGCTTGTAGATGGTGACCATGTGGTTACCTTCGCGGTCGGGGATGGCAACATCTTCGAGCATAAGTTGATTGAAGGGCTTGAAGTTGATATACCCTATTGTAACGTTAGTCCCCAGCAACGAGCTGAGTTCCTTTTCTCCACGCTCTTTGACAGCTTTTTGTACCGAAGGAACCGACAGCGCCACATAAATTGAAGCAAAAAAGGTAATCGTGGCGATGATAAGAGTAACCGCCACAGAACGGAAGATGTTGTAAATTACCTTAATGGCTTTTTTCATTGCTCGGGTATGGGTTAGTTCTGTGAATTAAACGTTGATGTTTTCACATTCTTTTAGCCAGAGCGCTGCAGAGGCGTCGCTCGGCATTCGCCAGTCGCCGCGGGGAGAAAGGCTTACGCTGCCCACCTTTGGTCCGTCGGGCAGGCATGATCGTTTGAACTGCTGGCTGAAGAAACGGCGGCAGAAAACGGTGAGCCAATGCTTGATTTCGGCCGGCGAGAAGTCGTCTTGAAACGCGTGCGACGCAAGGAAGAAAATCTTGGTGGGAGAGAAACCGTGCCGGAGCATGTTGTAGAGGAAAAAGTCGTGCAACTCGTACGGGCCGATGATGTCTTCGGTCTTTTGCTTGATATTGTTGTTCTCGTCGGTGGGAGTGAGCTCAGGGCTGATGGGCGTGTGCAAAACGTCGAGCAGTGTTTCGTGGATAGTGAGCGATTGCGGCGAAGACGTGTCGGGGGCCGACGCGAACCACATCACAAGTTGGCGTGCCAGTGTCTTGGGAATGCTGCCGTTTACGTTGTACATTGACATGTGGTCGCCATTGTAGGTGGCCCATCCGAGAGCCAATTCCGAGAGGTCGCCTGTGCCAAGTACCATGCCGCCCACCTTGTTGGCGTAGTCCATGAGAATTTGAGTGCGCTCGCGGGCCTGACTATTCTCGTAGGTGACGTCGTGATTATCCGGGTCTTGGCCTATGTCGGCAAAGTGTTGAGTAACGGCCGGTGCGATTGAAATTTCTTTCACCGTGATGCCCAAAGCCTGCATCAGTGCCAGGGCGTTGGTGTGTGTGCGTCCCGAAGTTCCGAATCCCGGCATGGTGATGCCGAAGATGCCCTTTCGGTCCAGGCCGAGCGAATCGAATGCCCGAACGGCAATCATCAGCGCCAGTGTGGAGTCGAGGCCACCCGAAATGCCTATCACAAGCGACTTGCAGTGAGTGTGTTGCAGACGCCGCATGAGACCGTGAGTTTGAATGTTGACAATCTCCTCACACCGGCTGTTGAGCCGAGAAGTCTCGGTGGGTACGAACGGTAGCTTCTTTATGTTGCGGCGTAGGTCGTAGGGAGTGATGTGAAGTTCACTGAGCCGGCAAGGTATGAATTCGTAGTCTGCGGCATAGCTGAGCAGACTGTCGGAGAATGAGCTTGTGACGCGGCGCTCGTTGTTAAGAGAGTCGATGTCGATGTCGGCCACCACCAACTGTGGCTTAACCGAGAAACGCCTGGCTTCTTGGAGCAGGTTGCCATTCTCGGCGATGATGGCGTTACCGGCGAAGACGAGGTCGGTAGAAGATTCACCATAGCCTGCGGAAGCGTAGATATACGCCGCGATGCAGTGTCGGCTCTGGTGGCGTATAAGGTCAACGAGCCGCTGGTGCTTGCCAACAAGCTCGTTGGATGCTGAAAGGTTGATAATGACGTTAGCTCCGTTGACAGCGGCTAGTGAGCTTGGCGGAATAGGAGCCCAAAGGTCTTCGCAGATTTCAACGGCGAATTTAGCCTGACCGCAATCGAAAATCAGGTCGGTGCCGAGCGGAATTGTTCGTCCACAGACTTGGGTTTCGGTGATGTGGCTGACGAGTTCAGCGCCGGTGAACCAGCGTTTCTCGTAGAACTCCTTGTAATTGGGGATATACGTTTTGGGAACGGCCCACATGTGGCCATCGTTGATGACGACAGCACAGTTGAGCAGATGTCCTTGACACCTCAGCGGGGCTCCGACGATGCTGATTATCCGGTGCTCGGCACTTGCGGCGGCAATGTCGCAGAGCGCGTGTTCAGCTTGTCGCAGAAGCGTGTCGTTGCAGAAAAGGTCGGCGCAGGTGTAGCCTGTAACGGCAAGTTCGGGGAACACAATTATCTGCGCACCGTCATTGGCTGCCTGCTCAATGGCGAGGAGGATGTTTTTCACATTGAACTCAATGTCGGCCACATTCAAGGCGGGTACTGCCGAGGCCACACGGATAAATCCGAAGTTGTTCTGGTTTAGAGTCATAACGTTATTATTATCGCGTTTAACTTACAAAGTTAAGCAAAAAATGCGATACTCAAGCAATCCGGTGGCATAAACTCTCGGTAAATCTGCGAAAAGATACAGAAAAGATATCATACAAGGTATGACTATGGTGGGCCGGAAGGGTAGATGTGTTTGAACACAAATTAGCTGGAATTACACGCAAATTATAGATAATGGGTGAAAATAATAAGACTAATAAGGCTTATAGGGCTTATGGGTTGGGGATTGAACACAAATTGGCAGGAATGGCACGCGAATTGGGGATGATTAACACTGTATTCAGTGG
>CADADP010000042.1 GCA_902786725.1 uncultured Bacteroidales bacterium
CTCACCGCGCCGATGGTACTGCGAAAGTGGGAGAGTAGGTCACCGCCCCTTAAGAGAGAGCCACGAGGAGAAATCCCCGTGGCTCTGCTCGTATATGGGGGTGCCGCAGCGAGATGAAGGTTGCGACCGGTAACCGGCTGGCAGCCAGGCGAGAAAGGCTGCGAAAGGACAAATGGGCCCGATTTCGAGCACAAATCACCATAAATCACACGCAAATTATAATCAGATAATCAGACTCAGTGGGGCAAAGGTGGAACTAAGTCCAATAAGCCCAATAAGTCTAATATAGCCAATAGGGCTTATAGGTCCAATAGGTCCAATAGGTCCTATATGGCTTATGTGGTCAGTGGTTTGGAAACAACAATGATGGCGCGTGACTGGGCGCATGTGGCTGGGGTTGCCGGCGCGGATTTGTGTGGCTGTGGGTTTTTTAGTAATTTTGTGGTGAAATGGTTGCTGAATTGTTTTACTTTGCGACTTGGCTTGTGGCGTAGTGCAAATAAATTGATTTGGTGATACTAAAAGCCTTGTTGCAAGATTATGATGGCTTGGCAGCGAGTTAATGTGTGAATAAACCGGAAATGTGATGAAAATAAGAAGTGCTGAATTTGTGGTGAGTAACAGTGATGTGCGCAAATGCCCGGATGTGCGTAAACCTGAATATGCGTTTATAGGACGGTCGAATGTGGGCAAGTCGTCGCTGATTAATATGCTTGTGGAGAGAAAGGGCTTGGCTAAGACGTCGTCGATGCCTGGCAAGACGCTGCTGATTAATCATTTTTTGATTAATAATGATTGGTATCTGGTGGATTTGCCGGGGTATGGTTTTGCTCAGCGTGGCAAGGAGAGCCGTGAGCAGCTGCGTAGGATTATTGAGGACTATGTGCTGGAGCGCGAGCAGATGACGTGCTTGTTTGTGCTGGTTGACGGTCGTCACAAGCCGCAGAAGATTGATATGGAATTTATGGAGTGGCTGGGAGAGTGCGAGGTTCCGTTTGCGATAGTTTTTACCAAAATGGACAAGATGGGCAAGACTGCCGGTGCGCAGAACGTGGAGGCGTATAAGCAGGAAATGTTGCAGACGTGGGAAGAGTTGCCGCCGGTGTTTGTTACGTCGAGTGAGACGCGTCTGGGGCGTGAAGAATTGTTGACGTATATAGGGGAATTGAATGAACAGATGAAAGCGCAATAATAACGTTGCAAAAAATGCAATGGACCGCAAAGATGGGTCCATTGTAGGTGTTGGTGTGCGTCTGGCGTTTTAGAAGTGCAGGTCCACTCCGGCCATGAAAGTGGCTTTGGGCATGGGGTATCCCGCATTGATTTCGTAGCGCTGTGCGAGAAGGTTTTCGCCTTTGATCCAGAGCCGTAACGGCTTGATTACGCGGTAGCCGACGGAGGCGTTGAGCAAGACGAAACTCTCAGTGAGAGGGTTGTCGCCAACGCTTTTGTAGAGTCCGCTAATGACTTGTAGCCCGGCGCGGGCTTGCCATTTGTCGCGCGAGAAATCTGCTCCGAAATATCCTTTGTATTTGGGCGCGGCAAGCACGGGATTTTTTATCTTGAGCAGGCTGTGGTTGGTGGTAACTGTCCAGTAGCCGTTGATGCGGTATCTGACGTCGGCCTCTATGCCATAATTAGTGAGCTTGCCGGAGTTGATGTTTCTGGGTCGGCCATCGATCATGGCTGTCTGAATTATGTTGTCGGCCTTGATGTAGAATAGGTTGAGACCGTAAGAAAGAGCACCGCCTTGAAGGGCACGATGTCGCCATGAGAGTTCGAAGTTCCAAAGCCGTTCTGGCCTAAGGAGAGTGTTGGAAGGAGGGTAAAGGTACATTTCGCGCATTGTGGGGAAGCGGAATCCCTTGGCAGCCTGCAGCTTGATTTCACCAGAAGCGATAGGACGGAAGACTAGTCCAAATTGCGGAATCCATTCGCTACCCACGACCGAGTGGTGGTCGAATCTGATTCCGGCATCGGCGGTGAGCCATTTGGTGAAGTCTTGGCGAACTTCGGCATAGGCGGCGAACTCGTGTCGAGATGACTGACCGCTTTGTTTGTTGGGTGTGTCGAGAACTTCGCCGGTTGCCTTGGATGTGTAGTAGGCTTTGCCATAGATGTTTTGGTAGTCGAACCCTACTGTGATTCGATTTCCGCAGAACGCCGTGATGCTCTGGTAGATGCTAACACCGGTGAGTATGTCTCGAGAGCGGAAGTATCGTTGTGTGGGTTCATCGGGGTTGGCAGTTCCGTCGTCGATTTTATGTTGTCCGAAATTAGTGAACACGCTTATGGCGCCGCTTGTACGTTCGTAGTGATTTTCGATGGCTAAGTTGGCCACGCCACGTGTTATCCACTGGTCTGCGTTCCATAACGGAGCGGAAACTGTGCCGGGAATGGAGGCGTTGAAGTGTGTGATGTTGAAGTCAACAAACGCGTTCCAGTTGGCGTTGAAGTCGTATCCAACCTTAGCATATCCGCCATATTGCTGAAATCCCATGCGTGGTCGGTGATTGTCGGAGCGACCGTAGTTGGCAGCAACGGTGGTGGATATGCGTTGGTGCCGCCATCTGTTGGCAAGGCTGGCTTGGAACGTGCCGAAACTGCCTGCGCTGAGAGAGAGGTCGGTGCTAGAGCCGTCTTGCTTGGCTTGTCGGGTAACGATGTTGATAACGCCCCCCATAGCGTTGCTCCCGTAGAGCACTGATGCCGGTCCGCGAAGTACTTCAACGCGTTCGGCCAGGAGAGTCTGGTAGCTATCGCTGATAGGGTGCCCGTAGATGCCATTGAATTGAGGGTGCCCGTCGATGAGTACGAGGAGTTGTCCTGAACCACCGCTAATTCCCCGCATATTGATGCCCCCTGCCGCGCCTCCACTAACTCCGTAGCCCATCATTGCCCGGCCGGAGACAAAGAGTCCCGGCACCTGCTCGCTCACGGCCGGCAACACGTTGTCGCGGTGCCATGCCGTGAGGTCTTGGTGATTGATGACGGTAACAGTCATGGGCAGGTGGCGCACATCAGTGACGGTACGAGCACCGGTAACCACCACATCAGGGAGCGAAAGGGTGTCGGTCTGCGCCCATGACACAAGTGCAATGAGAGCTGTGATTATTAGATTTAAAGTACGTTTCATTAGACAGTTGTTCTTATTTGTCGATGCTGATGAGCCTGTAATTCTTGGTTCCAAGTCCAATCTTCTCGGCGTAATCAACGGTGTGAGTACCGTGTTGCTTTGCAATGCGGTCGAGTAGTGGTTGTGCAGTGTCGTCCTTAGTGTTTTTGTGCTTGAAGACGAGGTCGAGGCAAGCTTGGTCGAGAGCCACCGGGTCGGTGGATGCAAGAATACCCATATCTCGAAGCATAGGTGCGGCAGGGTGAGAGTCGCAGTCGCAATCAATGCTCATGTTGTTCATGACGTTGATGTAGAGAATGTTCTCGCCGTTGCTGAAGTAGTCGTGAACGGCTTGTGCTGCTGCAGCCATCGACTCGAGGAATGCGTCTTGCTCGGGCAGGTTGCTCCAAGCGGCCCCCGCGTCGGTCATCTTGCCGGCTGTATGTATATATGCCTTCCCGGCGGTGGAAGCCACACCGATGCTGGCGTTCTTGAGAACGCCACCGAATCCGCCCATGGCGTGCCCCTTGAAGTGCGCGAGATTAATCATGAAGTCGTAGTTGGCCAAGTGCGCGCCCACTATGTCGTATTTTATGTGACGCTTGTCTTTGACGGGTATGCGTATATCGCTAAACTCGTCCATGAGATCGACTGCGAAAATGCTGTCGAAGCCGTGCTTGTGGATAGTTTCCCAGTGCTTGGCCGGGTCTTGGCGGGAGCCACCGTAAGCGGTGCAGCATTCGACCACGGTGCCATTGACTTGCTCCACGAGGTCGCGGATGAGGGTGGGCTTGAGATAATTGTTACCGCCGTCTTCACCGGTGCTGATTTTCACGGCTACTCGGCCTTTGGCTTCGCGTCCTACGGCTTGATAAATTTTCACGAGGGCTTGGGGTGATATTTCACGAGTGAAATAAACTTTAGCTTGAGCTTGCGCGGCGACGATGCCGGCAAGAACCATGATGATGAAAAGAAGTGACTTTTTCATTATGTTTTTGGTGTTAAACTTGTGATTAAAAAATGTGAGTGGAAAACCATAATACAGTCTTCCGCTCACATACATACGTTTATGTTAAGTTGTGTTGAGGACTGTCGAAGTGCATTAATCCTCCTTGATTTCCCATCCCAGAGCTGAGGCGCCAAGCACAGCGGCATCAGCTTCTTTCATTTCGCTGAGCAGGATTTTTACCTTTCCGCGATAGATGCCGAGAACGTTTTTCTCGAAAGCCTCTTTAACGGGGTTCATTAGCAGGTCGCCACTCTTAGCCAGACCTCCGAAGATGATGAACGCTTCGGGGCTGGAGAAGGCTGTGAAATCGGCGAGCGCCTCACCGAGGATGTTGCCGGTGTAATCAAAAATCTCTTTTGCGAGTTTGTCGCCTGCGATAGCGCAGTCGTAAACGTCCTTAGAAGTGATGTCTTCGATTTGTAGCTCGCGCAGTTTAGACTCGTCGGAACGTAGCTCGAGGAACTCGCGTGCTGTGCGAGCGACGCCGGTGGCTGAGCAGTAAGCCTCTAGGCAACCTGTGCGACCGCATCCGCAAGTGCGACCGTTTTTGCGTTTCATAATGACGTGGCCAAGTTCGCCGGCGAATCCGTCGTGACCGTAAACCATCTGTCCGTTGACCACGATACCGCTACCAACGCCGGTACCAAGAGTGATCATGATAAAATCCTTCATACCACGAGCCGCACCGTAGGTCATTTCGCCGATAGCGGCCGCATTAGCGTCGTTAGTGATGATGCAGGGGATACCGAACTTTTGAGTCATGAGGTCTGCAAAAGGTATCGGGCTTGGCCAGGGCAAGTTTGGAGCCTCTTCGATCATGCCAGTGTAGTAGTTACCATTAGGAGCACCCACGCCGATGCCGTTAATCTTACCGATGGTGTCGTTGTCGGCCATGAGTTTAGTGATTTCGTTGTATAACTCGTCAACGTAGTCGTTAACATCGCTGTGCTTGGCAGTCTTGATAGAGCTGCTTGCGATAACAGTGCCGCGTGCGTCAACAATTCCGAAAACGGTGTTGGTACCACCCATATCGATACCAATTACATAAGGTTTTGCCATAATAGTTAAGAGTTTATATTAGTTAAAAAAGAGCGTTAATAGATGCACAAATTTACTAATTAAAATTCATTATTCAAACATGAAATATTAGAATTTTATCGAAAGTCGCGCATTGATTTGTCTTCTTGTTAGGTAATTTGGCACAGCATACTGAATGTTGTTGACATCGGTGACCCAGTAGTAGCTGCTCACGTTAGCGATGTCGAAGAGGTTGAACAGGTCGATGCCGAGCCATATCTCCTTGAAGTGGCTGAAGAATCCGGTGGCAGGTTTATGGTCTTTACCCAGAAGTAGGTAAGAAAGACCGATGTCGGCACGCTTATAGGCCGGTTGGCGGAAGTATTTTTGAGCGCGAGTCATGCGTGGGGAAGTGGTGGGCAGACCGTCGCTGAAGACAGCCTTTAGGCTGAATTTGAGTCGAGGCACCTTGGGGAAATAGTCGGTGAAAAACAGTGCCACACTGTAGCGCTGGTCGGTGGGTCGCGGAACCTTAACGCCGTTGATGTTTTCTTGTGTTTTCATGAGTGAGAAACTAATCCAAGAATCTGTTCCTTCGACGAATTGTCCGAAGAGTTTGAAGTCGATACCGGCCACGTAACCTTTTCCCTGGTTCAGTCCGGAATAGACAAGCTTGAGGTTATCGACCTCGTAGGGAATGATATTGCTCAGGTTCTTGTAGTAGATTTCGGAGGTGAGTTTGAACGGGCGGTTTAGGGCTCGGAAAGTGAAGTCTCCACCGAGGATTATTTGAATGCTGCGTTGGGACTTGATTTTCTTGTTAAGGTCGATGTAGGCGTTGCCCAGTTCATCGAATTTCTCCATGCGGTATTCTTTGTAGAAGGGTGCTTGGTAGTAGAGTCCGCCGGCGAGTCGGAGCGTTAGCCGGTTGTTTTTCTCGGGGATAAAGCCCAGGCTGAATCGTGGAGAAAACAGAGTCTCGCCGTTGAATCCCCAGTGTGACACACGAATACCTCCGTTGACAGTGAGCAGTCCGCTACCGGTCATGCGCCTGTAGGTGTTCTGGACAAATGCGGCGAAACGTGTGGTGTTGAGGTCGTGATGAGAAGTTTGATTGTAGATAACGTTGACCTCGTTGGGAATATGTGGCAGAGAATATCCGGCAGAGTCGCGCCATTGCCACTCGCGTGAGCGGTCGTAGATGCTTTCTCGCCTGATGCTGATGCCGTAGGAGAGGTTGTTGTCGTTGAGGGATGTGTTGCCCTTTAGGGTGAGGTCATAGACGCTGATTTTGAGCCTGTTGCGTGCGTGCTCATGATACTTGCCCACGCCAAGTTCGCCACCGACCCCACTTTCGCCTGACGTTCCGGCCTCATCGAGCCAGTACTCGCCGTGAATGTCGTAGGATACAAGTTCGTCGGTGCGGTAGCCCGAAGCCTGTAGCGTGAAATTGTTGCCTTTGTTAGGGGCGTAATTGAGTGAGAGCGCGCCAAAGTAGGTGTGGAATTTATCTTTTTCATGCCCGTCGAAATAGACCAGGAAAGACTTGACGTCGCTTGAGGTTCCGAAGCTGGTTTCGCGGTTTTTTGGGGTGAACCGGTAGTCGTTGAGAGAAAGGTTGCCCAGTAGAGAAATCTTGAACTTGTCGGAAGGCTTGAAGACGAGATTGGTCTGATAGTCGAAATATTGCGGGTCGTACTCTCCCTTGGACTCGAGCGAGCCCAGAAGTGAAGAGTTGCGTTTATATCTGACTCCGTGCAGTTGGTAGAAACGCTTGGTGCTGTGGCCAATGGCTAAGCTGCCGCCCTGCAGACTGGCGGCGATGGAACCTTCGAAGTGCTGTGGCTCTCGGTAGGTGATGTCGAGCACGCTCGACATCTTATCGCCATACTCTGCGTTGAAGCCACCGGTGGAGAAAGAGACGGATTTGACAAGGTCGGGATTGATTACGCTTAGTCCCTCTTGCTGGCCGGAGCTGATGAGCTGTGGACGATAGATCTCGATTCCGTTGATATATACGCTATTCTCGTCGTAGGAACCGCCGCGCACCATGTACTGCGAACTCATCTCGTTCTTACTGGAGACACCCGCTTGAGTGGAAATCATTGATTCCACGGCGTTGCCCGAAGCGTTAGGCGCGAGGATTGCCGAACCAACATCGAGCGTCTGCATGGTGTTGGTCTGTTTTTTGAAGTCGGTGACCTGGATTTCTGCCAGTTCTTGAGCCGATTTGTAAAGTTTTGGGTTAATGTTGACAGTTCCTTGGGGCTTGATTAGCATACGCTTGACGTTGGCATAACCGAGGCATGTGAATAGCACCATAATGGTGTCGGACTGTGGGGTGAAAGTGATTTCGTACTGTCCCTTGTCGTCGGTGTTGACGCCGGTGGTGGTGCCTTCAATTCGCACTGTGGCGAACTCTATGGGAGAGTTGTCTTCATCCACGACTTTGCCCTGAATTTTTACGGCTTGTGCTTGTGAGGCGAAAGCGATGAACAATGCCAGCATCGGTAGAACGATGTATCTTGTAGTTTTAATCATAAGAGTCTTATATCACGTTGAATGGCTGGTGGCGTGTCAGAGTCGGTATGGACTGACCCTGACGCGCAACCTGCGCGCGTCAAATATAATAACGGCAAAATCAGTGATTAAGTATATTTGAACCGGATTTTTCTTGTTATGACGGCTCGTTAATGCGAAGACGGGAGAAAAGAGACAATCTCACTTGTGGCTTAGTTTTTCTTCGTCTTCGTCGGTCCAGAGGGGATTTGAATCGTTGTCATCATCGTCCCAGAGTGCGATGTCGTCCGGGTTGAAGTCGTCGAAGCCGAAGAAAGCTTCGTCAGTGAATTCTTTGATTTCTCGTCCTTCTTTTTTGGTGGGTCGGCCCAGACCCTTCTGCCGGCGCACAAAGCCGCCGATTCGCACCATTTCCAGTATGTGGTATTGTTCGGGTGGGGTGAGGTTCTCCAGGAAATTGGGCACAAGTTTGGCGCCCACCCGGTTCTGCGTGATGCCGATAACGCGGAAAGTGTAGGTGACGGGTGTTTTCTTCACGGAGACTATGTCGCCCACCTTAACGGGCCGTGATGGTTTCACGTTCATTCCGTCAATGGTGACGTGCCCACGCTTGCACGCGTCGGTGGCGAGTGAGCGTGTTTTGAAGATTCGTGTGGCCCAGAGCCATTTGTCTATTCTTTCGTCGGCCATAAGCAAGTGATGTGTTTATTTCCCGTTATAGTGGTTCATGGCGAACTGGAGTCCGCTGAGGCAGAATGCGCGGATGGCTTCGGTGGTGACCTGTGTGCGCTCTGGTAGCATCTCGGCTTCTTCCAGAGATGGCACGCTCAGCACGTAGTCAACCTGAGCGCCGCGCGGGAAGTCGTTGCCAACCCCGAATCGGAGACGAGCGAAGCGGTCGGTTCCGAGCAGTGAGGTGATGTTCTTGAGCCCGTTGTGCCCACCATCGCTACCGCCCGGACGGATGCGAATGGCACCGAACGGCAGAGCGATATCATCGACGATGACGAGCAGATTCTCGAGCTCGATTTTCTCTTTCTGCATCCAGTATCTGACGGCCTCGCCACTGAGGTTCATGTAGGTGGAGGGCTTGAGTAGCACCAGCTGCTTGTTTTTGAGTCGCATGCGTGCCACATCGCCATAACGCTCGGTGGAGAAAACAACATTGGATGCCTGTGCGAAGGCATCCAATATTGTGAATCCAATGTTGTGCCTGGTCCCATGGTACTGCTGACCGATGTTTCCTAAGCCAACGATTAAAAGTTTCATCTCGTAATCGCTTTTTTCGTTGCTAAACAGGCTGCGAAGAGCTCTGAGCAGACTTGTTATCACTCTGCCGCGTCTTCATTAGCCTCGGCATCGGCAGCAGCAGCTGCAGCGGCGCGAGTAGCGCGAACGCTAACGATCATGAGGTCCTTGGGGCTCGCGAGCTCAAAGTTGTCGAAGTGCAGGTCGCCCACCTTGATGGCTTGGCCAATCTGTAAATCATCAACGTTGAGCGTGATGCGCTCGGGAATCTCGGAATAGATGCCCTTAACTTTCACCTTTTTCATGTTGAGCACCAGCTTACCACCGGCCTTAACACCGATAGCGTGACCAGTGATGGCTGTGGGCACTTCCATGATGATGGGCTTCTTGTCGTCCACTGCGAGGAAATCGATGTGGAGGATAGAGTCGTTGAGCGGGTGGAACTGGATGTTCTTCAGCACGGCTTTCTGAATTTTGCCGTTGAGGCTGAGGTCGATGTCGAAGATCTCCGGGGTGTAGATAAGTTTGCGAACTGCATCCTTAGTAACTGTGATGTCGGTGGTGATGATAGCCTTGTTGTCGGTGTTGATTTTCACCACTTTCTCACCGGCCTCGAGTTTACCTTCGTATTCGCCTTTTTCATTGAGTTCAACGAGGCGTCCACCATTGATAACTGCGGGGATTTTGTCTTCGGCACGCAATGCCTTGGTTGCTTTCTTGCCAAGGTCAGTTCTTGGCTCAGCGCTTAATTGAAAAGTTTTCATTTGTTTTGTTAAAATGTTGTGTTACTAAAAATTAAGATGTGCTTCTAAATTTCTCATCACACTGAAAATCGTAAAAGCGGTGCAAAGGTAGAGAAAAAAGTTGGAATTTCAAAGCATTGTGCACGATTTAAGCTGATTAAACTGTGCCGATCTTGGTTTGTTCTTCGCCATTAGAATTGGGCGGTGAGAGCGAGTCCCACGTTGCGCGTTGTGGCCAAAGGCACAATGGCTACATTAGAGACCGAGGAGAGTTTGTCCCATCGGAATAATTTCCTTTCGAGTGGAAGTAGCCACAATGCGGCGCGAGCCGAGAGGATTCCGATACCTGCTCCGGCGAGAACGTCGTTGAACCAGTGGCGATTATTATACATTCTGAGTGCTCCCACGGCGCAAGCGACAGTGTAAGCGCCTATGCCCCAGACGTTGCCGTATTCTATTCTGACGAGTTCTGCTCCCATAAACGCCGTGGCTGTGTGCCCCGATGGGAAAGAATTGGAAGCGCTACTATCGGGTCGTCGCTCATTTACGGCCCATTTGATGCTGTTGGTCAAAATGGCAGTGATGGCGCAGGCTGTGGCAGTCATGACCCATCGCTCTCGCTTGGGATGCCGGCCGAGATTGGTGAAATTGAGCACGGCGGCGGTGGCGATGGGCAGATACTGAATGTAGTCGTCGCCACGGAATTTGCGTCGATGCCAGTTGTCGATATTCAAATCCTGCGTAGTGTATTTGTTGCCAGTGAACCAGTTATTGTTGATTCCGCAAGCTCCGAGCGCGATGAGAGAAACCGGTGCGATGAGTTGCTTAAAGTTGAACTTCTCAGAAGGCTCGTAAAGGTTGGTTGTTATTGAGTCGGATGCTATTTCTTGCGCGGCTACAGCGGGTGGCGCGGAGAATGAGAGTAGCAGTGAAATGACAATAGCGGAGCACCTTAGTATGGCGTTCCGAGTTGCGATATATCTCGAGTGAGAACGAAGAGTCATGAATATAAGTTTTTTGACATAAGTGACTTAATACATGTGCAAAGTTACCACTTAAATTGGAGTGCGCAATGCCGCGCGGGATGTTTTTTGTGGAGTGTGGAAGTGCGAGGTGGTGTTAAAAAAGGCCAATGTTAGTGAGCTGTCGGCAAAAAAAAACGTATATTTGCAGGCAAACGAGTGGCGTATGCGACAGAAACAGAAAGAGAAACAACGATCCAGACAGAGCAGGCTATTATCGGTGGCGTTATTGCTGGCGATGATGCCGATGTTTCTTGTGACGTCGCTGCACGTGCATGAGTTTAGAGGAATGATTGCCGGCGATGATTGTGAAATATGCGTCGGTAATGAGCATCACGCCGCTCATTTGACTGCAGGATTTGCTTTCCCAAGCGAGAAGTGCCATGTGTGTAACTTGCTGAGCACTATTGTGATGGAGATGCCGCCGGTGCAGTTCTCTGAGGCCAATATGCGCTTCAATGACAGTCCGATGACCTTTGTGGAGCGAACGGTGACAGAGCGCGTAGGGGGGCGAGATGTGCGCGGGCCGCCGGCAGAGTCATAGGATAGAATAATCAGAGAGATTAATGACAGACGGCATATCATGGTGAGGCGATTCCGGAGAAGAAAGTGCCTTGTCGTGAGTGGTGCCCGATAAAAAATGCCGCGCCAAAAGCGCAAAAAACCAATTGAAAAACATGAGAAAAGCAATACAGGCTATTGCGGTGATGACAATGGCCACACAGATAATGGTGAATTCGCAAGAATCACTTACAGGGAAAGATACAACCGACTTGTTCTACAAGCACCTGAGCCTCAAAGAAGTGGTGGTGACAGGAAGTACGGGACTGACAACGATATCCGAGTCGTCAACGCCGGTGCGCTATATCAGCGGTGATGATTTGCAGAGGAAGAGTGGGACTAATATAGTGGATGCGATTAGCAGTGAGCCCGGAGTGTCGCAGATTACCACCGGTGGAGGCATTTCCAAGCCGGTGATACGCGGGTTGGGTTATAACAGAATAGTGGCCGTGAGCAGTGGCGTGCGGCAAGAGGGCCAGCAGTGGGGCGACGAGCACGGGCTGGAGCTTGATGGCGCCGACGTGAGTTCGGTGGAGATATTGAAGGGTCCGGCAAGCCTGGTTTACGGAAGCGACGCGCTGGCAGGTGTGATAAAGTTCAATAGCGCGCCGATAGTGCCTTACGGCAAGATGCGAGCCAATATCAATGCTGAATACCAGACTAATAACGGATTACTGGGCTATTCGCTCAACTTTGCGGGCAACAAAAACGGCAACTTGTGGAACGCTCGCTACAGTGGCAAGTTTGCCCACGCTTATCGCAACTCGGCCGACGGATATGTGCCCAATTCGCAGTTTGGTGAGCAGGCCCTTTCGCTGATGGGTGGAGTGGGGCGCAGCTGGGGCCACAGCCACGTTTACGCATCGATGTATTACCTCATGCCCAGCATCGTGGAAGGTGAGCGCGATGAGGTTACCGGCGAATTGGAGCCGGGTTATGTGGGAAACACAAGCTACAAGCATGGACTCCCGTACCAGAAGGTGTGGCACTATAAGGCCGTGTGGGATAATGCTGTGAAAGTGGGCGCCGGGCGACTGAATGTGGTACTCGGGTACCAGCTCAACCGGCGTCAGGAATTTGAGGAAAGTCCCGCTGAATACGGACTATACATGAAGTTGCACACGCTTAACTACAATGCCAACTATAATCGCGTGTTGCGGAATGGTTGCAAACTCACGGTAGGTGTGGGCGGAATGTATCAGAAGAACGTGAATGCAGGCGAGGAGTATCTAATCCCCAATTACGGCATGGTGGATGTGGGAGCCTACGTGACGGCAGGGCGACGGTTCGGGAAATGGATGCTGAATGCCGGCGCACGATATGACGTGCGGCATCTGCGGAGTGATGCCCTGACAGAGGACGGGGCGGAGCGGTTCGCAGCGCAGAGGCGGAACTTTGGCGGATTCTCGGGAAGCGTGGGCACCGTGTTTCATGTGAACGAAAATCTGGATTTGCGCGCCAATGTTGCCTCAGGCTTCCGTGCGCCCAACGTGAGCGAGCTCAAGTCGAACGGCGTGCATGAAGGCTCGCAGCGATATGAAGTGGGCAACGGCGAGCTGAAAAGTGAACGGAGCGTGCAATTTGACCTGGGCATGGACTGGACCACAAGAGTGGTGTCGGTTCAGCTGAATTTGTTTGCCAATCGCATAAGCAATTACATCTATCTCCACGGCACCGATGAGGTGATTGACACGGAGCATAAGACCTATCGCTACACAGCCGGCGATGCGCGATTGCTTGGTGGAGAGCTGAGCGTTGACGCGCATCCGCTGCATTGCCTGCATCTGGGCACGGCGCTGAGTGTGGTGGACGCGGTGCGACTAAGCGCTCCGGCCGAAGAAAAATATTTGCCCTTTACGCCAGCGCCCCGATGGCTATTCGACGCCACATGGGAGATAAACCACGGCGGCAGGGGCGCGATAAACAATGCCTACTTGAAGGCTGAGGCGGATGTGAATTTTCGTCAGAACCATTGTCTGACGGCCGGCGGGACCGAAACTCCGACTCCGGCTTACACGCTGCTGAATGTGAGCGGGGGCTTCGACTTGATGCGCAAGGGGCGGAAGGTGATGAATGTTACTATCAGCGCGAGTAATCTGACCAATGTGGCATATCAGAATCATTTGTCGCGGCTTAAATATTGCGCCTGGAACGCTGTGACAGGCAAGCGCGGCGTGCACAACATGGGCCGTAACGTGGTGATAAAGTTGGCGGTGCCACTGGAATTTTAGCGAGGGAAAGCCGGCTTGTGGCCGGCTTTCTGCGTGAATGTAGAAAATGACATTGACAACGTGTGCGCGGAAGAGTAACTTTGCAGTCGCAAGCCGTGACAAGTGCGCCGGTCTCTTGGCGGAGATACTTGTGTAGGTGTGAAATGATTTGTAAATTTGCCTAAAATTTGAATGAGACTATGAAACCGATGAGAAAATTACTGCTGATGGTGGCTGTGGCTCTGCTGTGGCATGCCGGCGTGATGGCTCAGGAACCACTTTTCAAATATCCTGTAGCCCCCGACACATGCAGCACTTTGGAGAGCCGTTGCGACTATATAGTGACCAATTTCTGGGAGAACTATGACCTGACAAAGCCCATCAAGGACGAAGAGCGGTTTGCCAAGGCATTTGAGGATTACGTGGACTTTTTCAAGTATGCCAATCGCACGATAGTGCTGAGCGCGATACGCTCGCTGATGTTCAAGGCACAGTCCAACGCCAGCAACTTTGCCAAGATAGGCGCGCTGGCCGAGCGCGCCCTCTATGGCGAGAACGCGGTGTACTGGAGCGATGAGGCGTATTTGCCCTTCGCCGAGGCCATGGCCGGTAGCAAGCAGATGAAGAAGGACGTACGCAACCACTACTCGGCCCAGGTGGAAAAAATAAAGCGAAACGAGCTTGGCGCCACGATGCCGCAGATAGAGTGGACCGACGCCGGCGGCAATCGCCGCAAGCTGGCTGAGGTCAAGGCGACAGGGCTTGTGATAGTGCTACTGACCGATGGGGGAATGGATAGCGACATGGCCCGGTTGCGCCTGAGCACCGATGTGGTGATTAACGACATGATAAGCCAGGGAGAGGTGGCCATAGTGGATATAACCATGGGTAAGGCCGACGGCGCCTGGATGAATAAGGCCAAGACCTACCCCGAGAACTGGCTTGTGGGCGCGAGCTCCGACTTGAACAAGACGCTGGACGTGAGATTTGTGCCGAGCGCGTATATCGTGGACCCGCAGGGGAAGATACTGAACAAAAACGTGAGCGTGGAGAGTATTAAGCGCGCATTCGGCAACTGAGGTGAGAGAGTGTTAAAAAGCGAAAACGAGCAAAACGATGAGGATAGCGGTGCTTATATCAGGAGGCGTGGATAGTGCGGTGGTGCTTCACAAACTGGCGCAAGAAGGACATGAATTGCATCCGTTCTACATACGGATAGGTCTCGACACCGACGAGGGCGACTGTAGCGCGGAGGAAGACATTGAGATGTGCGAGCTGATAACGCGCAAGTACGGGCTGGGGCTGGAAGTGGTCTCGCTACACGAGGAGTACTGGGACAATGTGATGGAATACGCGCTACGCACGGTGAAGAGTGGCCTCACCCCCAACCCCGATGTGATGTGTAACAGGATGATAAAGTTCGGTTACTTTGAGCAGCGCTGGGGGCGGGAATTTGATATGACAGCCACCGGTCACTATGCCACCACAGAGGAGATAGACGGAGTGAAGTATTTGGCCACGGCGGTGGATGCGGTGAAAGACCAGACCGATTTTTTGGCTCAGATTACGTATGACCAACTGCAACACCTGATGTTCCCGATAGGAAACCTGCCCAAGAGCGAGGTGCGAGCGATAGCCGAGCAGGTGCGTATGCCCAACGCCAAGCGGCGCGACAGTCAGGGCATTTGCTTTCTGGGTCAGATTAATTATAACGACTTTATCCGTCGCCACCTGGGCGAAAAGCGCGGTGCGATAGTGGAACTGGAGACAGGGCGCAAACTTGGCGAGCACCGTGGATACTGGTTTCACACGATAGGTCAGCGCAAGGGGCTGGGCTTGAGTGGCGGTCCGTGGTATGTGGTGAAAAAGAATGTGGAAGATAACGTGATATACGTGAGCAACGGATATGGCACCGACAAGCAATACGGCCGCGAAATGCGCGTGCATGAGATGCATTTTATCTCGGGCAATCCGTGGGGTGACTCGCAGCAGGTGCGTGTGATGTTTAAGAATCGCCACACGCCACTGATGTTGCCGGCCCGCTTTGTCCATGTGGGCGACGACGAGTGGCTGCTGGAGAGCGAGCGCGACGTGCAGGGGATAGCCCCCGGGCAGTTTGCGGTGATATATGACGAGGCGGGGCACTTGTGCTACGGAAGCGGAGTGATAGGGTAGAGGTAAGAGAGAAACAGAGAAAGGACGGATAGCGCAATGGATAAAAGAGTGGAACTGGAACTGTATGGCATGAGCCGTAGTCAAATACAGGGGAATGCTTATGCACTGGTGCTCAAGGAGCGCTGTGGCGAGCGCCACTTGCCCATAGTGGTGGGCGTGTCGGAGGCACAGGCGATAGCGGTGCGTCTGCAGGGCATAATACTGCCGCGTCCGCTCACACACGACCTGATGGCGAGCATGATGCACGCTTTTGGCATATCGCTTGAAGAAGTGGAGATTTATAAGTATGAAGATGGAGTGTTCTACGCCCATTTGTTGCTGCGAGGCGACAGTTGCGACGTGGAACTAGACTCGCGCACGAGCGATGCGGTGGCTCTGGCTGTGCGCACCGGAGCCCGAGTCTTTGCCACCGAGGAGGTGATGCGAGACGCGTCGTTTGTTAAAGGCGATGTGGAGGGAAGCGATGATGGCGAGCCCGATCTCGACGGCCTAACCCTTGAGGGCCTTAAGGCTTATCTGCAGAAGTGTGTGGAAAGCGAGGAGTATGAAATGGCGGCCGAGATACAGAAGTTGATACGCAAGCGTGAGAGTGAGTAAAGAAGGATATGATAAATAGAACTGATATTTGCACGCATAAATAGCATAAATGAGGTGTGCCGCGGAAAGTGAATTGAATAATTGGGGTAAAGTAGGCATTGCGTATGTGATAATTTGTTTTTAACTTTGTTAGCGTTAGAAATTTAAAATTATGAGACTTAATATTTACGTTAAGTGTTTATTGCTACTCATTATCGGTGTTGTGGCAACGCCTGATGCCGGCGCTGTGTTCAAGGAGCGTGACTTCGGGCGGACGATTGAGGTGCTGTGTGCCGAGCTTGAGCTCAAGTATAAGGAGCAGCAGGAGACAATGCGCATGTATGAGGCGAATGCTAAGAAACAGCACGAGCAGTTGGTGGCCACGATGCAGCAGATAGACCAAATCTCGCTGATACTTTATTCGCAGAGTAGTCAGTTTACATTCGACATGGCCTACGCATGTCAGCAGGCGACCGATTTATACGATAACTCGCGAGTGGCGCACATGCCATTTGACAAAATTCTGGCGCGCCTTGACTCGGAGGTGGAGCGATATGACAGCTTGATATATGTCTTGAAGCACATATCACCCGCCATCAGCGG
>CADADP010000043.1 GCA_902786725.1 uncultured Bacteroidales bacterium
CAACGCTGCGCTTGACGTGCTTATGCCACGGCTCTGCCCGGTGTGCGGCCACACTCTGATGACCGATGAGCGTCACCTGTGCCGCCGGTGCCTGATGGAGCTTCCACTCACTCGCCTGCATACCATTAAATTCAACACTGTGGAGCAGCTCTTCGCCGGCAAGGTCCCTGTGGAGCATGCCTCAGGATATTTCTGGTACGAGAAGGGAAGCGCTTATGCGTCGGTGTTGCACGACATAAAGTACCACAACTGCCCTGATATGGGCACGTTTCTTGCCCGCAGAGCGGGAGAAGAATTGTTGCAGTGCGGATTCTATGGTGATGTGGATGCTGTGGTGCCGGTGCCGCTACATCGGCACAAACTGGCTCAACGTGGCTATAATCAGAGTGGGTTCATAGCGCAAGGGCTGGCACAAGCTTTGGGGGTACCTGTGGCCGAAGCAGTGAAGGCTGTGCGTGAGCACTCCACACAGACCCACAAGACGGCCGAGGAGCGCCTGCGCAACACCGAAGGCTTGTATGCGGCTAACAGACGAGTGATGAAGACTTTGCCAGCCGATGCTCACATCCTGCTTGTGGACGATGTGGTCACCACAGGTGCCACGCTCATGGCCTGTGCGCAGGCCTTGCTTAGCGATTATCCGGGTGTTAAGATTTCGGTGTTTACCCTGTCGGTAGCTCGGCTCGCTCAGTGACGGGCAAACTGCTTGTGCTACAGGGCCTAAGTGGTGCTGATATGCGAATTTTGGATTTGATTACTTGCCGGGCTTTACCAGTTCTGCGACCAATTGTTGGCGGTCGGGTATCTGCAGCTCTGTCCCGTTGTCAAGCACCACGCCCCGTGTCTCCAGTTCGCTTATAAGCTCAAGCATAGCACTGCGGCGAAGCCCAAGTAGCTTGCATAGGTCCTTCTGTTTGTAGCGTATTCTGATGTCTTGCGAGCGGTGGCCGGTTAGCATAAACACCATCACCGCAAGGCGCTGCGAAGTGTCGCTGCTGAGCATACGCTTGTAGCTTACGTCGCCTTTCTGCGCGTTGCGCGAGAGGTAGTTGAGCATGTTGAGCAGGCAAATCTTGTCGGATTGCATTATACTCACCACGTAAGCCTTGCTCAGTTGCATAATACCACATTCTGTCTTAGCCGTAAGTGAGAAAGGGTAGGTGGTGATGCGCCCAAACAGAAAGTCGGGGGCAATGACATCTGGAGCTGTGATAGTTTGAATCAGAGTCACGTTGCCACCACACAGCGCGGTCTCGGCCTGTGCTTGTCCCGACACCACAAAACGCATGAACTCGGTTTGCTCTCCGGCCTTGAATATGGTCTGCCCCTCCTCGAATTTCAAGAAGTGGAACGGAACTTTTTCAATCAGTTCCATTATGCGTTCTTTCCCTATTCCTTGGAACAAGGGAAGTGCCATCAGTTGATCCGACATGTTGTTCATCGTAGTGGTGTATTCTGTGCTTGGTGGTTAGTTGAGCTTATCTGAGTTTTTCAATTATCTCTGCTGTGGTGAGCGAAAGTTGCTCACCGGTTTTCATGTCCTTGATAGTGACGCGGCCCTGAGCCAGTTCGCTCTCACCTATGATGGCCACGTAGGGAATGTGCTTGTCGTTGGCGAAGCTCATCTGCTTCTTCATTTTAGCCGCATCGGGATAGACCTCGGTGCGGATGCCGTGTTTGCGCAACTCCATGGCGCACAGTAGCGACTGAGCGGCCTCGCGCTCGCCGAAGTTAATAAACATCACCTCGGTGGCGGTGCCGGTCGCGGCAGGGTAGAGGTCCAGAGTGTTGAGCACGTCATAGATGCGGTCGGCACCGAAGCTGATGCCCACGCCCGACAGCCCATCAACGCCGAACACGCCCGTGAGGTTGTCGTATCGGCCGCCACCAGAGATGCTTCCCATGGGAGTGTCGGTAGCCTTTACCTCCAGAATGGTGCCGGTGTAGTAGTTAAGTCCGCGAGCCAGCGACACATCGAGCGTTACAGCCGACTTGAGCCCCAGTGATGCCACGTGGCTCAGTACAAACTCTATTTCCTCAATGCCCTTGCGCCCGGTCTCGCTGCCGGTGAGTAATGAGCGCAGTGTGTCAATTTTCTCTTGATTGGTGCCGGTGAGGGTGAGCAGAGGTTGCAGTCGCCCTATGGCCTCGTCGCTCAGTCCGCGCTCGCGCAATTCGTCGTTCACTTTCTCCAGGCCTATCTTGTCAATCTTGTCGATAGCCACGGTGATGTCGGTGATTTTGTCCTCGGCTCCTATAATCTCAGCGATTCCGCTTAGCACCTTGCGGTTGTTAAGATGAATCTCCACATTGATGCCCAGCCGGCCAAACACTTCGTTGATAATGCCTATCAGCTCCACCTCGCACAACAGCGAATCGCTTCCCACCACATCGGCATCGCACTGGTAGAACTCGCGGTAACGGCCGCGTTGCGGCCGGTCGGCGCGCCACACGGGTTGAATCTGGTAGCGGCGGAAGGGGAACTGGATATCGCCACGGTGCTGAACCACATAGCGGGCAAACGGCACAGTGAGGTCGTAGCGCAAGCCCTTCTCACTGATTTTATTGGTCAGGTGAACCGAGTCGCGGGTTGCCAGCAGCTCAGCGGGGGCGTCCTTGAGGTAGTCGCCGCTATTCAGAATCTTGAATAGCAGTTTGTCGCCTTCCTCGCCATATTTGCCCATGAGAGTGCCCAGTGTCTCCATAGCCGGAGTCTCGATTTGCTCAAAGCCGTAGAGCGTGAACACCTCACGAATGGTGTTAAATATATAGTTGCGTCGCGCCATCTCTTGTGGCGAGAAGTCTCTTGTACCTTTGGGTATCGATGGTTTTTGTGCCATTGTGTTGAGAATCTTGAAAGGTTAAAAATCATGCAAAATTAACTAAAAATCCGGAAATATACGTTCTTTCATATCTTAAACTTTTCAAACAATGATTAATATGGGATTCACCCCACACCAATTTTTGCTCAATGCGGTATTGAAGCATAGTGTTGAAATAGTTTTGTAACGGTAAAATAATCTTAAATTTCGCCGAATAATTTTGCCGATTATCAAAATAATCTATACTTTTGGCACGTTATCCAATAACAAAAAATAAAACAATTTATTTAATTACTTAAATTCAAACACATTATGAAAAAGTTATTATTGATGCTTGTGGCAGTTGCCACCGTTTCATTAGTTGCTTGCACAGGCAAAACCGACGGTAATCAGGAGCAGGCCGACACCACAGCTACAGCTACTGAGCAGGTGGTAGTGGATGAGCAGGCTACAGTTGACGGCATTTCGGCCGAGATCGCCAACGCTATCGAGACCAAGGACGCCAGCAAGTTGCAGGGCCTCCTCGACGCTGCTAAGACTAAGATTCAAGAGCTCGCTGCTCAGCACCCCGAAGTTGCTAAGTCGCTGCTGGAGAAGATTCAGACTCTTCTGAACGACAACAAGGAAAAGCTGGCTGCCGCTATCCCCGGATGGGATGCTATTGCTGAGAAGGCTATCGCCCTGCCCGCAGGTTTGCTTGACGGAGCTGCCGCTGCGGGTGCCGAGGTGAAGGATCAGGCTGTTGAGGCTGCCGGTGCAGCTGCTGAGAACGCAAAGGATGCCGCCGTTAACAAGGCCAATGAGGCTGTTGACGCTGCTAAGGCCGCTGCCGACGCTAAGGTGGAAGATGCTAAGCAGAAGGCTAACGAGGCTGCTGACAAGGCTAAGGAAGCTGCAGCTAACAAGCTTCTTGGCAAGTAATTTGCACCGAACTTAACTAACCAAAATAATGGCGCCGCTCATTGCGAGTAGCGCCATTATTTTACCCCTGAATGAACTCAGACAACAACTCAGATAGCGGTGTAGCCGCCATCTACAATAATGTTCTGACCTGTAATCCACCTGGATGCGTCGCTAAGCAGAAACACGCATGCGTTAGCCACATCATCGGTCTGTCCAAGGCCAAGCAGGTGCTTTGCCTCAAGTGCTGCGCGGGCTTCCGGATTTTTCATATGAGGTAAGTCACGGTTGATAGGGGTCAGTATAGCTCCGGGTGATATGCAGTTGAAGCGGATTGCTCGACGGGCATATTCCGTGGCAAGTGAGCGAACGCCTGAGACAAGCGCCCCCTTAGTCATTGAGTAGAGCGACTTGCCGCGTTCTCCCCTTACACTCATCACCGATGACAGAAACACTATGCTGGCGCCTTCTTTCCTGACGTGGCCAATGTGGCAGATGTGGCGTGTGAGTTCAATAGCCGAGAGCACGTTAACCTTAAAGAAATCGTCCATGATGGCATCATTCATAAGTTTCAGCGGCATTGTGGCGGAGATGCCGGCACAGTTCACTACTCCGTCGATGGGCCCGGTTATTGCCACAATCCCTTCGACAATCCCGTTTAACTTGTTGAATTCGGTTAAATCAGCGGAAATCAGCTTGTGCCCATCGCCTTCCATTTCAGAAAGAGTCTCGGAAAGTCTCTGCTCATTTCGGGCAATCAGCACCACCCTGGCACCCATTTTGCTACAAGTTATGGCACATTGCCGGCCAATCCCCGACGATGCACCGGTAACGACAATGGTTTTACCGATTAAAGAAAATGGGTTATAGCTCATACTTCCACGATTTCACTGATTTTGCAATCAACAAATGGCACTATTCCTGTGGCCCAGCACATACCAACGCCAAATGCGCTAAGAAGCAGAGTCCTCTCACCAAAGAGGCTATTGCGCAACTCACTCACTATTGTCAGCGGCACCGAAACCGACGATGTGTTTCCGTATTTAGCGATAGTGGAAGGAATTTTAGCCGGATTAAGTTTCATCTTCTTTGCAATGTATGAGTTGATAAAATTGTTGGCCTGATGAAAAACGAAATAGTGAATATCATCTGTGCCTATGCCGGCAAATTCAAGGGTCTGCTTGATGTTGCGGGGAATCTCGCGGATGACGAAATTAAACACATCGCCACCACGCATGTATCCCTGCTCATCACTCCTGATGTTACCATATTCATCCACAACCTTTTCCTTCAGCGTTTCAATGCTGCTTGGGTGGCGATAACCACCACCGGGAATCATAATCAAGTCGCCGCGAGAGCCGTCGCTATTAAGTGAAAAATAGCTTATGCCGAATTTGGGGTCTCGCTCTATAAGAGCCGCCACGCCGGCATCACCAAAGATGAATGCGCTGCGACGATCTTTGGGCGAATACACCTTTGACCGAGTCTCGCCATCGAGTAACAGCGCCTTGCGGATGCCGCCACTCTGCATCATCCCGTAGATGACCGAGAGGCCATAGCAGAATGCGGCACATCCCAAATTGATGTCAAAAGCGGTGCAAGTCTGTGGCAACCCCAGTCGGTGTTGCAATAGAATAGACGTGGCCGGCATTCGGTAGTCGGGCGTCTGTGAAATAAAGACCAAAAGGTCTATTTCGTTCCGGTCAACGGCGTTGTCGGTTAACAATTTCTCGGCTGCGGCATAGCAGAGGTCGCTTGAGCAAGTATCTGCATCGGCAAACCGACGCTCATAGACGCCGATCTTATCCACAACCTCTTTCACCTGCTCTGCAGGGAAATACTGCGTGTATTCGTAGTTGTTGATAATGGTGTGGGGCACAGCCGCCGCCATGGCAGTGATTCCCACACCCTCGTACTTAAGCATTGCCATAGGCGACTATTTGTTAGCCAAATTAAACAAGTCGCCTACAGTGACGCATTTCTTTATGTCTGCGTCACCAATCTGTTTCCCGAACTCCTCGTCATAGAACGCTATCAGTAGCATTACCGATAAGCTACTCCATTCGTCCAGTTCTCTGAAATTTGTGGATTCATTTAAGATGTTCGCATCTTCAACTTCAATGGCCTCGGCCAATTTCTCGATAAATTCTTTTAATTCCATAATTCTTTAAATTTTATTGATTTAGATTTCTTCATATCGGTTATTTATTAAGTCTCCTGGCCGGATTTCCTGTTACGGTGGTTCCGGCCTTCACTCTCCTGATTACAAAACTACAAGCACCCACCACGGCATTTTCCTCAACCACTACATTGTGGCTCAGTACAGCCGAGGTGTGAATCATCGCGCCATCTTTGATTTCCACACCGCCAACGCAAGTGCAGTGAGTGTCGATTCTAACATAATCGCCCACTACGCAGTCGTGAGCAACGCAAGCGTAGGCTTGGACCAAGCAGTTGCAGCCCACTTTGGCATCGGCGCCTATTGTGGCAAATTCACAGATAATGCTACCGTCACCTATGACGGCATTACTTCTGACAACCGCTCGCTGATGTATTAGTGGTATGAATTTGGCACCGCGCTTTTTCAACGAATCACACACGAGCCGATTAATTCGAGTGTTGCCGATTGAACTCACAAACACGTCGTCGGGTTGTGGGCGGTAATCCTTAATGGTCCCGAGCAGGGCGGGGTAGTTGCTAAAGCCATCGAGTGCCTTGAGGTTGTCGTCGATAAAACCTTTGATGTCGAAATCGGACCCATACCCGATGCACTCCTTGGCCAAACTGTAAACAGTTCGGCCCATTCCGCCTGAAGCTACGATAATAAGATGTTTCATAACGTCTCTCTTGTGTAGTGTAGCTTGCCTAATGCCCACGGCAAGCGTTAATAATCAAATGATTGGTTGTAACCACACAAAAGAAAAGCGGGGCATCCTGCTTCTGCTTGTTGTCACATTAGGCCCTGCGAAAAGCCCCACAAATAACAAACAGACAATGACACCCACGCCGTTGGTGATATTTCGCTACCCTTTAGCGTGCCGAGGCTAAGAAAGCCTCCGCACGCCACGGGGCCGATAATATACCTTACCCGTAGTGCCTACTGCTGCAATGCCTTTGATTTGGGTTATTGAGTTTTCGCAGGTTCAATGTGACCAAATGACAAAGCGTTAGCAAACACTTTTCAGAAATGTAGCGCATTCTCCCACCCGCTATCCGCTTCATATAATAACTATTAACGTTACACGGCGTGGTATTGAATGCGTGGCAAAATTAAGAATTAATGCGCACATAACCAAAAATATGTATTATTTTCACGATTATTTTCACGATGACTATGTTGTAAACCGCTGTTGCACTGGTGCTTACAATAACAAAGCCGATGCTATGACGCGTCGGCTTTTTCGGATGGTTACTTTTTTCGCACGGATACACGACGAAAAAGCACCGGCTCGTGATGAACCGATGCCTTTATTTGGGGGTATTTAAAGTCTCTTTTGCGATTACTCGGCTACAACCTCAAACGGGATTTCAACTGCCACGTCTTTGTGGAGCTTCACAGTGGCCGTGTAGTGGCCCACTTCCTTAACGCTCTCCTTGATAACGATGAGTTTACGGTCGATTTCGTGGCCAAGCTTAGCCAGCTCCTCTGCAATCTGAATGTTGCTCACAGAGCCGTAGATAGTGCCGGTGGCGCTAACTTTAGCTGCGATTGTCAGAGCCACGTCCTTCAGAGAGTCGGCCACAGCCTGAGCGTCGGCCTTAATCTTCTCGATCTTGTGAGCTCTTTGCTTCAGGTTCTCAGCGTGTACCTTCAGGGCCGAAGAAGTGGCCATAATGGCGAGGCGCTGCGGAATGAGGTAGTTGCGAGCGTATCCGTTCTTTACTTCAACAACGTCGTCCTTGTAACCAAGGTTTGCTACGTCTGCTTTTAATATAATTTTCATACTGAATTCCTCCTAATTAAAATTATTTCATCATATCGGTTACATAGGGGAGCAATGCCAGATGGCGTGCGCGCTTCACGGCGCGGGCTACTCTTCTTTGGAACTTGAGCGAAGTGCCTGTGATGCGGCGAGGCAATATCTTACCCTGCTCGTTAAGGAACTTCTTCAGAAACTCAGGATCCTTGTAGTCGATATACTTGATGCCGCTACGTTTGAAACGGCAATATTTCTTCTTCTTGGTGTCAACACTCAGTGGAGTGAGATAACGTATTTCTGATTGAGTCTGTGCCATAATTCTAATTCTTTTTTGAAGGTTATTCATTAACCGGCTCTTGAGCCTCTTCTACTGCGGGTGCCTCTGCTGCGGGCTCTTCAACGGCGGGAGCTGCGGCCTCTTCCACTGCGGGCTCGGCTATGGCTTCTTCCTTGGGAGCGTTCTTCTTGAGGTTACGACGCTTGATAGCATACTCTTCGGCGAACTTGTCGAGGTGGAACGTGAGGAAACGGAGCACTTTCTCGTCGCGACGGAAGGCTGTTTCGAGCTTGTTCACGATAGTGGGGTCACCATCAAACTCAATAAGTGTGTAAAATCCGGTAGTTTTCTTCTGGATTGGGTAAGCGAGCTTGCGCAGGCCCCAGTTCTCCTCGTTCACGATTGCTGCATCGTTGTCGGTGAGCACTTTCTTGAACTTTTCTACCGCTTCCTTCATCTGAGCATCAGACAAAACGGGAGTTAAAATGAAAACGGTTTCGTAGTGGTTCATAAAAACTTTTTTAATTGATTAGTTATTAATTACTTTCGCTTCCCATTTCTGAAAAGCGGTGCAAAGTTAGTAATTTTTTTGCAAATGACAAAGCCCCGGAGCCTAAACTTGAAAGGGCAATGGAGAAAATGCCAGTTAGCGGTAGCCGGTGATGCGGGTCCGCTTCATTTGGTCGGCATTGATTTCTTGTTGCTTCTGGAGGTAGATAGCTACTCCCTGGCAATGCTTCAGGGTCTTAGCCGCGTGGGCGTAACGAATGGTGCGCGCGATACATTGTTTCTGCTTTAGGTTCATAGTGACAGAGCTTTTGCTGTGTCCCAGGAATGTGGCTTTGAGTGTTTTTGCCTCATTGTCGGCTACGAAAAGGCATAAAGAGTCGCATTTCTCACCGCGGAATGTCACCATTTCGGTGTCGGCAAACCGATAGTTCTCGGCCGCATCCGATGTTACGCTTTCCGCACCGTTGCTGATGCTTATGCGCGTGTAGCCGGTGGAGGCCCCGCTATGCGATGTGGCAAGGTACACATCGCCACTCTCATCGATGCGAGCTTGCAGGTCGGTTCCCGAAAGGTCGCCATCGCTTTTGCACACTCGGTAGGATTCCACAAGGTCTTTGCCACCAATAGTCTTGAAACCACCTGATAACTTGTCCACTATGGCTTGTGCTTGCGCCTTCAGGCTATCGTTCTCGGCGGTTCGGGCGACAATCAGTTGGGCAGTGGCTTGAGTGCGTAGATACATGGCTTTGCGCAGGATTTGGACCTGCTTGGGAAAAGCCTTGTTGAGCGAATCGATGAGCAAGAGAGCCTGTTCCGGCTGACCATTGTCGCAGGAAGTCTCAGCTTGTGACAGCAGTTCCGTGGCCGCGTTATCGGTCGTAGCGGGCGATTTGCCGCAAGAAGCCATAAGGCCTGCCGCACACAGTATCAGTGTGGCGATAATGAATGTTTTAGTTCGTGGAGCGTTGTACATCTTTAACACCTTTCAAAGTTTTAATTTTCTTAATGAGTTCATCGAGCCGGGCAATGCTGCTTACTCCCACTACCAGGTATCCCTCGAACAGGCCACCGCTGGAATTGATGGAGATGTTGCGCAAGATGGTGTCGCCTTCTTTGTTAATCACAGAGGTGATGTTGGCCACGATGCCGATGTCGTCATGGCCCACAACCTTCAGCGTGGCGGCAAATTGCTTGCCTAGTTTCCCCGACCATTGAGTCTTGATTATTCGGTAAGGATATTTCTCGAGCAGGTGACGGGCGTTACCGCAGTCGGAACGATGGATTTTCACCGCGCCGTCGCTGGCTACGAAGCCTATAATTCTGTCTCCAAAGATGGGGTTGCAACAACGCGAGAGCTTGTAGTTGATACCCTTAACGTTATTGTCGATTACTAAAATGTCGTCGGATTGGGAATCGTCGGCTTGCACTTGTTGCAACACAAAGTTCTGTGCCGTTTCGTGAACAACGTGTTCCGACTGCTTCTCGAGCAGAGCCAGATATTGCTCGATAATATTGTTTATGTCCATCTTGCCCTCGTCCAAGTCCACGAAGAAGTCGGTGGCCACCTTGTAACCCATTTTCTTGATGAGCCTCATAAGATTGGCCTCTTCAAGGTCGATTTTACGGTTCTTGAATCGGCGCTGAAGCATCTCCTTGGCGTTGTCGGCGCGTTTTACCCGAGCCTCGTTCACGGCTTGCTTAATCTTGTTGCGAGCCTTAGACGTAACCACGATTTTGAGCCAGTCTTGCCGTGGGACCTGTGTGGACGATGTGAGAATCTCCACGGTGTCGCCGCTGCGAAGCTTGTAATTGATTTTCTGGTTCTTGCCGTCAACCTTGCCACCGATGCAGGAGCAACCCACCTTGGAATGAATGTGGAACGCGAAGTCGAGAAGTGTAGCGCCCATAGGCAACTTAAACAAGTCGCCCTTAGGTGTGAAGACGAACACTTCCTTTTCATAAAGGTTCATGTTCATGTCGCGGATGAGCTGCATTGGCCCTTTGCTGCCGGCCTCCAGCACTTCGCGCACGTTGTTCATCCACTGGTCCAAGTTTTCTTCGCTTTTGATACCCTTGTACTTCCAGTGCGCTGCAAGTCCGTGTTCGGCTATGGCGTCCATACGTTTGGTGCGTATTTGCACTTCCACCCATTTGTCTTGCGGCCCCTTGACTGTGATGTGGAGTGATTCATATCCGTTAGATTTGGGAATACTTATCCAGTCCTTGTGGCGAGACACGTTGGCTGTGTAGATATCGGTAACTACCGAGTAGGCAAGCCAGCAGTCTTTTTTCTCTGATTTGAGGTCACTGTCGAGAATTATTCTAATGGCAAACAGGTCGTACATGCCGTTGAGGTCCACGTCCTTGTTCTTCATCTTGTTCCAGATGGAGTTGATAGACTTGGTGCGCCCTTTAATCTCGTATTTAAGTCCTGCCGCTGTGAGGGCCTTGCGGATGGGACTTATGAAATTATCGATGTAGGCTTCTCGCTCGGCTTTAGTGTCGCTCAGTTTAAGAGAAATCTGCGAATAGACCTTGTTGTTGAGGTATTTAAGAGAAAGGTCTTCGAGCTCCGACTTTATGGTATATAGCCCAAGTCGGTGTGCAAGGGGGGCATAGAGGTAGCGCGATTCCATGGAGATGTCGCGCACCAATTTCTCGTTTGGGTGATTACCTATGACGCGCATCATTCCCAGTCGGTCGGCAATCATGATGAGTATTACGCGAATATCTTCGGCAAATGTGAGGAGTAACTTGTGGAAATTATCGTCTTCCACAGCTGCTTGCTTCACATAGAGTTGTGATACCTTGATGAGCCCCTTTACTAACTTGGCCACGTCGTTGCCAAATGTTTTATCCACATCATCTGTGGATATGAGGCCTTTACGACACATGTCGTAGAGAAGAGTGGCAATGGTCATGTCGCGGTCGGGGGCAATGGTCTGGGCTAGCAGTAGGGCGGTGTTGAGGTTGCGGACCGTGGGGTTGATGCCATATTTGTCGCGGCTGAGATTGCCGCTGAGAATTTCATCCTTAATTATACGATGCACATTGTTAACATCGCTGATGCTGATGTCGGGTCGCAGTAGTCTCAGCAATGCTTTGGCTTGGCTAAGCACAGTTTTGCTCTCGTCTTGTGTGAAATATTCTTGAGGTATTGTCATAGTAGTTCGAAATGTTATAGCCGTCTCTTTTGCAAAATTAGAATAAATGATGTAACTTCGCAAACGAAATGGTGGTTAAACTTTGATTTAACCTGATTTTTGGAACTTAATCAGCAAAAATAATTTAAAACCTTCTACGATATGCTTAACGAAAAAGATTTAGAACTAATAGCTAAAATGGGAATTTCCGCCCAGGATATAGATGGGCAGATAGAACGATTTAAAACGGGTTTTCCATTCTTGAGAATTAATTCGGTGGCAACCCCCGGAAACGGAATTGTGGTGCTGAACGACGAGGAGGTGCGTAACTGCGTTATGGCTTGGGGCCAATTCGAAGGCACGATAGAGAAATTTGTTCCTGCGTCAGGAGCGGCAAGTCGTATGTTTAAGAATTTGTTCGGTTTTGTGTCATCGGGGCGTAACGTTCCTGAGACCGACTTTGAGAAGCAATTCTTTGCCGGCATAGAAAGTTTCGCTTTCTATCCAGCCCTTAACAGGACGTGTATAAAGCTATATGGGAGCGACATACACGCGCTGATGCAGAACGAACGTCATGTGGACGTGGTAAAGGCCCTGCTCGATGCCGATGGAATGAACTATGGTGCACTGCCCAAGGCTCTGCTACAGTTCCACAAGATAGCCACAGGCGTGGTCCACACACCACTTGAGGAGCATCTAGAGGAGGGAGCTCAGTATGCCGCCGACAGCGAAGGAATGGTGAATCTGCACTTCACGGTGTCGCCCGAGCACAAGAAAGAGTTTGAAAAGCTACTCGCCACTAAGTTGCCTATTATGGAGGGAGTTTGGGGCGTGAAATACAACGTGACGATGTCGGAGCAGCGGGCTTCGACCAACACGATAGCCGTTAACACCGACAATACTCCATATCGGGATGAGAACGGCGAGTTGCTATTCCGCCCGGCTGGACACGGCGCGCTGATTGAGAACTTGAACGAGCGCGATGCCGATGTGATTTTCATCAAGAACATAGACAACGTGGTGCCATCGAAACTGCGTAATGTTACCACTCGATATAAGCGTGTGTTGGCAGGATATCTGGTTACGGTACAGAAGAAAGTGGCTGAATATCTCAATGCTCTCGAAGCCAAAACAGTCGATGCCGATGGGCTGAAGGAGATGTTGTCGTTTGTGGAGTCGGTATTATGCACGAAATGTGATGAAACCGCTACAATGGACAACGATGCATTGGCGAACTACCTACACGGCAAGCTTAACCGACCTATTCGCGTGTGCGGAATGGTGCGAAACGAGGGTGAGCCTGGTGGCGGTCCATACCTGACCTATAATGCCGATGGCAGTTATTCGCCTCAGATTTTGGAGGCGGCGCAAATCGATGAAAACGATGAGCAGGCTGTGGCGCTGATGAAGAGCGGAACTCACTTCAATCCGGTGGACCTTGTGTGCTACATCAAAGACTACAAGGGCGAGAAGTTTAACCTAAAGCAATATGTGGACTATAACACGGGCTTAATCTCGCTTAAGTCGAAGAACGGAGTTGAAATAAAAGCGCTGGAACTGCCCGGATTGTGGAATGGCTCGATGAGCGACTGGAACACTATCTTCATCGAGGTCCCTGCAGAGACGTTCAACCCCGTGAAGACCGTGAATGATTTGCTCCGAAAACAACATCAATAATCTTAACAATATGAGGAATACAGTTATATCATCAGTCACATCTATACTACTTGTGGTGGCCAGCTACGGATGCTCGAACGCGCAACCCAGCCACTCGGCTACGTCTGAACCGGCCGACAAAGCCCAAGTGACAGAAGTGGCACATAAGACTGCCGGAGAAGTGGTGGAGTTAACTCAAGAAGAGTTTGCCAGGGTAGTGTTCGATTACAAAAAGCGTGAGCTTGAATTTAAGGGCAAGCGTCCGTGCATTGTGGATTTTAATGCAGAATGGTGTGGCCCATGCCGCCGATTGGCCCCGATAATCAAGGATTTGGCTTCGGAATATGGCGATAGAATCGACTTCTACAGTGTGAATATCGACAACACCCCCGAGCTTACAGAGTCGCTTGCGATACAGAGCATTCCATTGCTACTGTTTATTCCGCTTGATGGCGATCCCCAGGTGTCTGAAGGCTTACTTCCCAGAGAGGATATCGTGAGCATAATTAACTCTACTCTACTTAAATAGCGACGAGTGTTCTAAAAAGATACGTAGCGAGATGGTTGGGCCGGGTAGCTCAGCCATCTCGTTGCAATTAATAATGGCGAGGTGAAAATGTGGGAGCGATAGAACAAAGAAAACACTCGGACATTGGAGTTTTCAGTATTATTGGTAGAACAATCTGTGTTTTTATGTGTGATTTATTTGGGAAAAAGAGCGAACTTTGCAACAGAATAATTTAGATACCAATTACTAAATGAGAACAAAACTCACAATACTGATAGTGGCAGTTGTTGCTAACTTGGCATGTGCGAGTGGGGTGGTGGATGTTCACTGCCACATGATATCGCCTGAGTATGTCGCGGCTTTGGACGGTGAGGGCCGGCTTATGGACGAGGGCTTCCCACTACCGCGCTATGATGTGGAAGCACACATGAGATGGATGGACGATGCCGGTGTATCCACATCGGTGCTTACAATGGCCGCGCCACAGCCATCGTCGGCACAGGTAGTGCGTCAAGTGAACGAGAGAATGGCACAATTCAAGCGTGAGCACCACGGGCGTTTCATGTTCTGCGCGGCGCTGCCATTGCCCGACGTTGACGCGGCTATGGCCGAGGCGGTTTATGCCTTAGACACACTTGGGGCCGATGGAATAAAATTGGCAACTAACGTGGCGGGACAGTATTTGGGCTTGCCGCAACTCGATACCCTTATGGCCGTGCTAAATGAGCGTAAAGCGGTGGTGATATTGCATCCGCACAAGCCAGAACCGGTCAATGCGGAAGTGATGCAGCAGACTCCGCTTGCCATGCAGGAGTATTTAAGCGAGACTACCAGAGCTGTGGCCAACATGATAACGCGTAATGTGCCGGCTCGCTTCCCCGACGTAAGGATTGTGGTGCCGCATTGTGGCGCTTATCTTCCGCTCGCCGTGCCACGCATGAAGTCGCTTGCGCCGGTGATGCAGTCGGCGGGAAAAATAGGACCGATTGACTGGGACGCTAATCTAAGGTCGCTATACTATGACCTTGCAGGTGCACATTCTCCTCAGGTTATTCGCACGCTACTGAGCATTACCGAGCCGAGCCATCTACTCTATGGTTCTGACTATCCCTACGTGTCGGCCGTTGCGCTTAGTACAAGTCTGGAACGATTGCGCAGATATTTAAATGATGAACCTGACTTGGCACCATATGCCGAAATGATATTGCATCGGAATGCTGAGCGGCTATGGGGCGTTGATGAATAACGTGTGAAAAAGTCCGAACAGGTGTACATGAGACCGCTGGATGCGGAGACGATAAGATAATTATTCAAAAAATATAAAGATGAAATTACTGATGAAACGAATCCTTTCGATTATTATGTTGATTGTGGCGGTGGCATGCAGTTCTACCGATGATATTGACCTTAATGCCCAAACGGTGGATGGCGGCAAGACGCTGGTGGTGTACTACAGTTTCACTAACAACGTGCGCACGATAGTGGGAGAGTTGTCGAAGCAGATTAGCGCTGATGTGGTGGAGGTGGAGCCTGCTGAGGAAGGACTTGACTATGCGGCCAATAACTATGAAATAGGTAGCAGCCTTATCGCCGCCATTCGAGAGCATCCCAATGATGCGGCAAGTTATCCGGCCATAAAGCCTGTAAGCGTGGATTTCTCGCGCTATGATAATGTGATAGTTGCCGCTCCACTGTGGTGGAGCCAAATGGCCGCGCCAATGCAGAGCTTTCTGTTTAAGTTTGGCAAGGAACTAAGCGGTAAGAAGATAGGCCTGATAGTATCGAGTTCCAGCACCGGAATATCGGCCGTTGTTGGTGACGCTAAGCGACTTATTGTCGGCGGGCAATTTGTGGAGCCAAATTTGTGGATACGCTCATCGCAGGTGAAAAATGCCGCTGATATGATTAGTAAGTGGCTGGTACAGACAGGGTTTAATAAAAGTGAAAATTCAGCAGAAACTATGAGGATAAAAGTAAGCGACGGTACAAAATCTGTCACATTTGAGCTTAATGCCACTTCGGCCGCTAAGTCGCTTTATTCCATGCTACCTATGGAGGTGGCTGTGGAAAACTATGGGGGCAATGAGAAGATCTTCTATCCTACTCAGACTGTGGCCCACGGAAGCGACTGCATAGAGGGTGACTGCCCGGTGGGGACATTGGCATTGTTTTCGCCATGGGGTAATGTGGTGATGTACTATGGTGCTGCAAGTCGTTACAGTGGCTTATACATACTGGGACATGCAATAGACGGCACTCAGAAGATTAAGGACCTGACAGGCACAATAAAGGTGGAAGCGGTGGGTACTACCGGAATTACCGAAATTAACGCTCGTGAGGAACAACGAGGGTTCACTGTTTATACGCTTGATGGACGCAGAGTGGTGGCTGAGGCCGATTCACTGACCGGTTTGCCAAGTGGAGTCTATGTGGTGAACGGCAAGAAGCAAGTGGTGAGGTAAGCGATACCACATCATAAATAACTGATAAGCAAGAGGGTGTGTCATAATTCAGTTATGGCTCACCCTCTTTGCAAATCAACCGCCTGAGAATGGGATATTTTTCAGGCGGCTGTTTTTTCTTTGTTTTGT
>CADADP010000044.1 GCA_902786725.1 uncultured Bacteroidales bacterium
CGCCCGCGCCTACGACCGCATACTCAAGGTGGCCCGCACCATAGCCGACCTCGAAGGCTCGGCAGCGGTGCGCTACAATCACATCGCCGAGGCCATAGGGTATAGAAACTTAGATCGTGGTGACCGGGCAGAAAGAGGGTTATAAAAACTTTTATCAACACATGAAATACTATTATAAATTTTACAAAGAGTATGTCCAGTCTGTTTTTTTTACGGATGCGAACAAGTTTCTTGAACTCGCAAAGGACAATACATATCCAAATGCGTTGAATAAGGACTGCTGTGTGTTTTCCAATGTCGATCTGCCACTTCATTATATTACAATTTGCTGGGACATTATATTCAGTAAGTATGACGAGTATAAGGATAAATATAAGGCTCAAGTCCAAAATAAGAAACAAGAGAATGATAAGATTAAAGATTTCTTTATTACTCAGCAAAACCTAAATATGGATATCATATCTTTTAGAGATTATGCAAACTATTTCTATTGCATTGAAGAAGATGCAACGGCCTCAGACTGCCTTTTCCATACAAAAGAAGAACTAATAAAAATGGGGCATAGCGAGGTGGACATTGATTTGTACTGTAATGCGGAAAAGTTTGATTATAAAAATGTAGAGCGCCTTTTAAAAGAAGGAGCAGACCCTCATACGGAATTTCCTGATGAGTTGAACTGCATCTATAGGATCGGGGCTGAATGTGCCTTTTTGGAAACAGAGTTAAAAAGTGCAATGTTTGATAAGGATTATCATTTCAATCCTGAAGAAGACATTGCAAACTTGATAGGATTGGCAGCTCATGAAAAAATGTATAATTTGCTGTTAAGTGCATGTCAAAAATTTAATAATAATTCTATACATATGCCAAATTGATTTTACAAAATCTACTACTTTCTCTTTTAAACCATAACTGCCATGGCTCAGGACATCGTTGACACTTTTGTATCACGACATCGCCGCACTTTGCGCGGCAAAAGTGGTATGAGCACGCTTGCGGTTAATCATTTTTAACATGGATTTTTAATCTTTTCACACAGGTAGCGGTGATTTGACGTGGCTGTGGTATTCCACGTTTACTCGCCATTTTATAATTTTGCGGTGGAATTTTTGATAATCAAATTAAAACGCAAATAGTTATGAAACACTTTTCATTAATCATTATCGCGGCAATGCTTGTGATGGGCCTTGGCGCATGCAATCAGAATAAGAACAACGTTAACGACAAGAAACTGAAAGTACTTGTAGCCTATTTCTCGGCTACCGGAACCACCGAAAAGGTGGCACAGCAGATAGCCGATGCCACCGGAGGAGAACTCTACCGGATTACTCCCGAGCAGCCTTACACCGACGCCGACCTCGACTGGCACAACGACAAATCGCGCTCATCGGTGGAGATGAGCGACAAGTCGTCGCGCCCGGCCATTAAGAAAGACCTCAACGACGTGAAACAGTACGATGTTATATTTGTGGGGTTCCCCATCTGGTGGTACACCGCGCCCACAATCATTAACACATTTATCGAAAGCCAGAACTTCAAGGGAAAGACAGTGATTACGTTCGCCACATCGGGCGGCAGCACCATCGACAAGGCCGACGGCGACCTGCACCTCGCATATCCCGATATTAACTGGAAACCGGGTCATCTGCTGAATCGCGCCAGCGATGAGGAGGTGAAAGAGTGGGTTAAAACCTGCCTAAATTGATTCACAAGAAAATGAAAACTAAGGTAATATCAATCGCTTTTGCGCTCCTCGCCTCTCTTGGAGCGCAAACTATTATGGCACAGAATATGGAAAACAAGCTAACCGATAAAAACGCGGCACTGGCCACAATAGCCGCACTCGAGGCCAAAGGGGACCTCACACGCCTTGAGCCGGCCATTAATCAAGGTCTGGACAAAGGACTCACTGTAAGTGAAATTAAAGAGGCTCTGTCGCAACTCTACGCCTACACCGGTTTCCCACGGTCGCTAAACTCGCTGGGCGTGCTTCAGCAGGTAATAAAGGCTCGCCAAGAAGCCGGAAAGATTACAGACCCGGGGACCGAAGCCGACCCGCTACCGGCCAACTACGACGCACTGAAACAAGGCACCGAGGTTCAGACACGCCTTAGTGGCGCTCCATTCGATTACAAGTTCGCGCCACAGACCGACTACTACCTGAAGGCCCACTTGTTTGGAGACATATTCGCTCGCAACAACCTATCGCACGCCATGCGCGAGATAGTGACAGTGAGCGCCATCTCGGCACTGAAAGGTTGCGAACCGCAACTGCGCGCACACGCTCAGGGCGCTCTCAATATGGGTGTGAGCGAGGCCGAACTACGTGCCCTGCCGGCCGTGTTGCAAGCCTCTGTTGGCGAAGAAGAGGCCTACAGGCTGCGCCAAGCCATAGCGGCTGTGTTCAACGAGCCATTCACCGAAGGCGCACCGGTCGAGGCGCAATTATTTCCACAAGGCGAACCCAACACCGCCTACGCCAAATATTTCATAGGCAACAGTTATCTGGCCCCGCTGGCCAGCGGAGAGGGAAAACTGGGCGTAGCTAACGTAACGTTTGAGCCACGATGCCACAACAACTGGCACATACATCACCGCGGCGGACAAATACTGATTTGCGTTGGCGGGCGCGGCTGGTATCAGGAATGGGGCAAACCGGCACGTGAATTGCATCCCGGCGATGTGGTGGATATCCCCGCCGAGGCTAAGCACTGGCACGGCGCCGCCCGCGACTCCTGGTTCCAGCACATCGCCATAGGTGTTCCGGCCGAAGGTGCCACCACCACATGGCTCGAAGCGGTGGAAGACGAAGTGTACGACAAACTTCCATAATAATCACTAATTATCAACTTATAATCTTATAGAACATTATGTTAGGCAACTTTAAATACTCCAATCCCACAAAACTCTATTTCGGCGACAAGTCGCTGGATTTTCTCAGTGAGGAACTTAACCGGTTCGGGCCCACAGTTATGCTCACCTATGGTGGCGGCAGCATAAAGCGAAACGGTATCTACGACCAAGTAACAGCAATCCTGCACGAAGCCGGAAAGACAATAGTGGAACTACCCGGCGTGATGCCCAATCCCACAGTGGAGAAACTGATGGAAGGCGCCCGGGTGGCGCGTGAGAACAACGTGGACTTGATTCTGGCCGTGGGCGGAGGCTCCACTATCGACTACGCCAAGGGAGTGAGCGTGTCGGCCTGGTGCGACGAGGACCCATGGGAAAAATACTATCTGCGTCAGGAGTCACCCTCATGCCGCATAATTCCGGTGGGATGCATTCTCACGATGGTGGGAACCGGCTCGGAAATGAACGGTGGAAGCGTTATAACTAATCACAACCAGGGTCTGAAGATAGGCAAGGTGTTCGATGAGCGCGTAATGCCTCGCTTTGCCATTCTTAACCCCCGATTCACCTTCACCCTGCCTCATTACCAGATGGTTGCCGGCTTCTTCGACATCATGTCGCACTTGATGGAGCAGTATTTCTCAGGCGATGACGACAACACCAGCGACTATCTGGCCGAGGGGCTAATGCGCTCGCTGATATCTGGCAGCCGAATAGCTGTGAAAGACCCCACTAACTACGAAGCACGCTCCAACATAATGTGGACCGCCACATGGGCACTAAACACACTGATTAAGTGCGGAAAGCGGCAAGACTGGATGGTGCACATGATAGGGCAGGCCATAGGTGCTCACACCGATGCCACTCACGGCATGACACTGGCCGCCGTATCTATTCCCTACTATCGCTTTGTGTCGCAGTTTGGCACTGACAAATTCGCCCGCTTCGCCACCAACGTGTGGAACATCCGTCCCGATGGCAAGACACCCGAGCAACTCGCACACGAAGGCATCAATGCGCTTGAATCATGGATGCGCGAAATAGGAGTAGTGATGAAATCGTCGGAGCTCGGCGTTAACGAGCAGAACATTCCGGCAATCGCTCAGAGCACCATATTGCTCAACAGCGGCTTCCACCAGATTACCCACGACGAGGTAATCCAAATACTCCACGCCTCCCTCTAACCCACCGATATCACACACGGATATCCTCATTGATATCCACTATCGATACCACTCATCAATCCATCCGCTTACAGGCCTCGCCCGCAGCGGATGGATTTTATTTTTCCGGACCAATAACAAAAAACTGATTTTTGGGAGAAATGTTTATCATATTGAATATTTTTGTTTATCATTGCGTCGAAATGTTATAGCCGTAAAATTTACAATCATAAAAATCCTATGAACAGAAAAAATCACAGAGATGAAGCGACGCATATTCCGTGGCAAAGAAGTCTCTAAGGCTTGCTTATCAATGGAGGATATGTAAGAATTACGCTACGGCTATGGAATTTCCGTAGGAAAACGGGTGGGTACACAAATTAATTCATTAACTTTGTATTCTCGGCTTAGAGCGGACCTCGGCAGTGAATACCTCTAAGCACTTAACCATCACCTCAAATTCTTTGCAAATGATTCAGAAACAAGACATTAACGTTGACGAGCGCGGCGAGGCCGGGCGGCAGAATTTTCTTAGCGGCTACAACTGCGCCCAATCTGTGATAGCGGCATTCGCCGACCTTCACCCCGATATTCCGCAAGACACCCTAATGCGCATCGCGGCCTCGTTCGGTGGCGGCACAGGGCGATTACGCCTCACGTGCGGTGCCGTTAACGCGCTGGCTATGCTTGCCGGGCTGGAAAACGGCAATCCCGAACCTGGCAACCTCGACGCTCGCGCACGCAACTACGCGCTGGTGCAGCAACTGGCAGCCGAGTTCAAGGCCGAGAACGACTCGCTCATCTGCGCCGAACTGCTGGGACTGCGCTCAGGCAAAATAGAGCCGCCACGACCGGGCGAGCGCACAGCCGAATACTACCGCTCGCGGCCGTGCCCCAAGCTGATAGAATGCGCTTGCCGCATCTATGCACGACACCTGCTGGAACTTCACGCAACCAACCTGCCTCAAAAATAAAGCAAGATGAAAATCCAGATCACTGCCCTGCTGGCCACTCTTTCTATTGCCACGGCAAACACATCGGCACAGCAAATATTCAACGTAGAGAATGATGTAGTGGCCCGATACCTCGCCGAAACACGCTACGACACAGACCGGTACGACACCACCGCCGTAAAGTCATATATGCAGATTAACACCGATTACAGCAAGGACAAGCCGCGGCAGTTCACCCTTACGCTCAGCGACAGCCAGGTAATCGTATCGGATGACCGCGCGTTCAGCCGTAACGTCACCACTATAGTTCCCGACTCATGCGGTATCGCCACGCTTGGCAACCTTATTCCGCAGCGCACATACTATTACAGGATTCTTGACGCCGACGGAAACGTTACCGGCTCCGACAGTATCCGCACAACCGGAATGGTGAGAATGATTAACGCCGACGGGATACACAATGTGCGCGACTTGGGCGGCTGGAAAACTACAAGCGGAAAAACAGTGCGTTACGGACTTCTTTTCCGTGGCACCGAATTCGACGGTAATCATAATATCCACATTACACCACGCGGAATATACACAATTAAAAACGAACTTGGCATCAAGGCCGAACTGGACCTGCGAAGAGACGTGGAAATAAGCGGTAAATACTACTCTCCACTGGGCAGCGATGTGAAATACGATAATTTCCCAATCGTGGGATACTTCTGCATCATCAACGAGGTGATGATTAAAGACGTTTTCAAAGTACTCTTAGACAACCTGCGAAACAAGCGCCCAACCTATTTCCACTGTTTCGGAGGTGCCGACCGCACCGGCTCTATAGCACTACTGGTACTGGGAGTGCTGGGCGTGGACGAAAATTCCATCAGCCAGGATTACGAACTAACATCATTCTCTTTCGTCAACCTCAGGGCACGAAACAACATTGACACAAAATACGGCGATTTTGCCACCATGATGCGTCACATTAAGCTTTTTCCCGGCAAAAATCTGGAAGAACAATTCCGCAATTATCTAATCCACACCGGAGTCACCGAAAGTGAAATTGAAGAATTCAGGCACATTATGCTTTTTTAAGTGGTGAAATATTAACGGTTAAATCAAATTAATTGTGTAATTTTGCGGATATTACTATAAAGCAAGACTTAATATGCAAGAATTTGAATGTCCCAAATGCCATAAAATGATACCAATGAATGCCGTATTCTGCCCCGAATGCGGCAGCTTAGCACGCGACGATATGGCCGGCGAGCAATCGGTGACAAAGTTGAGCGCTACCACGCCTGAGCCGCCTTTTCCGGTAACCGATTCTCAAAAAGCCACATCCCATGACATCCATAACGAACCAACATCAAATCAATCAACTAATATGCCAAATGGAGATTTCCGCACCCGCAACATACTCATCGCATGTCTGCTGGTGATTTTCGTTATACTATTCGTAGTGAGTAACGTTTTCTACGGCAACGACAGCAAAGTGGGTGTAGAACTAACCGACAGCATCGCCGCCAGCGAGAACAACAATGTGGAAGAACTGGTGATTTTCAAGCGCGCGCTGCAAGACAACGGACTTATCAGCGACGGCGCAATCCCGGCCTACGCCATCCGCGTGGCCCGCAACGCCAAGAACAATGCCGAGCGAATAGTGGGCATCACCAGCAAGACCAACACCATATCGGGCGTGGCGTTCTTCAAGATATATACACTCGAGCGCAACAATGGCTCTACATGGGAAATAGAAGGGTCTCCGGTGACTAAGACATTCAACGACCGTATGCTCGACTTCGACCACCGCAGCATCATGGCCGAAAACAATGTGGTGCCGCAGAGCACCACTATCAACGGCAAGAACTACTTCTTCTTTGCCTACAGCGACTTCCCCATGGCCGACAGCAACGAGAACGCACGCGTGACTCTGGGCCTGTTCAACGTGGATAATCAAGACTTGAAATTGTTCAATTTTGGTGGCTCTTTAAAGATGCGCGACGGCAAAAAACTGGTTTACGGCCGGCTTAACGGCGAATCGGGCTCACAAGAGTCGCGCTTCGCGCAATCGCAAGCCGAGCGCATAAAACTCATCTACATTCCCACACAAGAAGAACTTGAAGCAGAGCGCCTTGCTCAAGAGGAAGCCGAACTCAACGAACCTGACCGCGCCGACGACAAGTGGGCACACGACAACGAAGATGCGCAGGAAGACTTTGCCGCCGGCAATGAAGTGGAAATGAAATCCAAGACCTACGACACACCAATCTTCAACTTCAAGGAAAGCAAAAAAAGCATTAATAACGACAACTTCACAGTGGTGCTGGCCAACAATGGTAACGTTTACGGTTTTAACAAGACCACCCGCAAATACTACGTTATTAATGGCAGCGGCAAGGCCACCGACATAGGTTTCGCATCAGATAGCGGCGCCGAAACCACTCTCAATATCAAGACCGCCTCCGGGCGCATCATCTATAACCTGGCCACCGACCGCGCTCGCCACGAATAATTATAAATTAACTATTTTCACACAACAATTATGGCAGTTGAAATTAAAGAAATAAAGCCCACAAAGAAGGCCATTCTCGAGTTTATACACTATCCAATTGACGTTCTGTATAAGGATAGCCCATACTTTGTGCCACCACTTATAACCGACGAGATAGACCTGCTACTGCCCGAACGTAATCCGGCATTTGAATTTTGCGAAAGCAAATATTTCATGGCTTTCCGCGATGGTAAACCGGTGGGACGGATTGCAGGCATTATCAATCACGTGGTGAACAAGCGAGCCAATAAAAATGAATGCCGCTTCGGATTCGTTGATTTTATTAACGACGACGAAGTGGTGGACGCGCTATTCAACGCAGTAACAGAATGGGGAAAGGCAAAAGGTATGGACACGCTCACCGGCCCGCTTGGCTTCACCGATATGGACAAGGAAGGAATGCTGGTGAAAGGATTTGACCAGATGCCCACGCAATCCGAAATCTATAATTACGACTACTACCCGGCTCAGATGCAAAGAATGGAATTTGAAAAGAACGCCGACTGGCTGGGGATGAGAATAATTGTTCCTGACCAAATTCCACCTAAAATGGCACGAGTGGCCAAACTGGTGAGCGAGCGCTACGAAGTGAGAAACATTCACTTTAACAACCGAAAAGAACTGGTGAGCAAATATGGCGACGCCATATTCTCGCTTATCAACGAGGCCTATGACCAGCTGTTCGGCTATTCACCGCTAACAAAGCGGCAAATCGACCACTACATCAAAGTGTATCTTCCGTTCCTTCCGCTCGACCACATATCTATGGTGGTGGATAAAACCGACACCTTGATAGCTGTGGGCATCACCATTCCATCCATCTCCAAGGCCCTGATTAAGGGTCGCGGCCGGTTCTTCCCTCTTGGCTGGTATCACTTGCTCAAGGCCATCAAAGGCGGCACAAATGTGGTGGACCTGCTACTGATAGCAGTGAAACCCGAATATCAGAATCGCGGCGTAAATTCACTGCTTTTCAACGACCTGATTCCTGTTTATATTAAGCAAAAATATAAATGGGCCGAAAGTAATCCGGAACTGGAACTTAACGAAAAAGTGCGCCAACAATGGGCCTACTTCGAAGTGGACGAGAACAAACTCAGAAGAGCTTTTACAAAGAAAATATAATAAAATTAACAACTAAATAAACAACATTACTATTATGATCAAAATCAGTAATAAAGCAGCATTAGGAAGTGTAATAAGTGCTGAAGATGTGGCCCGGATAATGCCACAGGCATGCAAAGCACTGGAAACTTTGGAACAAGGCACGGGTGCAGGTAATGATTTTATCGGCTGGGTGAATCTTCCAGGTAGCATCACCCAAGATACTCTTTCGCAAATAGAAGAAGTGGCTTCCTCATTGCGCGAAACGTGTGAATATGTGGTAACAATAGGTATTGGTGGCAGTTACCTCGGCGCTAAGGCCGTGATAGAGGCTCTCAGTGACAATTTCGCTGCTTACAAGCCGGCAAAAACTAAAGTTCTATTCGCCGGTAACAACATTGGCGAAGACTATCTCAGCGACCTCATGAACCTGCTTCGCGACCGCAGATTCGGTATAATCGTTATTTCTAAATCGGGAACCACCACCGAACCGGCCATCGCATTCCGCCTGCTCAAGGAACTGCTCGAGCAGCAAGTGGGCAAAAAAGTGGCGGCCCAGCGCATTGTGGCAATCACCGACGAGCATAAGGGCGCACTGCGCAACCTTGCCACCGAGGAAGGTTACAAGACATTCGTCATCCCCTCTAACGTGGGCGGACGTTTCTCTGTACTGACACCGGTGGGCCTGCTTCCCATCGCAGTGGCAGGATTTGATATTCGCAAACTTGTGGCCGGCGCCACCGAAATAGAGAAAGCCGATAACCAACTTGTTCTTCTCTACGCCGCCACTCGCAATGCACTCTATCGCGCAGGCAAAAAGACTGAGATTCTGGTCAACTACAATCCCAAGTTACACTACTTTGCCGAGTGGTGGAAACAACTCTATGGTGAAAGCGAAGGAAAAGAAAATAAGGGTATATTCACCGCAAGTGTGGATTTCACTACCGATCTTCACTCTATGGGACAGTGGATTCAGGAAGGTGAAAGAACCATTTTCGAGACTGTAATATCGGTTGAAAAAGCCGATAACGAAGTTATTATTCCATTTGATGATGCCAATCTCGACGCTCTTAACTATATCGCAGGCAAGCGTGTGGACGAAGTGAATAAAATGGCCGAACTCGGAACTCGCATCGCTCATCAGGACGGCGGAGTGCCCAACTTGCTCATTCAAATTCCAGAAATCAGTGAGAAATATCTGGGACAACTCATCTATTTCTTTGAAAAAGCCTGTGGCGTGAGCGGTTACATTTTGGGCGTTAATCCTTTCAATCAACCCGGAGTGGAAGCATACAAGAAAAATATGTTCGCTCTTCTTAAAAAACCGGGCTATGAAGCCGAGTCACAAGCAATTCTGGCTCGCATCGACAAGTAATAATTTTTGGTTTGATGTAAAATATATTCAAGGGTTTTTTCGCAGTGATTGCGAGAAGCCCTTTTTTGTTCCTAATATTTTCGGATGTTGTTAATAACTTGTTAATTTCTTTCTTAAAACTTGGTGAGAAAAATGTTTTTAAAAATTTGGAATTATAGATTCCGGCTTCCGTATAAATCATTATGTCTTTTCCAAATTATTAATTTAATAAATGTTTCGCATGTTTTATCGTGGTTTTCACCATATTTTTACTCAAACTAAAATATAAATTTATTAACTTTGCATGATTTTAACAGCATGTTAATAAAGTGATAAATTATTTGCTAATCAATAATTAAGGTTGTTAATAACATAACAATAATGTTTGTTCTTGATTTAACAACTGATTTTTCAAAGAAAAACCGCAAAAAGTTATTATCACTTTTAACAGGCAATAATCACAACAACAAAAAGTTTTTTTGAAAAATAAAAATTTAAAATTTTAATGTATGAACGTTGATAAAGGCTACGTGGAGGCAGATATCCCAAAAGGAATAAACCTGAAAGAGGAAATTCTTAAACTCAAGTGTGAGCGCAACGCAGTGATAATGGCTCATTATTATCAGCGTAGCGAGATACAAGACGTGGCCGACTATATAGGCGACAGCCTGGCTCTTGCTCAGTTAGCCGCCAAGACCGATGCTCCGGTGATAATCCTGTGCGGTGTGCACTTTATGGGTGAAACGGCCAAGATATTGTGCCCCGATAAGAAAGTGATAGTTCCCGACCTTAGTGCAGGGTGTTCGCTGGCCGACAGTTGCCCGGCCGACACGTTTAAGAGTTATATTGAGCAAAATCCCGGTCACACGGTTATTAGCTATGTTAACACATCGGCTGCAGTGAAAGCGCTCACCGATGTGGTGGTAACGTCGTCTAACGCGGTGCAGATAGTGGAAAGTTTTGCCAGAGACGAAAAGATAATCTTCGGACCCGACCGTAACCTGGGTAACTACATTAATAGCATCACCGGCCGCAACATGAAGGTGTGGAACGGAGCGTGTCATGTGCATGAACAGTTCTCGTTAGAGAAAATACTGAAACTTAAGGATGACTACCCTGGAGCAAAGGTGCTGGTGCATCCCGAGTGCCCAAAAACCATAAGGATAATTGCCGACAAGGTGGGCTCCACTCAGGCATTGCTCAATTATGCCGTGAACGATAGCGCCAATGAATTCATTGTGTGTACCGAGAGCGGAATCCTCTATCAGATGCAGCGTCAGTGTCCCAATAAGACTTTTATACCGGCTCCTCCCGAGGATGGAACATGCGCTTGCAACGAGTGCAATTTCATGAAACTCATCACTCTTGAGAAACTTTATAACTCGCTCAAGTATCTTGCGCCTGAGATAATGGTGGATGAACAAGTTGCTATAAAAGCGGTGGAACCAATAAAAAAAATGCTTGAAATATCGCAAAAATTAGGATTAGTTAAATGAGGAAAAGAATTGGAATATTATTAATAACATTTATAAGTTTTATCAGCGTTATGGCACAGACTTCAGTTTATGATTTCAAAGTACTGGACCGCAAGGGACAGGAAGTTAGTCTTAGTGAATATAAGGGTAAGGTGTTACTGATAGTGAACACTGCCACAAAATGCGGCTTCACACCGCAATACGAGGAGTTGGAGAATCTCTATAAAAACTATAAGGACAAAGGACTGGAAATACTTGATTTTCCGTGCAATCAGTTCGGCAATCAGGCACCGGGCAGCGAAGAAGAAATCCACAGCTTTTGCCAGCTGAATTACGGAACGGATTTTCCGCAGTTTCGCAAGGTTGATGTGAATGGAGATAACGCTCTGCCACTATTCACATATCTCAAGCAGGAGAAAGGTTTTGCCGGATTTGACTTGAATCATCCCATAGGTAAGATTCTTCACGATATGCTCGCTAAGAGCGATCCGGATTATGACAAGAAGCCCGATATTAAGTGGAATTTCACTAAGTTTCTTGTAAATAGAGAAGGCAAAGTGGAGGCACGCTTCGAGCCTACACACGACATTAAGGATATAGAACGAATAATAAGTGAATTGCTCTAATAAAGTATTGATAACTACAGATGGATTATAATTTTAATGAAATAGAAAAACGCTGGCAACAGTACTGGAAGGAAAACAAAACATATAAGGTGGATATCGACAACGGTAGGCCTAAATTCTATGTGCTGGATATGTTCCCATATCCTTCGGGAGCAGGCCTGCACGTGGGTCACCCACTTGGTTACATTGCAAGCGACATTTTTTCGCGCTACAAGCGTTTAAGGGGATTCAATGTTCTGCATCCAATGGGATATGACGCCTATGGTCTGCCGGCTGAGCAATATGCTATCCAGACGGGTCAGCACCCCGAGATTACCACGGTTAAAAACATTGCCCGCTATCGCGAGCAGCTCGATAAAATTGGTTTCAGTTACGACTGGGACCGCGAGGTGCGCACGTGCGACCCTGCTTATTACAAGTGGACTCAGTGGGCATTCCTGAAAATGTTCGGGTCTTATTACGACATGGAGCAGGACAAGGCGCTGCCTATCGAAAATCTGGTTAAGCACTTTGAAAAATGCGGTACTGCCGGCTGCAATGCCTATAGCGGTGAGGAACACGACTTCACTGCCGAGCAGTGGAACGCTATGAGCAAGGTGCAAAAGAACGATGTGCTTATGGATTATCGCATTGCTTATCGCGGTAAGACTATGGTTAACTGGTGCGCTGCTTTGGGCACTGTGTTGGCCAACGATGAGGTGAGCGAAGGACTGTCGATACGTGGCGGTTACCCTGTGGAGCAGAAGGTGATGAACCAGTGGTGTCTGCGAGTCAGTGCTTATGCGGGCCGACTGCTGCGCGACCTTGATAGTCTTAACTGGTCTGACTCAATCAAGGAGACACAGCGCAACTGGATTGGCTACAGCGAGGGCGCTGAAATGAAATTCCCCATTGTGGGTAGTGATGAACATCTGCTGATATTCACCACACGCGCCGACACTATATTCGGTGTAACTTTCATGGTGCTGGCACCCGAGAGCGAATATGTGGATATGGTGGTCACGGCAGAGCAGAAGCAGGCTGTGGATGCTTATTTGGCCGAGGTGAAGCATAAGACCGAGCGCGAGCGAATGATAGAAAAAAAGGTTAGTGGCGTGTTCAGTGGCAGTTATGCGGTGAACCCCATAACCGGAAAGGAAATACCCATCTACATAAGCGATTACGTGTTAGCCGGATATGGAACCGGCGCAATTATGGCTGTTCCAGCACACGATAGCCGCGACTATGCCTTCGCGCGTCACTTCGGTTTGCCAATTATTCCGCTTATTGAGGGTGCCGACGTGAGTGAGGAGAGTTTCGACGCCAAGGAAGGTGTGATGGTTAATTCGTCGAACGATTTTCTGCAACTCAACGGGTTGCAGGTTAAAGAGGCCATTGCGAAGACAAAAGTTTTCATTGAGGAGAAACAGATAGGCCGCGTGAAGGTGAACTATCGTTTGCGCGACGCTATTTTCAGTCGCCAGCGCTACTGGGGCGAGCCGTTTCCCATCTATTACGACGAGGATAATCAGCCACAACCTCTGAGCGAGAGTGACCTGCCGCTGCAGCTCCCCGAAGTGGATAAGTTCCTGCCAACCGAGACGGGTGAGCCACCACTGGGCAGAGCCAAGAACTGGACCGCACCCAACGGACGACCGTTGGAATTGTGCACAATGCCGGGCTTTGCAGGCTCCAGCGCCTATTATCTGCGATATATGGACCCGCACAACGATGCTGCACTGGTTTCTCGCGAGGCTAATAACTACTGGAGACAGGTTGACCTGTATGTGGGAGGTACTGAACACGCCACGGGACACTTGATTTACAGCCGATTCTGGAATAAGTTCCTATATGACTTGGGCTACGTGTGCGAGCCTGAACCCTTCAGCAAACTTATTAATCAGGGCATGATACAAGGTCGTTCCAATTTTGTTTACCGCATTAAGGATACCAACACTTTTGTTTCGCTTAACTTGAAGAAAAACTATGACGTGACACCTATCCATGTGGATGTGAACATAGTGGATAACGACGTACTCGACATAGAGAAATTCCGTGCATGGCGACCCGAATTTGCCACAGCCGAGTTCATACTCGAGGATGGCAAATACATCTGTGGCTGGGCTATAGAGAAAATGTCCAAGTCGCTCTTTAATGTGGTTAACCCCGACGACATAGTGAAGGAGCATGGAGCCGACACACTGCGCCTGTACGAAATGTTCCTTGGACCGGTTGAAGCCAGCAAGCCCTGGGACACAAAAGGTATCGAAGGCGTTGACCGCTTTTTAAGGAAATTATGGGGACTTTTCTTCAAGGGTGACCGGTTACTCGTCTCAGACGAAAAAGCGTCGCCTGAGGCCTTAAAATCGCTTCACAAGCTAATTAAAAAAGTTACCGGCGATATAGAAACATTCTCTTACAACACATCGGTGTCGGCGTTCATGATTTGCGTGAACGAGCTGTCGTCGATGCGATGCACGTCGCGCGAAGTGCTTCAGCAACTTGTGGTGGTGATAGCACCGTTCGCTCCACACATCGCCGAGGAGTTGTGGCATGCGCTGGGCTGTGAAGGCACCGTGTGCGACGCTGAGTGGCCAGAGTGGAACGATGAATATCTGAAAGAGGCCAATGTGAATTACACCGTGATGTTCAACGGTCGTCCGCGCTTCAACATAGAAGTTCCGGCCGGAACCGACCAGGCCCAAGTGCAGCAGGTAGCTCTTAGCAATCCCGCGGCCGAAAAATGGCTGGCCGGCAACGCGCCCAAGAAGGTGATTGTGGTGCAGAATAAGATTGTGAATGTGGTGGTGTGATTGCTAAAAATTATAATTGACAATATGAAAAAAATTGTTTTTGCCACTAATAATGAGCATAAACTGCAGGAAATGAGGCAGATAATAGGCTCGGAATTTGAGGTGCTTAGTCTCAGCGATATCGGTTGTCATGAGGACATACCCGAAACGGCCGACACCATCGAGGGTAACGCGCGCCAGAAGGCCTTCTACGTGAAGGAACATTATGGGTACGACTGCTTCAGCGACGACACAGGGCTTGAAATAGACGCGCTCGGTGGCGAACCCGGGGTGCGTTCGGCGCGTTATGCCGGCTACGACCACAATAGCGAGAACAATATCGACAAGGTGCTCACTCTCTTAGGTGACCGGCGTGACCGCAGCGCGCGTTTCCGCACGGCGATAGCACTCTTGCAGGGCGACAAACTCACCATTTTCGAAGGCAAGGTGGAGGGTAACATACTCACTGAGCGGCACGGAAGCGGTGGATTTGGCTACGACAGTATTTTCGCGCCTGTAGAGGCCGATGGGCTGACGTTCGCGCAGATGTCGCCGCAGCAGAAAAATGCCATTAGTCATCGCGGCCGAGCCACGCGCCGCCTCATCGCTTATCTGCTGGGAGAGGAAAAGTAGGTAAGAGCAACATATTCAGACACACAAATAATTGAGACTCAATACAGTAATAATTGTGTTGAGTCTCAAATTATTTTATAGGACACTAATGGCCAAAATCCTTGCAATGTTCAGTAGTTTTGGTTAAATTTGCAAAAGTATAAAGGAGATATCGTTATTTTGGTTAATTATTATAAAATCAAGATACATACAATCTTTTTCAATATCAGTTTTATAAGCAAACTAATATCATTAACAGTGTCGCCAATTAACAATGAAATAATCTATTAATAACATAACTAAGAATTAAAGCAATGAACGAAACGGAAGAAAAACTGATGCCTCAGTACGGAGAAAACAAGAAAATTACAAGCGGCAACTATGATAAGTCGCTGGCCGCCGCGTGTATCAATGGCACTTTCGTTGGTCGTAAGGTTGAGAACATCATTTCCTACAAGGGAATTCCTTTTGTAGGTAGCCAACCCAGCGGCGAACGCCGCTGGAAAGCACCTGTAGATTTCGTGCCCGACGACGGTGTCTATGAGGCCTATTACTATGGCAAGACTCCTGTTCAGGCACCCGGCGATCCATCCTCTCTTTACCCGGTGGGCGAGGACTGCCTTTATCTGAACATCTGGCGGGCCGACGGGCCTATTACCGATAAAAAGCCGGTAATCGTGTGGATTTACGGCGGAGCTTTTGAGGTGGGCGGCACCACCGACCCTCAGTACGATTGTCACAACTTGGTGAAGGAGAACCCTGAAGTGATAGTTGTTACCATCGCTTACAGGGTGAGTTTCTTTGGCTTCTTCCATCTGTCGCACCTGCCCGACGGCAAGGACTACGCCGATGCATCAAATCTGGGACTAATGGACCAGATGATGGCGCTCAAGTGGGTGCATGAAAACATAGCCGCCTTTGGTGGTGACCCCGGCAACGTGACCATTTGGGGTGAGTCGGCCGGCGGTGCCAGCACAACTTTACTGCCGCTCATCCGGGGGTCGCATCGCTATTTCCGGCGCGTCATCACACAAAGCGGTGCCCCGGGACAGACAAGGACTCCCGAGCAGGCTATCGCGTGCACCGAGAAGGTGATGCAGGCACTCGGTTGTGCTACTGTGGCCGACCTGCTGAAAGTAAGTGCTGAGAAACTTACCAAAGTATGGACCGACTTGTATGGGTTTTATCAGAAGCTTGGAATCCGCACTTTCCCCGAAAGAGACGGAAAATATTTGCCTTTAAACACATGGAAGGCCTATGAAGACGGTGCCGCCGCCGACATTGAGTTCCTTCAGGGATGCAACAAGGATGAGATGAACACATTCCTGGGTGTAGTGGGTGTGGACGTTTGGAACGCGTGGGCTGACGGACGCTTGGATGAGAAACTTGCGCAACTGACCCTCGACGAAAAGAAACTGGTGGAGAGCTACTGCAACGAAATCGAGGGTGAACGCCACGAAGCCACGGTGAGGCTCTTTAGCCAGATAATGTTTATTGCCCCTCAAATAAGGCTATCGGAGGTGCAAACCAAGTCCGGCGGAAAATCATTCACCTACTACTACACTGTTGAATCCGCCGTACCAATGATTAAAAGCGGACATTCGTCGGAAATGTCGGTAGTATTCAACCACCCCGAAATCGACGACTTCACAGGACGTGACTACGACGAGACATTCTGCAAGACAATGCGCAAGATGTGGGTGCAGTTTGCCAAGACTGGCAACCCGTCGCTCAGCGCCGATATCGCTCCCGATGGCAAGGCTCATGAGTGGCCGCTCTATGACCTGACGGACAAGCAGGTGATGGTTCTCGCCGAGAACGGCATACATCTGGCAAAAGAGTCGGAACTAAAGATTGTTGACTGGGAGAGAACCTATTTCCTCACCGACTATTATATGCCCTGATTTGGAGAGCACTCCTTTTTGGTTGAACGGCAAAAACCGCCCGAAAGCATCTGTTCGCTTTCGGGCGGTTTTGTCATAATCCACCGATTTGGGTTAATTTTGTTTCTTGCCGCCGAGATACACCTCTTGTGGCTTGTTATTGCTGAAGCCGTTATGCTCTGCCGTGAGCAAGTCGGTGTCGAATACCAGGAAGTCGGCGTCTTTTCCGGCAGTGATAGAGCCTTTGTGGGCCTCCACGCCAAGTTGCTTTGCCCCATTGATGGTAAATCCCAGAAGCATCTCTTCAATACTCATTTTCTGCTCGGGAGTGGGCAATTCTGCTACCACTCTGGCAACCTCGGTGATTCTGGTCTTTTCGGTGTTAAATCGGGTCATTCCTATTTCCATGCCCAGATAAGGGTTCCATGTCGAAAAATCACCATACGCCACATCATCGCTCGACCATGTTACGAGTGCGCCACTGTTCCAGAGCGTTTTGCTGCGGAACATGGAAGCGGCGCGCTTCTCGCCAAGCAGTGTTGACCAGAACTTGTAAGGATTTCCGCCGAGGACGCCACTGTGCCACGCAGGCGAAAAATCAGCGGTAACGCCAAGCTCCTTAAACCGCCCCAGGTCGGCATCATCCTGAATCCACAGATGTGCGCAAGTGACCTTTACACGGAATTTGTCGCCCAGTTCTTTTCTTGCCATTTCCACGCCATCGAGTACCACGCGCGAGGCGCGCTCGCCCACGGTGTGCAGATGCAGATCCAGGCCTGCCTCATTCAGCTCTTTAAGAATATAGGCTACCTCCTCGGCATTAAAGGTGGTGGCTCCGGATGCGCCTGTGTCGATGTAGGGTGTTACCATCGCGGCGGTTTCGATTTTCAGGGTGCCATCCATAAAAATCTTTAATGTGTGGACCTTGAGGTGCTCGGTGGTGAACTTTTGATTGAAACGCTTGGTTTCCTCTATGGCTTCCTTCATTTTATGACGGTTGGTCAGCACGTAGCATCCGTCGATGTAAACCGGCAGTTTCCCCTGCAGGTCCAAATTGCGCAAATGGGTGTAGATGCGCTCATGAATGTCGTTGTGCTCGGGGAAGCCGGCATCAAACACCGAGCAGATTCCATACTCTTTGCAAAAATTAATCCATCGCCACACAGCCGCATCAATCTGCTCATCTGTCAGGTTCTTTCGCACATAGTCAAAGAGGAAGGGCCATCCGGCCGATTCATACGCGTTTCCGGTTAAATGACCGTTTTTCCGCACAAAATAGGCGAGTCCCGGTGCGGGGTCAGGTGTCTCGTCGGTGATGTTGTGCTGCTCCAGAATCATGGAATTAACCCACACGCTGTGGATGTCCAGTTCCAGTATTTGGAGTTCGTGGTCGGGGCAGATGGCGTCCAATTCTTCCTTAATCAGTTCTTCTCCATTGAGCTTTGTCCTGTTCAAGATGAATCGGTAGCGCTCCTCGCCGGGGTTGCTCTTTATGTATTTCTCCATGAAGTCCAGAGCTTCCTTCTTGCTGGAGCACTCCACAAATTCACCATAGTCCATATACTCAAATCCAACGCCGGTGGTCACATGGACATGGCTGTCGATAATGCCGGGCATGATAAACTTTCCGCCCAGGTCGGTTACTTCTCCTTCATAAGCCGAAAGGCCGGCTTCGTCGCCAACATAGACAAATTTGCCATCCTTAACCACAAGCGCGGTTGCAAGCGGATGGTCCTTGTCGGATGTGTAAATTTTCGCGTTTTTAATAATCTGGTCTGCTCTCATCTTACGTCTCGTTATAAGTTAAAGATTAATTATTTCTCAAAAAAAAGCTATCTTTAATCAGTTCCACCAACCCCTGTCAGAATCCACATAATGCATGCTCAGGAAGTTGGTCCCCGGTTCATTTGGTAACAACTTTCTTGTTTATGAGAGTGTGCTTTGCGCACAAGGTTATTTGCTGACTTTCAGCAAATCTTCGGCGGTGAATTTTATCTCCTTTGTCTTGTTTTTGTGAGTCATCATAAAACTCATTCCGTAGCCGCATTTGCCCAGCACTTCAAAGAGTTCTTTCATCGTGTCGTCGTCCTTAAGCATTTCTTCCATAAACAGCGTCTTGGCTGTGAGTGGATTCTTGTCGAACAGTTCCATAATGTCATCATCGCCGTTCATCGATAAGATTAACATCTTGCCGGCTTTGTCGGCAACAACAGTCTTGATAGGGTTAGACGGATCTTCTTTTATCACCTGGTTAAAGGCCGAAGCTATTGTCGCCACAAGTTCATCGGTATTAATGCCGGATATATCCTGGCTAAACCCTGAAAATGAGAACACCAGGGCAAAAAGAACAGAAAATATGAATTTTTTCATAATGCGTCTTTGAGAACACCAGGGCAAAAAGAACAGAAAATATGAATTTTTTCATAATGCGTCTTTTTGTGTTTAAAAAAGTGAATTTTTTTGTAGCGGTCCTTTGTAGGGGCGCACGAAACAAGGTTACAGCCCTGCGTTGCGGTGAGCATCGAGCATGGCTATGAGTTTGCTCTTTTTCCACAGTGACAGCAGAACTTTCTCTCCGTCCTTTAGCTTGATGGTGAATCGCAAGCCGAACCCTTTTTTATAACCGTCAATGTCTGCAAGTTCTATCGAACGGATCGGGAAGGCCGAAATCTTCATTTTAGGAACAAAATACACCTTGTCACGGGTAACATAGCAAGTGTGTTCCATCGGATTTGCAAACCCTACGAAATAATTAAGATCCATCTGGTCGAGCGCTTGCTCTCTAATTTCAGATTCTTCTATAAATTTTTCTTCTTGTAGCATGATATTTAAGTTTTAAGTTATTAATAAAAATATTTTTTAGCAAAAATAGTAAAAAAAGTTTAAAATCCAATTATTAATTGCAAAATATGGTAACTACATTTAAAAAATCGGGGTGCTTGCTTTCTGCCTGTTCGCATTCGAGAT
>CADADP010000045.1 GCA_902786725.1 uncultured Bacteroidales bacterium
AAGTTGCGTAGAGACTCTTTCCCAAGCCATTGAATGGATTGCGAAAAGGATCATGAAGATTGAGATTATTGATAGCCGTTTCATCATCTTGAATATTTTTTGCGCTGCAAAAATACAACTATTATATGTAATAGACGCACACTTTAGGGTGAATGTTGCATTTTGAGCAAAAAATAATTATAAGAACACTTCGAGTCCATTGACAGAGAAAATGCAGCAAATTCGTGCCTGGCGAATTTGCCCGGAGTTGAGCAGCTTGAACTGCTGCGTTCCCTTGTAGAAAATTTGTGCAAACCGAATGCAAAAAAGCTTGCTTATTTTGCTGAGGTGCCGCCAAATTTATCTAAATTGTAGCGGAGCGAAATGCAATTTCGCCACTCCTGGATTTGGATAACCTGCTCTCGCTCGGCAATGTTCAAGCAAGCTTGCATTGCGCTCGCTTAATCGCAGGTTTCTCCCGATTTGGTCCAGAGCTTGAGTTCGACGGGTCGCCGGCGCGCAGCTGGACGCGCCGCAGGGGTGGCGAAAGACTGAAATCAACGATATCGAGGTCGAGACCACTAGCCTGCCTTTTGACGCCTTCGGCATTGACACGCTCAAACGGTACGGCAATAGAGGCCGCACGCTCCATACCGCGTGCCACATTCAGAAACTATTCAGTGGCGCGTCGGGGTCATAGCCACCCTTGACGGTGCCGTCACTAAGGTAGTCGATGCGTTGCGACAGGCTGCCGTCCGGCTTTAAAGTCGAGATGCTGTATTCGCTCTCGATGCCACTCGTTTTGTTAATCTCTATCTGGCGATCGACAAGGCGGCGCGTCAGTTCGTTGAGCCTGACGTCAATGTCGCCGCGCGGACTCTCGTGTTCGCAAGCGATGCATATCTCGGCGCCTGACTGCAATGTGGCGTGAAACATCCAGCAGTTCTGGACGTCTTTCCACTTATCAAACTCGGCGAACGTTTCCAGCGACCATCGCTTGCCGCGCAAGGCCGCGGTGATGCTGTCCAGCGCGGCCCGGCCATCAACGTTGTAGATATGAGTGCCTTCGCGCTTACCCAACTTGCTGTAGTAAAACACGATACGTCCGTTGTTCTTCTGCCACTCACACGCCTCAAAACGCATCTTCCCGTCCACGACCTCGCGGCTCTCGTAGCGGAACAACACAACGCTGTCGCTATCGGTAACATCGGCATTCTCCCGCGGCTCACCAATCTCCACGGGATTTTCTATCGGCTTGGACGGCGACTTGGCGCACGCCCACGCTCCGGCGAGCAACGTCGCCACCACAATAATAAAAATCAAACTTTTCATCTCTTAATTCATTGAATAATTCTACTCTGCAAAGTTATAAGTTGCCCTCGTACTCGTAGCCACAGTACGCACAGGTGTGGCCGGTCAACTCCTTGACCTTGAACGCAGGGCCATTCTGCTTCCAGGCTTGAAAGCGCGCGTAACGTTCTTTGATACTTGACATAAAACAATTAATTTTGAACTGCAAAATTAATATTTTTTTCGCGAACTCATGCACTGTGCCACCGTTGTGTGCTCACATACGAGCTACGTAGGCGTAGCTTCGATGTCAAAGTCGCCCCACCATTTGATGACTCACCTTCATATCGGTGGCTTAAATGACCGGGAAATGTCTTGACTGTGGTTTATTCTGCTTCGCAATCGTCGGCCTCGTTGCATGAGTCCATAATCATATTGAGCTGGTTAATATTGAATTTTACTAAATCATCGTTTTTGCTTGCCTGTTCAAGGCGCGAGCGCATCTGCTGGAGCCGGTCAAAGTCAATTTCTGTGACAAAATCGGTGTCAATAGGTACGCTGAAAAGCCAATCGCTATAATTGGCTCCTTGTTTAATTCGCTTTTGCCATTGCTTGCTATATTCGTCGGGGCTATCGGCAGCAAAAATCACATAGTAGGGATTGTCCTCTTGATATTGCTCCAGGCAGGCAATCATTGTCACTGTTTCACCCAACTTTTTCACTACATAGTCGCACGAATGAATGTAGGGTGATTGAGGAAACACTGAAGTATAGCGGTTGACAGTGTTCTGATCACGAGTGAGCACAATTTCGGTAGTGTCGCTGTTATAGTAATACACATATCCATCTGGTAGCACTTCCTTGAGCTTAAAAAGATGAGTCTGGTTGCACAGAACGGGAGTCTTTGACAGGTCAATCATGTGCTGGCTGGCCACACTGAGACAGATTATCGCAAAAACAATGCAAGTGATTGCTCTGCGTAAGGCGTTAAGTGATTGTATTCGTCGCATAGTAGTTGGTATTTTGTTGCGGCAAATGTACATATTTTCTTACAATTTGATGGCTTGAGCCACAAAAATTTCAAAGTGACTTTTGCTGGCTACTAAAGCAGAGCAATTGTCTCAGTAGTGAATATTATAGTCGAGCTCACGTTATTTAACGATTAGTCTTTACTTTTTCGCGCAGTATTGACCTGTCCCCACTTTTTTCTCTCGCTTCGAGTTGCCTGATTCTCTTATTTGATATTCGGCTCCTCCAAGCCAAGTCCTTTCTTCTTATCCACCACCTTCAGCAGCAGACCCAGCAACAATGCTGCCACTCCCAGACACGCCAGCATCACCAGTGGCCACGTGTAATCGAACTTCGTTGGATCTTCAACATCAGGATTAGTCTTGTCCAGAACCTTGCCTATCAGCAACGGGAACAGCCACAAACCTATATTCTGTATCCAGAATATAAGTGCGTAAGCAGATCCTATCACCTTGGCATCCACCAGTTTTGGCACACTCGGCCACAACGATGCCGGCACCAACGAAAACGATGCTCCAAGCACCAGTATAGTCGCGTAGGCTATCACTATTCCGCCCAGATCGTTACCCTTGAAGGCCGGCAGCACAAAAGCGAACGTCAAGTGGCACGCAATTAGCAGCAACGAGCCAAGTACCAGCATCGAGGCGGCCTTGCCCTTGTGATCCACATAACTGCCAAGAATAGGTGTTATCAGCACGGCAAGTAATGGGAACACAGCGAATATCGACTCAGCCGACTGGCGCATATACCCCATGTAGCAATACACCACCAGCGAAACCACAGACACACACAGTAGCGTGTATTTCATCGCTTTCTTCTTCTGGAAATTGCTCGCAAATCCGGCTATGGCCACCAGCAGCATTATCACATACTGAACTATTGTCACAGTGTTGCTCGCCCAGAACGAATCTGCGGCTGGTGCCTCAAGCGTAAGATTACACTGAAGCATATTCACAGCATACTTCTGGAACGGGAATATCGCCGAGTAATAGAGCACACACAATAGCGCCACAAGCCAGAAACCGCTACTTGTGAGTATCTGACCGATATCCGAAATCTTGAACGGGTCGTCTTTCTCCTCGGCCTCGCCGGTCTGCGAGTCCAGTTTCTTATCCATGAAGAAATACACTATGGTCATAATCAGCGCTATGCACAGCAGCACCACCCCAAAGGCGACCGAGCGCGACACACTCACCTCGCCGCCAAGGCGCGCAAAGAATGGCGAGAATATCATGCACGTAGCCACGCCCAAACGGGCCAGCGCCATCTCCGAACCCATCGCAAGTGCCATCTCACGGCCCTTGAACCACTTCACAATTCCGCGGCTCACCGTGATACCGGCCATCTCGCATCCGCAGCCGAATATCATAAATCCACACGCCGCCAACTTGGCCGACGCCGGCATGCCCTCATAGAACGGCGACACGCCCAGCTCGTCAAATCCGGGTATATAGTTCAGATGCGTTGTGAACCATTCCTCCAATCCGCTGCCGATAAAACTATCACTCACGGCATACCACTTGATTACGGCTCCCACAAGCATCACCGATGCCGACAAAACAGCCGTGAAACGCACGCCCATCTTGTCCAGTATTATTCCCGCGAATATCAGGAAGAACACAAACACGTTCAAGAACACTTCTGAGCCTTGCATCGTTCCGAACGCCGTCGAATCCCAGCCCCGTGTCTCCTGCATGAGGTCCTTAATTGGCGACAGAATGTCCATAAAGATATATGAACAGAACATGGCCAACGCCAGTAGCAACAACGCCGTCCAGCGCATCGCGGCCGAGTCTCTCAGCGTCTTTTGAATAGTTTCTTTCATAACTCTTCTAATCTTTATTAATTATTTTTTTACTTTTATTCCTTTCTGTCTCGCTTGCGACAAATATCTTACAAAGATAACGCAATTTATCCCATTTTGCAACACCATGCCCACACTCTCGGAATTATCGCGTCACAGACCCAGTTCCCGCATTGCGTATTCGCGACCGGCATTAATCAGTTCGGGGTAATGCGCATCACTGTTTATCACCAGCGTTGCTCCCCATCGCCGCAGCAGATCCCAATATCTCTCATCGGGGAACATGCGGCCATGATTCTCCCACGACTTTGTGTTCACCTCCACTATATAGCCCATATCCATCACGCCCTCTATCTCGCGCTTCACAAGCGTGTCATACCACGGCTCTCTATCAATCCCACGCCTAAATACCGACGCGTTATAGCCCACCTTGTCCAGGTGACCTATTATCTCAAAGCCTCCGCGTTCTATCATTTTCAGAGCTTGCTCATAGTATTTGCGCACCACCCATTCCACATCGTCATCAAACACCTTATGCATATTTTCGGTGAATCGTTCTGGTTTTCCGTCAATATCCACATATTCGCCACTTCCGTCCGGTGTCGGCACGAAATGCACTGAGCCTATCTTGTAGTCAAGGGGCAATTCCGCGAAATATTCACTCCGTGGGCCCCATTCGTCCAGAAAATCCACCTCCATTCCGGCATATATCTCAATCTTACCGCAATATTCGCGCCGCATTCTCGTAACTTCGGCAAAATATGCCTCAACTTTCTCTTTCTCCATATTGCACGGGGTGTGAAATGGCAGTGGACTGTGGGGCGTGAACCCTAATCGTGTAATTCCATGCTCTATCGCCGCCTTCACAAACTCCTCCATCTGAGCGTGTCCATCGCAGAACTGGGTATGTGTATGCAGATTATACGACCTCGCGTCGGCCAATATCTCATTTAAATTCATAACCTTCATTTACTCTCGGCTTGCCTCACCCGGTTTGCGAGTTCTGCAAGTGTAACCCTTCGTTTTTCCACTTGATTCTCAAGCTGGAGCAACACGCTGCTCATTGCACGACGCTCGGTCTCGCCTGCCACCGCATAGCTTGCACGCAGCGCCTTCAACTTCTCCTCATCATTATCCTGCTTCGCCTTCTCGGCCACATATTCCTTCAGCATCCGCTTCCCGTTCTCGGTCTTGGCGTCATCCACGCGTTCATACGTCACGCCTGGCTTCAATTCAAACATGATGCTGCCTCCTTGGTCCTCTTTCGCCGCGTTCAGCTTAGTCAATCTTTCCAGCACCGAATCTTGGTCAAAATCCGCGGGCCACGTGTGCGTTATGTCGCTAACCTTCGCCAATATATCCAGATTTGGCTCATCCGGCGAGTAATTCTCACGCAATGTGTTCGGAATAAACACATACACCGTCACACTGTCTTTTACTCCTTGTCTTTCGCTCGCCCACCAGCCCAGTCCGGTCTGCTCGTCTCTCACAAGCAGGTAATCATCGGCCGGCGAATTATAAGGCAACCCCACGTTCTGAGGCATCATAAAATTGCCTGTCTCTTCATCTTTTCGCGACACAAATATGTCATAACCTCCAATCGAGTTGCCGCCGTTACTCGAATAATACAGGGTCATGCCATCAGGCATCATATACGGATAGCACACATCGCCATCACCGTTTATCATCTCATCCAGCCGGACTGGCACGTCCCATTCTCCACTTAACAGACGGCTATTCTCGCATAGCTTCATTTCTCCGTTTTCATCCGCTTCGGCCCACAGCGCGTACTTGCCGTTACCGGTCACGAATGCCGACCCGGCCACCACGCTATCACTTACGGCAAATGGCAACTCTGATGCTGAGCACAACCGCCCGGCCCCGGCCGATAGCTTATAGCTCTTGAAGAAATCTTTTTTAGCCAATGTCAGCGTATCCACCACCACTATCTTTTCCACATGGTCAAACATTTCTTTGGCTCGGTGAATACGCGCAATCTCTTTTTGCGCTTTTTCCGAGAGTTTCCCCTCGTCCAATTCTCCCAGATTTCGGTCAACACCGGCAAAATCATAATCTTTATAGCTGTAAAGGGCCAGGTAATAATACGCCTCATTCACGCCTCTACTCGCCGCCTGGCGGAAGTATTTCTTCGCTTCCGGCTCATTCCCCGTCTTATACAGGCTCACCGCCACCATCTCGTTTACCGAGCCACTCTTTTTGTCTTTCTCAAGCTGCTTTTTAAGCAGGGGCAACGCATCAGCGTATTTCCCGGCCATATACAGCTCGCGAGCGGTGTCGGTCTTTGGCTCCGCTTTTTTCTTCTGCGGTTTTGCGGCACTCATCAGCAGCGCTCCGCACACCACCACACTCGCCAACGTTATCATTCTCTTCAGTTTCATACTTCCTGCCTCCTGTGTTACTGAAAATTCTTCGTTATTGTCTCTATCGGCATGATATAAAGCACTCGTTTACCATCCGGTGTATAGTTGGGATTGGGCAGCTGCAACAGGTCGGCCACAAGGCGTTCCATTTCTTCCACATCCAGTGCCCGGCCATACTTTATAGCCGCGTTTCGGGCCACACTCAACGCAACTCGCCGGCTTAGAACGCTCCCGGGTGCCTCTCCGCCATTCTCCACCGCGTCTATCACACTGCGTATCACATCTTTCACTTCCGCACCCTCCATGCTCATAGGCATCGCCGTCACCGACCACTCATTCGCGCTCAGCCGCGATAACCCGAAGCCCAGTGGCTCCAACTCTGGTTCCAACTTTGCCAAAATGACACTTTGCGACGGCGACAGACTTATCACCTCCGGAAACAAAACGCTCTGCGACGACACTGCCTTGTTTTCTATCTCGCTTATTAGTCTTGTATATATCACCAGCAGATGAGCACGGTGCTGATCCACAACCATCACGCCCGACTGCACCGGTAGCAATATATAACGCTCCTTTATCTGCATATAGGTCAGCCCGGTTGTTGCGTTGTCGCCTTCACTTTCGGCCCACACCGACTCCTCTCTTATCTCTGTTCCGGCACCCACCGGTCTCACGTCATTCTGCCGGCCGGCCTTTTGCTCAAAGTTCTTATACAATTCCTCCCAGTTGGTGGTGGGATTAGCGAAGCCTTTTCGCCTGCCCTCCCTGAATGGATTATAACTTGGGTCCACGCCTTGTGGCGGCATCTCTCCGGGCTTACTCTTATCATACACCGGTATCTCGGGCGCGCCTTCAACATCAAATTCTATCGACGGCGCCGAGCTGAAACGCCCTAGCGACTCTTTCACCGCTGCCGACAGTATCTGCCATATCGGCATCTCATTCTCAAACTTTATCTCGGTCTTTGTGGGATGAATGTTCACGTCTATCGTTTCAGGCGCCACAGTAAACATCAAGAAGTAATTAGGTTGCTCATCTTCCGGAATAAGACCGCTATAACTCATCTGCACCGCCTTGTGAAAATATGGGTGACGCATATATCGACCGTTCACAAACATATACTGCAACGCGTTTCGCTTCCGCGCATTCTCCGGACGGCACACGAAGCCCGATACCTGAACCAGCGACGTATCCACAGTCAACGGAAGCAGCTGCCCGTCTATCGCATTGCCCAGCAGTGCCACTATTCGCTGCTTAAATGTCCCCGGCAACAACTTATACATCAGCCGCTCATTATGCGTCAGCGTAAACTCCACATCATGGTTCACCAGTGCCAGTTTCTCAAATTCCTTGATGATGTTGCTAAGCTCCACCTGGTTACTCTTCAGAAACTTACGCCGCGCCGGAACATTAAAGAAGATGTTTTTTATCTTAAAATTACTGCCCTCCGAGCACGCGCATGGCTCCTGACTGTCGCACACCGACGCGCTTATCATCAGCTGTGTCCCCAACTCATCGCCTTTCCGCTTGGTCCGCAGTTCCACCTGCGATATCGCGGCTATCGACGCCAACGCCTCGCCTCTGAACCCCATCGTTCGCAGCGAGAACAAGTCTTCAGCGCTCGTTATCTTCGACGTGCTGTGCCGCTCAAAGGCCAGTCGGGCATCGGTCGGACTCATGCCCTGCCCGTTATCCACCACTTGTATCAGCGTACGCCCTGCATCCTTCAGGTATATATCCACCTTTGTCGCTCCGGCATCCATCGCGTTCTCCACCAGCTCTTTTATCACCGAGGCCGGACGCTGTATCACCTCGCCGGCCGCTATCTGGTTGGCCACTGAATCGGGAAGTAATTTTATCACGTCACTCATATCTCACCTCCTATTTTGAGCTCCTGCGATGCCGGGCATTCGGGTCTGGCGCGGCAAACAACTCACGCATCTCGTCGCTCACATTGAATATATCATCCGGGTCCACCGGACGCAGACTCCCATACCAGTTAAACGAGTCTAAATACAATTGCGATTTCTTTGCCAGGTACAGCGGAGTCACCTTTCCGGTCACCTCGGGCCACATCGTTATCTTGTCTATCTCTTGTTTGGGCTTCAAGTCTATCTTCAAGTAACTGCTCTCTGCATTCACCACTTTGTTATACGTCGAGTCGTTTTCCTGGGGGAACAGTAGCACTTCCACATTCCCGTTCACGTCCAGCCTGCGCACTTCCTCATTCTCGAAATAAGCCACCATTTCTTTCCCCTTGAGCTGGTTATAGTATGTGTCTTCGCCCACATGCTCGGCCATGAATCCATAGTTGGGCAAGCGAGCCACATCGGCCGTGCTATCTACAAAGTGAACGTTTATCTCCTCTCCGCTTATTTGCCGGCTGCCGCTCCACACTATCGCGTGGTGATACATTCGCAGTATCGAGTCGCTCTCGTTGAACGCCATCGAGTCGCACAACCCCTGCATATCTTTTCGGTAAAATCGCACAAAACGCGAAGCCGTCAGCACATGAAGCGAATCAGCGTCAAGAAACGAACGCAGTGTGTCACCATGAAGATACAACGTGTCTTTCTCCGAAAACTCTCTCGCTCGGGCACGCCCTGTAGCGAACGAACGCTGCTCGTTCTCGTCGCAGAAGCCGTAATCCCCGTCGAGCATCACATTATGGGTGGTATCGGTAATCAGCATGTTGCCGCGCGCCTCGCCCATACCTTTCACTTGGTTATAATACACCGTGTCGCCCGTTAGTGTCGTCCCGTCTTTCGTCACCACCACCGAGCGGTCAAATAGCGACGTCTCGTCGGTCTGCGTATTATACCACCCGCTACTGGTATAGACCGTGTTGCTATCGCTCAGCACCACAGTCTCCTCCGTTATTGTGGCTATATGGGTCTGTGTGTTATAGTTCAGCAGATTAGTCAGCATCTCATACTTGTCGTTTATCAGATGCACGTTGCTCGAGAACTCCGCGTTCTTCGTGTCCAACTCATAACGTCCGAACTCCGACGACAACTCATTATTCTCACTATCCACTATCGTCCCCTTGTTAAAGTAGTAACCCACATTCGATTGTATCTCATAGTCCAGACTGTCGGTCAGCAGGGTCATACTCCTGTTCTCCATCCGCACGTTATATCGCAACTGCGCCACTTCGTCCTCCCCATAGTAGTGCAGCACCTCGGCCGTCACCGTCAGCGTGTCGCCTTGAGTCATCCGCACGTTTCCGAACGCGTCAAGCGAATTGGTGTCATCATAGAAATACGCGCTGTCGCAATACATATACATGTCTCCGCGCCTAAACTGCACATTTCCTTTTAGCACCTGGTAGTCTGTGCTCACTCGCTCGTCTGCGCTCAGCACGTCGGCATTCTCCAGAAACACCTTGTTCTTCTGAAATCGGTTCGCGCCGGGAATCTGTGGCGTGATGCGGCTCACACGACGCGCTTTCGCGCCGGACTGGGCGGCCACCACTCCTCGCTTCACGCTTTTCTTGTTTTGAGACCAAGCCACAGGGCTGAACGCGCCATAGACAAACGCTAACGCCACAAGACACAAGAACGCTGTTATGCTCCTGTGTCTCACCGGCACTGTTTTATGTTTGTCCTTTCCTCTGCTCACCGTCTGCTTATCTCTTATCTCCCCGACCACTCATACTGGAAATCGCAGTTGCGCCAGCCGTCTTCTATATACACATATATCGACTTCTGCTTCTCCTTCACCCAGTTCTCTATTATCTCGCCCTTGCGGTGCTGCTCATAGATGGCCTTCAATGTCTGGTAGTCATCGGTTATATTGGCCTTATGGCCTTCGATGCGCTTCATCAGCTTCACTATGGCCACCTGCTGGCGGTTCGTGGCCGCGTTCATCATCACAAACGGCTCCGATATGTCGCCCTCGTTCATCTTATCCACCTTCTTGGCCACCTCAGCAGGCAGGTCAGCCATCTCAAATCGGTTGGTCAGGGTCTTGCCGTTGAGCATCACGCCATTGTTCAGTCGCGAATCCTTGTCCTGCGATATCAGCATCGCCGCCTGCTCAAACGTCACCTTACCGCCCTGTATCTCACTCCTCACCGTGTCAAGTCTGCTCACCGCCTCGGTCAGGTCTTTCTCGGCTATCTTGGGGCGCAACAGGATGTGACGCGTATTCACGCGGTCGCCTCGGCGCTCTATCAGTTGAATAATATGAAATCCGGCTTCGGTCTCCACTATCTTCGACACCTTCTTCGTGTCGCTAAGGTTAAACGCCGCATTGGCATACTCGGGCAGCAACTCGGCGCGGCCCTTGAACCCTACCTCACCGCCATACATCGACGACCCGTCCTCCGAATACAATATCGCCAGAGTCGAAAACTCTGCCTCACCCTTGTTTACGCGTTGAGTATAATCGCGCAGGCGCGACTTCACCTCATCTATCTCCTGCTGTGGTATCACCGGATTTATCGTTATTATCTGCACCTCCACCTGACGCGGTATATACGGCAGCGAGTCGGTCGGGAATTTCTCAAAGAAATTACGCACGTCGGCCGGTGTCGCCTTCACTTTCTCCGTCAACTTGCTCTGCACCTGCTCTATCTTGTACTGGTCCGAGTACATGTCTATCAACTTGGCGCGCAAGTCGGGCATCGTCATATTGTAGTATTCCTCCACCTTCTCCTTCGAGCCGAGGTTGGCAATCCAGAAGTTTATGCGGCTCTCCACCATATTCATCACCATCGAACTCTGAACCTCTATCGTGTCTATCTTAGCCTGGTCCAGAAACAACTTATCCACAGCCATTCGCTCAGGTATCACACAATACGGATTTCCGGGTATGTCGGCGCGCTCGGCAAGGGCCTGACGGTACTGCTCCTCTATGTCACTCTTGAATATCGGCTCACTGCCCACAACCCAGGCTATCTCCTCAGCCACATTGTTCTGTGCCTCCACGGTTATGCTCATGGCCACCGCCACAAGCATCGTCACAATTATTGTCCTTATCTTCATAGTCTTCCTATTTTTCTGATTCTTAATGATTTTCACCGCTCCGTCTCCCACATCCGGGCACATCACAGCTAATTAAATGCAAAGTTCACACTTTTTTGTCACTTCTCAAAATCTTATTCATTTAATATTACTCAACAAATATTAATTATCCTCATATAGCCCATTTCTTCGTGAATCTGAATTGGTCCAATGCCCTCATAAGAAAACAGTACCGATGTCTCAGCTTGCTATTGCATCGACATCGGCACTGGTCTAATTCAGTCCTACTTTATCATTGGCTATTCTCCCAACACATAGTTGGCAAGTGTTACCACGTCTGCTACATCAATTGCGCCAGAGCCATTAACATCACCAATCACCGAATCTATTGTGGTTCCAACGTCTCCTAACACGTGGTTTGATATCGCCACCACATCCGATACATCTGTAATCTCATCGCCATTAATATCCCCGTTTATCATATCTTCTACTATTTTATGAAAATTACGCCACCCGTCAGCCGCACGATATCGCTCTGCCGTCCCCCTTGGAACATGCAAGGAAACTCCCTTATAGTAGTTAAAAGCAGCATCACTCAATTCCACTTTTTCTGGCCTAAGAATATCAGTATATACTGATTTTAGTGAATAACAAGGATAAAATGCATAAGAACCGATGCTTGTAACCGAACTTGGTATTTTAATTGATTCCAATCCGCTACAATAATAAAATGCCATGTCGCCGATGCTTGTAACCGAACTTGGAATTTTAATTGACTTCAATCCGCTACAATAATAAAATGCCATGTCGCCGATGCTTGTAACCGAACTTGGAATAATGGTGTTTTGACTTCCCACTCTCAGCGTATTGGTTTCTGTTTCAATAATAGCATTGCAATTATTTCTTGAGTCAAAATTTTTGTTAAACTCGTTTACCGTAATAGACTCCAAATTCTTGCACGAAAACGGTTGGCCTATTATTTTACTAAATATCTCTCCGATATTACTAAGTGACTCTCCGATAACTAAATTACAAAGGCTATCACATCCTGTAAAAGCGCCATAACCTATCGAAGTCACCGAATTAGGAATAACTATTTCTTTAATTTTAGAGAAGTGTTTGTTGTATCCATCATAGCACAACAAACCGTTAGGTATTGTTTCAACTTCCTCACCAAACACGAATGAACTGATATTTTCACACCCGCGAAATGCAGACACCTGATCATAAGAAGTAATTCCATCTAAATCACCTTCCTCTGCACTAATCCAACACCAATATTCACAATTTTTTGCATTCCACGTGACGCTTTCTAGGGCTTTACAATTACTAAAAGCATCAAGACCCATATATTTCAATCTTGACGGGAGTATTATAGAAGTTAGACTCGTACAGTTACTAAAAGCTAATCTCTGTATTACAACATCAACTGCATCTCGTATTTTCACTTTTTTCAACCCCGAACAGTAACAAAATGCCTCGGCACCAATATTTGTCACAGTATTTGCGATTGTGACTGATGTTAGATTTCTGGCACGGTAAAATGCAAACGGCGCAATAGATGTAACTGTATATTTAGAGCCTTTATAGCTCACTCTTTTAGGAATCTCAATATCACCCACAAGATTTAAATATTGATCATTACGTGGTGCATTATTATAAACTAATGCATCATCTCCTTCTTCTAATTCTTCTCGTACTACAGCTGCAGTTAATTTGCTTTCATCGAGTACATACCACAAATCGCCTATCAACACCCTTACTGTGGATGCTTTTGCACTAAAGCAACACAGTATGACGGCAACAATCGCTATTACTCTTCCGCATGTTTTGTAAATCTTCTTTCCCATTTCTTCTCAATTTTATCAGTTAATAATCAGTTATTTGTCATTATTACACATACACTAAAAGCGCAGACCTTTAATTATGTTACCATTGAGGCATCGGCAAACACCCGAGTAAATAACACAACAAAGTCCACGCTCTTGCATATTGCTACCCACATCTCAGTGTGGAAATCACTATACGCGTAGCATGAACGTCGTTGGTGATTATCTTTACTCATTTGAAATTTTGCCGATTTTCAATGGGATAACACCCTAACGCTCATCCATATTTTATTCTGAGAACTTCCGCATCGCTATGCTTTCTCAGAACTACTGCAAATTTAACACATGTTTCTCATATACACAAGCTCCCCGACAAAGCAATTGATTCCCACACCACAGATATCACCCCTATCAGCCCCATTTGCCTTATAAGACCTATAGAACCGATTCCCGATAATTTGCGTGACATTCGCGGCAATTTGTGTTCAAAATCCACCAGCCTCATTGGGAGTCGAACCTCGAAGAGGTCGCTCGGGCAGGAGGCCAGAGGATGTGATTAACACCATGCAATAGCCCCTATGGGGATCGCAGCTTGGTGACAGGCGGCCACAAGTCGACGTGCGCCGGAGACGAACTATATCATCCCATTTGCTTTCTTTCTAACATAGGTTTTTGCCTGTAACCCTCTAATTACGCCAATTTCTATTAGCGTCTTCATCCTTTTTCATTATCATTTTTCGTTGACAAAAAACTATCGGCATTTCTTCTTGCATCTTGCAACATTTTTTCGTATTTTTGCCTTACTTTCTGAGTGAGCTATTTACTCCCGATTTTTAATTTCTCAAAATATTTTTTATATGAAGAAACATAACTTTTACGCTGGCCCCTCTATTCTAAGCCAGTACACAATTAACAAAACTGCCGAAGCCATTCACGACTTCGCAGGTACAGGTCTCTCCATCCTCGAAATCTCGCACCGTAGCAAGGAGTTTACCGCGGTCATCGAAGAAGCTCAGCAGCTCTTCAAGGAACTGCTCGATATCCCTCAGGGCTACCACGTGCTCTTCCTCGGCGGCGGAGCCAGCCTGCAATTCTGCATGGTCCCGTTCAATCTGCTCAAGAGCAAGGCGGCCTACCTCGACACCGGCACTTGGGCCAACAAGGCCATCAAGGAAGCTAAGCTATTCGGACAAGTCGATGTCGTAGCATCTTCTAAGCCCGACAACTACACCTACATTCCCAAGGACTACACCGTTCCGGCCGATGCCGATTATTTCCACATCACCACTAACAACACCATTTACGGTACCGAAATCCGTCAAGACTTCGACCTGCCGGTACGTCTCGTCGCCGACATGTCGAGCGACATCTTCACCCGTCCCATCGACGTCTCTAAGTACGACATCATCTATGGCGGCGCGCAGAAGAACATAGCTCCCGCAGGTGTCACTTTCGTTATCGTCAAGGAAGATGCTCTCGGAAAAGTTGAGCGCGCAATCCCCACCATGCTCGACTATCGCACTCACGTCGATAAGGGCTCTATGTTCAACACACCGCCTGTGCTCCCCATTTTCTCGGCAGTCCAGACTCTTCGCTGGTACAAGGAAATGGGTGGCGTCAAGCGCCTCGAGCAACTCGACAACGAAAAGGCCGCTCTGCTCTACGATGCCATCGACTCCAGCCGTCTCTTCGTCGGAACTGTCGCTCACGAAGACCGCTCCATCATGAACGTTTGCTTCGTCATGAAACCCGAATACAAGGATCTTGAAAAAGACTTCCTCGACTTCGCCTCCTCGCGCGGCATCGTTGGCATCAAGGGGCATCGTAGCGTCGGTGGGTTCCGCGCTTCGCTCTACAACGCCCTGCCCATCGACAGCGTTCGCGTTCTCGTTGAGGCCATGAAGGACTTTGAAAACAAGCATTAATACACTAAAAACATCTTTATTATGAAAATATTAGTTGCTACCGAAAAACCTTTTGCTCCTGCTGCCGTGGCCGGCATCAAGGAGGTGATTGAGAACGCCGGTCACTCGCTCGTTCTCGTGGAAAAGGGGACTAAAGCCGATATGATTGCCGCCGTTGCCGACTGCGCCGGACTCATCGTGCGCAGCGACAAGGTGGATAAGGATGTCTTCGACGCCGCTCCGCAACTCAAGGTCGTGGTTCGTGCCGGTGCCGGATACGACAACATCGACCTCGACCAAGCCACTGCACATGGTGTCTGCGTCATGAACACTCCGGGACAAAACAGCAATGC
>CADADP010000046.1 GCA_902786725.1 uncultured Bacteroidales bacterium
TGATTCGTTCCGTTTTATGTAACCAAGATGAAAAGGGCTATCTCTGTATATTTGCTTTTCCTGTTTTGCATTGCAGGATATTGTCAGAGGACTTTGAAGTTTACTGACGTTATGCTCTATTGTGGTGACACGAATCTTACCGTTTCTGAAAACTGGGACTCTTCAGATTCAGAAAAACTTGGCATTATACATGTGACAGAAAAAAGGTTCTACGAGTTATTAGGTCAGAGAAGAAGCATTGACATTGACTATTGGACATGGAGAAATGAACGATTTGGGAATGGCGTTTCTGGGACTTATTCTTATCTAAGGGAACAGAATGATGGTTTGTCAGTTAGCGTGTTCTATAACAATGAAGAATTGGCTCTCTTGCTGGAAAACAACACCGATATGCACATCTTCATAGACCTCAGCAGTCTAATGTTATTCTATTGCGACAATGCCGATGAAGGTGTAAAATCTGTGAGTCCTATAGGCAACACTTTGCGCAACAAAAAATTCCACAGATTTGACTACGTCCTGATTCCACCAAAGAAAAAGGCTGAAACATCCTTCCATAGTTTGCAAAACCTTTCCATTTTCCCAGCATCGCTTCCCAAAGGCACAATCATCCAATATGATGTTTTTTCTTATGCTTTCTCAACTGACCCTTGGGATACCATTGAAGACATGATTCCAGAAAAAGGAAGGAACGGAAAGAAACTATTTGAAGAGAAAGATGGTGTATATTATTTCTCGCTCCAAAACGATTTCCTAACAGCAAGTTCATTTGGCAATAAAAAAGCGTTCGGCTTTGAATCAAGATACCACTGCAAATTATATTGAGACCATTAGCCACGACGATTATACCGCCGTGGCTAATTTCAAGTTGCTGTTCTCCTTTACAATCGCTCCTGTTGCTTCTGATATGAGCCTTTACATGAACGGTTTTACCATTCTGCTTTCTGACATATTCTGGGATGCGATTGAACTTCCGTCCTTTGCTATCTTTAGCCATAACTTTCAGCACCTGTCCTTTACAGGGGGCTTAAACATTGCCGTCAATATTAACGGTAGTACAAAGGTGAGCTTTGACCGATAAACCTGCAAGTGAGTTATTTTTTTACTTATACTTTCTTACGATTTTGCTTAGTGTGACACAGCAATCTATATATCAGCCTATTCCCCATCCAGTCTTTTTCTTCGTGCCGTCCCAGTTGGTAAGCTCACCATTAGAACCACCGCCACCTGTGTACTAATGCCAGCCCTGCCGCCAGCGGCAAGGAGTAAGTTCTCCATCAAATCTTTGGTAACCATCATGGCATCACAGAGTTGTCTGGTGCGAAGTGCTGTAAGATTAGCCTTTGAGTCAGTAATGCCAGTCCATGACACCTTCTCTAACAGATAGGCGGCAGCCATCCTGCGCTGCTTTTCGTCAGTCGGGTCAAGGCCATACCTGAATGCTTCAGCAATGATACCCCATGCAACAGCGTTACCCTGCTTTTGATGGAAGTCATTGTCTTTGCCGTTTGCATACTCCATGATAGCTGCAACGCCATCTTCTATCCATTGGTCAATCTGCCTTCTGAAGGCTTCCTTTTTCTGCTGTATGCTCTCCCAGATTTCTTTGATTTCCGGGATGCCCAGCATTTCTCGGACTTGGCTTTCTGCGTTTTCGACCCGCTGATGTTCACTATACGCTTTGTTGCCTGAACGGACAGCTTCGGACTCGGCTTTGCCAAGTTCGACAACCTCGACGGGCTTATCTTGCATTCCGATCAGGGATGGCAATATCAGCACTTTGGTTATCGTCAGAGACTGGATGACCATCACATAACGCAAAGCATGTCACGCAAAGGAAATTGTCTTGACAATGCCATGGCAGAGAACTTCTTCGGGATTATGAAATCCGAACTATTATATGCCGAACAGTTTGAATCGCCCGAAGCCTTCATGAAGGCTTTGGATGAATATATTGACTATTACAACAATAAAAGAATCAAATCCAGGTTAAAAGGAAAGAGCCCGGTGCAATACCGAACTCTTTCTCTAAGCCATTAATGTTTAACCCGTCCAACTTTTGGGGGGCACTTCATATACGGGGGGTAGGCACGTGAAACAATGTCCACAGTGCCAAACATCTGATGCAGGTGCTACTGCCACCTTCTCTGCGGAATACAAATTGCTAAGTTTGAGCGTAGAAGAAAATGTCAATAACACCATATGTTCGCGAGTAGCGATGACCTCATGTCAAAATTTGTGTACTCGCTATGTTTATGCAATAAGTGTTTAGGTTGTCATAAGCAAAATTTTTCGCGTTTTTTACCGCTCAACCGGTAATAATGGCTAAATTTGTGGTCCCAAAACGTAATGGGCCTTAGAAACTGATAAAAACTTAACGAAGCAAGATGAACAAACGAATTTTTGTGTTATTTGCGGCAGTGATGCTGCTGACTATTGTGGCTCAGGCCACTACCACAACCTACACCTTTAAGTCGCTGAAATGGGCCAGTGCCGTGGGCACGGTGAACACCGACGGCAAGACCGACGGCTGGGTGTGTGACAAAGAGGCTACCGACTACTCGGCCGGCTACACCGATGCGCAGGGGCGGCTATACTCCTGTGGCGTGGGAGTGAAGCGGACTTCGACCGGAGCCGGCGCTACGTCGGTGATTGAGTTTCGCAACGTGCGCCAGGTGATAGTGAATTATTGCCAGAACTCGTCGAAGGGCAAGGGCGCAATCAACGTGACCGTGGGCTCGAATGCCACCGTCTCGCACGAGGTGACGCGCCCCGAGGCCAGTGGTCAAGGTGTGTATAACCGCGATGTGGAACTCATTGTTCCCGAGCAGTCGGGTAAAGTGAAACTCACGGTGGATTGCACTGAGAACGGAATTTACATCAATTCCATCACCATCAAGGCCGATAATGGCAGCCCTAACAATCCGGCGGTTTCCACATCGGTCTATCGGCTCGTGACCGACGCTTCCACTCTGGCCGACGGCGACCGAATCATCTTCGGGGTGGCGCAAGAAGGCATCAACTATATGATGGGTCTCTACGACGAGTATAACAGTCGTAATAATATCTTTGCCGAAACGGCAGTTTATGGAGCCGACCGTCAGACTATCCGCGCTCGCTCGGAGTATGTCTATACCGTGGTTAAGGCCGACGATGGCCGTTTTGCCTTCGCCGACGCGCTTGGCTGGTATCTTGTGGCCAGTGGCGGCAATCCCACAAGCGGTAATAATAACTATCTGACAGTGTGGGACGATGTGACCAGTACCTCATACGGCGACTACGGGTTGTGGAACGTGACCGTGTTGCCTACTGGCGCAGCCACAGTGGAGAGCACAGGCCGCTCGCGCAGCAAGTATCTGCAGTATAATCCGGCCGGAGCCAACGGGCATCCCATCTTTGCCTGCTACTCCACTACCGACTATGCTCCCGTGGCTATCTATCGCGAGCAGCAAGAGGTGGACGACGGCACTCCGCTCATTACGGCCAATTTCGTAAACTTTGGCACGCAATTGCTTGATGGAGAGGTTGTCACCGGCGAAAAGACGATTGATGTGGATGGGTCTAATCTTAGCTCCGGCATCACTGTGGCTCTGAAGCATGGTGGAGTGTTCTCGGTGGACCAAGCCACAATCAGTGCCGACGGCGCGCCTGTGACAGTGCGCTTCAGTGCCACAGAGGTGGGGCAGTATGCCGACACTCTGGTGCTCACCAGCGGTTCAACCACCACCCAAGTGCAGGTGCTACTCACCGTGGATACCTACAAGACTGTGGCTCAGGCGCGCACATTGCCCGATCTCACCGCGTGCTACCTGCGCCCTGTGGCAGTGACAAAGAAATACGACCGCTACATCTTTGTGCGCGACGAGACAGGCGCCATGATGCTCTACGATAATGGTAACGTCTATGGTCAGGGACTCACCAACGGCGATGTGCTTACTGGAGCAATGGGCTATATGAAAGACTATTACGGCAATCCCGAACTGCGTCTCGGCGGCGCGTTTACCACCCGCCACGGTGACGCGCAGCAGCCACTGCTGCATCGCGGCACCGAATTCGCACAGAGCGACATTTGCCAGTATGTGCGGCTCGAAAATATCTTGATATCCGACATCAAAATCTACGACCTGTTCAAATACATGGGCGCAGCGCAATACGACGAGACCACGCGCTACGATGTGGAGGGCATTGTCTATTACTACGAAGGCTACTGCATCTGCCCGCTCAATATTCAGGAGTCGCAAGGCGAGACTGTGCTTATCGGTGATGTGAACGGCGATGACTTAGTGGATATTACCGACGTGGTGTCGCTGGCCAACCATGTTATGGGCGATACATCCGAAAAGTTTGTCATTGAAGCCGCTGATATTAGCGGCAACGGCTCAGTGGACGTTGCCGACGTGGTGGCTCTGGCCAACAGTGTGATGGGCGTGTAATTGCGCCTCATCGTAATATCGCTTAGTGGACGCGTCGCGCGGCTTCGGTCGCTCGGCGCGTCCACATTTGTCAATCGTCTCGTTTTTTTTTACACCATAGTCGATATGGCCCTCGGTATCAAATTTTTGAATGGATAGCCGTGATTTTTGTGGCCAAAGAGTTTTGTGTTTTCATTAAGATTTGTTAACTTTGTAACTTAAACAAAGGGGTAATTGGCGTATCCGCAGTGCATGCGGGCTACATTTCCGGAATAATAAGTCATAAGATAAAACTATATTGACACGATATGAACCGACTGATTTACATACTTATAACCGTTTTTGTCGCTTTAGCCGCGCAGGCACAAACCGAGTTTGAAACCGCAACCGAGGCCGTGCGGAACATGAAAGTGGGCTGGAACCTGGGGAACTCGCTCGATGCTCACAAAAAGTCCTTTACCACCATCAAGGCCCTTGAGACATCGAAAGGGCAACCGGTAACCGAGCCGGGCATCATGGAAATGATGAAAATGGCCGGTTTCAATGCCATTCGCATACCCGTAACGTGGTATCCACACCTCGATGCCAACAACCAAATCAGCGATGAGTGGCTCAACCGAGTCCAAGAGGTGGTGGATTATGTTATCAATCAGGGCATGTACTGCATTATCAATGTTCATCACGACACTGGAAATAATTCCGACCCCGACAATACCGATAAAGGATGGCTCAAGGCCGATGGCGATAATTTCGCGGCCAACGAGGCTCGGTTTTGCGCCATTTGGCGGCAGGTGGCCGAGCGCTTCCGCGACTATGGGCCTCTGCTGATTTTTGAGGGATATAACGAATTGCTCGATAAGTACGATTCGTGGAATTACGCGTCATTCGCGGCCCTTTCGTACGAGGCCGAGACGGCTGCCGATGCCTACCGGGCAGTGAACGACTATGCCGCCGCGTTTATCAGAACCGTTAGGCAGAGCGGAGGCAACAACGCCACGCGAAACCTGATAGTAAACACCTATGGGGGCTGCGACGGTCGTGGCACTTGGAGCAATTATATCCAGGAGCCTCTCAAAAACCTATCTCTGCCTCAGACCGAGCTCGATGCCGGTCACATTATCGTTGGTCTCCATTCCTACCCACCCATCGTTGAGAAGGAGAACGGCACCATCGTGGGCGAACGCTCCCTTGAGAGAATCCAAGCCGATATCAACACCATGATGCAGGACATCGAGACGCATCTGTTCCAGCGCTTGGGTGTGCCGGTGATTATCGGTGAGTGGAGCACATCTGAAGTGGATGCGGCCACATCCGACTATGACGCTCGCCGACAGCACATGCTCGATTTTGCGGATATATTCGTGGAAACCGCCAAGCAGCACGGCATCGCCACATTCTTTTGGATGGGCCTCTCCGACAAAGACTACCGGGCCTTGCCGGCCTTTAATCAGCCCGACTTGGCCGAGTGCATACTTAAGGCCTACTACGGTTCCGACTATGAGCCCATCATCATCACCGATGAAGACTATGGCGGCAGCACGCACGTGGAGTTCACTAAGAAATGGGCCGAAATAAACCTCATCGTGAGCAAAACCGACATCTCCGAGCTCTACGACAAAGTGGAAATCGTGTTTACAAAAACGCCCACCAGCGTCATCACGTTCCGCGCTTATAGCGACGACGCTACCTACAAAGAAATCGGCGTTGTGTCGCGCAATCAGTTGACTACCACAAAACTGATGAGTACCATTAAGGCTCTAATCACTCCCGTGAAGCGACTGACACTTGTATGGAAAAACGATGGCACGGCATCGCTCGACATAGGGCAAGTGTATCTTGTTAAGAGCGATGGCAGCAAGGACGAGTGTACCATCACAAGCAGAAACGCGTGTAACATTAAAATCAGTCCTCGCTACAAGACTCTGCACGTGGACGAGTCCACCTACGCATCGCTCTACTACAGCGACCAGGCACTAATAGTGCCTACCACCCTGACGGCTACTGCTTTCCGCGAGGCCAACGGTAGCCTTGTGGCGGCGCGCAACTATATCGCCGGAGATGTGATTCCGGCCAACACCCCCGTTGTGATTAAAGCTCCGCGCGGCGCAATCTACAAATTTGATAATGCCGCCACAAGCGGCGCCACCGCACTGGCTAACCAGTTGCGTGGCTCCGACAATGATGCTGTCACTACCGGAGCCACCTCCGGCGGAAAATATTATAAACTATCCCGTGGTCTCAACGGCGACCGCCCAATAGGCTTCTATTATGGCGCGGCCAACGGTGGCTCTTTTACCAGCGGGGCCCATGAGGCCTATCTCGTTCTTCCGGCTACTCAGGTATCTGAAACTGGATTTCCACTGGAAAAGGCTTTCACCCAGTCGTTCACCATCAATGCCACAACCGTGCCCGACCCCAACCTGCGCTCCTATCTGCTGAGCGACTTCACTTATACCTCTCAGTCGGGTAGCACGGTCAAGCCCGGTTCCGATGGCGTCTATAGTGTAGATGAACTGGCCTATACCACGGCCCTTGATTGCTCGTCCTGTGGCATTGCGTCGCTCGAAGGAATCCAGAACTTCAAGGCCTTGACCTCGCTTAATTGCTCTGGAAACGATATCACTGTACTCGACCTAACGGGTAACAAACGCCTGGCATCACTCGACTGCTCTAACAACGCCCTGACCGACTTGGATTTAAGTGCGAACACGGCTCTCACTTCGCTCAATTATAGCGGCCAGTTGCGAAGCGGAATCACTGCTGAGTCGGCTCTCACCATCGTGGGATATGATCAAGCCAACAATCCTATCTACGACAGTTACTACTACCTGCGCCTTGGCGGTGCTCCTACAGGCACCGATGAGCATGATCTTATTTACCGTCTAACAGAAACCAATCACGATGGTGCGGAGTCCGCTTTTGCCATCGACAACGTTAGGGCTTGGACCGGTGGCACAGTGGTTCATGGTAACAAACGTGTGGCTGCTGCCGATGATGTGGATCCGGCAAATGTGGCCGGCGATATCTTGCTGCTGACCGATGCCACCGAGCAGGATAATAAGGCCACGGGCACAGTGAGTTATACTTACGATGTGAAAAACGCTATCGACCCCACCGGCTCGTTGGGCGACTTCACTCTTGAGTGGACCGCTACACCGGCCTCAGGCACCATTACCGCCATCAGTGATCTTGCCGCCGACACCCAACCTGACGTTATCGGCATTACCTACACCGACTTGCTGGGACGCTCAGCAACCCGGCCTTTCGCCGGCGTAAACATCGTCACCACCAGCTATAGCGACGGCTCGACAAAAACGCGCAAAGTGATGGTTGGCGAGCGATAATCTTAGATTTACGTGGGCAGCCTGCGGCTCGTGTAATGGCGTCAGATGGGTCGCATAAAAACACATCAGTGGCCTACCTAACTTAGCCCGGTAGGCCACTGATGTGTGTGATGATGTGTTTTGAGAATATTATCCGCAGTGGAAGTACTCTTCCACCAGTTTTTGCAACTCTTCGGGCTTGTCTTGGATGTCGGCGCGCAATGTGAGGTCGTTTTTCGACCGCAGGTTGCGCAATATGCCATCAATCATGGCTTTACTGAAGACGCCATATTGTTCAAACACGTCGCGTTTCTGCTCCAGGCAGTTGGCGCTGGCAACGCAGCTGTCGGGCAGTTGTGCCAGTTTTTCCAGTAGGCCCTCGTTGGCATGGTCGTGGATATTAACGTTCACATAGGTTTTCTGAGCCAACTCCAGCGCATTGTCTATCTCAAATCCGTGGCGGCAAGCTACGCACAGGCCGGCTATCAGTTGATAGACGTCGGCCGAACCGTCGGGTGAGCGCATTTCCACGGTCTGTTTCAGTGTGGTGTCCACATCCTTTGCCGGTTGCTGAGGATTAGCCTTGGAGCACATATCCACCCCCGACGTCCATCCCAGTGGCACACGTACCAGCACCGAGCGGTTGCGGTCGCCCCAGCACACGTTGGTGGGAGCTTCCTGGTGCGGCACCAGTCGGAAGTAGCTCATAGGGTTTTTGTTGCCGAAGGCGGTGATTGCCGGAGCCAGGTCCATCATGCCGGCAATCATGCGGCGTGCGTCGTCGCTGAGCATGCCGTTGTGGAGCATCATGTTGCGTCCGTCTTTCACCATACGCATGTGGATGTGTAGCCCCGAGCCGGCTTTGCCGGTGGTGATTTTGGGCGCGAAAGTTACGTTCACGCCGTTTTCATAGGCCAGGTTGCGGATAATCCACTTGGCTATTGTCAGCTGGTCGGCGGCTTGCTCAGCCGGAACCGGCAAGAACTCTATCTCGTTTTGCTCATACACCAGCCCGTCCTGGACGAAGTTGCCCACCTCGCTGTGGCCATACTTGATTTGGCCGCCTGCCTGAGCAATGTATTTCATGCTAAGGGCACGCAGTTCGTTGGCCTTGGCGTATGGCGCGCTCTCGTGGTAGCCGTGCTGGTCCACGGCGGGGAACTGCTCGTTGTCGTCAAAAATCACGTAGTATTCCAGCTCGCCCATGGCCTCGAACTCCATTCCCGTGGCTTCGCGGAATGCCTTGCAAGCCTTGTGCAGGGTGTAGTCGGGGGCGCTGGCCAAGCGGTTCCCGTCCTTGTCGAAGAACGAGCATAGCAGCGACAGCGTGGGCACCTCGGCAAACGGGTCGCGGAATGCCGTGCTGTAGCGTGGCAACACGTAAAGGTCGCTACTGCCGGCCTCTATAAACGAGAACAGGCTGGACCCGTCCACTCGCTCGCCGCAAGTGAGAATGGTTTCCAGATAATCCATGTCGTTAATCACGAAATTCAGCGTCTTGAGTTTGCCGTCGCCGGCAGGATACATGAAATTAATCATTTCAATCCCGTTTTCGGTTACATAGCGGATAAGGTCCTCACGTGTAAACTGCGCCGCCGGCTTTTGCAAGAATCGCACCACCGGGTTCGCGTTGAGTTGCAGGTGTTTGTTGTCGGTCATTATAATTATTGTTTTTTAATTGTTTCGTTAAGAGTCGAAAATGTCCCGTTATGGCTCACGCGATGCAAAGTTAAGCAAAAAAAGTGACTTTTCAAGCCTGATATTGCCCGCACTTGGTGTCCGGAAGATTTTACTTCCAAAATGTGTGGAACTTGGCACGATTTTTGCAGTAATGTTTTTAGGTTATGAACAATAAAACCCCGTATTGATTATGAAACACATTTTATCAATGGCTATGGTGGCAGTGCTGATGCTGACTTTCAGTAGCTGCAAAGAAAACTATTCGCAGGGCGAAAAGGTGGGCAACCTCATTGAGTTTGCCAAGAAAGGTGTTATTTGGGACTCGTGGGAAGGCCGCATGAACCTCACTCAGACAGGAATGAATACCAGCGGAGAGCCGTTCCAGTTCTCGTTCGACAACGACCGAACCGACCAGGACTCGCTTATCAATGTGCTCTATCAGGCGCAGGTGGAAGGCTGGAAAGTAAAAGTTAAATATCATGCGGTGTGGGGGCTGAAAAATGTCTTCGCCAACCGTGGTGAGACCGACTACTTCATTGACGACGTGGAGGTGCTGGACCGTGATTTCGCCAACCCCTTGCGTCAAGTCACCGGCCGGCAGGGGCACGTAGTGGATACCGTGTGGGTGGTGATTGATAAGGCAGAAGCACTGAAACACCTGCACCGCTAACAGTCGGCCCGTAAACAAAACGTAAATATCGCTTGCTCGTGGCCGCCTACATGGAGCAGCATACGGCAGCCATCAACGAGCTCAACGCTCGCCTTGCCGACGGCAACGAGTCGTTCATGGTGATGGACGGTGAGCGAGTTGGTGGCCGCACGTGGCTACGTTACCGGCGCATGCGCGGCAATCCCAAACGGTAGTTATGCAATCCTCATAAATATTTTAATTTCAACGTTTATATTTTTTTGTTACCGTCTATATGGCGTCTATGGTTTTCTAACCAATCAAGGGTAACTCGTTGCGCTGCAACTTGTTACCCTTGATTTGGCGGAGAGGACAAGATTTACCGCACATATTCCGAGAAAACTCTTGCCCTGAATATCAATCAGTTACATTTTACACATTTGCCTATTTTGACCCGTTTTTGGCATATTACCGTCCCCATATCGTCTCAGTACGGATACTCTGCAAGAACTTGACAGTAAGTTAATAAACCTTTAATTTGACAACGAAATCACGTCATTTAACTAAAAGCTGAAAATTGTTCATTTTGATAATTGAAAACAATGGTTGATTATTTCATTTAACGACTTTCCACCAACCGCCTTTAGCCCCACCAATTCTAATAAGTGTTCCATTTTCTTTTAGCTTTTTTATATGCTTCTGAATTGCAGATGGTGAAATACCTAGTACTTGAGACAACTTTTTTCTTGAAATAGTTGGCTCGGAAGCAAGGATTGTCAGTAACCGGTCAGCCGTTTTCTGACCACCTTTCTGACCACCTTTCTGACCACCTTTCTGACCACCTTTTGATGGCAGGAAATAACTTACTGTAGAATACAGCAAAGTAGTCTTAAAAGTCACATCGCTACCGGTGAGTTCTTTCCATTTGGCGATTTTGTCAATGCCATATCCGGCATTTTCAGACAATCTTGCATAGCGGAATAGGTTGATAATCGTCGGATTTCGTGGCAATGACACGTTGTGCGCTTTCACCTCGTCAATACCAACGATAAACGTGCCTGGATTTTGGAACTCAATGCGGTTGTCAAACACACGGATTGTGGGATGCATCGGGCTGAAATAATCGGTGTGGGCACACAAGTTGACCAATCCCTCACGCAAGCAATAGAGTTGCGAGTTGTCCTCATCGGCAAATCCGCCTTCCCGTGCCACAAACGGATTATCAACATACAAACGTAACCGCTGAATGATGACCTTGTACGACTCCCAAATATTCTCTTGCTCCGCCATGCGGTAAGTGTACCGCTCGTTGGCATTGGCTGATGAATCGCCCGGAATCTCGATGAAGTCAATCCAAAAGTTTCCGATATGTTCTCGTATCGAATCACGCTTGCCGAGCATGAGCAATCCGCCGTATGTCATTTTGCCATGCAATGTGACGCCGATTTTTCGGCAAAACTCTTCATCGCCAAGTTGGTTGTATGGTAGTGCTTCGTTGTACTGCTGAATGCGACGGCGAAACGTTTGCAACGATTCATGGTTGATGTCGTTGAAACTTGTGTCGTTAATTTCCAACTCAGACCGACTGCCAAATGCTTGATCGCGCTGAATAGCTGCGATTTCGGCATCGTTGGCGTGCTGGTCTCCGCTACCGCTGCGAATGAACGTGTTGCCAAGATTGTTGTTGTAATAAACCGGCTTGACAGTAGACGATGGGATAAAGAACGCAAGAACGGTTTTTCCGTCAAAATCATACTTTTGACTGCGAACAGAAATTGTGACATTGAACTTCGACTTGGAGCGCAATGTGCCAATTAAGTCCTGCTCCAACTTCTCAGCATTTCCCACGCCCTCAATAACGAAGGTCCTGGATTTCCCGACCTTCTCCTCGCGAACGCCCAATACAATCCAGCCACCTGATGTGTTGCTGAACGCGCTGACGGTCTCCCAAACGCTCTTGGGAAGTTCAGACTTCGCTTGCTTGCACTCAAAGTCTTCCCATTCTATATCTTGCAGCCTTTGCAGTAATTCATCTTTCGTCATAATGGTTTCATTTTGATTCCACAAAGGTACAAATTATTGATGAGCGGAATGTGAAATCCACTGCAAAATCAGCACTTTCTGAAAAAAACATAGCAAAAAGCCTTGCGAATAAGAAAAATGTTGTATATTCGCAATTGGATTGGAAACAATCCACGACATTTTGAAATAAAGAAGCATTTTGCTTATCACTCTTAGTTGAGAACTTAGGAACTTTTCAAACTTGGTAGGATGATAACAAAGCGGTTCTCGCGCTATAAGCGTGAGCTGCTTATCATATCTCTACCATAGGTTTCCTAAGACCATCAGCTAAAGGTGTGGCAATGTAGTCCACGCTTTTTATGTACTACAATCACCCTTTGGGCTGAGTGGTGAATAAAAACTATTTTGCTTATGGCGAACAAAAGCATGTATTTAGGTCAGTCGTCAGAACATAAAATCCTATCGATGCTGCTTGCTGAAGAACGAGAAGTTTATCTGCCTACCGTAGATGACCATGGCGTTGACGCGCTTGTGCTCACAAAGAGTGTCAATCCCGATGCCTCACGCATTTACCAGGAGCTGCAAATTAAATCGCTCACTGAGGGCGGATTATTTGCTGCTATTTCCTGCCCTAATCCCCGCCCGAACTACTGGTTTGTATTCTATGTGAAGCAACACGACACCCTTTGGCTTATCAACTCAATGGATTTTGTGAAAATCGCTTCATGTGTAACAAAACCCGGCAGCAAGAATCTTGGCAAATATTCCTTGTCACTTGCCACTAAAAGGAGTATTCGTAAAGCCACTGCCTCTTTTATCGTAACTGATTTTTCAAAACTCCCCTAATCACTCAAAACTATGAGCAAAAGAATTTTAAATTTCATAATACTGGCTGCTACCATAGTGACCGCAGCAAGCGCCTACGAATTGACAATAACTAAGTTGGATATGTCAAAATTTTCAACATCTTCATCTCGAGGAGATTGGGATTTTGCCGCGTTTGATTTTAAAACTCAAACGCTTTATCCAGTTAGTATAAATCGAGCTGAATCAAGCAACAACATCGTAGTTGAGGTTTATAATCTTGATTTTTCAACCATTCAGCGCTCCTTCACAATAACAATACCGCAAGGTTACTCTATTATGGATCAGGATCATGCTTATAATAATAATGATCTATATCGCGGCATTATTCTGATGTCATGGCAATATGGAAGCATGAAACCCGATGCGGGGGGGCCAAAGATATATTTTTCAAGAAATCTATTCACAAAGAGAGAGCTTTTTGAATGTGTTGTTTGTTGTTCAAACAACAATAATGAAGAACTTTTTCTTATTGTTGATGAAAATAGTAACATATTGGGAGAAATCCCAAGCGATAATGTCCCCCGATTTTGGGGCCAAACAATGAATCCAATTTACGTAGAAGGACGAACCATTTTTAGCAATGGACTTATTATCAAGGATGAGTCATCAGGTATTAACTCTGTTAACGCAGATTCAAATCCTTCATCCGTTTCGCCAAATCCTTCGAATGGAGCTGCAAGCATTGAGGTCAACTGGGACTACACCCTTCTTGACGATGCGCTGTTGAATGTGATTGACATGGAAGGTAAACTTGTGCACACTCAAACCATAAAGAGCGGCAGCCGCAAGACTCACCTTACGACGAGTCGCTTTGCCCCAGGCACTTACATCTATGTGGTGCAAGGCAGCAATGGTTACACGACCACTGGCAAGCTGATTATCAATTAATTCCTCACGGGAACAAAGAAAGTCGGTCATTAGGCTGTAAAAAAGAGAGCTTCACGGGCGACTTGCTGAAACTCCCCATTGGAGGTGGCACCGCCCCGTCAAACATCGTGCTTGAAGTCAATTTTGCCGACGACGGCAAAGCCTTCACAGCAGATGAGCTCATCGCAATGATTACGGGAATCATGGCTGGCAAACTCGGACAACAACTGGGGCACCCAGAATGAGCGTCGTATCGCCACTCTCGCCCGTGTGCGCTCCCGCGGGGGCGCTGCATAATGTGAAAGAAACGGCACCTTGGCGGTGCATTCGTTTTATTGCTATCACCCCGACAACAAGCGAGCTTGCTGTCGGGGCGATAACAACAAAACGGCCTCAACTATCGTCGAGACCGTTTCTTTCACATTTGGCGGAGAGGACAAGATTCGAACTTGCGGTAGAGTTACCCCTACGGCAGTTTAGCAAACTGCTGGTTTCAGCCACTCACCCACCTCTCCAGTGCTTTGGTGCCGAATTTCCGCCCTTGCTGATGGGCGGCCGTAGTTTCACTAAGCGACTGCAAAGTTACAAAAAAGTTTTTATATCGCAACACATCCGGCCTAAGTTTTTTCGTTTAAACGGAAAATCTTTGTAAATTTGTCAAAATAATAACTGATGAATTATTCTAACAACTGATGAAAAAACTTATCATATCATTGCTTTTAATGGCTCTGTTGGTGCCTATTTGCGCTCATGCTGTGACGCGTCGCATATCCGTGCCCGTATCAGACGAGCCATTTACCGATTTTCTGCGTCGCCAGGTGCGTGGACTTGCGGCTACCGACACTGCGATTATAAGTTTTGGCCCTGGCGAGTTCTTTATCGACGGAAATGTGGATATCCTGTGCAATGCCGAGGTGGCTGGAGCAGGACGCGATAAAACCAGAATCACGGTCCTCAAGAGTGACAACAAAACCGACGATTGTTTCTTTGGGTTCAAGCCGCACTTGCCGGCCACCACTTCGGTGTGGATACACGACTTGTCGATGGGTCTCGCGCCTCACGAGGGCCTGTGGTGGATGGAGTTCGATAATCGCTACCTCTTTAAGCACTATCACGTGCATAAGGCTGTGTTTGAGCGGGTTGATACTTACGTTGATAATGCTTATGTCTTGAATTTGGATTATCGCGTATGTTCCAATATAGTGGTGCGCGACTGCTTGTTCCAGACGTTTAACAACTGCCATGCAGGCGGTGGAATATCAGTGCGAGGCGATACGCGCAATGTGCTGATAGAGAATAACCGCTTCTATAAGTATGGTAACGATGAGACGCTCTCATTTTTCGGATACTCCGACGATGCTTATAAGAAAGACTCCCAGAATCGCACAGGACGCACGTTTAAGGAAAATATTCGTGTGGTTAACAACGAGTTCTACGCCGGTGGCTACACCGGTAAGAATCCCACCGACACCGTAATCGACACCTATTTTACGTTGAATCTGTTTAATTTGGGCGACGACCAAGTGCAATTCGAACTGAAAGACTTCATCATGGAAAATAATAAGTTCGTCATCGATGTGCCTATGCACAATTTGCTCACGTTCACTTTCGACCGCTACACTCATCACACCAACGTGCGCTTCCAGAACAACACCATTCAGCTTAATCCAGGTGCCAAGGCGGCCGATACGTGGTATTCCGACATCACGGTGAATGACACATCAATCGGTAGTGATTCCATCTATATTCACAACAATTCGTTCATCACTCGGTGCCAAATGGCTACGTCATGGCGCGAGTCGGCCTATGCGCACATTTGTATTAATGGCGGGAAAGTCTCTTACCGTGGCAATTCGCTCGATGCCTTGGCCAAGCCTTCGCGGTTTTTCGCCTCCGGCACATCGGGAGCTATTTTGATTCAGCCCTGGGAGAATGGCGGCTCAGTATCTCTCACCGGAAATTCGTTTAAGGGGCTGTATATGCTCTCTAAGTTGAACTGTGGCTCGCGAATAGCACCGGTGCGTATCACCGCACGCAAAAATTCGTTCGATGGCGACACTCGCATCATGTGCCATGACGTGGAGCGGCTTGACTTGGATTTCACCGACAATACATTCCATAGCACTTCATCGGCATTCCTGCTCGACACATGGGCGCAGACCGGCTCACTGAGGTTCAGTCGCAACACCGTCAAGGTGGATAAGCCGGCCGGAGCGTTGATGACCAACTGGTCGGGGGGCGACCCAAGCAAAATGCACTTCGAGTCGCTCGATGTTATGGGCAATCGTTTCTATAACGTTGACCCATCGCAGTTGCTCAATAATATCCGCTTTGTCTCCAAGCGATACGTGTCTAATAACAAGTTCTATTAACCCGCTGCGCCAGTTTCTTTAGGGCGTTCCTGCTCTTGCATTAAGCGGCGCCACTTGAAATATCCGGCCACGGCAATCACCACATATAGTCCGTAGAGTGTGGCCTTGAATGGTATGTCCTTGTGGAAGTAGAGCACGCAAGTCACCACATCCACCGCAATCCACACTATCCACTGTTCCAGATACTTGCGCGCCAGAGCCCAAATACCCACTATGCTCAGCGCGGTGGTGAACGAGTCGGCCACAGGCACGGTGGAATTGGTCAGCGTCACCAGTAACCAGTAGATTACGCCCCATAGTAGCAATGCCAGTGCCAGCCATATAATCGCCATGCGAGCGGGAAAATGGCTGATGGGCACATCTTTGCCGCTATGCCTGGCCTTGCCGCCATACGCCCAGTGGAAAAAACCGTAGATGGTCATTGCCAGATAGTAGAACTCCATAGCGCAGTCGGCATATAGCCCCTTGTCGTAGTAAAGCGCTATGCCCAGTGCTTGCATCACAAAACCCACAGCCCACAGCCACACGCTGGCCTTGTATTCAAGCAGTATGTAGGCAAGTCCCAGTAGGGTGGTGGTGATGTCGAGCCAGTGGCTAAGCAGAAATTCTTGCATAATTACCGGTTTTATAAGCTAAGCTGTTAGAAATTCAGCGATAAGCGGGCCAGGAAATGAGTTGGAGCCTGCGCCGAATACGTGGCCCATGCCCATCCCCCGTTGTAAGCCACAATCCGGTCGCCGTCTCGCTTAAAGTTCATCGAGCAGCTACCGTTGCTCTCATATTTCTTGTTGAACAGATTATATACTGTCACACCCAGCGTTATGCCCTTGATAGCTTTCAGACGGAATGTGTAACTCAGGTCCAGATCGGTCACAAACGCCCCGTCTATCATAGCGCTGGTGTAACTGCCGTCGCTCTCCAGATACTTGCGAAATCCTGAGTTGGTCATATACTGCTCGCCCACATATTTGCTCATAAGCATGGCCTTGAAGCCCTTAATGCTGTAGGAAAGTGTGTTGTTCAGTATAAAGTCGGGCGAGTACGACAGGTGAGTGTCGCCCACATTGGCTGTGCTCTCGCTCCAGTCTTCGTTGATAACGGTCACTGTCATGTTCTTGGCGCGGTTGCGGCTCAGCGTGGCGTTGATATTCCACTCAAATCCCTTTATCGGCTTCAGGCCGGCCTCCAGTTCCACGCCTAGGCGGTAGCTGTCCTTGATGTTGCGCGCCACCATCTCGCCGTTCGAGTCTTGGGCTCCGGTAAGCACAAACTGATTGTCATAGTCCATGTAATAGAAATTCGCGCCAAAGTAGAAACTTCGGCCATCGTATTTGTAGCCCACTTCCAAATCGTTGAGCCGCTCGGCCTGTGGCACCACTTGGCTACTCTCGGCCAGCATGTCCTCAAAGTCGTTGCGCGTGGGCTCCTTGTGTGCCACCGCGTAGGACGCGTAGGCCGTGTGCCGCTCAGCGAATCGGTACGATAGTCCCACCTTAGGGTTAAAGAAATCATATTTTCGGTTCATCTCCAACGGCATCTGCACCTTGTTGGCGTCGTACTCCTGCGATGTGCCGCTCATCTTGTAGCTCACGTGGCGGTATTGCAAATCCACAAATCCGTTCAGTCCCTTCACGAACTCATAGTTCACCTTACCATAGATGTTGCCGTCCACTTTCCGGGCGTTGTTGTCGTAGTATTTTTTATCGGGGTACAGGTTATCGCCACCGGAAACAAACACCTTGTTGTCATCGTCGTCCCAGTAGTACTGACTTCCCACCCACAGCACTTTTCCATAGTGGTCGCCGTCATACTTGCTCAGCGCGCCGCCAAAGTTCGCCGTCAGGTTCTTCCGGTTGTCATAGTTGAGCGACGCTACAATGCCGTAGAAATTGTTGCGCATCTTTTTTTGCCTTATCACATCGGCGCGCAATCCACCGTCAATCTTGTATTTATACAGTTTCTGGTCGGTCTTGTACTGCTCGTAGTAGCCATCGCCGTGAGTGTAGTGAAGTGTAGCGTTCAGTGTCAGTTTTGCTCCGATATTCTGGTTCAGTAACAACTGATAGTGCTGCTGGTGGTAGTTATCGGTCTGGTTGCTGTAGAAAGCGGTTTTGCCGTCTGCGTCGGTGTATTTGCCCGACGGGTTATAGCTGCGGCCATATTTTTCCATATCAGCCTTCGAGGCGTAGTCCCATGCCATGTAGGTCTTTTCGGTGCCGTTGAATGTTATCAGTTTCAGCGTTGTCCCACCATTGAAATATCCGCCCTGCAGAAAGTAGGAGTTCAGCCGGCTCGAGGCGCGGTCGATGTAGCCGTTGCTACCTATGTTCGACAGTCGCCCCTGAAATCCCCAGTGATTACCCAGCAGGCCGGTGGAGAAACGCACTGTTTCCTTGTGTGTGCCGTAGCTGCCGCCCGATGCGTCCACGCTAACAAACGGCGTGCTACCTATGGCATCGGTGAGCAGGTTCAGTGACGCGCCAAACGCTCCCGGGCCGTTGGTCGAGATCCCTACGCCTCGTTGTATCTGAATCGACTGCACGCTCGACGCAAAGTCGCCCATATTCACCCAGTAGAGCTGAGAACTCTCGGCATCGTTCACCGGCACCCCGTTGGCTGTGACGCTGATGCGTGTGGGGTCGGTGCCGCGAATGTGAATGCCGGTGTAGCCTATTCCCGCTCCCGCGTCGCTCGACATCGTCACCGATGGCGTCAAGCTGATTAAGTACGCAAGGTCCTTGCCGTGATTAAGTTCACTTATCTGGCCCTTGTCCAGATTGGTGAACGCGATAGGTGTTTTAGCGGTGGCGCGTGTCGAGACCACCGTCAACTCGTTCAGCTGCTTGCTGAATGCGCTGTCGGTCTTCTCCTCAGACGCGCCGGTTGCGTGACAACACACTGCCAAGACAAGCAATAAAAACAGTTTTTTCATCTCGTAAGTTTTGATAAATACACAAAAAGGGGCATCTTTTTATGCTGTCAGTTCCCTTCGCCGGCATTATCCGGATCAGGTCGTGAGGGTATAATCTCAGCCGCTGTTGTAGCTCACTATCGCTCGCCACAGAAAGCAGCACCCCTTAACCTGCGCTTTGCAAGTCGCTGCAAAGTTACGGATAATCGAGTGCAGAACAAAAAGAATTTATTCTTTTTTACCCAAATCGGTCATTAGAATTGGTATTTTCTCATAATCAGCCGTGCCTGTGTCAGCAGGTCTGTGCCGGGAATGTGGCCTTCTCGTGGTGGCGTGTAGCGGTATCGTTTGGAAAACACCTCCTGCCGACGGTGATTCGCGTCATCATCAAAGTCGCGACCTTCTCTCACCGAGCGGAAAGCCTCGTCCAGATATATCTCCCAGCGAGGTGTGTAGTAGGTGCGAATTAGGCCGCTCAGGCTACGGTTGGCGTAGTCGTTTAGGTTGGGGCCCCAGGTGGTTATCAGCCGTGTGGCGTTCATCTCGTAATAGTCTTTCAGCCTCTCGGTGTCGCCATAGTCGCGTGCCAGTCCCACCCATTTGTCCATTGTGCTGTGTGTCAAGTGCGAGTTGATGCGGTCCACGTCGCTGAGCAATTCTCGCATCATGGTGGCGTGCTGCCGCATCGCCGCCTCATCTTTGTTTGTCATGGCGTGGTCAAATGCCTGCTTTTCAGCGACGAACTTGTCGTTGAGCAACTGTCGCACCAGCACCACAATGTCGGTTCGCATCGCATTACTTTCGGCTTTGTCCACACTCAGCAGTATCCTTGCCGCCCTGGCTATGGCTTTATCATCCCGCTCCGAGGGGCGCCACACGATATTTTTGCGCTTAAACATCGGTTCGGTGTTAATCAGGTCTCCGTGGCCGCTGTTTGCTTGGGTGTAACATTGGTTATAGATTATGTCCCATGCTTGTCTTACTTTCTTATCGCTACAGCCTGCATGGCGGTCGGCTATCTCATTCACTCTCTGCGTGTCGTCGGCGCCATAGTTCCATGCGTGGCTCAGAATGTCCTCATAGGGCATCTGCTGCAAGTCCAAGCCCTCCAGAGTGCAACCCACTCCCTTTAGCCCTTTGCCGCCTTGTCTCAGCGCTTCTTCGAGTCGCCGCCCGCTTTCTCCGGGATTACCTTGCATAATGCTGTTGCCTCCAAAGTTGCCCAGATAGCACCACAAGTAGTTTTGCCCGCCAAACGAGTCATGTTGCCGCCACACCTCAGCCATGTCGCAATGGTAATCAAGGATAGTCAGGCGTCCTCGTGGCACTGCATCCATCATAGCTTTCACGCGCTCGGTGGTCCAGTTCTTGTTAAAGTAGTAGAACCAGCCCATCAGTAGCCACTCGGCTTTCTTATCCACTGCGCTTACGGAGCGGAACATGTGCCTCGTCACCTTGCCTATGTATTTCGGGTCCCACACTGGCGGATCCACCTCGTTAAACGGGTCAAACCCATAGATGTGGTCGGTGCCGAATAGCGCCGTCTGTTCCTCTATAAACATCCGCTGTATCTTGGCAAACATCGGGTCCTCGCTATTCATGAAATAGGTGTAGCATTCCTCCGGAAAGTAGTTCCACGGTGTGAGCTGCTTTATGTCGGCTCGGGGATATAACTCCTTGATGCGACCGGGCACATGTCCGGCAAACGCCGGCAGCACAGGCCGCATGTTCAGCGAGCGCATGCGCCGCAATATTTGTTGTTGCAGCTCCACTTGGCTGTCAATCCATTCCTGGGGCAACGGACCGCACCAGTGGTCTATGTTGGCCATGCGGTGCCATGGCAGGTACGACGGGCCGGTGAAATAATTGCGCGTCTCCGAGTCGGTCATTCCCATCCTCATCCACACTTTTTGCCACACTGCCTCCTGCCCGGCAATGGCCAGTGGCAGGTTCACGCCATTGAGCGCCATCCAGTCGATGAATCGCTCCCATTCGCGCCAGCCCCAAAACGTCATTGTGTAGCCGTAGGTGCAATAGTTGAGGAAAAAACGTTGAGGCACGCGCGACTCCACCCGTTCTTCATCCACCGGCGGCAATTCGGCCGGCAACTCCACGTCTATGTCGCCATACCACGACACCGTGGTCTTGCAATATTTGTTAAGGTAACGGTTTAGCCCCACGGCCATCGAGTTGGCGTTATTGCCGCCTACCACCACCTTATCGCCGCGATTTTGCAGCGTGAACACGTCGGCACCGTCTTTCGCAGCGGCGATTTGCTCAAATTCCACTTTCTCTGTCAGCCGGCAGCTAAGTCGCTCTGCCAGCGCTTGGGCCTCGTCGGTGTTAGTGCCGTTCATGTTCAGTGCCTGGTACAATGTCAGATACAGTGCCAGGCACATTACTGTTAACGTTTGCCTCATCAGTTTAGTAGTAGCATGTTTTTAGTCAAAGTATTTCTCGCATATCAGCCTGGCAAGGGTTAGCAAGTCGTAAGTGTCTGTGCAGTCCTTGCCATGTGGCTCATAGCGATAACTCTCGTCCAGAGCCTGTTGCCGCTTGTGGTGGCCGTCTTTGTCAAACTGGCGCCCGGCTTTCACAGCTGCGAATGCCTCGTCGAAGTACAATTCCCAACGCTTTGCGTAGTAGGTGCTTATCAGACCGCTGATGCTGCGGTTGGCGTAGTCGTTGATATTGCCGCCCCATGTGGTTATGATCTTTGTGGCATTCATCTGGTAGAAGTCCTTGGTCTCTGCCGTCTTGCCCAGCGAGCGGGCCAGGTCTATCCATTTCTCCATAGTGCAGTATCTATGTGTCGAGCACAGCTTGTCCACGTCGGCCAGTATCTCGCGCATTGTGGTGGCGTGTGCGGCCATTTTTGCCAGGTCCTTGTTGTGGAATGCCTTGTCGAACGCTTCTTTTTCGGCTGTGAATTTGTGGTCAAGCAGTTGTCGTCCCACCACTATCACGTCAATCTTCATCGCGTCGCGGCTCAGGTCCCCGGGCTTCAGCAGCAGCTTCCACGCTTTCAGCAGCTTATCGTAATCCACATCCACCTTGCTGCGCCAGTCCACCTTGTCGAGCGTCGGCTCCCAGTTCATCATCTCACCGTGATTTCCTCCGGGATGAATGTAAATGTCGTTATAAAGGATTTCCCATGCTTTGCGCACGTCGTCGTTTGCCTTGCCGGCGTGGCGGTCGGCTATGCTGTTCACTATTGTCTGGTTGTCTTCTGCTAAGTTCCATGCGCGCTCAAACATACATTCGAAGCCCATTTGCTGCACGTCCAGCCCTTCAAGTGTGCTACCTATGCCGCGCAGGTTGCTGCCGCCTTCTTTCAGTGCGGTCTCAAGCCGTGCCGACGAGGCCTTGGGGTTGCCTTGTAACACAGTGTTGCCTCCGAAGTCGCCCAGATAGCACCACAGGTAGTTCTGCCCGTGAAACTTGTTTCGCATACGCCACACCTCTGTGTTGTCGCAGTGGTAGTCGAGCAGCGTAAGTCGGCCTTTGGGCACGGCTTTCATCATTGCTTCCACCAGTTCGCCGGTCCAGTTCTTGTTGTAGAAGAAGAACCATGCCATCAGCAGCCACTCGGCTTTCTTGTCCACCTTGGCCAGCGACTGGTACATGTGCTTGGTCACCCGGCTGATGTACTTAGGCTCCCACACTGGCGGGTCCACCTCGTTGAATGGGTCGAATCCGTAGATATGGTCGGTGCCGAACAGTGCCGTCTGCTCCTCTATGAACATGCGCTGAATCTTGGCAAACATCGGGTCTTCGCTATTAAGGAAGTAGGTGAGGCACTCCTTGGGAAACTCCTGCCACGGACTCAGCTGCTTAATGTCGGCTTGGGGAAACAGATCCTTAATACGGCCGGGAACATGTCCGGCAAACGCCGGCAGCACGGGCCGCATATTCAGCGCACGCTCGCGTGCCAGTATCTTCTGCTGCAATTCCACTTGCCCGTCAAGCCATTCCTGGGGTAGGGGACCACACCAGTGGTCTATGTTGGCCATGCGATGCCAGGGCAAGTACGACGGCCCTGTGAAGTAGTTGCGTGTCTCTTCCGCCGTCATTCCCAGTTTCATCCACACTTTCTGCCACACAGCCTCCTGGCCGGTGATGTTTAGCGGCAAATTAATGCCGTTCAGCGCCATCCAGTCGATGAAACGCTCCCATTCGCGCCAGCCCCAGTAGGTCATCGTGTAGCCGTAGGTGCAGTAGTTAAGGAAAAAACGCTGACCCAGTCGGCTCGTCACTCGCTCATCCTTCACTTGGGGCAATTCGACCGGCAACTCCACGGCGATATCACTATACCACGAAACCGTCACATTGCAGTATTTCTTCAGGTAGCGGTTTAGCCCCACAGCCATCGAGTTGGCGTTGTTGCCGCCTATTATCACGCGATTGCCCTCGTTGCGCAACGTGAACACATCGTTGCCTTTCTCAGCCGCAATCTTCTCGAAAGTCACCTTTTCAGCCAAACGGCCGCTCAGACGCCCTGCAAGGGCTGTTGCCTCGGCCACGTCACGGCTATTGTCACTCGTGGCGCAAGCCACCTGAATTCCAAACAATGCTATCAGCAAAATGTTGAGGATACGTTTCATAATCAGTCTGTTTAAGTGTTTGTTATGTCTAAAATTTCTCCGCTTTTGGTTATGTGAGTCTTTTTTTCTCACCCCAAAGTTACAAAATTCCTATCATTCTCGCAAATCCTCCTGCCACTTCATCGCCATTCATCGCCATTACCGCTCCGACCCGACGCAAGTGCTATTGCGTGGCACGGAATTTCACCGCAAAGTTAATCCTTATCAGCACCCTTGTCAATGTCATTTTCTGCATTTATCTCCAGCCCCACTTATCCCCACCCCCACTTATCCCTATTCTATTTGTCATTTGTAGTCTGATATTCCACCCACATTCTCTGTAATCTTTCTTTCATCCCTAATGTTTGCGTGACATTTGCGCCCATTTGTGTTTAAATCCCGTCACATCGTTTGGCTTTTGGCTTTTTTCGCCACCTTTAGTGAAATAATCCCGAATTCTCCGTAACTTTGTACCACCAAAACACAATCATTCCACCTATGGACGCATTTGTCGAGTTTTTTGTTCAATGGGGCTATATGGGTCTGCTAATCGGCTCATTTATTGCCGGTAGCATCGTCCCGCTCAGCTCGGAAGCTATACTTGTGGCTTGCGTTGGGCCTCTGCACCTCGACCCCTTCGCGTGCCTGTGGTGGGCGCTGGCCGGCAACGTGGCGGGCGGCATGACCTGCTACTGGCTCGGCACTCTCGGTAATCCGGAATGGATAGAACGATATGCTCACGTCAGCCAGGAGAAACTTCACCGGGCAGAACGCTTCATCAGCGGACGTGGCGCGTGGATGGCCTTCTTCGGTTTCATCCCGGTGCTCGGCAGCGCCATCGTAGTAGCACTTGGACTCATGCGAGCCAACAAGTGGATCGTACTCATTGCCATGGCAATAGGCAAACTCATCCGCTATGCCCTCGTCATCTGGGGCACCCAACTCTTCTTCTAAATCGTATCCGCCCGAAAGCGGCCGCTTCCGGACGGATACTCTCATTCACCCGACGGCCGATTTCGGACGGATACCAAAAAAAAGCGTGTGAAACTTAGTATTAGTAGCACACGCCTTATATCTTGAGCCTCGTGAATTTCTATTTCACGCCTCTGCCGATTCTGAAACGAAGATATTGCCAAAGAGTGGGGTGTGACCATAGGTGACTTTCCGCGGTACCGTCAATGGTTTTGATTCTCCCGCTGAAATAGTCCTCTATCGCTTTGGCAAACAAGCGGACACCTTCGCATACTTGTAAGTATGGATATGTGCAGAAATTATCTTTGGGCGTTCCGGTGACCGTAGCTTGGTATATTACATCTCCGGTATCAATATGCTCATCAATGTAATGAACTGTAACTCCACAGTTTTCATAATCTCTGTTTACAAGCGCCCAGTACATTCCATGAACGCCTCTGTATTTAGGAGTGATTCCAACGTGCATGTTTATAAAACTGCAGGTCACGCTTTGAAGCACTTTCTTTGAGATTATTCTGGTCCCGTTCACTAATATCAGGTCGGGGTTGAGTTCTTTTAATTTTTGTATGACTTGTTCGTCGTTGATAGAATAGCCGCACATTCGCTTCTCTTCGGGTATGGGCTTATTGCTTAGCCCGTTTTCGCTTAGTATTTGTTGGATCCTACCTCGCGAACATAGTGATAAAGGCTTTGAAACAAGTAGAATGAAAAGTAACTGGCCTATAACCTTGAGCCAACCCAGCTTTTTCGCTCTTCGTTTTATCATCGTACTTTTGCTTACGGCATTGTCCACGATTACATAATCTATTCCGTATAGCTCGTCGATGTAGTTATACACTACTTCGCTTAGTTCGCTGCTGTCGCACAGAAGGATTATACGCTTTTTATCCATTGCCTTTCAACTCATTTGCTAATTCATTCATTGTCTTGCTCTCAAAACCATATTCTTCGTTCAGTCGTTTATAATGACGGAATATTGATTCAATTTGAGCAAAGTTCTCTTCTTGGTTAATCCCCACATTGTGAGGATGCCACCACAGGTGATATGTATTCCCCTTTTTCGCAGCTTTTGTCATTTCTTTCAGTATGCGCCGCATTTTCAGAGGTTCTATAATTCTCAGCGTATTGGAATACGGTCTGAAAAATCGGCTTGCGCGTATGTTGGCTATCACGTCGCTCTCCATTTCTTCCACCGTGCTGCTGTTGCTGCCGGTTATGGGCAAATATGTGTCAATCAGGCGGAGCATACGCTTTAATATCTCGGGCACATTTTCGTAGTTCTCAGAGTGTAGCATATTTGTCTCGTTACCTCGGTAACTTGTAAACCCTAGCCCTTTGCAAATTTTCAGATATTCTGCCTTGCATTGGTTACGTGGGAATATTAGCGATTTCAAGTCTATACCTTTTTCTTGTGCAATCTTCAGCGCACATTTCAGGTCAGCCTCAAATTCTTCAATTGTCTGGCCGGCTTCCATGCAATAGTAGTGGCAGAATGTGTGTGTGGCCAATTCATGCTGTGGATGCTGCTTTATCATTGCAACTAAGTCTGGGGCAAAGTGGCACTCATTATCCACATCGGTATTTTTCATATAAGTGTATGGAGATATGTTGGGCTTGAGGTAACTTGGCCTGAGTTCCGGAAGATATGGCTCTAATTCTTTCCGGTTCTTGAATAACAGAAATCCCACTACGCCAAATGTTAGTTTAATGCCATAGCGGTCAGCGAGTTCAAGTAGCCGAGGAATGGCTTGCTGAACGCCGCGCACGTTGCCCTTGTAGCCTTCAAGCATAGGGAGATCGATTACGCCCCATATCAACTCAAAATCTAATGATACTACGAAATTACCCATAAATATCTTGTATGATTGTTTTATTTATTTTTCTTCTGCGTTCTGCTTCTCTTCCAAACTCTTCAGGTACTCTTCGTGCAGGTGATAATACTTCTTCATGAAAAGCATATATGCCAAGCTAAGCGCTAAAATCACCAGTGCAGCGTAGTAATAATGACATTTAGGCAGATAAACCAGCACCAGCGAAATCACTAGCTGCAAGGCCATGTAGAATGTGGCTACCGTCAGGTGCGGTATCTTCAATTCATTGGCCATCAGTTGATATGCGTGCTTGCGGTGGGGGTAGAATATGAATTCGTGAAGCGCTATACGATGCACAATGGTCAGCACGGTGTCCACACCATACACCGCCAGCAGCACTATGTAACTCAAGTCGCCGGTCTTGAATATAAGTGACCCGATTAAGAACACAATAATGAACGCTATGCTCACCGCACCCACGTCGCCGCAGAAGCAGCGAGCCCGCTTCCGAAAGTTGAATATCAGGAACACCACCACCGCTATCGCCGTAACGTATATCAGCGAGTCGGGGACGAATTGTATTCGCTCATTAAGCAAATATAGTGGCAACAGTACCGACAGACTATATGCCCCGGTAATTCCGTTAATGCCATCCATAAAGTTAAACGCGTTGATGATTCCGGCTGTTACTATTATGCCCACCAGCAGCTGGGTCCAGTATTCCATCGAAAACATACCCCATTGCCAGAACAGCATTGTCATGGCTGTGAGGTGGAGAAGCAGACGCAAGCGGTAACGCACCTCGCCTATGTCGTCAAGGAAACTTACTGTGGCTATAATAGTGAGTGCCGCCAGAAACACCTCGTGACCTTTTATCCCGTAGAATGCGGCCCATATCCATGCTCCGGCGAATATCACCACACCTCCGCCACGGAGCGTGATACGTGTGTGGCTGCTCCGCTCGTTTGGCTTGTCTATGATGTTATAGCGGTCGGCTATCTTAAAGTAGAGTAATTCTGCCACCAGCAGAATCACAAATATCACCGCGTAAATCAGCGGACTATCGGTTAATGCGTTCATTACTTGTTTTCTTGATTCTTAAAACTTTCAATTGTGCGGCGTATGCCCTCGGCTGCTTTCACCGGCAAATGTTCCACTCCAAGGGCTTGCTTTATCTTGTTGTTTGTCACCACATAATTCTCAGTGAGCTTGCGCAGGCGCTCGCTATTCAGTGGCAAGTGTATCTTGTCGCCTACAATGGCCACGCAGTTTATTATCCACTTGGGCACTGACCATATCATGGCTTTCTTCCCGATACCTTCGCCTATGGCATGCACCAGCTCTTTAGTCGATAGAGCGTCGTCATCGGCAATGTGGTATATGCCACTGGCAACTTCGCTGCTTGTGAGCAAATTACGTATGATGAATTTTAGGTTGTCAATCGATGTGAATGTGCGAAGGTTGTCATAAGCTCCAAGAGGGTAGGGTACTCCCTTAGCAATCACACTGTAGAGCAGATTCAGGTTCCCCTTGTTGCCGGGGCCGTGAATCATGCAAGGACGCAGTATATACACCTGTTTGTTAGAACTATTGTCGGCAAAATCAAACTTTTCGCGGATGTATTCCTCTGCTCGGATTTTACTCTCTCCATACGGGCCTATTGGAGTGGGAACAACATCCTCGGTCAGTGTGGTCCCGTCAGGGACGCTGTCGGCTGCAGCTTTTATCGAACTAAAAAATATGAATTTTTTGGCACCTGAGGCAAGAAAGTAGTCAAATATCTTCTTGGTCAACTCGGTGTTCACCGCAAAATATGCCTCTGCCGCGCTTCTGTTCTTAGTGTCGTGCGCTTTCCCGGCCAAGTGAATTATGGCATCCACTTCTGGCACTTGGCCCATGGTAAGGTCATCCCAACTTAGGGTCTTCACCACGCCCTCTTTGTCCGGGCTCACAATATCAAGGCCGTAAATCTCGTTGTCGGCCTTAAACTCTTTCACCAGGTTTGTGCCCACAAAGCCATGAACACCGGTAATAAGTATTCTCATGTCGCCGTCTAATTATTATATAATTTCTCAATGTATTGCCACACAGTGCGCTCATCAAAGTTCTTGCGCGCATTTTCTCGTGCTTGCCTGCCCAGTTTCTCTCTTAATGCTGGGTCTTGCAGTAATCTCTTGATGGCATTGGAAAGGCTCTGAGCTGTGTGGTCAACAAAAAGACCGGTTTCCCCGTCAATAATCGAGTCGATGCAACCTGTGGCCTTGGTGGTTACTACCGGCAACCCCATAGCTGCAGCTTCTATAACCGATACAGGGAACCCCTCTCTGTAGCTTGGCAGCACATAGATGTCCATCAGCGAGTAGTAGTATTCGATCTCGTTGTAGTCCACATATCCGGTGTGTATTATATCTGCGTCATCGCTTATCTGTTTCACTAAGTCGCCTGGCAGTGCATCCCGTTGCTCAAACATACCCACAAGAAGCAACTTAAGGCGTGGTACATCAGCTTTCAGCGCTTTAAACGCCTCCACAAGTTCTATGATGCCCTTGTCGCGTACCAGTCGGCCTGTAAAGCCCACCACCATGTCGTCACGGCTAAGTCCCAGTCGCTCTCTCAGTTTATTCAATCGTTGCCCGTCGATGCCGCCTGCGTCA
>CADADP010000047.1 GCA_902786725.1 uncultured Bacteroidales bacterium
ATAGTAAAAAAAGTTTAAAATCCAATTATTAATTGCAAAATATGGTAACTACATTTAAAAAATCGGGGTGCTTGCTTTCTGCCTGTTCGCATTCGAGATCAACCACAACCCATAGCAAAAACATGACAGAAACAATCACCCACGTTAAGCGTATATGGAAATTTCAAGTTTTATAATGTTTTGAACCTTAGAAACTTGAGTTAAATTGAGTTTTCGCTCATTTGTGTTGCATCCCACGCGCCCTCAACCCATGCGATTGGCGGTGTTACTTGCCCCAGAGCAGTTTGTGGCGCAGTGTGTGCGCGAAATTGTGGTGAGGTATCTGCACTATCTTCACCTTTTGCTTGGCGCGCTTAATGGTGATTTCCGAGCCGCTGGGGAACACATTGGCGAGCCTGACCAGGTTCACCGTTTGCGCTTTGACCAGCGCCTCCAGCAGCAGGGCCATCAATTTGATGCGCGCCAGGTTCATCGATTGTCCAAAATATTCTTGCATGATTGGAAAAAGTTTGCTAATTTCGTCTCTGTTCTTGGAATTAGTAGCTTTCTTCATCGAAAAATTGGTAGTTTTTCTTTACAAAGTTACTAATTTCTAAGGACTTATGCAACACTTAACTACTTGATAATCAGTTAATTATAGTTATTTTTTAACTTTTTGTCATGTACAAAAATATTTGCGGAAATAATTAACCCAAATCGGTCAATAGGCCGACGATATATTAATTAAACCCGAAGGTCATTAGGCCGACAAAAGGCGGTTTTAGAATGTCTATTTATGCCATAACAGTTTTCTTTCGGCATCTTGCTTCAGAAATTGTCTCACCATAGCCCGCTATGCCTTCGACAATCTCTTCGCAACCTTCTCAAAATAAAATCTGCTCTGGCATAAATCCTACTGACCGAATCGGGTTAAAAATCCCAATGACTGATACGGGATAAAGGGAAATGTTATGAAAAAAAAATTGCTGTTAACAGTTTGTGCGATGATTTGGGCACTCACCGTGCCATGCTCCGGAAAAGACCGTCCGGCCAGCGGCGACGACTACTATGTGTGCGCCTATGTGTGGCCGTCGTGCCACGATGATTCACTGAGTCATAAATACCTGTGGCCAGAGGGCAATGGCGAGTGGGAAGTGATAAAGAAAGGGAATCCCCGCTTTCCTGGGCACTATCAGCCCAAGCAGCCACTGTGGGGCTACGAGCACGATGATGACCCGCGGGTGGTGGAGAAGTGGATAGACACGGCGCTGAAATATGGCGTGAATACATTTGTGTATGACTGGTACTGGTTTATGGACTATCCCTATCTGGAAGGAGCGCTTAACGACGGATTTCTGGGAGCCAAAAACAACGAGAAAATGAATTTCTATCTCATGTGGGCCAATCATGAGGTGGTGAGGAATTACTGGAACTATCACATCTATGGCGACGACACCACACTGCTTTTCGACCCCAAGGTGACTAAGGAGCAATTCAAGAAGATAGTGGCAAGGCTCATCAACCGTTATTTTAAGCGCAATAATTACGTGAAGATAGACGGCTGCCCGGTGCTTGGAATCTTCGATATGAACCAATTCGTGCGCAGTTTCGGCACTATAGAGGAGGCCGCCAAGGCGATGGACTATTTCCGCGCCGAGGTGAAGAAGGCCGGTTTCAAAGGGCTGCACATCCAGCAGAATAAAGGAGGAGTAGGCTCCATGCCCGAAGACTTCATCAAGGCTCAGCAAGAACTGATAGACAAACTGGGCATCAACAGCCACGCGTTTTATAACATGGGCGGATTCAGCACAGATTATCTCGCTTACGGCGCTATGGGCATTAACATACGCGACCAGTGGGAAAAAGCGTTCAGTATTCCCATATTTCCCACCGTGTCGATAGGGTGGGACGACTCGCCGCGTTTCCCCGCAAAGGGAGAGAACGACATTACCCATTACAACCAGACCCCGCGCGCCTTTGAGTCTTTCCTGGAGGAGGCAAAGCAATATGTGGATAAGCATCCGCATCAACCGCCATTCATCATGATAAACGCCTGGAATGAGTGGATAGAAGGGTGCTATCTGCTGCCCGACCGCTATTACGGATACGGCTATCTGGAGGCAGTGCAGCACGTGTTTCGCTGATGTTTCAGGAAGTAGTGAATGGGGGTGCGTGTGACCGTGCCTGGAAGTAACGGATTACTGGCCCCAGAGCAGTTTGTGGCGCAGTGTGTGCGCGAAATTGTGGTGCGGTATCTGCACTATCTTCACCTTTTGCTTGGCGCGCTTAATGGTAACTTCCGAGCCGCTTGGGAACACGTACGACTCGCCATCTACGCTCACCAGAAACTGCGGCGCGCGAGAGACGGTGGAAATCCGTATCACCGCGTTATCGTCGATTACGAGCGGACGCATATTCAGCGTGTGGGGCGACACAGGGGTGAGGATGATGCAGCGTGTGTCGGGGGCCAGAATGGGACCGCCGGCACTCAAATTATAGGCCGTGGAGCCGGTGGGGGTGCTCACCACCAGACCGTCGCCCACGTAGGTGGTGAGTTCGGCATCGTTCACTGTGGTGGTCATCTGCAACATCGACGACGTGTCCTGGCGCAGAACGGCGATGTCGTTCAGGGCAAAGTGGGAGCGAATCGGCACGTCGCCCGAGTTGATGTTGAGCATCGTGCGCTCACTGATGTGCATCTCTCCGGCAAAGAATCGTGTGATGGCCGATAGTGCCTTGTCGGTGCCGGTGGTGGTGAGATAGCCCAGATGGCCGGTGTTGATGCCCATAATGGGAATGTCTTCGCTGAACACCCACTTGGCCGCCCTTAGCAACGCGCCGTCGCCTCCAAAACTCAGTGCCAGCTCGGCGGCAACCGGCGAAGCGGGCGTCAGTGCCGCGTCACCGCCGAATTGAGGCGCATGCGACTGTATCATCGCCTTGAATTTGGGCTCAAAAACCAACTCGGCCTCAAGTTGAGCCTTAAGCAGAGTGAGCAAACCTATGATTTCGGGGGTGATGTTCTGCGAGTTACTGTTGCCGAAGATTGCTATTTTCATTGCGCTCGAAAATGATTTATGGTGTGGGTTATTCTCCTTAAACGTGATTAGGAACGTCAAATTTACGAAAAAATCAGTGAATTTGCCCAAAATAGTTTTTTAGTTTAGTCTAAATCCACTATTTTTGCAGTAAATAACACAATCGCAAATTTACGAAAAAATTAATTGAGTTATAGCCACCCTAGTGGCAAAAACTGAAATATATGGTAAAATTAAGCGTAAATATCAATAAGATAGCCACGCTGCGCAATGCCCGCGGTGGCAACACGCCCAACGTGGAACTCTTCGCCGAAGACTGCGAGCGCTTCGGTGCCGATGGCATCACGGTGCATCCGCGCCCCGACGAGCGTCACATTCGCCGCGAAGACGTGATAGCACTGCGCAATCTGGTGCGCACCGAACTAAACATCGAGGGTTATCCCAGCGAGGAATTCCTAAATCTGGTGCTGATGGTAAAGCCCACGCAAGTCACTCTGGTCCCCGATGCCCCCGACGCACTCACCTCGAGCGCGGGATGGAATGTGACCGAGAATCTCGATTTCCTCACCGAGGTGGTGGACCGTCTCAATGAGGCCGGCATACGCACCAGCATCTTTGTGGATACCGACCCCGAAAACATACGCCAGGCAGCGCGCACAGGCACCGACCGTGTGGAACTATACACCGAGCCCTACGCCGCGCAGTTCCGCGACGACCCTGCCGCCGCTGTGGCTCCGTTTACCGCCGCCGCCGAGGTGGCGCGCAAGTGTGGACTGGGACTCAACGCCGGACACGACCTCAACCTCGAGAACCTGCGCTATTTCAAGGAGCATGTGCCATACCTGCTAGAAGTCTCCATAGGGCACGCCCTGATTTCCGATTCGCTCTACAAGGGCATCGAGCAGACTATCCGTGAGTATCGCGACTGCCTTAAATAGCATGTAGTGAAACAATTACCGAGTAAAAATCTTTTTTATTAACCGATAACAGAATATTATGTTGCTGAATTTAGTTCTGGGGCAGGTGGTTGCCCCGAGTGACACGGCCGCGCAGGCCGCAACTCAAGTGGCCGACACTATCGCCACTACAATGGCCGAGGGAACTCCCACTATAGTGAAAGACTTGTCGGTGTGGGACCTGACCCTTGCCGGCGGTTGGATAATGATTCCACTGGCAATTCTGCTCGTGGTGAGCATCTATATCTTCTTTGAGCGTTTCTTCGCCATTGGCGCCGCTTCGCGCGAGGACAAGACGTTTATGGACAATATCAAGAATTATATCCATCGCGGCGACATCAAGGAGGCTTTGGAATTGTGCCGGCAGTCAAATACCCCCTATTCCCGACTCGTGGAGAAGGGTATCACTCGCATCGGCCGACCAATGAACGACGTGCTGGTGGCCATCGAGAATGTGGGTAACATGGAAATCGCCAGCCTTGAGAAGGGATTCAGCTGGCTCGCCACTACGGCCGCCGGAGCTCCCATGATTGGTTTCCTCGGAACAGTAACCGGTATGGTTCAGGCTTTCTTCGCCCTGGCGAGCGCCGGAGCCAACAGCAACGTCACCATTCTGGCCAGCGGCATCTACGAGGCTCTGGTTACCACCGTGGCCGGACTCATCGTGGGCATCATCGCTCTGTTTGCCTACAACTACCTCACCAGTCGCGTGAACAAGGTGATGAACAAAATGGAGAATCGTACTATGGAATTCATGGACCTGCTCAACGAGCCGGCCGAGAAATAAGCAATCGCAAAAATGGCACTCAAACGTCAACACAAGACCTTGTCAATGTTCAGCATGGCGTCGATGACCGATGTCATCTTCCTGCTGCTGATTTTCTTCATGGTCACTTCCACGTTCGTCTTCCCCTCGGCACTGGAGGTGAACCTGCCGCAGAGCAGCCAGACCACGGCCATTAAACCCGGCACGCGCATCTACATCGACAAGGACCTGAAAATGTATGCCACGCAGAGCGACGAGTCGCAAGAAAGCGAACTCATGCCGCTCGAACCGGGGCAGTTAGAACCGTTTATGCGCGCTGTACATGCCGCCAATCCGCAAGACTTTATCGCCGTTTACGCCGACGAGATAGTGCCCTACGGCAGCATTGTGGAAGTGCTCGACAAGGGCTCGAAAATAGGGCTGAAAATAGTGCTCGCCACCAAGCCGGTGAATGCCGAGCCTGCTCGCGAGAATTCCGAAAAGTCTGAAAAATCTGCACAAGCCCAATGAACCGGTCTAAGGATAGGAATGAATTCCGCATAGTGGCGCTGTTGCTCACGCTGATAATTTCGGCGGGTGGGGTGCTCATTCTCGTGAATTCCTTCCTCCACTACCAGTACCCGCCCGAGGACATGAAAGACCTGGCCGCGCTGGAGCAGGACAGCATCATGTTCGGCGGTGAATATGTTATGCTGGGCACTTCGCCCGAGGCCGTGGGGGAGGAAATCGACACAGAAGAACCTGAGCAACCGCAAGAAGTGCAGCCCAAGCCCGATGTGGCCGGCGACGACCTGGCCGATGCCGGTGAGCCGGCTAAGCAACCTAAACCTGTGGTCACCGCCAAGCAGGAGTCGCCTATGAAGGTGAAAGAGAAACCTAAGGAGAAAGAGAAACCCAAGAAAACAGGCCCCGCCACCGACGAGAAACCGGCCGAGAAGCAGGAACAGGTGAAGCGTGGTGTGGATGCCGCCACCGAGAGCAAGGTGAAAAACGCGTTCGGCAAAAGTTCCGGCGCGGGAAGCGGCAAGCAAGGCTCACCCAACGGCAACAATCCTACCGGGGCACTTAGCGGCAAGCCGGGCATTGGCGGACTCGACGGCTACACGCTCGAGTACTGGGGACGACCGCACAGCCAGTGGACGGGCACTGTGGTGGTGCGAGTGCGTGTGAACACTCGCGGCAAGATTGTGGAAGCCAAGTGCGTGGGCGGCACCGGCGGTGCCTACTCGCATCCCAGCGTTCGCCGCTATTGCGAACAAGAAACACTAAAGTCGGCCTTCTCGGTGCCGAAGAGCACCACTACCGAGGGCATAGGAGACGTTACATGGCGCTTTGTGGACTAATAATCACAGAGTGCCACGTGACATTTAATACGATATAAACGAAAAGGAAAATAGTTAGTGGCCTCGCACACTGGGGCTGATAAGAAGATTATGGAGAAAAGAGACGAAAAGAAATTGCTTGGTGCGCTCAGCGTTAAGGAAATACTGGGTTATGTGGCGGCTGTGGTCCTGTTCGCGGCCATTTCGTGGATTTATTTTTATCCTAACGACGTGAACGGCGACGTGCTTCAGCAGCACGACATTATGCAGGGTGTGGCCAACGGACAGGAGGCGAAGGCATTTCACGAGCAGACCGGCGAAGTTACGCGCTGGACCAACTCGCTCTTTGGCGGTATGCCCACGTTCCAGATTAGTCCCAGTTACCGCAGTAGCGGCTTGCTGGGGTGGATTCAAAATATCTATTCTCTCTATTTCCCCTCGCCGGTGAGCTGGATTTTTATGCTCATGCTGGGGTTCTTCATCCTCATGCTCTCGTTCAACGTGCGCTGGTATCTTGCCATCACCGGAGCCATAGCCTACGCGTTCTCGTCCTATTTCTTCATCATCATCGGAGCCGGCCACATCTGGAAACTGCTCGTGCTGGCTTATGTGCCCCCCACACTGGCCGGTATCGTGTGGTGCTATCGTGGCAAGTATCTGGCCGGGGCGGCTGTGGCGGCTCTCTTTGCCGCGCTTCAGCTTATGTCGAATCATGTGCAGATGACCTATTACTCGCTCTTCATCGTGGTGGCTATGGCAATAGGGTATCTGGTGGAGGCCATCAAGGAAAAGAAGATTAAGCGCTGGTGCATCGCCACTTGCTCGCTTGCTGTGGCGGCACTGCTGGCAGTGGCAGCCAACGCCCCCAACCTCTATCTCACCTATAACTACTCAAAAGAGACCATCCGCGGCGGACATTCCGAACTCACACCCGTCGGAGACAAGGCCGGCAGCAACAAGACCGGGAAAAACGGAGGGCTCGACAAGGAATACATCACCGGATGGAGCTACGGCAAGGCCGAAACCTTCTCTTTGTTGGTGCCCAACGTGAAAGGTGGCGCCAGCAACTTGCCGCAGAAGGGGCACAACATCATGCTGTCGCTTGCCCAGACCGACAAGGCGCAGAATATGGCCGAAAACGGCGACATCTCGCAGAATGACTATCAGTACCTGCAATACTTCCCGCAATACTTCGGCGACCAGCCTGGCACCAATGGCCCCGTCTATGTGGGCGCGCTCATTTGCGCCCTGTTCCTGCTGGGATGCGCGGTGGTGAAAGGCCCGGTGAAGTGGGCTCTGCTGGCGGTTACAGTGCTGTCGGTGCTTCTGTCGTGGGGACATAACATGATGTGGCTCACCGACTTGTTTATCGACCACTTCCCCCTGTATAACCGCTTCCGTACCGTCTCCAGCATTCTGGTCATAGCCGAACTCACAATGCCGCTACTGGCTGTGCTGGCGCTGCAGAAGGCTCTCACCGAGAAGGACTTTATGAAAAATCACGCGCGCGCCGTCTATGCGTCGTTCGGCGTTTGCGCCCTGATATGCCTTGCCCTGTGGCTCATACCGGGGCTTATGGGCACCTACTCGCAGACCGAGACCGAGCAAATGGTGCTCACCGGACAGCTGCAGCAAATGCCCACCCTGAGCGCGGCCATAGAGGCTGTGCGCCACTGGCTTGTCAGCAGCGACGCGATGCGCAGTCTCATGGTGCTGGTTATAGGCTTCGGCATTCTCTGGGCCTTCCTCAGCGGCAAGCTCAAGACGCGCCCCGAAGTTGTGGCCCTGCTGGTGACTCTGGTGGTGCTGGTGGATATGTACGCGGTGAACAAGCGCTACATCAGCAGCGACTCGTTTGTGGAACGCAACGATGTGACTACCGCCGAATATACCCCGCGACCGGTTGACACACAGATTTTGCAAGACACCGCCATGAACTACCGTGTCTTCGACCGGCAGCACTTCATGGAGGCGATGCCGTCCTATTTCCACAAGGCTGTGGGTGGCTATCATGCTGCCAAGCTTACTCGCTACAACGACTTGATTGAACGCCAGATAGCCAACGGCAACTTTGAGGTGCTGAATATGCTCAACACCAAGTATCTTATCACCGACGACAATACAGCTCACGTCAATCCCGACGCGCTGGGCAACGCTTGGTTTGTGGATTCGCTAACCTATGTAGCCGATGCCGATGCCGAGATGAGTTTCCTCGACGATTTCAGCGCGGCGCGTCACGCCGTGGCCGACAAGCAGTTCAGCCAAGTGCTGGGGCAGGCTAAGCCCACTACGGCCGGCGACACTATTTTCGAGACTTCTTACGCGCCCAACCGTCTCACCTACCACAGTCACAGCGCGCAAGGCGGACTGGCTGTCTTCAGCGAAGTGTATTTCCCCTGGGGATGGATTGCCACTATCGACGGCAAGCAAGTACCGATAGGGCGCGTGAACTACGTTCTGAGGGCACTCCGGCTGCCGGCGGGTGACCATAGCGTGGAATTCCGGTTCCAGCCCACTGCCGTCACAACAAGCGACACCGTTGCCACGTGGGCCATAATAGGAATCTATATTTTGCTTCTGCTGGCTCTCAACGTGGGCGTGTATAAGGCCATAAAAGCACAGAAACGGCCCTCTGAGCCCATAAAAGAGTAAAAACGAATACCGGCAAGGGATGGGAAGAATAAGGCGATACAGGACCGCTCTGAGCCGTCATCACCGCAGCGCGGGTTACGGCATTCACTCGCCGTTTGCGTTCAACTTTGTGCTCAACGTCTTGCGCGAGCGCCTTCCCTATTATTGCTATGCCGACTTGGAGAACCTCCGCAAGGCTGTGATTTCTGCCACGCGCCACCACTTAAGGCACCCTCGCATAATCTCGTTCAAGAACGCTAAACTGCTCTTCCGTGTCACTAACTACTTCGGTCCCCGGCGTGTGCTGCAGATTGGCACCAGCTACGGAGTGTCGTCGGTGGCGATACTCGGTTATTCTCGTAAGATGCGCCTTGCCCTCTACGAACCTAATCTCGACCGCTATCCCGTGGTTGGCGATGTGCTGAAGCCTTATTTGGGACAAATCGATTTCTTCTCTGATTTGGAAATGGCGCTTGGCGCTTATGAGCGGGAGATTGGTAGCGATGAGGAGCCGTTTGTGGTTATCAACGACCTTCCGCTCACCGGCGACGAGCAGGCAATAGTGCGGTGGCTGGAGCCGCTGATGCGCAGTGGGGCAGTGGTGGTGATGCGCAACCTGAGTCGCAGCGACCGCATGAAGGCTTTGTGGGAGCGCCTGAAGGCGAGTATGACGGACGGCCAGACGTTCACCAACGAGAAAATGGCTGTCCTGGTGGCCGGCCACAAACTGCCGCTTCAGCACTTTTTCCTCTGGTTCTGAACCGAACAGACTGATTAGTCGGGAGTGATGGCGCGTCCCTACCGGCGCAAGTAGCGTAGCCAGGCGTAGTGGCGGCGCTGTTTCAGGTAGTTGGGATTGTGCTGATTATCATAGGCCTCGCGCTCCATACTCAACCGATAATAGGCCCCGCTGCGCCGCCTCAGCGTTCGCACCAGCCATTCACAGCCATACCACACGTAGAACGGAATGTACAGCATCTCGCGCATCTGTGCCGTGTGGATGCGTTCGTGGCGGATTAACGTCTCGCTCAGCATCACTCCGGGATGAACCACCAGTGCGCCAAACAAGTTGATTGCCGAGAACCCTTTGAACGGTATATATCGGTTGCGCAAAATAAGCATCGTGGTGCTATCGCTTGAAGTGTCGGCTTATGATTTCCATGAAATACGCAGTGTCGGGGTCTTCGCTGTCCCAGCCCAGTTCATCATAGAAGTACTCTTCGGCCTCATGCACACTCTGCATCTGCTCCACCAGAGCCAGGGCGCGGTTCATCTCGTCGTCGCTGCCGTGAAACAGCGCGCGGCGGAAGCGGAAACGGTCGTTGATGGTGAACGACCGGCGCAGTTCGCTCACGGCCTTCACCGGCCCGGTGGCGACAGGTTCGGCGGCAATCGGCTCAGCGGTTTGGGCGGTAGCGGCCTCGGTCTCGGCCGGCTTTGGTGGCTCCATGCGCTTCTGTGGCTCGCTATAAGAGAATGTGAACACCTCGTGAGGCTCGTCCTCGTCGCGACGCGGCAATTCTTCGTCATCTATAGGCAAAATCACGTCTTCTTCGTCCTCGTTGGCGTCATTAGGCTCAGCCACCTTGTGCTCTGGTTCCGGCTCTGCCGGAATTGCAGAGGCGGTAGGTTCGGGCTCGGGTTGAGTGGGTTCTTGCCCGGTAATCGCTATCTCAGTAGCCGGCTCTTCGTGGGCAGGCCGCTCCAGTAGCCTGTGCGCCATGGTCTGCACTTCGTCGGCAACGCGCGTAATGCCGTCGTCCACAATTTTCGGGGCGCCTTCGCCCAGCCGGTTCTTCACGTGGAGCATTCCCTCCAAGTCGTAAACTTTCTGCAGTAGGTCCGTAATCTCCATAGAAATGAGAAATATTCAGTGATAAATGAAGTTGCGTTAGCGTTAACAGCAACTAATCAAAACCCAAAGATAGTGATTTTTGCTCGTCATCCCAACAAATTATCGGTTTTTCGTTCACGAACTCACCGAAAAAATGCGCCGCGATGCCCCGGACGATAAAGTTGCAAAACGTGGGCATAAATGTTGCACATGTGTGACGAATGGGTTAAATTTGCGTTTGAATAACTGCGCTTGCGAATACCGAGAAAACCAATAATAACTTAAAGCGATATGAACAAAACTCTGATACGATTTCTACTGACCGCGGTGCTGACGCTACTCACTGTGGCGCCGAGCGTCGGCGAGGTAACGGTGGGGGCCGCTCGCACCGGTCTGTATGTGCCCATGCTGAAAGGCAAGCGAATAGCGTTGCTGAGCAATCAAACCGGCATCGTGGGCAACAAGCACACGCTCGACCTGATGCTGGAGAACGGACTGAACGTGGTCACCATTTTCTCGCCCGAGCACGGCTTCCGTGGTAAGGCCGATGCCGGCGAGCATGTGGGCAGCGGCGTGGACGAGAAAACCGGTGTGCCCATCGCGTCGCTCTACGACGGCAAGTCGCCTATGCCCGGCAAGGAGGTGATGGACGGCATCGATGTGATAGTGGTGGACATACAGGACGTGGGTCTGCGGTTCTACACCTACTATGTGACGATGATTAACCTGATGGACGCCGCCGTGACCTACGGCAAATCGTTTGTGGTGCTGGACCGGCCCAACCCCAACGGAATGACCGTGGATGGGCCCATTCTGGACATGAGCCTCAAGTCGGGAGTGGGGCGCCTTCCCATCCCCACTGTCTATGGCATGACAATGGGCGAGTTGGCCCGCATGGCCAATGGCGAGGGCTGGCTCAAGGACGGCCGCAAACTGCGCATGCTCACCGTGGTGCCCTGCTCAGGCTACACCCACAGCACGCGCTATCGCCTGCCGGTGGCTCCCAGCCCCAACCTGCCCAATATGCTATCGATTTATCTCTACCCGTCCACCTGCTATTTCGAGGGTACCGACGTGAGTCTGGGGCGCGGCACGCCGTGGCCGTTTCAGGTCTATGGACACCCCGATATGAACGACCGTGGCTTCTCGTTCACACCGCAGAGCGTGGATGGTGCCAAAAATCCGCCCCAACTGGGCCGCAAGTGCTACGGAGTGGATTTGCACAAGATGAGCGAGGCCGACGCCATCAGGCAGGGTATCAATCTGGAATACGTAATCGATGCTTATCGCAGTCTGGGACAGGGCGAAAAGTTCTTCAAGCGCTTCTTCGACCTGCTGATGGGCAACAAGCAGATTAAGCAAATGATAATGGATGGCAAAAGCGCGGCCGAAATCAAGGCCAGTTGGGCAGGCGACGTGGCGCGCTTCCGTGAGCAGCGCCGTCCATATCTGCTCTATGCCGAGTGAACGGCGAAATTCAGAAATCAACTTACTACTAATCTCATACACACTAAGATATTATGACACCGTGGATTGTTCTGGCCACTATAGTGGGCTATTTCGTTCTTTTATTCCTGGTCTCGTGGGCGGCAAGCCGCCGGGCCGACAATAACGCCACTCTCACCGGAGGCCGCGAGGCGCCGTGGTTCATTGTGGCCATCGCCATGATAGGCGCGCCCATCTCGGGCGTAACGTTTGTGTCGGTGCCCGGAATGGTGCTGGGCAAGGGCTTCAGCTACCTGCAGATGGCACTTGGTTTCATTGTGGGCTACTTTGTGATTGCCTACGTGCTGATTCCGCTCTTCTATCGTCGTAAACTCATATCCATCTACGGCTATCTGGAGCAGCGGTTCGGAGCCACCACCCACAAGAGTGGCGCGTGGTTCTTCTTCATCAGCAAGATGCTGGGGGCGGCCGTGCGCTTCTATGTGGTGTGTGTCACATTGCAACTGCTGGTTTTCGCGCCGCTGGGCATCCCATTTGTGTGTAATGTGGCCGTGACCATAGCGCTCATATTCCTCTACACCCTGCAGGGTGGTGTGAAAACCGTGATATGGACCGACACGCTGAAGAGCTTCTGCCTGATAATGAGTGTGGTGCTGTGCATCTTCTTTATCGCCAAGGGGCTGGGATACGACTTGGCCGGAATGTGCCGGGCCGTGGCCGACGACGACACGTCGCGAATGTTCTTCTTCGACAATCCCAAGGAGGGCACCTACTTCTGGAAGCAGTTTGTTGCCGGCGTGTTCATGGTGATTGCCACCACCGGCCTCGACCAGGATATGATGCAGCGCACTCTGGCCAGTCCCAATGCCAAAGAATCGCAAAAGGGCTTGGTGGTGAGCGGTGTGACGCAGTTCTTCGTGATAGCGTTGTTCCTGATTCTGGGCACTCTGCTCAGCATCTACGCCAAGACTAACCATCTGTTGCCGGCCGACATGGCGGGATTCAAGAGCGACGAACTCTTTGGAATGGTGGCATGGAGCGACAAGATGCCGGTGGCAGTGGGTATCCTGTTTGTGGTGGGACTTGTATCGGCGGCATATTCCGCCGCCGGCTCGGCGCTGACTTCGCTCACCACGTCGTTCACCGTGGACATCCTGCAGGCCGACAAGAACGGCGACGAGGGTCGCTTGAACCGCACACGCCGACTCGTGCACGTGCTCATGGCAGCCGGTATGGGTGTGGTGATAATAGTGTTCTACGCTATCAGCAACAGCGATGCCATCAGCGCGGTTTACACCCTGGCAAGTTACACCTATGGACCAATCCTGGGCCTGTTCGCCTTTGGGATGATCTGTGGCCGCGCCGTGCGCGACCGCTGGGTGCCTCTGGTGTGTGTGGCGGCGCCGGCGCTGAGTTTCCTCATCCGGCAGTGGCTGCTGGCCCGTTGGGACTACACGCTGGGCTTTGAACTGCTCCTGCTCAATGCCGCTCTGACCATGCTGGGCCTGCTGACGCTGGTAAAGAAGAGCGAATAACCGCTAATATTAACAAATTGAACCGAGGATATGGTAAGAGATTTGCTGGGACGATACATCTGGATGGTTGACACCATAGAGCGCTACGGCAGAATCACACGCGAGAAGTTCAACGAACTATGGGCTCGCTCGCCCTATGGCAACGGCGAACCCATGCCGCGCCGCTCATTCTATAACTACCGCAACGGTATAGAAGAGGCATTCGGCATAGTCATCGGCTACGACCCATCCACGTTTGAATACTTCATAGATAACCACAGCGACAGCAACGAGGCCGCGCGCAACCGCTGGCTAATCGACTCGGTGAGCGTGAGCGGCATGCTGGGCGACGCGCGCAACATCTCGGGGCGCGTGGTGCTCGAGAACGTGCCATCGTCGCGACGCCATCTGGCCACCGTGCTCGACGCCATGAAGCAGGGCCGACGCCTGCGCTTCTCTTATCGCTCCTACAACGAGTCCACCCCCAAGGACCGCCAGGTCAATCCTTATTTCGTGAAGATTTTCAAGCAACTATGGTACCTGATAGGATATAACGTGGACGATAAGGCCATAAAAACCTATTCTCTCGACCGAATGGGCTCGGTTTCACTCACAGAGGCCAAGTTCGAGATGCCGCCCAATTTCAACCCCGAGGATTTCTTTGCCGACAGCTTCGGCATCATCACCGACAGCAGCCGCCCCGAGCGCGTAACGCTCAGAGTGAGCCGCTGGCTGGCCAACTACCTGCGCGCACTGCCGCTTCACAAGTCGCAACGCGAGGAAATACACGAGAACTACTCGCTATTCCATTACCGCATGCAAGTGACAAGCGACCTGATAGAGGAGATTATGCGCTATGGCAGCAATATAACTGTTCTGGAGCCCAAGGAACTGCGCCTGCGAGTTACTAATGAGTTGCGAAAATGCATGGAGAATTACACTCTGCACTGATGTGAGCGAGCCTTAAACATAACCGGAATTATATTAACAAGCCAATGAGAAGATTTTTCTGTTTCATATTCATCCTGATTGCAGTCACTGAGTTATCCACCGTTATGACTTCCTGCCGGCGCAGCCGCACTGTGGCGGCATTGGTGGAGGCCGATTCGCTGATGTGGACCCGCCCCGACAGCTCGCTGGCACTGGTGCAGAGCGTTAGCCCCGACACCCTCGACGACGAGAACCGCGCCTACCACGCGCTGCTGCTCACCCAGGCCCAGTTCCGCAACAAT
>CADADP010000048.1 GCA_902786725.1 uncultured Bacteroidales bacterium
GCGGAACACACAACTTCACGCTGGCCACACTTGCCAAAATTTCGGTTGCACTTGATGTGAATCTGTTTACGGTATAGTTCCGCTTGTTTGCATTAACATTATACCGAGAATACCCGTGATGGTATCCTCGGCCTTTTGTGTAGTCTGGAATGTGACAATTTGAGTAGTTTTGATGCATCAGTCTTAAAAGAATTTAGAAAAAATTGCTGATTTCCAAGATATTGTTATGTCTTCGCGAATGTCATGTACTCTTCGTTTAGGCCTGAATGGTACGTTTGGTGGTGTGTGGGGGAGGGTAAAACACGAAAGCAGGAGGTGAAAACCAGCAATTAGTGTTCACCTCCTACTCGATTGGTGATGGGTGGATAAAAGTGATGTGTCAGTTGCCGAGGACTTGGTTGGCAAGCGCCACCACATCGCCAATGTTGATTTCGGTGTCGAAGTTGACATCGGCGGCATCGGAGTTGAATTTCTCGGGGTTTTCACCCATAACGAAGTTGGCGAGCGTTACCACGTCGCTTATATCCACATCGGTGTCGCTGTTAACGTCGCCCATTTTCATGTTGAGGTCGCGCGGAGCGCCTTCCCATGTGAAAATGATGGAATTGAGATAGCATACATATTCGTTAGACCGGATGCCTACGTATTTATATTGGTCCGAAACGCTAAGTGATGCGGATTGCCCGTTGACAATGGTGCCAATCAGAGTGCCGGCTGTGGATGGGTCGTAGAGTTCGGCAGGCGACGAGTAGGGCGTGTCTTTGCCGTAGATGTTGAGCGTGCGATTGGGGTTTGTGGTTTGGTTCCACTCAACTTCGATGGCGGTGAGAGTTCCGCCGGAAATCGGGGTGAAGATTCCACAATCGGCATAGTTCTCGCGTAGTTGTATAGAGGAGTTGGCATCGCCAGAGCGTCCTGCATAGACGGCCTTGGAATACTTCATTACTCCGGTCCAGCTGACGTAGCCGGTTTGTGAATCTGGTCGAGTGTCGGCAAAACGGATGGTATCGGAGATTGAGAATGTGTTGTCGTTCGCATAGCGCGTGGGCTTGAAACTGCTGCTCTGCGCAGTGGCGCAAATGCCACACGCCATAATTATGGCGATGAATGATACGATGTGATGCTTACTCATAAGAGGCTCGATGAATTAATTGTCTGAAATCTGCTTAAACACTTGCTTGTGGTGGCAAAGTAGTGTGCAAAGTTAATATAATTATGCTAAAATAGGATTTATGACATCAAGAAAAAATGATTTGTCAGTCGCACATGGTGAATTCGAGAGTGCCTCCGGCGATGATGTCGGAGTAGGTGATGTGGGCTCGGCGAAGCCTTTTCCCATTTAGGGTGACGTGTTTAACATACTTATTGGTGTCGCTGAGGCCGTGGGCAATCATTGTGAATTGTCGTCCATTAGGCAGATGTATGGTGGCTTTAGGAATCTGTGGTGCGCCCAGTACGTATTCGCCTGCGGCGGGATTGACGGGGTAGAATCCGAGAGCGCTGAAGATGTACCAAGCCGACATTTGTCCGCAGTCGTCGTTGCCACACAGGCCGTCGGGGCGCGGATGATAGAAACGGTCGAAAACCTCTCTGATTAGTTCGGCAGTGCGCCGAGGCTTACCGGCCATCGCAAAAAGATAGATGACGTGGTGGCTGGGTTCGTTGCCGTGCGCGTACTGGCCAATAAGTCCGGTTACGTCGCTCAGTGTGCCTGTTTGTGAAGCGTCGGCTTGTAGGGAGAACAAGGAGTCGAGTTTGGCTGTGAAGCGTTTGTTTCCACCCATTAGACGTATGAGCGCCGGTATGTCTTGAAGCACGTGCCATGAATATTGCCACGAGTTGCCTTCGGTGTAGTCGCCCCCTATCTTTTCGGAGTGCGAGAGCGACAGCGGCGTGAACGGAGATCGCCAGTTGCCGCTTGAGTCGCGGCCACGCATCAGACCGGTGGAAGGGTCAAACAGATTGCGGAAATACCGCGAGCGGCTGAGGAAGAACTTTTCGTCATCGGTCTTACCCAGTTTGTGCGCGAGCAAAGCGGCGCAGTAGTCGTCGTAGCCACATTCAAGAGTCTTGGAAACGGATTCAGTGGTGATGATGTCGAAGGGGAAATATCCGTGCTTGTCGTAGGCTTCCCAGTTGGAGCCACGATGACTTGTGGTGAGGGTTTTCTTGATTTCGCGGAACGCGCGTTCGTGGTCGATTCCGGGTAGGTTCCGCAGGCAGGCCTCCACGATGATGGGAACGGCGTGGTTGCCAATCATACAGTAGTTTTCTTGCCCCCAAACTGTCCAGATGGGCAAGAACCCCATTGCCTGACTGTGAGTGAGCATGGAGTTGACGATGTCGGAGACGGCATCGGGGCGGAGTAAGGTGAGAAGCGGCTGAGCTGCGCGGAAAGTGTCCCAAATAGAGAGGGTGGAGTAGTGCTTACCGGTTGCGCTGAAAGCTACTTGGTCGGTGGGCCCGCGGAAACGCCCGTCGGTATCGCAGATGTTATTCGGCTGGAAAAACAGGTGGTAAAGTGAGGTGTAGAAATTGGCTTTCTGCTCGTTGGTGCCATCGATGCTGATTATGTCCAGCAACTGTGCCCATTGTTCGCGATTGGCGGCGAGGACGGCGTCGAAGTTCCAGTGAGGCATCTCGGCGTCGATGTTGGCCAGCGCGCTGAGTTCGCTCACAGATGATAGCGAGACCTTGGTGAGCAGAGTTTGCCCCTTGCTCAGGCCGAAACGATACACAATGCGCGGTGCGATTCCGGTGGTTTGTAGCAGAGTGTCGGCGCTGACGATGGGGCTGCTGAACCTGATGGCAAAGTAGAGACGGCGCGTGACCCACATCTGAATGGTTTCGTAGCCGAGGATGGTGGAGTCGTTGATTTGAGTGATGTTATATTCCTTGACGCGTATTCTGAGGCTGCCTTCGGTGAAGCTTTGCCCGGTCTGGTAGTCGATATACACGCCCGGGTTGTCGTCGAGGAACTGATAGCGGTGGAGCGCCACTCGCTGAGAGCAAGTCATGTCGGCTTTTACGCGATTCTGAGTTAGTGTTACACCATAGTAACCGGGGGCGGCCACTTCGGAATCCTTGTTGAAAGTGCTGGAGTAGGGGTCGCGTGCATCGGAGCCGCAGAACGGCATTATCAGCAAGTCGTTCAGGTCGGAGCATCCGGTGCCGGAGAGTTTGTTCTGAGTGAAACCGAGTATGGTGTTGTCATCGTAATTGTATCCGCAGGTGTATTTCCAGTTGCAGTTGCCGGTATGTGGCCCGGGCTGCACCATTCCCAGCGGGTAGGCGGCTGCAGGTGTGGTGTGGCCAACGTAGGAAGACCCAACGAACACGTTGACGAAGTCGAGGTTGGTAGATTGTGTCGTCTCTTTCGAGGCGGAAGCCAAGAAGGCTGTAATTACAAGAGTGAGCAGTGATATTAGTCTCATATTGAATTTGGTTTTGGATTAGTAGTATTGAAAAGACAAAGATAATTATTTTTGTGAGAAAAAGCTAGTGCTCGCCGGGTATATTTTTTATGGTGGCTACGCGTAAGAGGATGAGGGGCGACAAAAAGCCGGGGCAGTGGTGCTCCGGCTTAGTGTTCGCGTATGAAAATAACTTTTTGTGTTTCTGTTGTGTCGCCTTTTGGCTGGGGCAGTGTTACTCATCGCTGAGGTCAACGGCGCGGTATTCTTTCTTGCCAGTTGATGTGTATCCTGTGATGAGCATTACTTTATCGGCCGACTTGTCGCGCATGATGGAGTTGTAGATTTCCTCCACGTCGTCCTGGCTTGTGACCTTCTCGCCATTGATGGCTGAGATGATGAATCCGTCGCGTATGCCGGCGCGCTTGAACTTGCCGTCCTTGAGGCCGGTGACCTTGACGCCGCTGCTGACGTTGAGTTCTTCTTTCTCTTTGTCGCTAAGAGGCGTGAAGGCGCATCCGAGCGAGAGGAAGTCGCTACCCTTAGATATCTTGGTGGTACCCTGGTCGTTCTTGAGCAAGACCTTAGTGGACTTGAGCTTGTTGTCGCGGTAGTAGCCGATGGTGATTTCGTCGCCAGGGCGTTGTTTGCTCATTTGTTCGAGGAGTTGTGCGCCGTTCTTGATGTTGGCGTCATTGAGACGTACGATCACATCGCCCTCTTTGATGCCTGCTTCCTTGGCCGCGCTACGGTCGGTGACTTTTTCTACGTAAACGCCCTCGGTGGTGGCTGTGATTTCCTTGTCTTTAGCTTTTTCGGCGGTGAGTTCGGTGAATTGGATACCGAGTACCGCGCGTTGCACTGAGCCATATTGCTTGATGTCGGTTACGATTTTTTGAACGACATCGGAAGGGATGGCGAATGAATAGCCTGCGTAGTTACCGGTATTTGAGTAGATTAGGGTGTTGATGCCCACGAGTTCACCGTTGACGTTGACCAGCGCTCCGCCGGAGTTGCCCGGGTTAACGGCGGCATCGTGCTGTATGAACGACTCAATGCCAACGTTGTTGCCCTTGTTGAGTCCGCGAGCCTTGGCGCTGATTATGCCTGCTGTGACGGTGGAGTTGAATCCGAAAGGATTGCCCACGGCCAGTACCCATTCGCCCACTTTGAGCTTGTCGGAGCTGCCGAATGTTATGGCTTTGAGGTCTTTCGCCTGTATTTTGATGAGGGCGATGTCGGAGTTTGCGTCGGTGCCAACTACGGTGGCGTTGAACTGTCGGTTGTCGTTCAGCGTGACTTCGAGTTTCTCCGCGCCGTCGATTACGTGATTATTGGTGACTATGTAGCCGTCGCTACTGATGATTACGCCCGAGCCCAGTCCTGATGGCTGCGGGTTGCTCTCGGCCTTGGGTTGCTGCTGACGGCGACGAGAGCTGCCGTTGCCCGGGCCGAAGAAGAACTCAAATGGGTCGAAGAAATCGTCACCGCCTTGGAAGAATTGTTGCTGTCGCGGTGTGGCGTAAGACTTGATGCTTACTACGGAGTTGATGGAACTTTCGGCCGCCTTGGTGAAGTCAGACTCGATTGAAGCCGGGTAGGCTGTGGTTCGCACGAAGCTGCTTTCTTGAGTGTTTTGCGAGGGGACATAGAGGTCGCCCATAGTTCCGTTGCCTTTAAGCGCAGATGTTGCCATAATGGTGATGGCCGACCCTGCGAACGATGCACCGATTAATAGTGCTGCGAGTTTAGTGTTGATTTTCATATTCCTTATAGTTTTAAATGTTAAATATTCGAATGATTTTAATACTTCAACTGTTAAATTTAACGTTTAATCGGTTGTAAAATTATATTATAAAATTGCAAAAACAATGCCTAACGAGTGAAATTTAAACTAATTTAATAGAAAAAGCAAGTTTTTTATATTCTTTAATTAAAGGATGACAGAATTTAGAGAGGAAAACCGTCAGAATGTCGTGGCATAGTTGACAAAATGTTCTAATAGTTATATGACGGGCGAGTGTAAGCGAAATGTAATACTAAAAAAAGGTGAGAAGCGAGGTGATAGATGAAACAAAATCACTAAATTTGCAGTGTGAAACAAGAAAAAGAGACAGAAAATGAATAAAAATAATGTGATACTGGCCCTTGCGGTTGTGGTATTGGGCGCGCTGGCGGTGATGCTGGTGCTGTTTCTTCGCGAGTTTACCATTATAGATATGTATAACTGGTATAAGGAGCATATGACTTATGGTATGATAGTGTTGCTGATGGCGATAGAGAGTTCAATTATCCCGCTGCCGAGTGAGGTTGTGGTTCCGCCTGCGGCATACTTTGCGCTGAGGAGTGGTAATATGGATATCACGATGGTGGTGATAATGGCTACTGTTGGAGCGTTCTTGGGCGCGTTGGCCAATTATGTGCTGTCGATGCTGCTGGGTCGTCCGGTGCTATATGCGTTTGCTGATAGTAAGTTGGGGCACATGCTGATGCTCAACAGTGAGAAGTTGAAGCATGCCGAAGACTATTTTTCGCGCAAAGGTGCGATATCGATATTCTTGGGCCGACTGTTGCCGGCTGTGCGTCACCTGATATCGATACCTGCCGGTCTGTCTCGTATGAATATATTCACTTTCAGCACGTTCACCATACTTGGCGCGGCTCTGTGGAATGTAGCCCTGGCACTGATGGGCTACTGGCTTAGCCTCGCAGTGCCCGAAGAGCAGCTACTCGACGCTATAGAACACTATAACGGATATATTAAGATAGGTGGCTATGCGCTGATTGCGGCACTTGTGGCATATGTGTGCTACAAGTCATTCAAGGGCAAAAAAGGCAAAAAGGACGCGGCCGAAGAAGCGGTTAATTCCGACAACGAAACGAAGGTCAAAGACGAAGAAAACGTTAAGGCTGAAGTTGAGTAAATAATTAGGATTACATAAACACTTTATCGAAATAAATTAAAAGCAATATCTATGATAGTTTCACCATCGCTTTTATCGGCAGATTTTGCTCATCTTGCCGACGACTTGGAAATGATTAATGCCAGTAGTGCGCAGATGCTTCATCTGGACGTTATGGACGGCGTGTTTGTGCCAAATATATCGTTTGGCTTTCCGGTAATGAAATATGTGCAGAAATACTGTACGAAACCCCTTGATGTGCATCTGATGATAGTGGAGCCTCAGAAGTTTGTGAGCGAGGTGCGTGATTGCGGCGCGGAGATAATGAACGTCCACTATGAGGTGTGCCCTCATCTGAATCGAGTGGTGCAACAGATACATGACGCCGGAATGCGAGCCGGTGTTACATTGAATCCGGCCACGCCTGTGTGGGTGTTGCGCGACATTGTGGCCGAAGTGGAATTAGTGCTTCTGATGTCGGTGAATCCGGGCTTTGGAGGACAGAAGTTTATTCCTAACACTCTAAATAAGGTGCGCGAGTTGCGAGAACTGATAGATGAGACAGGCTCTAAGGCAATGATAGAAGTGGATGGAGGAGTGAATGCACAGACCGGTGCTCAGTTAAAGGAAGCCGGAGCAGATGTGTTGGTTGCCGGCAATTATGTGTTCAAGGCGTCGAATCCGCATGAAGCTATAGAAACTTTGGTGAATTTGTGAAAGTTTTTAGACTCAAAGGTTGCTTGGGAGTAAAATTTTGTGTAATTTTGCAACCGCAAACGAGATTTGAGTTTCATTTTATCGACTGGAAAGGTGCCGGAGTGGTCGAACGGGGCGGTCTCGAAAACCGTTAACCGCATTAGCGGTTCCAGGGTTCGAATCCCTGCCTTTCCGCGGATGGTGGAGAAGTCAGTGAGGAATTGGCTTCTCCTTTTTCGTTGTATAAGAAAGGGTGTGCCTCATGCGATAACCAATATTGGGTATTAAGATGAGATTGCCATAGCAATGAGCGCATATTGGTTTTGCCCAGCTTAGGCATCAGTAAGTGTGTTTCTGCTCTCGCTCATTCTCTCTCGAGTGCGGCACTTTCACCATTGCTCGCTTGTAGTGGAGCATCGTATCGCGACAAATATGTGGAAAATGAAAAGCCCTTTCCTTAAAAAGATAAAGACGCCCCATGGAGCGCCTTTATCTTTTTGCGGAAAGAGAGGGATTCGAACCCCCGGTGCCTCTCAGCACGCCGGTTTTCAAGACCGGTGTAATCGACCACTCTACCATCTTTCCGAAAAGCGTTGATGTCGATTCAACGGTGCAAAGTTAATAAAAAAGGTTGAAACGGCAAGGATAACCTGAAACTTTTTTGTGATGGCGGAATTTTGTTGAAAAGTTTTTAGGTTTTTATTGTTCTTAATCAAGTTGTTTTTCATAATTTTGCATTTGATTTGCGCGGAGAATGAAAAACTGGAATGCGCGCAAATTTAAAATGAGTTATATTAATTTTATTAGCAAACAATTAAGCGAGAAGAATTAAATTATTGCTTTAAGTAATTAATAAGAAATACGATTATGGGACTATTTTCTTTCACACAAGAAATAGCTGTTGATTTAGGGACGGCGAATACGATAATAATTCATAATGACAAGATAGTGATTAATGAGCCCTCGATGGTGGCGATACATACTCGTACGGGTAAAATGGAGGCTGTGGGAGAACCTGCTCGCCAGATGTATGGCAAGGTGCCCGAAGGCATTCATGTGGTGCGTCCGTTGCGTGATGGTGTGATTGCGGACTTCCAGGCAGCAGAGATGATGATACGTGGAATGATAAAGAAGGTGAGTTCACGTCATCACTGGTTTTCGCCGTCGATGCGAATGGTTGTGTGTATTCCTTCGGGTTCGACTGAGGTTGAGATACGTGCGGTGCGTGACTCGTCGGAGCATGCAGGAGGGCGTGATGTGTATATGATATATGAGCCAATGGCCGCGGCTCTGGGAATAGGCTTGGATGTGCTGGCGCCTGAGGGCAATATGATAGTGGATATAGGTGGTGGCACGACCGAGATTGCCGTGATTTCGCTTGGCGGAATTGTGAGCAACAAGAGTATAAAGGTTGCCGGAGACGACTTGAATGATGATATAGTGGAGCATATGCGTCGGGCTCATGGAGTGAAGGTGGGCGAGCGCACAGCCGAGCTGATTAAGATAAATGTGGGTGCTGCTCTGACCGATTTGGACGACGCTCCGGAGGATTATGTGGTTCATGGTCCTGACTTGATGACGTCGTTGCCTAAGGAGGTTCATGTGTCGTATCAGGAGATTTGTCACAGTATAGAGAAGTCTATATCAAAGATTGAGGCGGCTGTGTTGCAGGCGCTGGAGCAGACACCGCCTGAGTTGTATGCCGACCTGGTGAAGAACGGGGTGTATCTGACCGGAGGTGGTGCTCTGCTTCGCGGTTTGGATAAGCGCTTATCGGACAAGATAGGAATCACGTTCCATGTGGCTGAGGAGCCGTTACTGGCAGTGGCTCGCGGAACGGGTGTGGCTCTGAAGAACATAAAGCACTTCCGCTTTTTGATGAAGTGATTCGGTATAGGTCGCCGGATAGAGAGACGGTGATGAAGGAGTGTGGTAAATCTGCCACCGCCAACGGTAGCTGCCCGAGATGAAAAACCTATTAGATTTTTTCATAAAGCATAGTTCATGGTTTGTGTTCACATTTTATGCGATTGTGAGCATGATGATGCTTTTTCAGACAAATCCGTATCAGCAGAGTGTGTATTTGTCGTCGGCTAATGTTGTTACGTCGTCGGTGTATAACGCGTTCGGGTCGGTGTCTTCGTATCTGAATTTGCGAGATATCAATGAGGATTTGCAGGAGCGAAACGCGCTGTTGGAGATGGAAGTGACTAACTTGCGCAATCAGGTGTATGACTTAAGGCTGCAATTAGAGGATTCGGCCATAGTGAGTAATGGCGAGCAGCAGTTTGATTTCATATTGGCTCACGTGATTAGTAACAGTATCTCCCAGGCTAACAATTATATAACTATTAATCGCGGTTCTGAGGAAGGCATCCAGCCTGAAATGGGTGTGGTGGATCAGAATGGAGTGGTGGGTATGGTGAACGTTGTCGGGAAGCATTCGGCGAGGATTATTTCACTGCTGAACCCAAACCTGCGGTTGTCGTGTAAGCTGAAGAATAGTGAGTACTTTGGCAGTATGGTGTGGGACGGAAAATCGCCTGAATATGCTGTGCTACAGGAATTGCCCAAGCACGTGGTGTATCATAAGGGAGACACGATTGTGACGAGTGGATATTCGGCTGTGTTTCCTGAAGGAATCATTGTGGGCGTGGTGGCAGGTAATGATAATGGGCTGAACGACAATTTTATCTCGCTAAGAATAAAATTGACCACCAACTTTTCTCAGTTGAGCACAGTGCGCGCGCTGAAAAACACGAAGCATGACGAGCTGGAGGCACTTGAGAACGAAGGAAACGAAGGAAAAGAAGAGGAGGAGAAATAGGGATGGCAAAGACGGTGTTACAGCTTATATTGCTCGCGATAATTATGGTGCTGGTGCAGGTGTTCTGCAGCAAGTTGCTTCTGTTCAACGTGGCAATGCCTATTGTTTTCATCTATGTGCTAATGCGTCTTCCGATTAACATGAGTACGAACTGGGTGCTGACGCTATCGTTTCTTTTGGGCTTGGTGATAGATATATTCAACAACACACAGGGAATGAATGCGCTGTCGTGTACGATAATGGGAGCGCTGCGCCGACCGGTGTTCAACGCGTTTCAGTCTCGAGAGGACGATATGAGCAATCCATTGCCATCGATTCATTCGCTTGGATTTGAGACTTATGCGAAATATGCCGTGACGCTAACGGTGATATATTGTTTCTTAGTGTTCACTATCCAGGCATTTACCCTGCGCAATTTCTCACTGACGCTTGTTCGAATAGCGGCAAGCAGTGTGCTATCTGCTGTATTTATTTTAGGGATTGATAGTTTAGTAAGTACGCGTCGTGAGAAAAGATTATAACCTGGAGAAGCGCAAATTTGTTATAGGCGGTTTTATAGTTGTAATCGTCGTAATCTACATTGTGAGGTTGTTTAATCTGCAGGTGATGGACTCGGCCTACAAAGAGAACGCCGACTCTAACGCATTTCTGAAAAAGACCATTTATCCGTCGCGAGGTTTGATATACGATCGTAACGACAGTCTTGTGGTGTTTAATCAGCCCGCTTATGACCTGGTGATGATACCGAAAGACGTTCAGCCATTCGATACGACAGACTTTTGCAACACGTTGCAGATTTCGCGTGAGGTGTTCGACAAACGAATGGCCGATATGAAAGACCGCCGAAAGAATATCAACTACTCGGCATATACTCAGCAGATATTCATGAATCACCTGTCAGCCCAGGATTACGGGCGTATTCAGGAGAAGTTGTATAGATTCCCCGGTTTTTTCATAGTGCAACGTATTCTGCGGCAATATAAATATAACGCGGCGGCGAATATATTGGGCGATATTCGCGAAGTGAATAAGCGAGACATTGAGAATGACGAATACTACCGTCCCGGAGACTATACCGGCGACTTGGGCGTGGAAAAAAGTTATGAGACATATCTGCGTGGAGTTAAGGGAAATGAGATACTGATACGCGACGCTTTGGGAAAGATAAAGGGTCATTATAATGATGGTGCCGATGATGTGGCGCCGGTGGCCGGCAGTGACATTAGGCTGAGCATAGACATTAACCTGCAGGAATATGGTGAACGCCTTATGCAGAACAAGATAGGCGCAATAGTGGCGATAGAACCATCGACCGGCGAGATACTGGCACTGGTATCAAGTCCCAGTTACGACCCGTCGTTGCTGATAGGGCGGGAGCGTGGCAAGAACTATAGGATGCTTGTGAACGATAAGCGCAAGCCACTGTTTGACCGTGCTATTATGGCTGCGTATCCTCCGGGTTCAACGTTCAAGCCCACTCAAGGATTGATATTCATGCAAGAGGGCATTATCACGTCGGCAACTACTTATCCGTGCCACAGAGGCTACACGTGGGGGCGCTTGCATGTGGGATGTCACGGCCACGGGTCGCCACTGCCGTTAAAACCGGCATTGCAGACGTCGTGTAACGCCTATTTCTGCTATGGTCTGAAGTATATGATAGACAGCAAATCGCGTTACGGCACGCCGGATAAAGCCTTTGAGGTGTGGAAAAACCACATGGTATCGATGGGGTATGGGTACAAACTGGGTGTGGATTTGCCAGGAGAAAGCAGAGGGTTTATCCCCAACAGTCAGTATTACGACAAGGCATACGGAAAAGGGCACTGGAGCGCAAACACCATTATATCTGACGCGATAGGGCAGGGCGAAATTTTGGCGACACCGCTACAGATTGCCAACTTGAGCGCAACGATAGCGAACCGCGGATTTTTCTATACGCCTCATGTGGTGCGCAGTGTGGCAGGCAAAGGCCCGCTGAAGGAATTCAAGCAAAAGCGTGTAACCTCGATTAACTCGGCATATTATAACGAGATAGTGGAGGGGATGCGCATGGCTGTGACCGGTGGCACGTGCCGCATCGCGAACATAGCGGGCCTGGACGTGTGTGGAAAGACCGGAACAGCGCAAAACCCGCATGGGCGCGACCACTCGGTGTTCATGGGCTTTGCTCCGATGAATAATCCCAAGATTGCGGTGTGCGTGTATGTGGAGAACGCCGGGTTCGGTGCCACGTATGGAGTGCCAATTGGTAGCCTGATAATAGAGAAATACCTCAACGGAGAGATTTCGGCAGGAAGAAAAGGCATAGAGGCACGTATGATGAGTGCAAGCACTATGGGCGGCGTGATAGTGCGCAAGAGCGCGGCCAAGAAAACCGAAGGCGGTACCGGTGCGGGCACCGATGGAGGCGCAGCAAGTGGCGCTCAGCGTGATTTATCAACAGAGATAACGACAAAGAAGAACGATGCTACAGTACAATAACGAGAATGATAATAACGTGCTACGGTCGGTGGACTGGTTCACCGTGTTCTTGTATGCGATACTGGTGATAGCCGGTGCCGTGAGCATTTATGCAGCGACGTACGACTTTGAGAACAGTAGTATGTTTGACTTGTCGGAATTTTCGGGCAAGCAGTTCTTGTGGATAGGACTGTCGTTCTTAATAGGGTTTTCATTGCTGCTGATTGACAGGCGGCTTTATGAGGCTTACGCTTACCCTATCTATGGGGTGATGATACTGCTACTGATATTGACGGTGTTCATCGCACCCGATATCAAGGGGTCGCGGTCGTGGATAGTGCTGGGCCCGGTGAGTCTGCAACCGGCGGAGTTCGCTAAAACGGCCACCGCGTTGGCTCTTGCGCGGCTGTTTGGTACCTATGGATTTTCGCTTAAAGGCTGGCGCAACTATGCTATTGCCATAGCAGTGATACTGCTTCCTGTGGCATGTATTCTGATGGAAAAAGAGACAGGGTCGGCGCTGGTGTTCATGTCGCTGTTCTTCGTGCTCTACCGCGAGGGGAGGAGCGGATTTGTGCTATTCGCCGCACTATGCGCTGTGGTGTATGTGGTGGTGGTGCTGAAGTTCGCCGCCGCCACGCTGATGGGAATCCCATTGGGCATGTTCATTGTGTTTGTGCTAATAATGGCACTGGTGGTGGGAATGCTACTGGTGTATTGCCGGTCGCTGATACTGGGACGAAATGTGGCTATTGGCTACATTGCCAGTGCGCTGCTGGCGGTGGTATTGCACTTCGTTGGTGTGGATATCAACGGGTATGTGTTTTTCTTCACGGTTCTGGGTGTGTCGGTGGTGTATTTGCTGATAGGCATGTTGCACGACGACATGAAGAAGGTGGGTATGACAATAGCATTCGCCTGCGCATCGGTGGTGCTTATGTTTCTGGTGAACTACGGGTTCAATAACATTCTGCAGCCACACCAGCAGGTGCGCATTAAGGTGACACTGGGCATAGAGGAGGACCTGCGTGGAGCCGGATATAATGTGAATCAGAGCAAGATAGCGATAGGCTCCGGCGGAGTGCTTGGAAAAGGATTCCTCAATGGCACTCAAACCAAGCTAAAGTACGTGCCGGAGCAGCATACCGACTTCATATTCTGCACCATTGGCGAAGAAGAGGGCTTTGTGGGTTCGGCGGCAGTGCTATTGCTGTTTCTCGTGCTGATACTGCGGGTGATAGCCATAGCCGAGCGACAGCACACCACATTTGGCCGCGTGTATGCTTACTGCGTGGCATCGATACTGATATTCCACTTGTCGATAAACATAGGTATGGTGATAGGGTTGTGTCCTGTGATAGGTATTCCACTGCCATTCTTCAGTTACGGAGGCTCATCGCTATGGGGATTCACGTTCCTGCTATTCATACTATTGCGCATAGACGCGTCGCGGAAAGAGTACGGAGTGTGGTAACCACACATCGGGAATAACGCGAATTTATCCGAAGAAAAACGGCGGCTCAGTACGAGTCCGCCGTTTCAAAAGCAAATGCTAATCTATACTTAATCTCTAATCGGTTTTTGCTATTCACCCATAACTATGTTAGCGAGGGCTACTACGTCGGCAACATCAACCTCACCGTTGCTGTTGAGGTCGGCATTTTCCACTACGAAATTGCCAGACGCATCCCCCATCACATAGTTCGCTATTGCCACCACGTCCGAGACATCCACGAGTGTGTCGCCGTTAACGTCGCCTTGAGAAACCTGGGTGTCGTTGGGAAGGTCATCGGTTACACTGAAGAAATCTTTCCACACGAGAGCGGTTTGATATGCGTCCTTGCACCCAATGGGCACATGAAGGGCACAAGTAGCCTTGTCAACGCCGCTGAATGCTGAGGCATCGGCACAAACAGGAGGTGTGGTGCTCATGCTGTTAATGAGGGAGAGGTTTGCGCAGCCACTGAACTCGTTGGCGTTGATTATCGTCACATGGTCGCCAACGGTCAATCGCCGCATGGCGGCATTGTTGAAGGCAGAGAGAGAGTTACCCAGGTTTGTTGGTCGTAAGGTGACTGAATATCGACTCGTTAGCATTTAAACCTCTTGGTGTGCCAAAGAGCTGCAACGGGCTATCGGTGTCGGCGATGGTGAGCGACTGTACGCCAGCCATGCCCACAAGCGCTCGTACATGCAAGCTGTCGAGACTTGCAGGCAATGTGAGCGAAGTAACTCGCTTGCAGCCGTTGAAAGCATAATCACCGATATATTTCACGCCCCCAGATTCAGTTCCATTATTACGCTGTCGCTTGAGAAAGCATTGTCGCCAATGGCTACTACTCCCGAGTTAAGCGTGACGGAGGTGAGTTTCTTGAAATTACTAAACATTTCCGGGGTCACCATGGTGCCGGAGCCACCCATCGTGAGGTTGAGAAGGGTCTGCCTGATGGTGGCGTTGCTCGATGTGCCAAAGGGGGTCTGCAAGGAGAAGTTCCTACCAATGTAGAGCGATGTCACCGGCAAGTTGGCGAACGGTGTTGCGGCATTGCCTGCGCCGTCGATAACGAGGGTTGCCTCATTATCTTCAAAAGTTATGGACTTCAGAGCGACACCCTTGACCAGACCATTGAAGACATCGTAGGATATAGACTTTACCGAAGCCGGGATGGTTATGCTCTCTACTGCAATGGCATTGCTCAATGCCCGGGAACCAAGGAACTCCAACTCATTGTGGAGGTAGATGTTCTTGATGCTCTGCTGCTCGTCGCCAATGAGGTTGCTATTGACACCCACCACGCGGTAGGCCTCCCCATCGACAATGATATAGGTCGGCACAAGCACAAAATCGCGCTCACCCGAAGCATTAGACGGGTAAACATGACGCAGAACGGCAAGATGCAGAGCCGTACAATACTGGTAGTCGTAATAGTAATCGCCGATGTTAGTGACAATGGTGCTATTGTCTTCGGCAAAACCAATGTCCTCAACATTGACATCACCATAGATGGGCCAGTTGGTCATGTAGGCATTCGCCACTACAGCGAGCAGCGAGCAGAAGATTGTGAGTAAGTACTTTTGTCTCATAACATATACAGAAAATTTGAGTTGATGAAGGAGGACTATCAAATTATAGAGTCCATAAATAGTTATTAGCAAAGTTACGAAGAACCCATAAGAGTGAGCGATAATGGAAATGACGTTTTGACGAAACATCTGTAATGAGTGACGAAAGTGACGTGTAGCGTGACGAAAGGGAAAAAATGAGGGAGAAGAGAGAAAAAGTGCTGTAGTGCTCAAAGAATTGTAGTATATTTGCAAACATGGATAGGAGATTAAATTTCATTACGGCACTGATTTGCGTGGCATCACTTATATGTCATGCAGAGGGCGATATGCTTACTTATAACCTGAGTTATCGCCGCTTCACTACACTCGACGGTCTGTCGCAGATGCAGACCGAAACGGTGTGGCAAGATTCGCACGGATATATCTACATAGGCACTCTGTCGGGCTTTGCTCGATACGACGGCCTGACACTGAAACCATTCTTGCGCGGTCGGCGCGAGAACATCGTTGGATTCCAAGAGGTGGGCGGCACGGTGCGCGCCATGGGCTTCGTGCGCCAGTGGAGCATTAGCGGTGATGACTCGAAGAAATCGCAAATAGACCCGGAAGGAAATCTGCTGCTGAACAACTTCAACTCCGCCGACCTGCCAGCCGGTTATGTGCTGCTTGAGGACAAGCAGGAACAGAACCGAGTACTTTGCCGGATAACAGAGCGGGGAATGGAGCGCGTGATTACCTCACCGCTCATGGACGAGATGACACCCGACCGCAAGATGTATCTCGACTCGACACAGATCTATGTTCCCACACCGCAGGGGGTGTACCGCCTACAGGAAGGTCATGTGCCTGTGATGATTTCCGCTAAGGACGACGTGTACTCACTAATCAGAACCGACGACGGACTCATCGCCCTTGCCGGCGACGGCCTTTACCGAGTGGCGCGTGACAGCATGTCGCTCATTAACGAGTATCACTTTGAATCCCCGGACTATGGCCTGTTTGCGCGCCAGAACCGGCATGGACAACTCATCGTTGCCGACTCGCACACAATACTGGTCTATGATAACGGCCAGTGGCGCCTACTCGCGTCAGGATTCAACATGATTAAGGGGCTGTTCATTGACAAGTGGAACCGACTGTGGGCAGCCACCTACCAGGGAGCCTACTGCTTCTTCCACTGCAACTTCGTGAACCATAGGCTGACGGACAAGAACGATATAGTGAGGGCTATGGCCTTCAGCGGAGGACAGATGACAATGGGGACTCTAAATGGCAAGGTTATAGCCAACGGACAATTGCTGACTGAGAATGCCGACAACTATTTCGCTCCAAGTGCCGCTGTAATAGGCGACAAGGTGTATATGGCAGGAAACGGCGACGTGGCCGTCATTAGCGGCAACAACGTGGATTGGCTAAGGTTGCCATACGACAAATATCAGTTCGTGAGCCGGTATAAAGACCGCTTAATCATAGGTACACGCGCCAGTGTGCTGACCTACGATACCCACACAGGACATATCAATACACTGACTACCGAGACCGTGCGCCCGTGGTGCGCGGTCGATGACGGGCAGGGACGGCTGTGGGTGGGCTGCACGCCCGGACTATACCGAATTACAGGCATTGATGAGGGTCGAGTGAGCATAGAGAAAGTGAAGAGTACCCCCACCACACTCGTCGTTACCACGATGACTACCGACAGGCGGGGAAACGTATTCTTTGCCCTG
>CADADP010000049.1 GCA_902786725.1 uncultured Bacteroidales bacterium
CCCGAGAGCTCCGTCACCCTTCTTAACCGTCGTGGCCTTGAATGGTGGCAAGATTCCAGGCGATACATTGTCACATGCCAGTCTTGTCGATTGTTGCTCCTCCCTGAGAGCGAATTGCAGATTAGCGACCTTGTACTCGGCAACATACTGCAGTTCAGGGCACAAAAGGATAACTGGATATGCCTAATCACGCCCGACGGTCGTGAAGGATGGGTCAAGGCCGACGCGGTGGCCGAATTCTCTCAATGGGCTCAGCAACGTCAGGATGTGGATCTGATTGAAAAAACCGCGCGCGATATGTTGGGTTGCGGATACCTGTGGGGCGGCACTTCTACTAAGGTGACCGACTGCTCCGGACTGATGAAAGTGGCCTACTTCGCCAACGCTATCATATTGCAACGCGATGCCTCGCAGCAGGCTCTCACCGGAGTTAAGGTGCCCGACTGGAAGCAGGCGCAACGTGGCGACCTCCTATTCTTCGGCAACGCCTCCACCGGACGCGTAACTCACGTGGGTATGTATCTCGCCGATGGCAAATACATCCATTGCTCAGGACAAGTGAAAATCAACAGCCTCGACCCCGAGGCTCCCGACTATCTCTACTCGCCGCTATCTATTAGCCGCATTTTGGGCAATGTGGGGAGCAAAGGGATAAAATCTGTAAGAAATCACTCTTGGTATTTCATCCCTCGAATCGACCGATGATTTCGATGCCATTCCGGAAAAAACTCTAACTATTAATGATTTAACACCAAAATATATCAGCTATGAACAGACGTAAATTCCTTGCCGCAACCGGGCTCGGCCTTGTAGCCGCGTCTTCGCCTATATCTATGTCGGCCTTTGGAAATGCAACCAAAAAGGTTGCCAAGAGTGGTAAACTCAACTTGTCATTCTTCCCTTATGAACTGAAACTTCGCCATGCGTTCAATTTGGCGCGATACAGCCGCACCACAACGCCCGATGTGCAAGTGATGCTCGAGTACGACGGCATCATTGGCTTTGGAGAGGCATCCATGCCTCCATATCTGGGCGAAAGTGTAGAGAGCGTTACCAAGTTTCTCAGTAGTCTGGATTTGAGCCGGTTTAACGACCCATTCCAAATCGAAGATATCTTGACTTATGTGGATAACGTGGCTCCAAACAATCGCGCCGCTAAAGCCAGCATTGATATCGCTTTGCACGACCTTTTAGGAAAAATCATGGGGCAGCCGTGGTACAAGATTTGGGGATACAATCCCGAGAAAACTCCCGTTACCAGTTTCACCATTGGAATCGACACGGAGGAAGTCGTGCGACAAAAAGTGGAGGAGGCGCGCCCTTATAAGCTGATTAAGGTGAAAATGGGTCTCGATAAGGACCAGCAAACTATCAACATTATTCGCGAGATGATGCCCGACGTGCCCATTTGTGTCGATGTTAATCAAGGGTGGAAAAGCAAAGAACACGCCCTGGAAATGTGCCACTGGCTCGCCGAACGAAACTGCCTCTTTGTGGAACAACCGTTCGACAAAGAGTGGCTCGACGAAACGGCATGGCTACGCGAACGTTCTCCGCTTCCTATTATTGCCGACGAAGCCTTCCAGCGTCTGCCGGATATCCTGCGGTTCAAGGGCGTTTACGACGGCATTAACATCAAACTGATGAAGAGTACGGGGCTCTACGAGGCGCACAAGATGGTGACGCTGGCTCGAGCGCTCGATATGAAGGTGATGATTGGCTGTATGACCGAGACTTCGTGTGCCGTAACTGCGGCAGCCAACCTCTCGCCTGTGGTGGATTATGCCGACCTCGACGGCAATCTGCTCATAGCCAACGACCGTTTTACCGGCATGACCGTGGAGAATGGCAAAATCACGCTTCACGATATCCCGGGTATTGGAATCACGCTTAATAAACCCGCATTATAACTCTTTAGGTGCGTTTAACTTGAAACCTTTCTACATAGGGGTGTGGACTCTGCTGGCTCTGGCATTGGCCGTGGTGGTGACTCTCTCGTTCAACGAGGGGGTCGCCTCCGACTTGCACTTGCGCACTGCCGGGTTCGCTACTTTGGCCCGGCAATCACGCGTTACCGTGGCTTCAAAGCATTCTTCGCCTCAAAATGGTGGCGCAGCCAAGAAAACTCCCAACTCAACTAAGCCTAAGAGCGTGGAGAAAGCGCCTCTCGACACCACTGCGAAGTCCATCCTCTTTATCGGCGATTCCATGCTCGAGGGATTGGGAATGAGGCTGGCCGCTTATGCCAAGGAGAATGGCCACACCCTCGTACGTGTCATCTGGTATTCTTCCACCACCAAGGTTTGGGGTGGCTCGCGGCGCCTTGATCGTTACATCGCTCAGTTTAAGCCCAACTATATTTTTGTGTGCCTCGGTGCCAACGAGTTGTTCGTCTCGGATATCCGTTCCAAAAGGCAAAAGTATCTCACCGAGATTCTCAGCCAGATTGGCAACATTCCTTATGTATGGATTGGGCCACCAAACTGGAAAAAGGACACCGGTATCAACGACATGCTTCGCGATTACTGCGCACCCGGAACGTTCTTCTATTCGGGCGACGGACACTACGAGCGTCAGAAGGATGGGGCGCACCCCACCACCGAGTCGGCCGCCAAGTGGATGGACCGTGTCTGCTCATGGGTTATGACCGAATCTGCTCACCCCATTCTGCTCAAGAAGCCTAAAGCCGGTAAGGCCTACTGCCGAACTCTGGTTCTGCAACCATCCGATAGATAATTTAGTACAACTCTCCAGACTATGCTTAAATCTGGCCTATGCCTATACTGAACGCCGCTGAAATATCCACCATCTTGAGCAACGTCCTTGCTCAGCTATCGTTCGTGCCCGAGCAACCCATAGTCTTTTCGTCGGGCCTTTTCTGGTGTTTGTTTTTGCTCTTCTTGCCGGTATATGCCATGTTGTTTCGCCGGCGTGTGGCGATGATGGCGTTTGTGGTGGCATTTAGTCTATATTTCTATTATAAGTGTAGTGGCTGGTGTGTACTGCTTTTGCTCGCCACCTCGGGCGCCGACTGGTATTTGGCGCGACTCATCTATGCTGCTCAGCCCGGGCAAAAACGGCGTTGGCTCATGATAATCTCTGTGGCCGTTTCACTTTCTGTGTTGGCCTTTTTCAAGTATTCTAACTTCATCTTGTGGAACTTTCAGGCGATAATCGGAGGCAATTTCCAGCCGCTCGACATAGTGTTGCCGGTGGGTATCTCGTTCTACACTTTCCGTTCCATCAGCTATGTGGCTGATGTTTATCTTGCCAAGATTAAGCCCGAGAACGATTATCTTACCTATCTCTTCTACCTCTCGTTTTTCCCGTGCCTCATTGCGGGCCCCATTGTCCGTGCGGCCGATTTCTTGCCCCAATTGCGCTCACTCAAGGCCCCCACACGCGCGATGGTGTATGGTGGCTTGTGGTTGGTGATAATTGGCGTGTTCAAGAAAGCCGTTGTGGCCGATTACATCGCCCAGTATAATAATCTCATCTTTGGAAATCCGGGTGGATACGGCTCATTCGAGTCGTTTATGGGGGTGTTGGGCTACTCCATGCAAATCTATTGCGATTTCTCGGGCTACAGCGACATGGCCATTGGCATTGCGCGCATCATGGGATTCGATTTGGGACTGAACTTCGATTTCCCGTACAAGTCACGTAATGTTACCGAGTTCTGGCGCCGGTGGCACATCTCGCTCTCATCTTGGCTTCGCGACTATGTCTATATCCCCCTTGGGGGTAACCGGCACGGAACCATGCGGCGACATCTCAATCTTATGATTACCATGCTCTTAGGCGGCCTATGGCATGGCGCGGCTTGGAAATTTGTGGTTTGGGGGGCTGGCCACGGCGCTGGGCTATGCTTCCACAAGGCCATGATGCCGGTTTTCGCGCGCATTTCCCCTAACAATTATGCATGGAAGTTGTTCTCTTGGATATCCACATTTTGCTTCGTAACGCTATTGTGGATATTCTTCCGAGCCGACTCGTTTGCCGATGCATGCGCCATCATTGCCACCATTGCTCGCGGAGGCGACACATGGCACGGTATAATGACATTTATAGTCACGCGACACACTTGGTGCTTTATGGTGGCGCTTGTGACGGTGCTGCACTTTATCCCTCGCATTTTTTATGATGATTTGCAAGACTGGTTCATAAACTCGCTCTGGATAACCAAGTTTCTTGTCTTCTTGGCACTCGTGCAACTGGTGATTGAGTTCGCTTCGGCCGAAGTCGCGCCATTTATCTATGCCTCTTTCTGATAATTCTCACGCAACGTTTCTCTCCGTATTCCGCAATCATAAAGAGAAAGGCGCCACCCGCCTGTAAGTCGGGACGCGCCTGGTCTATTGTTTCCTTAGCGATGTGGCTTCGTCACGCTACAACTTAATCGGAGCCCACCCGAAGTCTTGATACATTGTCACTTTCAAGCCGGATTCCTTCACGTAAGTCGCGATGTCTTCCTTGCGCGCCTCTTCCTTTGCGTCGCTGTCGGAGTTCACTGCGTGGAATTTTTCATATCGGTCACCAAAAATCTTCTTGGCACTTGCCTCATTCCCCGCACCATCAACTACACGCTCAAATCGTGTCACTTCAAACTCGTTACCCACCTTCTTCAAGTGCATCAGGCCGGGGTGATTGCCGCCCGACTGGGTTTTGAGCGTGTCACCGCTTACGTTGTAATTGAACACCCAGTAGTCGCCCCATGCCAGTATGTCTTCAGCATTACTCTCATCCACTCCGATTATCACCACGCTCGGAATACTCACTTGCCCCGGTGAGTAATTATTGGCGATACTATCCACCAAGTACCGGTTAATGGCTTGCTCATAAGTGGTGTCTTGCTCCAAAATAGGCGCAATGGTATCCATCGCTGAGGCATCGTCTGTGTCGGCTTTCTGAGAGTTGCACGACGTTATGGCCACCATGCCGCTCAGCACTAACGCTATTGTAGCCATCCATAGTTTCATCGCTTTCATAACTATACTAAACTTTTTATCTGTTACCTATAGAGTGTGATTAGTCTCTTCTCTTCGTGGTGTATGCGCTTGCTCGGCTCAATTCACAAAATCCACCGATACACCCAGTTGGAAACGACCTGGATTAAGCGGATAGTGGGGAAGGGAGAAGTAGTTCATACCACCAAACAAGCCCTTGTTGAAATGCTGATACATCACAAAGAAGCGGGCTTTCTTCAACTTGAAGTTGGCGTATGCGTTCAGCAACGCGAAGTTGCCGCATTTTATCTCGCGCTGATTGTAGAACACCATCGTTGCGGGGTTATACTTGGGAGCGTAGTATTTCGTGTAGTAGTTGCAATCCACACCTATCTGCACATGTAGCACCTTGGCCACCCTGAATGTGAAATACAAGTTGCTGTAAATCGAAAATTTTGGTAACGACAACACATTCTCATTCGACGACGTCTGGAATGTAAACTTATTGTCCCAGCCCAGTGGACCGAAGCGGAAATTCTGACTCACTGTCGCGCTCAGCACATGTATCGCCGGTGTGTACTGCGCCGGAAGGGCATTTTCATCAAAATACACATGGTTCTTTAGCGTCTCATAGCCCACATTGATGTTTGTGCCGCTGAATGGAACGTCTATCTCGCCGCCAACGCGGAAACGCTGCTCATCATTAAATTCATTTTGCCACATGTAGTGATTCGACGTAAACTCGTCTATAAAGACCGAGCCTCCTAGATTCTTGAAGAAACCGTATCCACGAACCGATACCGTGTCTTTCCACAACTTGAACTTGGTCGCTATCTCGCCCTCAATGTCTATCTCGCCCTTGCCGATTCCGGTTACGCCAAACTCGGCCGACACATCGTAGGTCAGTAGCGAACCGTGTTGCTTTATCAGATTTCCACCCACATAGATCGCGTTTAATTTATATTTAGAGTCGCTTGTGAATGGCACTGGCGTGAGCTTATCGCTCGCATTGGGATTTCCTGTGACAGTATCGGCTATCTGCATATATTTGCTCAGCTCATGGGTGATATAGGCCGAGAAACCGAATTTCACCTTCTTTGTGAAACCCTCAAGCATCGATATGCCCACAGTGTTTCGCAAGCGCCAATACGTCGTCGCCTCATCGGTGCCGCCAACTCCAAAGTACGAATTCTTGAAGAATGTGCTGTCCTGATATCCGTTCTGATTAATGAACCGGTGCTGGTTTCGCTTAAAGTCAAGGGTGTAGATGAAACTGGTCACAGGCACATAGGTCTTGCTCACGATAGTGTCGGTTATGGAGTCGCGCTCATATTTATAGTAACCCACTTTGTAGCGATTGTTCAGAAACACCTGTGTCCCCACAAGTCTGGAATGTGCGTCGCTCAGATTCACCGGAATCGATTTGTTGTCCACACGGGTGTCTCCTCCTTGCACCTCGGCAGGTCGGGTGATGTAGCGGTCGTCGGTGATTCCTCCGTTCTCCTTGTTAAGCAGATTGTAGTTTAGAAACACACCCTGAAATTCATATCGGTCGCCTATATGTGACCCGAAGAGTTTCCACGAAAAGTCCTTGTCGGCCTGCGCGTCATACGAGCCTTTCGAGTATATATAATCGATAGCTCCTCCCACCTGAGATTTACGGTCGATATTACCGGAGAATAGCGCAGATGTTCGGTCTTGCGTCGCTTGCTGGCCGCCACCGGTGGTGTAACTCACTATGGTCATCGGTATGCGAGTGTTGAAGAACTGGTGGTCGTCAATACTCGGAATCCATGCCGATTGGGCATCTTCAAAGAAGAATTCGCTCCTCTCTGGCCTCTCAAAAAATATCTGGTTCTGCCCGGGAGCACCATAGTTCCCGGTTGCGGCCCATGCAATGCTTTGGTTTGTAGGAACAAAGCGCTGAGCGTAATCGTTCAGCAATGTGTCGATTGTCGATGGGTAACGCTGGCCCAGCGGATCGCTTATTGTCCACGAAAACGACGGCTCTATGCGCTGTGCCTTCTTGGCGTTCACACACAATGGAACCAGCATACATAGCGAGATTGCAAGCACCAGTAGCCGTTTTTTATTTATTCCTATTCCCATTTCACGGCAAATTTAGGCAAAAATCCCGATATATCTGCCAATCACCATAAAAATTGATGTCATTTTCACTCGAACGGAGCCCAGCCATAATCGTTACTCCGTATCTTTGAGTTGCGAACGGTCTCAGTCAGTCTCAGCCGGTCTTGGCCTTTCTCGGATTTTCAGCGGCTCAGCAGCTCAGGAATTTCACGCTTTCGTCTTTTTTGGCTTCTTCTCAATTCGTTTTGATGGGTGTATTGCCTTTGTTGGACATACTAGCATACACAAGTGGCAACCCACACATTTTGAGCCTATTATCCGTGGCGTGCGGGTCTCACGGTCGAATTCTATCGCCTGATGAGCGCCGTCTTGGCACGATGTGTAGCATCGACCACAACCCATGCACTTTTCGCGATCTATCATTGGATACACCACTGTGCTGCGGTCCAGGTCTTTAGGCAAAACAAAATCTTTCAGAGCGCTACCCACAAGTTCTTCCAATTTGTTCACACCACGCTCTTTCATATAGTGAGCCAAGCCCAGTATCAAGTCATCGATAATTCTGTAGCCATACTGCATCACCGAGGTGCATACCTGAACGTTTCTGCATCCAAGCATAATAAAGTCAAGCGCGTCATGCCAACTTTCTATTCCGCCTATTCCGCTTAGTTCTGCTTCCTTGGTCACAGGACACGTAGCCAATTCCAATATGTGACGAAGGGCTATCGGCTTCACGGCACGGCCAGAATAACCGGATAGGGTCTGCTTGCCCGACACCGCAGAGCGCGCGTTCATCGTAACCGACTTTATCGTGTTTATCGCAGAAATGGCGTCTGCCCCGGCTAACAGGCAATTTACGGCCGGCCTAAAAATGTGCGTTATGTTAGGCGTCATCTTGGGTATTACCGGAATTTTCACGTTGCGCTTCACGTAGGCCGTGTAAAATGCCGAAAGCTCAGGATTCTGGCCCACATCCGAGCCCATACCGCTCAGACGCATCTGTGGACAAGAAAAATTCAGCTCCACGGCATCCACTCCGGCTCGCTCAGCCATCTTGGCCAGAACTATCCACTGACGCTCGGTCTGTCCCATTATCGATGCCACAACCACCTTGTTGGGATAATTCTGCTTCAGACGTTTCAGTATCGCAAAGTCCTCCTTCGTGGGATTCTCGCTAAGCTGCTCCATGTTTCTGAAACCGTAGAAATCACTGTTTATCTCGCTCTCCACAGCATCAAATCGTGGCGAAACCTCATTTATGTCCTGAATGCAAATGGTCTTGTAGAATACTCCGCCCCAACCTGCGTCGAATGCGCGTGCCACCATATCATAGCTCGTACACACAGCCGACGAAGCCAAGAAAAACGGATTCTCGCAGTGAATGCCACAGAAGTCTATGCTCAAGTCGGGCAAGTTATCATCGGTCGGGCTCGCTTCAAGTCGCTGCGCTATCTCTTTTATCCTTATAGGACGATCGTAGTGGATACATGCTTTCTCGGCGTTGTCCAAGTCTGCGTCGCTGCATTTTGCGACCCATCTGCCGGCCAAATTGGCATTACCGAATCTTATGGCTCTTATGGCACGGGCGGGATCTCCGCTTTTACACGCTTTGCTACATGGGGCATTGTCGCACATCATGCAACGCATTGCCTCTTCTTTGATGTGAAGTTCTCGTTTCATGTCGTTAGGGCATTTAGTTATTTAGTAATAGGCACTTATTACACCTTGTTAAGGTATAGGATATAATTTACAAAGATAATTATTTTTTTCAAAATAATGCTACAGTTAATCTTTTTTTTTTACTTTTGTGACATGATTCGTGTAAATGTTAAACAAAAACGAGCACAAATATGGCTCTATTTCGGACTGATTGCTGTTGTCGTTCTGGCCATGATCAGCCTCAAGCATTGCCGGAGTTTCACTCCGGCCGGGCAACCGCGGCACAGTGGCGGTGACACCATCGATGTGGCAATAGAATATTCACCGGTCTCATTCTATTCCTATGCCGACACAATGGGCGGCTTCAATTACGATGTCATCCGGCTTATCGGAGCGCGGCACGACCGCAAGTTCAAGTTCCACCCTGTGGCATCGCTGAGTGTGGCTTTGCAACTTCTGCGCGATGGAGTATATGACATCGTCGCCGCGCAATTCCCTGTAACAGCGCAAAACAGAAATAACTATCTCTTCACCGAGCCGCTCTATATCGACCGCCAAGTGCTTGTGCAGCGACGCGATTCCGCCGGCAAGCTGACCGTTAAGTCGCAACTCGACCTCGCCGGACGCACGGTGCGCGTCGTGGCTGGCTCGCCAATGAAAGAGCGTATCCTGGGACTCAGCCGCGAAATTGGCGACACTATCCACGTCGTGGAAGACACCGAGTATGGCCCAGAACAGGTATTTCTGCTTGTGGCCACTGGCTACGACTCGCTCGCTGTCATCAATGAGGCCGTGGCCCGAAGCATGGCCGCAAAATATCCTCAAATCGATGTCACTACCGCAGTGAGCTTCTCCCAGTTCCAGGCACTCACGCTCGCCAAAAGCAACACCGCGCTCTGCGACAGCCTTAACGTGTGGATAAAGCAACTCAAGGCCTCACCCGAATATAAGGCCTTGAGCCGACGGTATCTTAAGTGAAATCCTTTCTACACTATCCTCTATATCCAAGCAGTATTAGTGCTGATACAGGTAGCGTTTAATGCTGCGCTTAGGTGTCTTCTCAAACTCTTCGTTGTAGATTTGAACTCCCGCTATCTGCGAGTAGTTAGGCAACTCTTTGTTCAGCTGAAGCACGCTATCTGTTATCACGCGGCTTAATTCCGTTGTTGAGGCAATTCCGGCTTGTGTCGCGCTCTCATAGTCCGGATACACCAGAGCCTTGAGCCGGTTATCCTCTTCAATGACAAGCGATTCCGTCACGTAAGGCAGGTTGTTCACCAGTTGCTCTATTTCCTCAGGGTAGATATTCTGCCCCGACGGACCCAGTATCATGTTCTTGCTGCGTCCGCGCAAGTACAAGAAGCCTTCACTGTCCATCGTGGCCAGGTCACCGGTATTCATCCAGCCGTCTTTCATGATTGCCGCCGTAGCATCCTCGTTCTTGTAGTAGCCAAGCATCACATTGTCGCCGCGAACCCATAACTCGCCCGGAATGTTCTGTGGGTCGGGAGAGTCGATATACGCCTCCATGCGCTCCACTATCTTACCACACGAGCCAATGCGACTCTCCTTATGCGAAACATACGAAATAAGCGGCGCGCACTCAGTCATTCCGTAACCCTCTGTGATGGGGAAATGTATGCGGTGAAGCAGTGTGCCTACCTCGCGGTTAAGCGCCGCCCCGCCCACAATCAGTTCGCATAGGCTCCCACCGAACGAAGCGTAAATCTTCTCCTGAACCTTTGCCAGCAAACGCTCGTCAACAAACGGCACCTTCAGCAATATCTTCATCAGAGGTTGCTCCAAGATGGGGAACACGCGCTTCTTTATAATCTTCTCTATCACAAGCGGTACTGTGATAATCAGCTTGGGCTTCACCTGTGCAAACGCGTCGAGTATTACTTTCGGACTCGGTACGCGTGTGAGGAAATAAAGGTGACATCCGCGAACAAATGGGTGAAGCATTTCTATCACCAAACCGAACATGTGCGCCAGCGGTAACATCGATATCATCGAATCCGTACGGTGGAAAAAGTCCAAATTGTCAAGGCAGAACTGCAAGTTCGACTCAATGGCCCGAGCCGGAACCATCACACCCTTCGAAAAACCCATCGAACCCGAGGTGTAGTTAAGCAACGCCAACTCATCTGGCTCGTTGTCCTCGTAACTCACGTCGTTCACCGTGAATCGCTCGGGATAACGCTTGCCGAACATCTCGTTCAAGTGCTTGCGTGCCTCGGTAATTCTTTCTTTGCGCGACAACAAAAGGCTAAAATCAGCTATGTTCAGCACACCCTCCACCTTGTCTATCACGCTCGGATCCAAATTCTCCCATATTGCGGCATCCACAAAAAACAGTTTCGCCTCGCTGTGATTCACAAGGAAATGCAAATTATCGGCCTTGAATTCATGCAGTAGCGGCACTGGCACAGCGCGATAGGTTATCGTAGCCAAAAATGCCACAGCCCACTGAGCGCAGTTCTTTCCGCATAACGCTATCTTATCGCCTTTTTTCACTCCGGCTTCCTCAAAGAGAATGTGCAACTTCTCTATCTTTCGCGCTATATCCACATATTGGAACGAGTCGCCGTTAAAGTCGGTCAGGGCAAGCTCGCTCCAGTTCTCTTTTATTGCATCTTCAATAAAACGGTTCAGCGATTTTCTCATATATTCAGGTTTTGGTCTTTGACTGATTTATTCTTATGCAACAAATTTAGTAATTTATTGCGACTTACACAAATGTCCCCCCCTTTTTTACCTAATCCACCACCACATTCACCCCATATCCGCCCCCATATTCGCCCACGTAATCCTACGCTTTACCACACTTCACCCCGCAAACCCCACACGCAAAACAGCGGAAACCCCGGCAAAAGGATTCCCGCCATTATCATAATATTCAAATTTGCTTGGGAGTGAATACTATCTTAGACTGAAGACATCACTTGCTTCGTCTGTAACAGTCCCATTGATAGGGTCAACAAAGAAGCTAAGCCTTTCCCCCGTTGCTGTATATGCTCGTATCAATGCTTTCCAAGACTCCCACCTTTCTACATTGGGTGCGCCGGTAGCACAATAGTCGTTAAGCCAAACTCCATTGGGGCGTATTCTTAAACGTCTGCTACCATTGAAAAAAGATTTATCAGCAAGCCATCCTATTACATCTTGAGGCGAGGAAAATCTATATCCTTTGCTCGAAGAACTGCTATTATTAGAATATGAACTGCTTGAAGATTGACTTGAAGATGAATTTGGCGTATAATATGGGTCATCTGAAATCTTCTGCATCTCCTTTCCGTTAGCCCCCAATACTATTTGTCGGGTATTATCTAATTGATAATGCCCCTTATCATACATTATCATATCATCTGAAACGGTGTAATCATGTTCAAGCAGTAACCTATCATCAATATACGATTTGGAAGACCCATGATTAAACACCTCATACATATAGCCTAAATGGTTCCCATAGTCGTCAGTCAACTCTAATCTCCATGCTCCTTGCAACCAATCGGGACCTTCCTTCATTATACGTTCGTTTTCTTCAGCTTCTTGATGGAGTTTGTTGGCTGCTCTCTCATGAGAATCTGCACTTTTCTGCTTTATTTCTTTAGAAAAAGTATCATTGCCTTTCATATCAGCATAGCCATAGTAGCTTTTGGTCTCGTTTGAATCCCATTCGCCACCTCCGCCTTCAATTGCATCGTTTCCTATTATGTCTAACCTTACCAATACAACACCATTTGAAATCGTACTATCTTTTGCATAGGCAAAACTGATTTCATCATAAATTGCAGGAAGGATTTCTTTCCCTTGTGAATCCTTTAATCCTACGGTGTACCAATGATAGTCATCATGTTGCCCATGTTCTTGTGTGAATAATTCATATTGTCCTGCATTTCCTTCGAGTGGACTACCATCATTCTCACCAACTTTATTGCCCTTTGTATCATAGATAAAGTCTTTCCATTCTCCATCATATATATCATCGCCAATATGAACACAAACATTCAACTTGCCGTTTTCATACAGAGGCAGATTTGCTCCATCTTCTTGTATATTCCCCATGTCGGTAAAAAGTACCGCCTCTTTGGTAAAAACTATTTTGCCGGTTCTATCTATTACCGCAAACTTTGCATCTTCCCAATATAGAACAAATGCCAAACCTTCTGAAAATCGTCCGACACATGTAGCATTGATATTAGCCGGTATGATTTCTTCACCTTTGGTATTGATATATCCCCATTTGCCATCTTTACACACTGCGGCCAATCCCTCACTGAATGCCCCTAATTTATCATACTTCTCAATAGCTTTAATGAAGTTGGGAGTAAGTTCCACAATATCTTCAGCGTTATTTTTGTTTACCAAATGAATATAAGCATAATATCCTCCACCGCCTATAAGACAAAGCAGAGCAACAATCAATGCCCAAATCCAACCTTTCTTTTTCTTAGGTTCTTCGTATATTACTTCTTCTTGGGCTGCACCAAGACTTTCTATTGGACAACCACAGTTTGGACACATTGAGGCCTTATCTGATACCTCATGCCCACATTCAGTACATTTGATTAGTGCCATAATAAAAAAAGTATTTTTGTTTCATTAATAATGTGATTTTTGTGCAAGAGTGAATGTTAGTACCCGTTCTCAATCATTCTAAATGACTGTAACACTCCGTCTTTGTTCAAAAACTTCTTTGTCAATGCGCATGACAAAGGATTTATGTCTTCGTCTGTTTGAAAATGGTCGCAATCGTAGTTGTCCGTAATGCTTTTTATAATGGTAATTCTTGTGTTCATGCTCCTGTAATCGGGTATGATACTGCAACCACATTCGACCTTTTGCCAACTGCATTTCGATTGGTTATTTAAGTTCCACATGGTTACAGCAAACTCGTAGTTGTCGGCATATCGTGGACTTCTGCATGGTTCTGCCATAAAGCATGCCAACTGCTGTAGCTCCGTATCAGATAAAACCTTAGAGTCCTTATGAGAATGGGGACAATAATGGTTCGACTGTAACAGAATCGGGGTGTCCGTCTCTGTATAAATGTTCCTTATATGGAAATGAGGAACTTGGCATTCGTCATCTGTCCTTACATACACCTCATATTCTCTTGCTCTGCCAAAAAAGCCAATACGAGCAATGTCTCTACGTTCTCGCTGTTCCATGTCAAATTTCTTGGTTATGTTGCTATTTGTCTTCTTCATTACTCTTCCTTTCACTACGGACGAACTCTTCTATTAAATTGAAAGAGATTTCCCTTTCATCGGGAAATGCCTCAAGGACTTTGTTAAACTTGAAACAACCGATTTCGATTTCCAACTCTCTAATGCGCTTGGTTAGAGGCATAAGTTTC
>CADADP010000050.1 GCA_902786725.1 uncultured Bacteroidales bacterium
GTGTAGACAGCAACCTCATTACGCGATTCCAACTGATTAGCGAAGTCCATCTCAATGCCTTTTGAGTCAACTACCACAAGGTCGTAGAGAGACTTGTGCTACTTCAAGGCGTTCACACCCTAGCGACCTTTCAGAGCCGATGCTTCTGTTTAATCATGTAAATCACACAGGTTCCATATTTATCCATTCGCTTTGCTCATCGGTAATTAAATGTTTTGTCTTTAACAACAACCAGCCACGGTCTTAGACCGATGTTATGATTACCACATTCAGCTTCTATACTGCCTCAAAAACTCTATCACAGCCTCATGCTGCCGCTGTTGCTGCACCATCCACTCGTTATACTCATTCAATAACCGCATGAAATGCTCCGTATTTTCTTGTCTATCAATAGCAGAACACATCCTCTCTGCTATCTGTGGAGGGAAATTGTTTCTAATAATCGTTTTCTGCGTCTCATTAGAAACCTTCTTCACTACTATATTGTATAAATCTTGTATTGTTATCATTTCTAAATCTTGTATTGTTATCATTTCCTTAATTATGAGCCATAATTGCCTTCGTTTGTTCTGCTTGGCAAATATAGTGCTATATTTTGCTTACCGAATATTAATTCTAATTTTACCTTGCAAAGGTACACATTTTTATCGAGAGTCGAGCATCTATTTGGTGTTTCGCGCGTGATTTAAGCAAATTTCATCTAAAAACACATTTGTTTGAGGGTAAAAGATGCGATAATTGGAGATTTTTGCGTACCTTTGCAAAGCATGGTGGCGACATGCCATCTTTGCAAGACATATTGCTCACATCCTGCCAAATTACCACACCGAAAGGATAAATAGAGCTAACACCAATCATCGTGAAGTACAGTCTTGGTGGAGACTATCTCACAAATGATTGGGTACTATGATGGATGTGGATGAATGTTGGTAGCGTTTGCGCTTTAAGAAATAATAAATATTTTATTAGTTATGACATGAACAATTTTTCAAGAGAATATCTTTTTCAAGAAGTAGTATTACATCGCCATTGTATTTTGCTCAATTTAAGCGAAAATATTCTATGGGATGGAAATAGAAAGGTAGATAAAATCTATATGATAGATTATTGTTTAGCACCATCTGCACAGGAACAGATGCTTGCGGATATTACCAAAGGTGTTAATACATATGGTGCCATTGAAATAAAGGCTTTCACTGATAAGGAAAATCCTACAGATGCAAAAAAAATAACTATTATATCAGATATTATTAACGAGATAGAAATATGGAATTATACATAGTCTCTTTAGTACATGCAGAGTCATTTTATAAAAGAATTTCGGCATCTATCTTTTTTCTTTTTATCTGCATATTTATGCATGCACAAAAAACGGTAAAAGGAAAACAGATTTTCTATGTACAGAATTATACAGAGGCTCTTGCAAAAAAATATTTTGATACTGAGGAAAACTTGGAATCAATAGAAGGTATATGGATTGCGAATGGGATGAAACTCAGTATTGAAAAAGATTATGATGGTGTTACTAGGAATCCTAATAAATATCGAGCTGTAAGAATAGATGTACCCAAGGAGCGTACAGTGGCAGAAGATGGCGATATATATTTCTTCCTCCAAAAAGGCTCAACAACTGGTATCTATGAATGCACATATTATTTATTCCAGGCATATTGGCATGGACGTGAACGTAATTATAAAATATCACCCTTTTCAGGTGTGTCAGTGCAAGATAGTCCCGTCTCATTCTCATCTCAAATACCATGCTTAGATGAGGATTATGGCAATATAACTGGATATGAAACTGTATCATATCTTAAGCTGTACCCTCCAGTAAAACCGGTTGATGCTATTCAAAAAGAAACAAGAACATCTGGCACAGGATTCTTCATAAGCAAAGATGGATACATCATAACCAATTACCACGTCATTGAAAATGCACGAACTATAAAAGTGTCGGGTATCAACGATGATACCAAAACCTCATATACGGCAAGAGTTGAGATATCTGACAAACAGAATGACTTAGCAATTTTGAGAATCACAGATGTATCGTTTAAGCCTTTAACAAATATTCCATACACATTCAAATATACAACTTCAAGCGTCGGTGAAGATTGTTTTGTTTTAGGTTATCCTCTTATATCAACAATGGGATTGGACATAAAATTAACTAATGGCATTATCAGTTCAAAGACAGGTTTTGAAGGGAATATCGCAGAATATCAGATGTCTGCTCCCGTACAGCCCGGCAATAGTGGTGGTCCCCTTTTCGATAAGAATGGAAATATCATCGGAGTTGTGTGTGCTAAACACCGTGAAGCAGAAAATGCTGGCTATGCTATTAAAGCAAGTTACATCAGAAACCTTATGGATCTTTTGCCCACGAGTATTACTATGCCTCAAACCAATCTTTTGACAGGAAAGGCATTGCCTAGACAGGTAGAGTTAGCAAGCAAAGCAGTTTGTGTAATAATTGTAAATGATAACTAAACAACAACATTGAGAGAAGAAAACTTGAGTTCAAGTCTCTTCTCTCAAATTATCATTCGATCTTTTCCCAGAAACATCCATTCCAATGGAATTCGTAACCATTTATCCAAAGGTATGAAAGTCCATCGAATGGGATGCTATTTACAAAATCCAATAGATTCATTTTTCCTTTCTTTAATAAAATGTTGCCGTCATTATTAACGGTAGCACAAAGATATGCATTTTATTCTTTATAAGCAATAGCATAAGTAAAACCATTAAGATCACTAAGTTATTTACTTATTCTTACAAAGAATGAAACATACCCTTTTTCGCTAACACAAAGAAACCAAGCGAAAGTACACATAGAAAGCTAGCTGCATTGCAATCGTTATGATTGAAAGAAAGGATAGTGAACCGACGACGTAGAATACTCTCGTAGAGATCCATACGCCCTCGTTATTCTTCACTATGTCTGTGAGTCGCTACCCACCGTGCGCAAAGAAAGATAGAAAAAGCGTGCGAGATATGCAAATGGATTGAGGGGAATTTTGAACGGGATTTTGAACGCAAATTAGAGGATAGGTCCGATAGGGCTTGTGAGGCTAATGTGGCTTATAAAGCAGGGATAAGCCGGGGAGCGTAGTCATGCGGGTGGCTACCTTATCGGACGCGGATGCGAATGATGGTGGTGAACCTCTCCGAGGTTCGTTTTTGATGGGGGCCGTTACCCCACAATTCGTGCCTGCGGCACATCATTGTGGGGTTTGCACGGTGGTAATCGCCTTCGGCGATGTGGTAGAGAAGCTATGCGGTTGTGGGAAGAGGGAAAGGGGGGATTGAACACAAATTAGGGGATATACCAGACAATAAATGACAACAAAGGTGTGGGTAAGGCAGATGGATGTGTTTGAACACAAGTTGCGGTGAGTCTCAATCGCCTGCGGCGACCGCGCCCCGGCTTTCAGCCGACGAGACGCTTTGAGCTCACGCGCGAGCTCGCCTTCGGCTCGGTTGCTCGCAAATTAGAGGATAGGTCCTATAGGGCTTATGGGATGGGGATTGAACACAAATTAGCAGGAATTTCACGCAAATTATAGATAATGGGTGGAAATAATAAGACTAATAAGGCTTATGGGGTAGGATATGCGGAGGTGTGGAACGGAGAATGGTGGTGAACCTCTCCGAGGTTCGTTTTTGATGGGGTCCGTTACCCCACAATTCGTGCCTGCGGCACATCATTGTGGGGTTTGCACGGTGGTAATCGCCTTCGGCGATGTGGTAGAGAGGCCATGCGGTTGTGGGAAGAGGGAAAGGGGGGATTGAACACAAGTTACAGATATAGCATGGATGTGTGAGTATATATCAGACAACAATTTTTTGGGGAGTGTGGATGGAAATGATTAAATTTGCGGAACAAATGGGAGATGTGAGGAAAATAGAACTACTTGCGCCTGCGCGAGACTCGTCAACGGCTATTGAGGCGCTGAAACACGGAGCAGATGCGGTGTATATGGGTGCGACGAGCCATGGGGCTCGCGCCCAGGCCGGAAATGCGATCGACGACATAAGGCGAGTGGTGGACTACGCTCACCGATTTGCGGCGAGGGTGTATGTGACGGTGAACACGCTGGTCTATGACGATGAGATAGCGGCCGTGGAGCGGATGGTGCGTGAGTTGTATGACGCGCGAGTGGATGCGCTGATAGTGCAGGATATGTCGTTACTGAGGATGAATTTGCCACCGATTGCTCTTCACGCCAGTACCCAATGTGATATAAGAACGCCAGAAAAGGCCCGGTTCCTGGAGCAAGTGGGGTTCTCTCAACTGGTTTTGGCCAGAGAATTAACGCTAAATGAGATAGCGGAGATAAGGCGCGAGACTACGGTGCCACTGGAGGCCTTTGTGCACGGCGCGCTATGCGTGAGCTATAGCGGCCGGTGCCAGATTAGCGAGGCACTATATCACCGGAGCGCCAACCGTGGCGAGTGCGCGCAGGTGTGTCGGTACGCTTTTGATCTTGAGGATGAAAATGGCAATGTGCTACTGAAGGATAAACATCTGCTATCGCTACGTGATTTGAATAGGAGTGAAGACGTGGAGCGGATGATAGATGCCGGTGTGTCGTCGTTTAAGGTAGAAGGCCGACTAAAGGATACGGCATACGTGAAGAACGTGGTGGCATATTACAGGCGGCTGTTGGACGAGATAATAGGTGGCAGAGACGATTTGGAACGCGCTTCGGCCGGGACTACAGAACTGACGTTTGAACCATGCCTGGAAAAGAGTTTTAATCGCGGGTTTACGCAATACTTCCTCGATGAGCGCCGACCGAGAAACGGGCAAAAAATGGCGTCGATCGACACGCCGAAGTCGCGTGGTGAAGCTGTGGGTGAAGTGGAGAAAGTGATTGGAGCTCAGGTTGTGGCAAAGGCCGAATGTGAGTTCCATAATGGCGACGGCTTAATGTTTGGGGCAGCTGACGGGACCATGGTGGGCGCGAGAGTGAACGAAGCTATGGGGCGCACATTGCGAATGAGAGCACCCATTGATATTAAGCCCGGCGCGAAGATATTCAGGAATTTTGATAAGAAATTCTGTGATATTCTGGCGAAAGAAAGCGCAGTGAGATGGATAGGAGTGCGAATGAAACTTGAATGTAATGGCAGTGGGCTATGCCTGACAGCCACTGATGAGATGGGAAACGAAGCGAGCGCAAAATTGACGCACAATGAGACTTTCCAGAACGCTAAGCGCAACCAAAGTGAGCGCCAGCGAGAAGAGCTGGGCAAGCTGGGCAACACAATCTACCGCTTGACGCAATGTGACGTGGTAGGGGATAAGTTTGTGCCGGTGAGCATGATTTCGCAGTTGAGACACGAGGTTGTGGAGAAGCTGGGGGCTGTTCAGACAGAGAACTATAACGCGGCTGAGCGCCTGCCGGAGGACTGCTTGGCAAAATACCCATCTGATGCGCTTGAAAGTCAAGATAATGTGGCGAATAGCATGGCACGCGAGTTTTATGCCGACCATGGTGTGAAAGAATTTGCAAAGGCGATAGAAACTGAAGTGGCGCCACGACTTGCTGACAGAGTGCTGATGCATACACGATACTGCCTGCGCCGCGAACTGGGGATGTGCCTAAAGGAGCGTGGTGGGAACGCGTACCGCGGCAAGTTGTATTTAGTAGCCGGAGAACGCCGCTTCGAGGTGAAGACCGATTGCGAGATGTGCGAAATGAGGATAATCCCTAATCGGACAATACACCGCTAAATGAGGAAAATTAAGGCTATTTATGGCAGATTTGGGATAATGGAACGCAAATCAAAAAAGTTATCCCCGGCAAGTGGCCGAGGATAACTGCAAGCTGTAAAGTTAGGGTTTATGATTAAGTCGCGCTATGATTATGAATCGCGCAACGTTAATCCAACGTAGATTAGGTTACTCACCGCCTTGCTCGTAGTGCAGAGTGAGTGACGGCTGGTCGCAAACCTCGCTGGGGCCGAAATACTGGATGGGACCCGGATAGACGAAGCTCGTTTCTTTAGCCCACTTTTCGCGGTTCTGAGCGAACACTTGGAATGGTTTACCGTTGAGGTCAACGAGAGCCTTGCGAATCACCGGTTTGTTCTTACCGTTACGGTGCTCCATGTTCATCATCATGGTGATGGGGATACCACCGGCAATCCACTTGGATGTGGGCTGCGATAGGTTTCGAACCGATGACATGTAGCCTGTGGCACCGCTGTTAATAAGCATAGCGGCATTGAATCCCAGCGCGTAGCAGTAGTCGGCGTCGAAGTTCGACGGGTCGGCGCAGCGACCTTCGTAACCGAAGAAGTGGTGTTGCGGAGTGAACTTACCCACGTAGTTTCCTTCCTCCTTGAGTTGAGCGAGGCGCTTGCCCACCATTTCGCTAAGCAGCTTCTCGGTCTCGATGAGTGAAACCTGCACGTTTCCGTGCGGGTCGCGGTCGAGTGTGAGCTGGCGCGCTACCCCCTGAGGCAGTGAAGCGAAAGCCTCGGCGTTGTCGTGGCTGAGGTTGGCAAGAACAAATTCGCGTTGTGCCTGAGCATCGAGAGATGCGAACTCGGGATGGGCGGCAAGCATGTCGTTAAGTTCAGCAATCAGTTTTTTCATCGCCGGGATGAACTCGATGAGTCCCTCAGGGATGAGGACAGAGCCGAAGTTGTTGCCGTCGGCGGCGCGAAGGGCCACAACGCGAGCGATGTCGTTGACGATGTCGTTGAGCGTAAGGTTCTTAGCCTCAACCTCTTCGCTGATAACGCAGTAGCTGGGTTGTGTCTTGAGTGCGCATTCCAGCGCGATGTGCGATGCGGAGCGACCCATGAGCTTGATAAAGTGCCAGTATTTCTTTGACGAGTTGCAGTCGCGCTCGATGTTTCCCACCACTTCGCTATAGACCTTAGTAGCAGTATCGAAACCGAATGAAGTCTCGATATGTTCGTTCTTGAGGTCGCCGTCGATAGTCTTGGGGCATCCTATTACCTGGACCGGTACGTTCTTGGCCTTGTAATACTCGGCGAGAACCGCGGCGTTAGTGTTGGAGTCGTCGCCACCGATGATGACAACGGCGCTGATGCCGAGTTGCGTGATGATTTCGAGACCTTTCTCGAACTGCTCCGGTTTCTCAAGTTTGGTTCTGCCCGAGCCAATGATGTCGAAACCGCCGGTGTTGCGGTAATCGTCGATAATGTCGGCAGTGAGTTCCATGTAATTGTGGTCAACCAGTCCGCCGGGGCCCATCAGGAAGCCGTAGAGACGGTTCTGCGGGTTAAGTTTCTTGATGCCGTCGAACAGCCCGCTGATGACATTGTGCCCACCGGGAGCTTGTCCACCAGAAAGAATAACGCCTACGTTGAACTGACGAGCATCGGGTTGCTTGTCGGTACTCTCAAACGTGAGCTCAGGGAGTCCGTAAGTGTTAGGGAAAAGTTTCTTGATTTCATCTTGGTCGCCAACCGACTGAGTGGGCGCACCCTTGACTGCTACCACCGAGCCTTGAAGTGCCAGAGGCAACTTGGGCTGATAAGAGGCGCGTTGTTGCTGAAGTATGCTCTTCTTTGCCATTTTGAATGAATTTAAATACTCTGTTATTAAATTTTTTGCAAAGTTACAGAAAATACCTGAGTCTCTCGCATAATTAATATTAATTAATTAGGGAGAGACTCAGGGAAAGAGGTTAAACAAGTCTAATTATCTGACAATAACTTTCTTCCCGCCAACAATGTAGATGCCACGCGCGAGTCCATCGGTAGCAGAGTCGCGTTCAACGCCAGCCTTGAGCAGACGTCCATCGATTGAATAGACGTTGCAAACGCCAGGCTCTTGCGTTGCAGTGATGTCGCTGATGCCACTGATTCCGTTGCGGTTGTAGTACTGACCGTTGATGAAAGTGAAGTCGGATGTCTGGTTGTCGCCGTTTCCACCGTTGTTGTTGAAAATGATTCCTGTGGGCATATCATCGCCAACCTGTCCGCCGTCCCATTCCCAAATGGTGTGTCCATCGGGTGTTGTTCCATAGACGGTGCAGAGCTGGCCCGGCCAGTTGCCGGTATAGGTCTTGTTGCCCAGGTCGGCGTTCCATGCGTAGCAATAAACGGCAGTCCATTCATCGGGAGCGATGAAGTAAGCGCAGAGTTTCTGAGCCGTGCTCGACTGTATGGTGAACGTGTAGCTAACCAAGTTCTTGACCGCACCACTGATGAGAATGCCAGCCCGCAGAGTTGTAGATTTGGTGAAGTTGAGCGAGACGCTACCCACAGCTTGAGTGCTGTTTGCTGTGGGCTTGTCACCGTTAGTGGTGTAAACTATGATGGCGTCGGGCTTGGACGCAGTGACCGTAACGGCAACCTCGTCGGTGAAACGTCCGCCGGCCGGATTGACGCTAAGCGTTGGGATGTCGGGGTCGGGTGCGGTGGAGTTGGTAACCGTGTGGTCGTACTTGCCATTGATGTAGTACCCATGGTTGATGAACTCGAGGTCGTCGGTCTGACTGCTACCGTTGTTGCTGAAAATTATTTGCGCCGGCATATCGTCGGAAGAGCCTTCGAAAGTCCACTTGTAGATTTTGCGAGTGCCATCGGCAGTTTTGCCCATGAGAGTGGCGTTCTCGCCGGGCCAATTACCACCGGTGAAGTTCTTGCTTGAGTTCCACACCCAGCAGGTGACATCGCCTTGCGATGCGCTCCCCTCGTAGAATACGCTTATTTCGTTCTCAACAACGGTGGGCTCGTAAACTTCAAGGTCATCGAGGTCGATGTCGGAACCACCACCGCCACCGGTTATGTACTCGGTGTCGGGGTCACCGTCTTCCTCGTGTCCGTCGTAGCTGAGTTGTGACGGGGTGACGGGCGATGAGGAGTAGAGGAACGGGCCATCTTCTCCCACTTTGCCCGGGCCATTGAGGACGTAAATTCTCATGTTGCCCTTGCCGGAGAAGTCTCCGGTGCGCAGCGTGCCGTCGGTAACTGTGATGGTGTTACCGGTGATGCAGTCGCGGTATGTGCCATTGAGCACGTTTGAGAATGTGGCTCCGGCGTTGAGAGCCACGAGTACGTAGCTGTCGGTGGAACCACTGGTGTAGCGACGCTTAAACGCATAGCCGCCGTTGGAAGCGCAGTCCTTCTTGGAGTACTGTCCCTTGCGAAGAGCTGGAACTGCGAGGCGAATTTTGTTTAGCCGCTGCAGGTGCTTGGCCAGCGGTCGGCTGAGAGTGGCGGCAACGTTGCCCGATGCGCTTGCCACCTCGCTGAAGTCGGCAGCTTTAACATCTCCGGTGAGGTACCCGCCATAGTAGGCGCGTCCGGTGTCGAAGAGAGCCATGTTGGTGCCGTCGTCCATTTTCTTACCTTTACGGAACTCGATTTCGCCACCTTGCCACAGGCATGGTATTCCGCGCATAGTGAACATGATTGAGAGGTTCTCGGCCCATTGCTCAGTGCCACCGTTGAAGCGATCGAAGCTATCAGGGCCGTAGTCATGGCTTTCGACGTACATGACGTTGTAGGTGGCGTCGTTATACATATCGTCGCGGTCGAGCACCCCCCAAAGACGACCTGCATTCTGGAAATTCCAGTGAGCTGTGAAGTCGATAACGCTCATTCCGCTGGCGCGGGAATAGTCGGGGGTGTGGTATTCGTTGCCGTTGAGCAGAGCGTTGGTGGAGCGCGGTTGTGCGCTTTCGCTCAGATTGTTGTTATGCTCGGTGATGCAAAGTCTCTGGTTGTCGAGCGTAGCAGGGTCGGTGGATTCATAAACCTCGATACCTTGCCAGTAGGCAGGGTTGTTGTTCCACTGGCCGCGAAGCGCGTCGTCGCTCTGCCAAGTGTAGAAATAAGGCGAGAGCGAAGGCTGCTCACGGTAAGTGACATCGCTGAAGCGAGCGCAAATCTCGGCAAACATGAAGAATGGAGCCTGATTGATGCGCTTGGCCTTGTACTTCTCGCCAAGTTCTGCGAAAGCGGGAATAAAAGCGCTGTTGAATGTGAGTCGCGAGATGTGACCGCCGGTATCGATTCGGAAACCGTCAACTCCCATTTCGATAAACTTGCCGTAGCACTTGATTAGGTACTGGTATGTTTCGGGATTTTCGGTGTTGAGGTCCACGCAGTCGCCGGCGATTTGACCCCACCATCGGTTGTGCTCGTCCCAGTTGAAATGGCCGTAGTGGTGCCATAGGTTGTGTGTGTCGTGGTTTTTGCCGTCGGTGTTCTTCATCTTGGTGAGACGGTCTTCGTACTGCAGTCCACCGGGGAGGTTGAGGTAGTTGTCCTTGAGTTTACCGCCTTGTGAGATGGTGAAAGGCACCATGCACTGATTAATGTCGCTCTGGGGCTTGGAATAATCTCGCGTGAAGAGTTTGCAGAGGTTTTCCTCGCCGAAGTTTCCGGTGTGGTTGATGACGATGTCGAGGATGATTTTAATTCCTTTAGCGTGAGCTGCATCAATAAGGTCTTGGAATTTGCAGTCGTCGCTTTCGAATCGCTTATCCACAGCCGACATATTCATAGCGTGGTAGCCGTGGTAGTCGAAGCCGGAGCCGTTCTGCACCACGGGTGTAATCCAAATGGCGGTGAATCCGAGAGCCTTGATGTAGTCGAGTCTCTGCACGAGACCTTTGAAGTCGCCTCTCCACTCCGGATCTTCGTGTGAGACGTCTTTTGATCCATCCCAGCAATAGGTGTTGTTAGACTTGTCACCGTCGTAGAAACGAGTGGGCATAACGAAGTAGATTGTCTCGTCGCGGAAGTCGGTGCGACCACCTTGCCATGTTGCTTGTGCAAATGCGTCGCCTGCCACTACAGCGAGTAGTAACAGAGCGAGAATTAATCGTAGTTTATTTGTCATGACTTATTGATTTAGAGATATTAATTGCCCAAATTTACAAAGTTCGGATAAAATATTTTGTTAAAGAAAATTAAACAGAGGGTATTTGTTTATGCAAACGATTGCGTGTGTTTCTCATGTTACAAATTTTGTGAATATACGGGTATGGTGAGTTTTGAGAAGTGAATGTTAATGATTAAATTTGCAAAGGCAAAGAATAGAAAACGATTACGAAAATCGTACAATAACTGAAGCGTAAATCGAACAATAAAATATTAGAAAATATGGGCAGATTATTTGTGATTTTGATGGCGCTATTGTGGACGAGTGGTGTGCAGGCAGCGGAGCCCTTCTGGTTGGGGGCCGACATTAGCGGAACGAGTGAACTGGAAGCACGCGGCGTGCAGTTGTATAACGCTAAAGGTGAGAAACGCGAGAACACTGAGTTGATGAAGGAGTTGGGGCTGAACGCGGTTCGTTACCGCGTGTGGGTTAATCCCAAAGACGGACTGTGTAGCAAAGAAGATGTGTTGCAGATGGCGCTGAGAGCGAAGGCACTGGGACTGGCGATAATGATAGATTTCCACTATAGTGACTGGTGGGCCGACCCGGCAAAGCAAAATATACCGGAGGCGTGGAAAGGCATGAGCTATAAGCAGATGTGTAAGGCCTTGGCGAAGCATACAGAGGAGACCCTGCGCTTGCTAAAAGACAACGGGGTGGATGTGAAATGGGTGCAAGTGGGTAATGAGACCACTGACGGCTTTCTGTGGGACGTGGGTCGCGCGAGCACCAACATGAAGCACTATGCCGGGCTAACCAAGGCCGGATATAAGGCTGTGAAAAAGGTTTATAAGGACGCAGTGGTGATAGTGCACGTGGATTGCGGATGTGACATAAAGCGATATAACTTTATCTTTGACGGGCTAAAACGGTACGGAGCCAAGTGGGACATGATAGGGATGAGCGTGTATCCCTACTGGGACCAGGATACCTCGCTGGAGACCGAATGGCAAGGCACGGTGCGTGACTTCGCCTACAATATAAGAGTGCTGGGCCGCAAATACAACTGTCCGCTGATGGTGGTGGAGACCGGTGTAGAGGCAAAAAAACCGGTTGAAGGCAAGGTGATAATGAAGGCAATAATCGATGCCTCGAAGAACCGCACCGACGGCTTCTGCAAAGGCGTGTTCTACTGGGCACCGGAGGCTGAGGGGCATTATCCGCTGGGAGCTTTCCAGAACAACAGGCCAACAGCGATAATGGAGGCCTTTACCGAGGCAGCGAAATAAACCGGAATGAGGGCGCTATGGTTATAACTTACAAGGAGATACACGAGTTCGGGAAAGAGGACTCGTGTATCTCCTTGTTCCTTTCGGTTGAGTGGTCGTCGGGGCACTATCCTGATAAACTGGTGGCGGCGATGCGGAATTTCAGCACAGTCTTTTCGGCGTGGGACGGAGACAAACTTGTGGGGATGGTTTGTGCCATGGACGACGGCGTGATGAATGCCTATCTTCACTATATGCTGGTGTGTCCGGAGTACCATCGGCAGGGCATAGGACACACGCTGCTCGGTATGATGAAAGAGCGTTATAAGTCATACCTGAGGATAATCCTTATTGCCTACGACCTGGAACTGAAATTCTACGAGTCGTGCGGATTCAAGAAGGGCGAGAATGAAAAGGTATTGAGCGAGGTTTTAGGCATCACCCTCACCCGTACAAGCGCAAAGGACATCACCGCCCAACAAGCCGCATTCCCTGCCGCAAGCCTCGACCGTACCCACCAACGTTGCCCATCTTCGTCTTTCATTTGCTCTCATGAGCACCATTCTCATAATTATGCTGATTTTTCGAGATTGTATCCAGTTTACGCTCCATTTGGTTCAGTTTCTCTAAGACCTCTTTGTTATTATCCTCAGCCATTGAATCAACAAAGATAGAATTCACAAACGACATACCTATCATTCCGCCCACGAACATAAGAATAGAGAAGAAACAACGTGCAAATACCCCCATATATTGGCCTCCATTTTCTGCTATTGCTTCAGGAAACTCATACCATCCCTCAATGGTGAAAAGCCGAAAAATGCTATATAGACTCACGGCAGGATTGCCGAAATATTCCGGGGTTATATCGCCAAACATGGTAGACGATATTATGGAAAAAACAATCATAAAAACCATAAAGCCGATTAGCACTAGCGGAGAGGCCTTGATTGCCAACTTTATGCCACTCAGAAGTTTGTCTATATTAGGGATAAAACGTAGCAACCTGAACGTCTTGAATAGTCTTAATGCACGCAAGGCAAGTATAGGACTCTTTACCATGGTTTGTTCCATAAACGGACTTGCTAAAGATGGCAATGCTATTAGTAGCACTATAAAATCAAATTTATTCCATCCCGAGCGCCAATATTTTTTCCATCCAAAAGTTTTGATTTTTGCGATTGCCTCAAATACAAACACAAGAGTAAAAAAGGCATCAGAAATTTCAAAAAAAGTCACTTGAGGCCAAAAACCACTCAGAAACACAATGGTGGTGTTGAGCACTATAGCATAAAATATAATTCGCTCGTCACAGAACAACCTCTGAATATTTTTCATTCTACAACTAATTTAAAGCAACCGATATCATTTTACCACATAAACCATTTCCTCCCCCCCCAACAATGCAAGAGATAAAAATCGTCGTTTCATAAGAGTTGTTTTCGTCGTTTCCTTTTTGGTTTACCGAATATCAGTTGCCATAGCCACCGCCCGAGTTTGGCGTTCAAGCCCATACGTGTGGTGGAAATGCCGGTGGTCGTAGCCACCTTGCGCTTGAGGTTGCTGATACCCAGCATGCGCTTCCACGAGAAGTTGAAATATAGTCCTCTGAATATTCTCATACTACAGTAACAGGAGACAGAGAGCGAAAATCAGTATTGTGAAGCATCCTCCACACGCACAGCCTTTTTTTTCTTTAGCCATCTCTTCCGTTATTTATTTGCAGCTTTTTAAGCTGCGTTGATACATCTCGATACGTTTCTTGTAGCCCTCGATGACGGAATCGTGACGGGCCGCGACCGATATTTTATCTTTGCGATAGCGAGCTTTTCCCTCTGGACTGCTGGTACTCTTGATTGACGCTGCAATGCGAGCATTGTCTTTCTTTTTTTGTTCGCGCTCGCGGGCGATAGCCGCACGACAGTCTTGAATCGCTTTCTTGTAATATTCTTTACTCATGTTTGTGTGATTTTAGATAATAATTAAAACTTATTTGTTTTTATTGATGTATTCAACATAATGGTCAACCGAACTGCCCAGCAAGTCAACAGGCCCGAGTTCGTAGTCCACCTCCTCGCCATATACTTCCACTTGCGCCATCTTGCCGGCCTTGGGGACAAAAATGTAACTGTCAGGGTCGTTAATATCGCTTCCCACACGGGAGATGACGATGAAATCCTCGAATGTACCCCAGTAGTTGAACGTGTCAGGCGTGGTGAAGCGCCGTGGAGCCTGCTTGCTCCATCGTGTGTAACTGGCTTTGATTTGGGTCATCACCGGATGATTTGGCGCGTCATATTTGAATTTGCTGGTCATGGTGGTGCCATACTTCGTATCCGTCTTGCTCATCGGGTGCCCTGCGGCCGCCGCGTGGACCGTAGCGCGGTGTCACTCCCATATACCACTCAGAGTGGTGCGCCGTGGCATTTTGTATGGCGTGCCCGCGTCCGCCGGCATCAAAAGCGATATAGTCGGTTACACTCAAGTTCTTGCCATAGAAGTCATTGGTCTGTTTCACGAAGCCTTGTACCGTGTTCACGTTTTCGTAGTCGTAATGTTCCTCCACATCCCAGTGCAGTAGGACGGGGCCGAAATAATACTTCCCTGCCGGAATTGCAGTTGGTGTTATCTTGTTGAACGCTATGTCGTGGTCCCATCGCACACGGCGGAACTCTTGGGTTCGTCCGTTAAGGATGCAGCCAAAGCACAACTTCAGTTCTTTAGAACTTATCCGCTCCACAAAGCCGTGAAACACGTATGGCGTATCGCCCTCAACACGCATCAGGATGCAATAGGCCAAATGATTCTTAAACGATACGTAGTGGTACATCATCGTTTTCCCATTGTCAAACGTTGCGATAGGGGTCTCGTTGTTTTGAGCGCTCCTAATGGCATTAGCGAGAGCCTTTGGGTCGAGCGCCCTGTCGGCGACAAAGTCGGGCAGTTGTTGAGCGCGTAGCGGAAATGTTGTGAAGAAGGTACACAGCAAGACAAGCAAAGTGACTGTCGGGACGACATTGTCAATGGTATTGGAGAATGTTCCCCATAGGCCCTTGATAATTGGCTTCTTGTAGTCCTCTTTACTCATGTTGATACTAAGTGGCTTTTAAATGCCGCATGAGGGATGAGAATGTACATTCGCCCCCTCACGCGGCGTTTAGACTTCAGTTACTGGCCATTGATGAAATCCACCAATTTGTTTCCGAATTGGCGTGTTGTCCAGTTAGGGTCGTACTCAAATCCTATGCGCTCGGCGATTTCACGAAGAGCGCCTTTGGTGTTGTCGTAGATGCGGTGTACACTGATGCTACCCGAGTCCTCTACTGTGACAATGTACTCGCCATTAATAGCTGATTTTTTTGCCATAATTGAAATGAATTTAAAGATTGTTGATTAATAATTGTCACTCCTTGCCGGCTGCGGCGAGGGTGATGTCGTTGTTGCTCAGTTTGGTGTTGGCTGCATTGGCCACTTGGACACCGATGCCATAGAGTTCGGTAACCTTTTTCTCGAAGTTGCCGACACGAATGTTGGAGCCCACCACGATTTCTCCGCCTTTGGCACCATCTTTCTTGATGGATGCCAGGGTGGCGTCGTCATCAGCAGGGGTCTTACACGATGTGGTTGTGTACACGCGCAGGCTGCAGCCAAACGCTTTCTTGAAATTGGCCTTCAAGGATTTTACCTTCATGCGGCCATCTACTTTAAAATCTGCCATAAGAATTACGTTAATGAAATGTTATTGAAATTGTTACTTAATACGATTTTACTTCTTATTGAGTATAAATGACACTCCAAAGATGACTACAGGTGAAGTGATTAGGTTGGCGAGCAGTAGCCAAATGACCGTACCCAACGCCATAACGGCTCCCGGCATCACTTTGCGTGCCTGTGCGCGGTCTTGGCTCAACTTGAGGTTGACTATGGAGTCGCCTTCGCTTGAGGTGTGGCCCTCGATGCTCAGTTTGAGTTTGGGATTGCGGGTCAACACCTTTGCTAGGTCGTGCAGAGCGAGTTTAGCATCGTCGTTGAGGTCGGCCTTGCCTTGCTCGAATTGCTCCGCGTTGAACTCCTTTTGAATCTCCTCAATTTGCTCGACATAGACCGTGTCGTGTACCACGACCTCCTTGATCACTTCTTTCTCAACTATCTGCGGTTCTTTCTTACTTACCGCCAAATGCCAACCACGCGATAACGCCCAGCGCGCCAAGGCCGAGCAGCGCCCACAGCCAGATGGGGATGCCTTTTTTCTTCTCCTCTTTGGGTTGGGGCGGCACGTAGCCGTTCAAAAACTCGAGATAGAATGAGCCTTTTTTGCCCAAACCTTTCTCGGCTGGGTCGAATTGGGCAATCTCAATGTCATAGAGCTTTGCCTGCTCAATGGCTCGCTCAAATGAGGGCTTGGTCCACATCTTCACCACCGACACCTTCTGCCCGTCGCCCATAGTGAGCAACTCGTCCTCATTCTTGAAGTAGCCGTCCCAGTTGGCGGTTGTGCCTTTCTCCTCGGCGGGGATAAAAATCTCGGCTGTGCCCTTGTCGGGGTTGAGCGAGTTGGGGAACGCCTGACGGATGTCGTCGAGCGTGGCATGCGGATACATTGTCATGTAGGCATGCATGATGCCCAGAGCAGTACGGTTCTGAGCTTTACCGTAAACGCGGATTTTACTTGCCATAGGTATTATTCAAATGAAATTTCAAGTTCGGGTTCTTCTTTCACCATATCGCAAAGCAGAAGGACTGCTGTAGCCTGGTCCATGCCAAGGGCATCAGCGATGGAAAGCAGGTTGTCCACCTCGTCGCCAGTGAGCACGCCGTCGCACAGTGCCATTTGCATCAGCGCTTCAAACACGATGGGCACATCTTCCTCATCGACTTGTGATGCTGTCTGCTCAAGGTATTTGGCGATTAGCTCGTCATTCATTTTCTCGGTAGAAGCATTAGCTTCTTCAATCAGTTTCTTGAACTCATCGGCCGGCAACTCCAGCGCCTCGATGATCTCATCGGTGGTTTCACGTTCCACTTCGCTGTACTCGCCATCGCACCACACGATTGATGACACAAGCGATGCTATCGTTTTGATATCTGTTTTCATATTCATGTAGCTTTAAAAAGTTATCCAAATAATCTCTTGAGTCGGTTTGCGAGGCTGTTCTTCGCCTTGCGTGCTTTTGCCATACGTTCGGCAATGGCTTTGCCCTCCTTGGTACGCTTATCAACCTTGCCACTCTGAGTTTTCTTCAGAGTGCTTTTCTTGGTTGTGGTTGATGACTTGGCTCGCGCTGCACGAGCCTTGGCCATGCGCGCGGCAATGGCTTTGCCCTCCTTGGTACGCTTATCCACCGTACCGTCTGCATTTTTCTTTACTGCCATGGGTTCTTTAATTAATAGGTAATTACTTTGAATATTTTGATTTTAGTTCTTCCATGTCCTTCTTGGTGGCATTCTTGGGAATATCCGGGAGCTTGGCCAATGTCATCTCGTCCAAAGCGAGCACCCAGTCGTCACCAGAGCCTATCTTGACCTTCAGCCCGAACTGCTCCTGCAAGTCCTTGATGAAACCGGCCACCGTCTTGCTCCCGCGGCATTCATAACTGCCGGTGGTCTTCACCAGATCGGCCACTTTCTCGCTGCCGGTGCAGCGCTTGTTGCCGTTGTACACACGCAGAGTTCCACCGAACTCCGCTTTAAATCTCTCACAAAGGGTTGACACCAACAGGCGTCCGTCTACTTTAATCTGCATAGCGATTATTTTTAAGAAAAAAATACTAATATTGAATTTAAATAGGATGTTTGTCATAACTGTTGAACATGCGCCAGTGCTTAAGCAAGATGGCCAGATAGGCCTCATTCGAGCAGTTGGCGAAGGGGCGTTCGGCATGAGCCAGGGCTTGGAGCGCCTGCTTGTTGAATCGGTCGCTACTTAGTGGGTTGCCCGTGGTGTCGGCATCAAGTCGGATGTTGCGGATAAAGCGGCAATAGTCTTCACGGCCAAGTAGTAGCGATAGGTTTCCTTCATTGAACTTGCCCATACGCCACAGGTAGGCATCAAGCACATCGAATTGCTGGAAACCTTGGAAAGTGCCATCCCCATCAAACAAGGACCTGCGCAACTGATTGATGCAACGCACGTACGGCTCAATGGTGGGCGTTTGCGGTAACCGCTCCACCGGCTTGAGCTTGAGCATACGGCACACGATGGGATAGGATTCCTTGGCCAGACGGTCGTAGATGGGAAAACCTTTGGAGTACCGTTCGGGCTCTTGGCACAATTCGTAGTAGGCATACTTGCTGAGCAGTGACATCTGTTTGCTGCCCTCTCGCAAGTCCTTTTGGATTCCGTAAGGCTCATCAAACAGCTTTTTGACATCCTTGCCCATACAGGCGATAGCATAGAAGTAGTCACGTGCCTGGCGTTGCGTGCCAAGTGACAAAATCTTCTCAGCCATTTCCTCGATAGAGAAATAGCTGTACGAGGCATTCGTCGAGTAAAGTGAGTCGATAACTGTCAGTCGCAATATCAACTGGCCTTTGTTGTACTCGCCATGATTGAAGATGGAGTTGATAATGGCTCGTTGGTTGATATAATCAGCTTTTGATAAGTCGATTTCCCCGGAAACAAATTCATCGTACACGATGTGCTTAAGTATGTCAAAAATCAGGCTCCTCATTCTCATTGATGAACAATTTAGCATTAATGTTGCCACGTCGCCATGCAGCCCGGGTGGCGGGGTAATACATAAAGAAAGCGTGGACTGCTTTATGCCACGCTCGCCATTTGAAGGTCCTGAGAAAACCTGAAGACACTAAGAGTGAAATAAGATGACAGCCCACGCTTGTATAAGCGCAGAAGCTGTTTTCCTTCGTCCCGTGTCTTGTTTTGTAGAATTTCTCAGGTTCTCAAATGACAGGCGTCAGCAAAAACGCTTCTCGTTATTCGCAATGTCGGTGCAGATTGTCTGTTAATCCGCATCCACAAAGTTAGCAATTGTTTTATTTTTCACAAAACATTTTTTACCTTTTTCCAAAGTTTTGTTCAAAAAAAAGTCCTGTAAAAAGCGGGCGGCAGAGTTGCGGGTAATTCCCCTGCAGGGTGGCCACCACTGTGCCGCCTCGCTTGTCCCCCCCCGATGGGCTAACCGGCCATCAGGGGGGCGGAATTCTCAGGTTTCAAATGACTGTTTGTAATCACGCTACATATTTTGGGCGCTAAGTTACAGCCTTCGCAATACTCGCGCATGGTTCATTCCGGTTCATTTTTTTTGGTGATTCGCAAATAAAATCGTGGTTTAATGGCCGTGATGTGGGAAATCTTTAGTAATTTCGCAAAAAATGAGGGTGTGTCATAATTCAGTTATGGCTCACCCTCTTTGCAAATCAACCGCCTGAGAATGGGATATTTTTCAGGCGGCTGTTTTTTCTTTGTTTTGT
>CADADP010000051.1 GCA_902786725.1 uncultured Bacteroidales bacterium
TGAGATAGACTCCGAAATCAACCCTTCGAGCCACCTTCAGCGTGTTATACTCTCCAATTTTTATCATAGTGGCTGCAAAGTTACTACATTTTAGTGAAATATCGGCATATACGCCGTATTTTAAACCGAAATCGGAGGAGCTTTATTATTTTTTGAAAAACGTTTTCTGCTCATGGAAAATTTTCTTAATTTTGTGTGGATTAAAACAGATGGCTTTGCTCGATAAGATTAAAAAACTGACTACCTACTGCCTGGATAAGTACGCGTGGCTACTGACGCTCGTGCTTAAAATCAACGTTGTGCGTCTTAATAAAGAAAAATACACGCGCAAGGTGGTGCGCCGTTTCTATCGAGACAACGAGGACGCTGTTTGTGGCAAAGCCTTGGAGACATCGCTGTCGGGCGTGCTAACCGACAGACAGAAACAGAAGCAGTACAAGTCGATTATGCGAACCTTTGGCTCTTTGGTGTTTTTGATGTCGTTCATTACTTGCTTCCCCGAGAGCATATTGGGGATAGTGATTGCCTGCGCCATTGATATCGCATTTTTTCAGGCATGCCTTTACATGGCAATGCAGCGCATTCTCCTATTATACGGTACAAGCGACGACGAGCATGCCGATGAGACAAAGTCGGTGCAAAAGGTTATGGCCATTGAGAGTTCCGGTCTGATGCTTGGCAAGTATCCGCTGTTACAGAAAATGAAGAGTGTAGTGGGGTGGTTGGGTAGGCAACTTGTGAAACGCATAGGCCCCAAGTATATAGCCAAGGCGTCAAGGGCCGCATTTATAGTGTTGCGGCGTCAGGGAATCAAGTGGCTCTCTATTGTAATCGCTAAAGAAAAGGTGGATATGCTTTTCAGCTTGATTGTCCCCATAACGTGCGCTTTAATAGCCGGAATAGTGTCGGTGATTATTTTCATTCCCATGTGTAGCAAACTGCGAAAACATCTCGTCAACAACTCTGCCAATCGTGCACTACAGTCGCAAACGCTACAGGTATCGGACGAAGACAGCATTTGACTCTTCAAATACAAAGAGAAAGTTCCGGTTTTTGATTTTTCTTATTCGCCGGGTGTAAAAATCTTGATTTTTATGTACCTTTGCAAAAAATTAGTAGAAAGATATGGGTATATTCAGTTTTTTCAGCAAGGAAAAGAAAGAGACACTCGATAAAGGCCTGGAGAAGACCAAACAAGGCCTTTTCGCCAAGTTTTCAAGGGCCATTGCCGGTAAGAGCAAAATTGATGATGATGTGCTAGATAACTTGGAAGAAGTGTTTATTACCAGCGATGTGGGAGTGAACACTACTCTAAAGATTTTGGAAAGGATAGAAAGCCGAGTTGCTCGCGACAAATATGTGTCAACGGCCGAACTTAACGATATGCTTTGCGATGAAATAACGCAGATGCTTGTGGATAACGACAATGCCAGTCGTGATGACTTTGTGGTGGATCCCGGCAAGAAACCATACGTTATAATGGTGGTGGGCGTGAATGGCGTGGGCAAGACCACTACAATAGGCAAGCTCGCTTATCAGTATAAGAAGGCCGGAAACAAGGTTGTGCTTGGCGCCGCCGACACCTACCGAGCTGCGGCCGATGAGCAACTTGAAATATGGGGCTCGCGAGTGGAAGTGCCGGTAATTAAGCACAATATGGGAACCGACCCTGCTTCGGTTGCCTACGATGCTGTCTCCAGCGCTAAGGCTCAAGGCGCTGATGTGGTGATAATTGACACTGCCGGTCGCCTGCATAACAACGTGGGCCTAATGAATGAATTAACTAAGATTAAGCGCGTGATGCAGAAAGTGCTACCCGACGCGCCTCATGAAATTTTGCTGGTGCTAGATGGCTCCACAGGTCAGAACGCGTTTGAGCAGGCTCGCCAATTTGTTGCTGCAACAGAGGTCAATGCTCTGGCTATAACCAAACTCGACGGGACAGCTAAAGGCGGTGTGGTGATAGGCATTAGCGACCAGTTCCAAATTCCTGTTAAATACATCGGATTGGGAGAGGGCATGGAAGACCTGCAACTATTCCGCAAAGAAGAGTTTGTCAGGTCGCTATTTGGTAAGTAGTGACGAACCTCGCCAATCTAAGTGAGTCGAGACGTGAAGAAAAATAAAATTGATATAATTTCGCTGGGCTGCTCCAAGAATCTGGTGGACTCGGAGCACCTAATGCGTCAATTTCAGGCCGCCGGCTATCAAATAGAGCATAATCCGAGCCATGTTACGGGAGAAATAGTGGTGGTGAACACCTGCGGCTTTATTCGTGACGCGCAAGCTGAGTCGATTGATACCATTCTGCAACTGGGCGAGGCCAAACGGCGCGGGAAAATCCGCAAGTTACTGGTGATGGGATGCTTGGCCGAGCGTTTTATGGCCGATTTGATTCAGGAACTCCCCGAAGTGGATAAGTTCTATGGAAAATTCAACTGGAAAGAAATGCTTGCCGACTTGGGCTCGGCCTACGATGATACTCTTTCCAACGAGCGTTACCTTACCACCCCAAGGCATTATGCCTACCTTAAGATTTCTGAGGGGTGCAACCGATTCTGCGCTTTCTGCGCAATTCCGTTGATTACCGGACGCCATAAGTCGGTGCCAATTGATACACTGCTTGCCGAAGTAGCATATCTTGTGGCAAAAGGGGCTAAAGAGATTAACGTGATAGCTCAGGACCTGTCATCGTATGGGCTGGATATCTATGGCAAGATGATGCTACCCGAACTGGTTGAACGCATAGCGCACGTGCCTGGAGTGGAGTGGGTGAGACTTCACTACGCTTATCCCACGCAGTTCCCCTATGAAGTGCTCCCGGTTATGGCACGCAATGCCAATGTGTGTAAATATCTCGATATCGCTCTGCAGCATATCAGCGACAGGGTTCTCACGAATATGCGTCGTCGCATAGGCAAGCAAGAGACGATGGAACTTCTGCGCAGAATTCGTGCCGAAGTGCCAGGAATACATATTCGCACAACACTGATGGTGGGCTTCCCGGGCGAAGGCGAGGAGGAATTCGCGGAGTTGAAAGATTTTGTGCGTGAAGCGCGATTCGAACGAATGGGCGGTTTCGCATACAGTGAGGAAGAGGGCACGTTTGCGGCCAAGAACCTTAGCGATGACATTCCCGAGGAAGTGAAGCAAGAGCGCTTGCGTCAAATCATGGAGTTGCAGGAAGAAATTTCGTTGGAAATTAATGAACAAAAAGTGGGTCAGAATCTGCGTGTGATAGTGGATCGGGAGGATGACGATTACTTTGTGGGGCGCACCGAATGGGATTCACCCGAAGTGGATAATGAGGTGCTGATAGAGAAGACTGAAGGTGTTATAGTGGGTGAATTTTGTGATGTGATAATAAAAGAAGCACTACCTTTTGAACTGATAGCGCAAAAGGTAGTGTAACGCGCTTGCCTCCGGCGCAAGGAGGCCAAGGGCGACTTATTGTTTGGTGTTTTTCGACAAAGAAAACTGGAAGCAGACACCACCCGACTTGGGTATGGATACTGATATGGTTCCGCCGTGAAGAATCACGGCGTTTTTCACGATAGCCAGCCCCAGACCGGTGCCGCCCATCGCGCGGCTTCGTCCTTTATCCACACGATAAAAGCGCTCGAATATGCGCGACAAGTGCTCCGACGGTATTCCCACACCGTTGTCACTGAAAGTGAACCGCCATTCTTTAGCCTTCTGTTCGGTTCGAATTTCGATAGTGGTGCCAGTGCCGGCATAGTTAATACTGTTATCAATAAGATTGCGGAAAATGCTGTAGATTAGCGAACTATTGCCGTGAATAATAATGTCTTCTGGCAGATAGTTCTTGAGCACCATCTGCTTCTGTTCAAGTGCCATAGCGCATTCTTGCACCAAGTCGGAAACAGTGAGAGATACGTTCACGCGCTCCATAGTTATCATGTTGCTGCCGTAGTCTAACCTGTTGAGCAGGGAAATGTCCTGCAGAAGTGCCGCGAGACGCTGTGCTTGCTCTTTGGAGCGCACAATGAAGTGGTGCTTTGTGTCCTCGGGGATATTGGGATTGTCGAGGATTGTGTCCATATATCCCAGAATGCTGGATACCGGGGTTTTAAGTTCGTGAGATATGTTTTGCGTGAGTTGTCGGCGCATTTCATTTTCCAATTCCACCTGCTTGCGGCTGATGCGCTCGTCCATTCGTTTGGCATATCTGTAAAGCAGAGCGCCAAGCCCAATCAGAATCACAATCGAGAACCACAGAAGGTTCCAGTCGCTTGGCTCATTAAAGGCTTGCAGCACTTTACGGTCGTAATCCTCAAAGAGAATGAACACAATGGCATATCCGAGAAAGATAGCCATAATGCTGAGCCACATTTTTAATCCCTCTTTCATAATCCTTAGTTAGTTTTTAAAATAGTATCCAAATCCCACTCTGGAAACCAGATTTGCCGCATAGCGGCCGAGTTTCTTGCGCAGTCGGGTGATATTAACGTCAACGGTTCTGTCCGAGACCACCACATCGCTGGGCCATACGTTTTCTATGAGTTGCTGGCGTGAGAATACTTCGCCTTGATGTTCGAGGAAGAAGTGTAGCAGGTCGTATTCGTTGGGCGTGAGAGATATCTCATTTCCGTCGATTGACACTGATTTATGGTTAGTATTAATTATGATGCCAATGGGTGACTGCTCTTCATCTTCATGCGAGATTCGCCCGAGGACAGCCTTAACACGCGCGATTATTTCACGCACCGAGAACGGCTTGGTAACATAATCGTCGGCACCGATGTCGAAACCAGTTAGCACATCGTCGGTAGAGTCTCGTGCCGTGAGATAGATAATGGGTACACCAGTGGTGGCCGAATTCTGTCTAACCCATTGCCCAAGTTCAAAGCCCGACATCCCCGGCATCATCACGTCAAGAATGAGCAGATTGAACCGAGTGTCTCCCATAAGCCGTATCGCATCCTCGGCAGAATAAGCCACAGCGGTCTCGAAACCGGCCGATGTGAGATTGAAGTTGAGAATCTCACATAAGTCCTGTTCATCGTCAACAATAAGTATGCGTTTGGTACTCATTCTGAAATCTGTTTAATAGATTATTTGCCAAAGCGTGCTTCAACCACATTAACAATGTAGTCGCCCAGCATCTCACATTCGTTAACCAAGTCGGAATACATGGTGCCTACCGCGTAGTCGTACTGGTGTTCGTTGACCGACTTAAAGTTTTCTTCCTTGAGTCTGTTTCGCATCTGATTAATGCTGTTTTCAATGCGATAAGACTCGTCGATATCCACTGCTTGAATGGGGCCTTTAAGCACAGTGTTCATCTGTGTAAGCGCTCCGTCGATAAGTTTGAGCATACTATTAATTTGCTCTTGCTGAGTCTGTGTGAACGAGACAGACGCCTCTTGTTTGCGGTTGAGAATGCGTGCTATCTTATAGCAGGAGTCGCCAATACTTTCCAACTCGCTGATTTCGCGTATCATCTGACGAATCTTCTGCTTGGTCTCGTCGGACAGGTGCTCATCGCTCACTTGCTCTAAATAGTGTGCGATTTCAAGTTCGATGTTATCTGAGACGTCTTCTTCGTTCTCAACCTTCTTATATAACTCAGAGAATCGGCCGGCATCGGTTGCTTGAGCAAGTTCATCGGTCATTTTAAACATGTCCTGCAAACGAATACCGAAGTTCTCCACTTCTTTCTGCGCCTGCAATACCGCGATTTCCGGAGTCTGCACCGGGCCCAAATCGATGTAGCTCAGTCGCTTGTTTTGCTTGTTTTCGGCTTTGGGCTTAATAACCCAGCACACAAAGCGTTCAATTTGCGGAATGAACCATATCAGAATGAATGTGTTGGTAAGGTTAAAACAAGTGTGGAATGTAGCCAATACCACGCTCAGGTTAGCATTGTCTCCACCCGCAAGATCCACTACAAAATCCACAAACGGATGGAATACCGCGAGAATCCAGCACACGCCGAACACGTTGAAGAACATGTGGGCGAATGCCGCTCTGCGCGCTTGGGTAGATGCCGTTAGCGCAGCGATGTTAGATGTCACTGTGGTGCCGATGTTTTCTCCCATCACCAGTGCAATACCTTGATAGATGGGCAGTGCTCCGCTACTACACAGAATCATGGTAATGGCCATCACAGCTGCCGATGACTGAACGCACATCGTGAGCACGCTACCTATGAGCAGAAATATGATAGTGGTGGAGAAACTCTTGGGGTCGAACGAGGCGAAGAAGTTGATAATAGCTTCGTTTTCTGAGAGGTTCATGTCCACTCCGGTTTGTCGCAGTGTCCCTAATCCTAAGAACATGAACGAAATGCCAAACAGGAAATAGCCTATGTTCTCTTGCTTCTTGCGATAGATTAGAAAGATTGCGAGGAAGAATGCCGGCCACACGAAATTGGTGATGTTGAATGAGAAACCGGCCGACATAATCCATGCCGTGAGGGTAGTGCCAATGTTAGCTCCCATAATGATGGAAATGGCTTGCGAAAGCATCAGCAATCCGGCGTTAACAAACGACACGGTCATCACCGTAGTAGCCGTGGAGCTCTGTACAGTAGCCGTCACCAACAATCCAGTGAGCATGCCGGTAAAGCGGTTGGTGGTCATTCTGCTCAACACATGGCGCAATCCTGGGCCGGCTAACTTCTGTAGGGCTTCACTCATAGTTTTGAGTCCAAACATCAGAAGTGCCAGAGACCCAAGTAGTTTCATCGCGAAAAAGATGTAATCTTGTGTACTTGTATCCATATATATTTAGTAAATATCTTGTAAAATTATTCTAAAATAGTGAAATATTGGGGTGGAACGATGTTACATTTCGGTTACAATGAAAGTATAAGCCGATTAGCTTTCTATGCTAATCGACTTATAGCCAATGCGTTAAATGCCCTGTTTGTTATCATTGACATCTGTTTTACGATTATCTTTATCGTCGTATCGGCCATACTGCAGTTCTTCTTGTCGCCTCTGCCGTAAGTGTTCTTTTTTGCGCAACACAAAGTGCAGAATCACAATTATGACAAGACTCACCGCCAAAACGCTGTAGTATGTGAATTTGTTGTCAGAAGTGAAGTTATCGCGTCCTATATATGCCATTATTCCTAAATAAATAGCGAGGCAGACGGGAACGATTACTGATTGCTTAATTTTCTTCATGACCGGTTTCGATTTCTTCGGGTTTCTCATGCAGATATTTGGAATTAAGCGGATTAAACAAGCCGCTTATCAGATAGTTATAAATGTGAAGGCAGGCAAATGCATCGATTGAGGCATACTGCATCTGCGCCGCAGTGAGTTCTGGCGCTTCCCAGTTAGTGACGCGTTGTCCCTTGGAAATGCGCTGATCGAATAGGATGGCATAGATTTTTTGCAGGCTGAGGTCGGTTATCATAAAGTCGCCCACAATGTCTTGAAGGTCCTTAAAACCTTTAGGCTCCACGTCGGAACGGCGATGAAGAGCGTTAAAATCGTCGTGAAGCGACAGGCCTATCTTCAGTGTGTCGGGGGAAGCCAGGAAATCGGCCAGAGATTGCGGAATACCTGTAATATTCACGCGAAAAAGGAAACATTCCTTTAGAGTGGAAATCTGGATAAGTGCCACTTTATTATGCTGCCCTTTTTTGAAAGCGGGCCGCGTTTCAGTGTCGATACCCACCACTTTCTGCTTGCTCAGGAACGCTACGGCGCGGTTCACATCAGCCACAGAGTCGATGAGGTGAATTTCCCCTTTAAAATGCACTACCGGTAAAGAGCTGATAGTTTCTTTATCAATCGAAATTATTTGCATATAACAAGTGAAAACGAAAAATGTCGCCTTATTTAGTTGCAAAGTTACTGCAAAACTGCGTAATTATGAAATTTTGGCTGCTGGAATTTGCTAAGCGTGGCCGAAAGTATTAATTTTGCTGGGAATTTTGCGTAATATGAAGTTTGAGTTAATATCAAATACTGAAAATAGTAGTGCTCGCGCTGGAATTATCACCACGGGGCACGGACAGATTGAGACCCCCATTTTCATGCCCGTTGGAACGGTAGGAGCAATTAAAGCGGTGAAAATGCAGGACATGAAGGATGATGTGAAAGCACAGATTATTTTGGGCAACACATATCATCTGTATCTGCGACCTGGCATGGAAATAATAGAGAAAGCCGGAGGTCTGCATAAGTTCAATAGTTGGGACCGTCCTATTCTTACCGATAGTGGAGGTTTTCAGGTTTTCTCTCTTTCCGCAAACCGAAAACTTAAGGAGGACGGAGCACATTTCCGTAGTCACATTGACGGTTCTAAACATGTGTTTACGCCAGAGAAGGTGGTGGATATTCAGCGTAGCATCGGTAGCGACATTATGATGGCTCTGGACGAGTGCCCTCCCGGGACATCGGACTATAGTTACGCTCGCAAGTCGCTCACACTCACAGAGAACTGGCTGAAGCGCGGCTGGAAGCACTTCTGTGAGACAGAGCCAAAGTATGGTTACAGCCAGGCGTTCTTCCCCATAGTTCAGGGCTGTGTATATCCCGATTTGCGCCGTGAGTCGGCTCGGTTTGTTGCCGACTTGGGTGCTGAGGGAAATGCCATCGGTGGTCTGGCGGTGGGCGAACCCGTGGAGCAGATGTATGAGATGATAGAGGTGGTGAACGAAATACTGCCTACCGACCGTCCTCGGTACCTCATGGGTGTGGGAACTCCAGAGAATATACTCGAGGCCATCGACCGAGGCGTGGATATGATGGACTGTGTGATGCCAACGCGTAATGGACGAAACGGAATGCTCTTTACTCGCCATGGAATAATGAATATGCGCAATAAGAAGTGGGCCGATGATTTTAGCCCCATTCAAGAGGACGGAGCATCGGTGGTGGATACACAGTATTCTAAAGCATATTTGAGGCATCTGTTTGTGGCCCAGGAGATACTGGCCATGCAGATTGCCAGTCAGCATAATTTGGCATTTTATCTGTGGCTTGTGGGCGAGGCTCGCCGTCATATTATTGCCGGTGATTTCAAGGCCTGGAAAACCACTATGGTGCAGAATGTAACTCGCCGACTGTGAAAAAGTTTTGGAAACATAGTGAAACACGCGACCAGCAACAAGGAGTATCACAACCTGACGAAGCGGTTGTGGCCGAAGCTATAGCCGAAGCGCGACCGGCCGCCGCCGAAGTTCAATCCAAGAAGTGGCATGTGAAGAAATTTGACCTCTACATCATCAAGCAATTTCTTGGCACGTTCTTTTTTGCGTTGATATTGCTTCTCGCAATCGTTATAATTTTCGACGTAAACGAGAAACTCGACGCTATGATAGCCGCGCCGCTCTACGACACTGTGTTCAAATATTTCTTGAATTTCTTGCCATACTTCGCTAATCAGTTCAGCCCGCTATTTACGTTCATTTCCGTCATATTCTTTACGTCGAAACTGGCCGACCATAGCGAGATAATAGCTATTTTGTCGAGCGGAATCAGTTTCAGACGCTTGCTCGTGCCTTATCTGGTGAGCGCGTCGGTGATTGCGATCAGCTCGTTTTTACTTGCCGCCTATGTTATTCCTCCGGCCAATGTGAAGCGCATTGAATACACCAACAAGTGGGTTAAAGACCGCCAACTCGATTATGGCGATAACATTCAGCTGCAGGTAAGCAACGGTGTGATTGCATATATGGCACGCTACGACAATGTAACCAAGATAGGATATAGGTTTTCGCTTGAGAAGTTTAATGGCAAGGCTATGGTGTCGCGTCTCACGGCACAATCAATAAAGTACGACACACTGGGAATGTGGCAAGTGAGAGACTATGAGCTGAGAAACTTCACGGGGATTAAGGAAAGTATGACTAAAGGTGAGAAGCTCGACACGCTACTAAGCGTCGAGCCTCGCGATTTTCTGATTAGTTCGCTCGACCAGGAAAAACTCACAAATCCGGAACTGAAGCAGTATATAGAGCGGCAGAAGAGCAGGGGCGTGGCTAATATCCAAGCGTTCGAGATAGAATATGAAAAGCGATTCGCCAATATAGCGGCCGCCTTTATTCTCACGGTAATCGGTTTGTCGCTATCGTCGCGGAAAGTGCGTGGAGGGATGGGCGTAAACATCGGAATAGGTTTGTTATTGAGTTTCACCTACATTCTGTTCTCCACAGTTACATCCACATTCGCCATTTCGGGTTACACTTCGCCTCGCGTGGCCATGTGGATACCAAACGTTATCTATACCTTTATCGCCATCTACCTATATCGCAGGGCGGCAAGATAATTATCAAGCAAAATTATTTGGATTTTGTTCGGAAGTTGAGATAATGTTCCTCCACAGTCGGCACATAGGTCACCGTCTGCTTGCCGCGGAAGTAGCCAAAGCGGCACACAGGGTCGTTGTAATACTGCGGGTTGGATTTCCACATCACGGCCTCTTCCACATTGTCGTACCACACACAGGGGTCTTTGCCGTATTTTTCGGCGAGCGCCATCGCATCAATAATGTGTCCGGCTCCGGAGTTGTAAGCTGCAAGTACAAACCTTGTCAATTCTTGTTTATCCTTAACCTTGGGCCCAAAGATTTTAATCAAGTCTTTAATGCTTAGCACTGCGGCTCTGACGCAAGGGTCCGGTTCTTCCACCTCATCAGGAGCGAGGCCGTAGGCGCGGGCTGTGCCCGGCATCAGTTGCATTATGCCTCGCGCTCCGGCCCACGACACAACAGAGGGGTCGAAATGCGATTCGGTATAGGCAACGGCAGCCAGAAGTTTCCAGTCCCAGTCGATAGTGGGCGCGTACTTGCGGAATATGCTGTCGTAGGGAGATATTTCACCCCGTTTCAGGTTGATCGACGCTTGCGGCAATCCTTTGCTCAGCTCAAAGTATCGTTTCAGCAGCTCTTTCGATAGCGAGCGTGCCGTGGTTGACTCAGCCCACATGTTCACCGAGTCGGCCATCCACTCGTTGCCTTTGCTCACGGCCCACGACGAGCGTTGTGGAAAACTCACGCGCAAATCAATGTTGATGTTATTGTAATAGGTGCGGTTTAACCTGGCGATGTCGCTATCAACGATGGTTAGCGGGATTTCGCCGTTCGATACCATTTCTATCAGGTCTTCGGTAATAAGTGTGTCGCGGTTGAATATATGAATGTTAATACCGCCTCCAATTTCGTTGTTGAGGTTGCGAAGTCGGGATTCATACTTGGAGTTAAGTTCTACGTATATATCGCGGCCCACCAGTTGTGTGACGTCGGTGATAACCGAGTCGTTCTGCGGTTGTACGAGTACCTGATACGTGGTATTGCTTATTCCGCAATGGACCACCGAGTCTTTAAATTCGGCCGTGACTGGAATTTCGTATGCCAGCAGTTGCACGCTGTCGTTAGCCAACATTTGCAGCAGCGAATTCATATTAGGCGCAATGCGGAATATGACTTTCTTATCGTGGCTTTTTGCGAAGTCAATAATCCGCTCGTATTCGTAGCCCAGAGTGTCGTTCTTGTAGATGAAGAAACTTGTGGGGCTGTAGAGAGTGCCCACATACAGAGTGTCGGGTAATTTATTGACTACCGTTTCACTTGCTTTCTCGGAGCACCCCAGTAGGGTGGCCGAAAGAATGGAAATAATAGCTATTTGTAGCGCGAAACGCATTATTATCTTACTCTGCAAGCAATATGAACATGACCACACACGGAACCACCAGCAGCAGGCTGTCGATACGGTCGAGAATGCCACCGTGACCGGGGATTATGTTACCGGAATCTTTAACACCCGCCGTGCGCTTAAGTAGCGATTCTATCAGGTCGCCAAGAGTGGCCGCGGTCGATACCAATACGGCCAGCGTAATCCAGTCGGCAAGGCTGAGAATAGGCTCTTGCGCAGTGATGTGGCATATAATGAACGCGCACCCTATGGTAAAGAGGAAGCCGCCTATTAGTCCTTCCCAGGACTTCTTGGGCGACACGCGAGGAAACATCTTGTGTTTTCCCAGCAAGCTGCCCACAATGAATGCGCCCGTGTCGTTAACCCATATAAAGACGAAGACAGATAGTAGCAGGATGTTACTATTGGTGAGCACGAGCCACAGCAGCGACAGAGGGAGAGACACGTAGATCAGAGCGAAGAAGGATCGCAGGTAAGCGCTAATGGCGTTCTCCGCCGGACGATAAAGCTGAATCACCAATCGCAGTATCAAGAAACTAAGAGGTAGGAGTAGGTAAAACTTAGCATCAGTTAGGCCAAAATATACACCGAAAAACAGAGCCAGTCCGCTGAGTATATCCAAGACGCCGGTGAGCGACAAGTTTGTACTTGGTTTGGAGGATGTGAGCTTTAACGCTTCGTACATTCCCACTACCACGAACAACGCAAAAAGCACTGCGAACGGAATTTCAGTGACCTTGGCAAAAACGATGGAACCAACGATAAGACACACATAGACAGTACCGGAGAGTGCGCGTGTAATTAAGTTTTTCATTGCAAAATCATGTTTTAGTATAACCAAGTGGCAAAGTTATATCAAATCTCGCAAATGAACAAATGCGGAATGGAACCGCTACTTGACTCGCGAGAAGAATAGTTGATAGTGCGGTTGATATTTGATATTTGCCGTTGATATTTAATGGCAAAATATTTGGAATTTTACCGAAAAATTTATACCTTTGCACGCTTAAACTCTTTTCATTAGAAGATGAGACAGTTAAAAATAACAAAATCAATTACCAACCGCGAGAGTGCCTCTTTAGACAAGTACCTCCAAGAGATTGGCCGTAAGGAACTTATTAGCGTTGACGAAGAAGTGGAACTTGCTCAGCGCATTAAGCAAGGCGACCAAGCCGCTTTGGACAAACTTGTCAGCGCAAATCTTCGTTTCGTGGTTTCTGTGGCAAAACAGTATCAAAACCAAGGACTAAGTCTTCCGGACTTGATTGATGAGGGTAATTTAGGCCTGATTAAGGCAGCGCAGAAATTCGACGAGACACGTGGTTTTAAGTTTATCTCCTATGCAGTGTGGTGGATTCGCCAGTCGATTCTTCAAGCTCTGGCCGAGCAGTCGCGTATAGTTCGTCTGCCACTGAATCAGGTTGGCTCGCTTAACAAAATCAGCAAGGAACTTGCCCGATTTGAGCAAGAACATGAGCGCCGGCCATCGACCGAAGAATTGGCGACACTTCTCAACCAGCCAGTTGAAAAGGTAGCTGACACGATGAAGGTCTCCGGCCGTCATGTATCGGTGGATGCACCTTTTGTTGACGGCGAAGACAACAGTCTGCTCGACGTACTTCCTAATGAGGATTCACCCATGGCCGACTCTTCGCTGAATCAGGAATCACTCGCTAAGGAAGTGAGCCGTGCCCTGGAGCAACTCAATCCCCGTGAGCGCGACATTCTGAAGATGTTCTTCGGTATCGGTTGCCAAGAGATGACACTTGAAGAGATTGGCGCAAAGTTCGACCTCACACGTGAGCGCGTACGCCAAATTAAGGAAAAGGCAATCCGCAGGCTCAAGGGCCAAAAGAGCAAGTTGCTAAAGTCGTACCTCGGTTAGTAACAATTCAAGACATTTTAGAAACTTATTTTGAGGGTGTGTCATAATTCTGGCGCACCCTTTTGTTGTAACATGTTGTAAAACATATAGCAAAGCCTCTACTTTCCCAAGCGGAGGCTTTGTTATGTC
>CADADP010000052.1 GCA_902786725.1 uncultured Bacteroidales bacterium
CAACCGAGCCGAAGGCGAGCTCGCGTGTGAGCTCAAAGCGTCTCGTCGGCTGAAAGCCGGGGCGCGGTCGCCGCAGGCGATTGAGACTCACCGCAACTTGTGTTCAAATCCCCCCATCACCCCCATAAGACCTATCCATAATTTGTGTTCATATCCCCCCTCCAACCCACCTATCCTCTAATTTGTGTGTAATTCGCGCTAATTCGTGTTCAAAATCCCCTCCAGCCCTAATTTGTGTTCAAAACCTCACCCCCTCCAGCCCCACCATCTCTAATTTGCGTTCAAATCCCCCCACCGGCACACAAATTTAATCCCTTAAAATTCGTCTTATTCCCACACAAAACACTATCTTTGCCTCCACTAAAACCCACACCCACATGGCAGGCAAACTCTACATCGTACCCACACCCGTGGGAAACCTTCTCGACTTCACACCACGAGCAGCCGACACACTCCGACACGCCGACATCATTCTCGCCGAGGACACACGCACAAGCGGCGTACTGATGAAGCACTTCGGCATCGACACTCCCATGCGAAGCCACCACAAGTTCAACGAGCACGACCAACTCCATAACGTCATCAACCTGCTCCGCGGCGGTGCCACCATCGCACTCGTCAGCGATGCCGGAACTCCGGCAATCAGCGACCCGGGATTCCTACTCGCACGCGAATGCCGACGACAAGGCATACAGGTTGAGACTCTTCCCGGTGCCACCGCCTTCGTGCCGGCACTCGTCAACTCCGGACTTCCTTGCGACCGATTCTCCTTCGAGGGATTCCTACCGCAAAAGAAAGGACGCGCCACACGCATCGCCGAACTCGCCACCGAGACGCGAACCATGATCTTCTACGAATCACCGCTCCGACTCGTCAGAACCATCACCGAACTCGCGCAAGCGTTCGGACCGGAACGCGAAGCCAGCGTCAGCCGGGAAATATCCAAAGTTCACAACTCCACAGTCAACGGAACTCTCGCACAACTCGCACAGCACTTCACCGACAACGAACCGAGAGGCGAAATCGTACTCGTCGTCGCCGGCGCACAGCCAAAACCGGCCACAAAGCACGACAAATACGCCCACCTCAAACCCCACCACCCCGACCCCAACCCCTAACCCCCTCCCCGAACCCCAACCCCTAACCCCCTCATAACAGCTCCCTCCCCCCATCACCCCCACCATCACCCACCATCACCCCTATCCACCCTATCCACCCCATCCACCCCATCACCCCCTGCATCGCCGGAGGCGATTACCACTGTCCCTATGCCACCCCCATAAGACCTATCCATAATTTGCGTGCCATTTATGGCAATTTGTGTTCAAAACCTCACCCCCTCCAGCCCCACCATCCTCGAATTTGTGTGTAATTCGCGCGCATTTGTGTTAAAAATCCCCCTCCACCCCACCATCCTCTAATTTGTGTGTCATTTGCGTGCATTTGTGTTCAAATCCCCCCACCGGCACACAAATTTAATCACATAATATTCGTCTTATTCCTACACAAAACACTATCTTTGTCACCGATTTTCACGACAACAAAAATTCTAAACATATAACACAATGAAAAAATTAGTTATCATCATGGCAGCTATCGCCCTCATTTCAGGCATAGCATCTTGTATGAGAAGCGACAAGTCCGACGCCGAACGCGCACGTCAGGACTCAATCAACCAAGTCCTCGGTGACTCGCTCGCAACAGCCCTCGCCGAGAAAGACAGCCTCATGGCTCTTATGACCGACATCAACGACGGACTCTCCGAAATCAAGAACATCGAGAACATCGTCGCGCAAGGCAATATCGGCGCCGAAACTCCCGACAAACGGGCACAACTGCGCGACGACATCATCCTCATCAAGCAGTCTATCGAGAAACGTAAAGAACGGCTCGCGCAACTCGAAGCCAAGCTCTCCAAGTCCAACAACTACAACTCCGAGATGCAAAAAACCATCGAAAGCCTAAAACTGCAGCTCGAAGACCAGCAGGCAAATATCGAGTCGCTCACTAAGCAACTCGAGGCCGCACACGTACAAATCTCCAACCTCAACACGCGCGTTGACTCTCTCAAGCACCAAAACGAGGCCGAAACGGCAGCTAAAGTCGAGGCTCAGAAACAAGCCGAGCAACTCACCGTGGAACTCAACACATGCTACTACGTCGTAGGCTCAAAAAAAGAACTCAAAGAAAACAAAATCATCGAGACAGGATTCCTGCGCAAAACCAAAATCCTGGAGAAAGACTTCGAGAAATCCTACTTCACAAGGGCCGACAAACGCACGCTCAACGAAATTCAGCTCCACAACAAGAAGGCTCAAGTCATGAGTAAGCACCCGCAAGGCTCCTACTCCATCGAAAAGGACGAAAAAGGGCTCAAAACTCTGCGCATACTCGACCAAAAACGCTTCTGGGAACTCTCTAACTACCTCATAGTCAAAGTGGGCTAACCACTTGGCTCACCCTCACATGAACCACGTTAAGAGACCCGAACTCTGGACTATGCTTCTGCTCATCAACGAGCAGAACATACACGTCGTGCGCTTCAGCACAGCACAGAGCCAATCGCTCATCCTCGACGTAATTGAGCTCAGCGGAGACGGTGACTTCAAAACACGGCTCGAAACCGCCATCTACGACAACGAACCGCTGCTCGACGACTACGCCCACACGCGAGTCATCATCCGCGCCACACACTTCCTCCTGCTTCCGCCACACGCCTCCGACGACGCCACGGCCGAACAACTGATCACCGGCTCGCTCGCCGAACCGGTGGACGACCCTGTCCTGGCCGACGCATACCTCGACAACGAACCTCGAGTGGCAATGATGCTCCCGAGCGGAGTTTTCGGCTTCCTAAAGCGCACTTTTAATAACTGCCTTATACACAGCCATATATCTCCGCTCATCAACGCCGCCAATGCCGCTGCAGGCAGCGTCAACAGTGGGCTCTGGCTGTTTTTGGACCAAAATCGGATGGACGCCGCGGTGATGCGCGGTGGCTCGCTCTTGTGCGCTAACTCATTCGCATTCAGCTACATAGACGACGCGGCCTACTTCGCCCTAAAACTGTTCGAAACAGCCCATTTAAGCCAGCAACACGATGATATTCAGCTCTTTGGCTCTCATCCTTTGATGCCGCAACTGCTCGAAAAACTGCGCCGTTACGTCGCCTCTGTCATGCCGCAACTCCCTGCGGCTCAGGCTCTTAAACTCGGTTCCGACGCTCCGGCAGTACCTTTCCCGCTTCTACATACCGCCCTATGTATCACCAAATTAAGAAATTAACATGAGGATAATCAGCGGAAAGTACCGGCGGCGGCGATTCGACGTGCCCTCAAACATCACTGCACGTCCCACAACCGACATGGCTCGGGAGAGTTTGTTCAATTTACTCAACAACCGCATCGACTTTGAAGAAATTACCGCTCTCGACCTCTTCGCCGGCACTGGAGCGGTCAGCTTCGAACTTCTCTCGCGCGGATGCCCGCAGGTCACTTGCGTCGAAATCGCTGCTACTCAGCTTCGTTTCATTCACAAGGTCAAAGACTCCCTACAAGACCCCAACCTCAACATCATTCGCGCCGACGTATTTAAGTTCATCGGCCTGAGCCACAGCGCATTCGACCTCATCTTCGCCGACCCGCCTTACGAACACCCCCGATTCGCCGAAATACCCGAACTCATCCTCGGCTCACAATTGGTGCGCCCCGGAACTCTCGTCATCGTCGAGCACTCTAAAGCTCACGATTTCTCAAACATGCCTCAGTTCACTGAACATCGCAACTACGGCAAGGTCAACTTCTCTTTCTTCAACGCCTGATTTCAACACAAAAATCTCGCAAAATCATTGATGTAACCACTATTTGCACTATCTTTGCACAAAAATTCACATCTTCAGAAATAATCAACGTTAAAAATATGAACACTTTAGCCACCAAGTACGACCCTAAAAATGTGGAAGATAAGTGGTACCAATACTGGATCGACCACAACTTGTTTAAATCTTCACCCGACCCCACCCGAACTCCCTACACCATCGTCATCCCCCCCCCAAACGTCACCGGAGTGCTTCACATGGGGCATATGCTGAACGAGACCATTCAGGACATCCTGATTCGCCGCGCACGCATGGAGGGCAAGAACGCGCTGTGGGTGCCGGGCACCGACCACGCATCGATCGCTACCGAGGCTAAGGTGGTGAAGCGCCTTGCCGAGCAGGGGATCAAGAAGACCGACCTCACACGCGAGGAGTTCTTAAAGCACGCTTGGGAGTGGACCCACGAGTACGGCGGCATTATCCTGCAGCAACTGCGCAAAGTGGGCGCGTCGTGCGACTGGAGCCGAACCGCCTTCACCATGGACGAGAAACGCAGCGAAAGCGTACTCAAGGTGTTTGTGGATCTCTACAATAAAGGCTTGATTTACCGCGGTGTGCGCATGGTAAACTGGGATCCCGCGGCACAAACGGCACTCAGCGACGAGGAAGTTATCTACAAGGAGGAGCACAGCAAGCTCTACTACCTGCGCTATAAGATTGTGGGCGAGGACGGCTACGCCATAGTGGCCACCACGCGCCCCGAGACCATCATGGGCGATACCGCCATGTGCATCAACCCCAACGACCCCAAGAACCGGCATCTGCACGGCAAGCGCGTGATAGTGCCGCTGGTGGGCCGTGAGATACCAGTGATTGAAGACGACTATGTGGATATAGAGTTCGGCACTGGTTGCCTTAAGGTAACACCGGCGCACGACGTGAACGACTACATGCTGGGCGAGAAGCACCACCTGCAGAGCATCGACATTTTCAACGACGACGGCACCCTGAGCGAAGCCGCCGGGCTCTACGTGGGGATGGATCGCTTCGCCGTGCGCAAGCAGATTGAGAAAGACCTTGTGGAAGCCGGACTGATGGAGAAAGTGGAAGCCTACACCAACAAGGTAGGGTTCAGCGAGCGCACGAAGGTGGCCATCGAGCCTAAGCTCTCGATGCAGTGGTTCCTAAAGATGACCGATCTGGTGAAGCCCGCGTTAGAGGCCGTGATGACCGACGACATAAAATTCTATCCCTCAAAGTTCAAGAACACCTACCGTCACTGGATGACCGACACCAAGGACTGGTGTATCAGCCGCCAGTTGTGGTGGGGGCACCGCATCCCGGCATGGTATCTGCCCCAGGGCGGATTCGTTGTAGCCAAGGACGCCGAGGAGGCATTGGAGCTGGCCCGCAAGCAAAGTGGCGACCAGTCGCTCACAGAGGCTGACCTGCGCCAGGACGAGGACTGCTTGGACACATGGTTCAGCAGTTGGCTATGGCCCATATCGCTTTTCGACGGTATCAACAACCCCGGCAACGAGGAACTGAAATACTACTACCCCACCACCGACCTGGTGACAGGCCCCGACATCATATTCTTCTGGGTGGCGCGTATGATTATCGCCGGATATGAGTACATGGGCGACAAGCCGTTCAAGAACGTGTATTTCACCGGAATAGTGCGCGACAAGCTGGGACGCAAGATGAGCAAATCGCTGGGCAACTCGCCCGACCCGCTGGAGCTGATAGAGCGCTTCGGAGCCGACGGCGTACGCATGGGCCTGATGCTGGCCGCCCCGGCCGGTAACGACATCCTCTACGATGACGCGCTGTGCGAGCAAGGACGCAACTTCAACAACAAGATTTGGAACGCGTTCCGTCTGGTTAAGGGCTGGGAGACAGCCCCAATCGAGCAGCCGGAGCACAGCCGCATGGCGGTGGAGTGGTTCCGCTCGGTGCTTAACAGCACCCTAGCCGAGGTGAAAGATCTCTTCGGCAAGTTCCGCCTCAACGAGGCCCTAATGGCCGTTTATCGCCTGTTCTGGGAAGAGTTCTCGGCGTGGTACTTGGAGATAGTGAAGCCCGCTTATCAGCAACCCATCGACCAAGCCACCATGGATGCCACACTCGAGTTCTTCGACACCCTGCTCCGCCTGCTGCACCCGTTCATGCCGTTTATCACCGAGGAACTGTGGCAACACATCAGCGAGCGAGCCGACGGCGAAAGCATCATGTATGCGCGCATCCCAGAGGCCGGCGACATAGACGAGCAACTGTTGAGCCAGATGGAGGTAGTGAAAGGCATAGTGAGCGGAGTGCGCAACATTCGCACGGCCAAGAATCTGGGCAATAAAGATGCCCTCACGCTACAAGTAGTGGCCCAGACCGAACCCGCTCTGCCCGATATTATCCGCAAGGCAGGCAACATAAGCCAGATATGCCCGGTTGAAAGCAAAGACGCCTCTGCAGCCTCGTTCCTGGTGGGCACCACCGAGTATGCCGTGCCACTGCAGGGCAGTATCAACGTGGACGAAGAGATTGCCAAGTTGCAGAAGGAGCTTGACTACTACCGCGGTTTCCTCACCTCGGTGGAGAAGAAACTGAGCAATGAGCGATTTGTGGCCAACGCGCCCGAGGCGGTCGTCAACGCCGAGCGCAAGAAGAAAGCCGACGCCGAAAGCAAGATTGCCACTCTGACCGAGGGCATAGAGGCTCTGAAGAAGTAATCACAACCGACCCATCAGGATGACCAAGCACAAGCGCGAAACCGCTAAAATAACGCAGGCGCCACTTGCGGCCCAAAAAGAGCGCATAGCCTACATCGATTTCATGAAGGGCTTGTGCATCATTTTCATCGTCACCAATCACATCAACGGCAACTTTATGCCACTGGACCTGAACCGCTCGCTGATGTCGTTTCGCATACCCATGTATTACTTTCTTAGCGGACTGTTTTTCAAGCTCTACGACGGATTTGGCGATTTCACTCGCCACAAGGTGAACAACATAGTGATTCCGCTATTGTTTTTCTACTTTCTGGCTGTGGCATGGGCATTCTTCTTCAAGGTGTGGCCATTCCAGCTTGAAACCACCATCAGGTTCGATGCCGGGCGCATCATGGACATCTTTACCGACCCACGATTCCGCGGCACCGGCAACTGGTATTACAACGCCGTTCTGTGGTTCCTCATGAGTTTGTTCTGGGTGAATATCATCTACTACGCCCTGCAGAAGTGGCTAAAAGGCCTGTGGCTAGCGGTAGCCGTGGTGGCGATAGCCGCAGTGGGCTACTGGCTGGGGGCCAACAAGATTAAGTTGCCTTATATGCTCGACACCTCGCTCGTAGCCTTGCCATTCTTTATGCTGGGTTCGCTGGTGAAGCAGCATGGCTACCTGCAGCCCGGCAAGGCCGACAAGTGGGGGCCAGCGGTGCTGGTGGCGGTGGGCGCGCTGGTCTATGCGTGGGCTCACTACAAGCAGCAGAGCATAGACCTGTTCCAGCAGATGTTGCCCGACTGGTGGTGGCTCTACTTGGTGCCGTTCGCCTCGATTCTGGCGCTATTCTGGGCGTGCAAGAACCTGCCCAAAGTGCCGGTGATATGCTACATTGGCCGATACTCGATAGTGGTACTCGGCACCCACTACGTATTGCTTCGCCCGGTGGGATTTGTGCTACTCTACGGGTGGTATGCACTGATGCCCCAGTCGATGCCGCTCTACAAAGTGCAGTGGTGGTGGATGACCCTGATTGCGGTGCTTCTGCTCGAACTGGGAGTTATCTGGGTGATGATTCGCCTTTTTCCGCACCTGACGGCCCAGAAAGAACTGATACGGAAACGCGGATAGCGTGGGGGTGGGTGAACCGCGAATGGCACGCAAATTAATGATGATGGGATAATATCGGACAACAAATGACAAGGTGGGGGGGGTGCAAAAATATAAATTAGGCCCACTAAATTATGTACAAATTTATCGATTTTAAGTGTTTCGGGATATTTTATCGGATATTTTGGGCTAAAATTGCAATAAATTATTTACCTTTGCAAACTGGAAAATCAATAGTAAACTAACTGGGGTGCCCGTCACTCCGATGAAAAAGAGAATGAGATTCAAAAAACAAATCTTCGTAGCAAGCGTGCTGCTGGCATTGTCGGCAGCCCTTACCGGCTGTTTCAAGGAAGAGCCGCTCAACGCTGAATGCGACATAGAGAAAGCATGGGTGGAAGTGAATAACGTGGACGACATGTTCTACCATGAGACCGACGCGCAAGTGGAGGTGCTATACTCAAGTAGCACCGTGATATTCAACGTTAAGCCCGAGGCCGACCTAACGTCGCTCTCGCCTCGCTTCGCCATCACCGATGGCGCCACCATCACTCCAGAGAACGGCTCCACGCACGACTTTAGCGGTGCCGGAGTGCGCTACACCGTGACATCGCAAGACGGCAAGTGGAAGCGCGAGTATCTGGTGCGCTTCGTTAAGCCCTACAACATCGTGACCAACGAAATCAAAATGGACTTCGAGAAGTTTGATTTGGATCCAACTTTCCATAGGTTCTACGACTGGCAGAGCGAGGATGGAACCGAAGGCATATATTGGACCAGCGGAAATGGTGGATTCAGGCTGAGCAAAGCAAGTGCGAAGCCATACGATTACCCAACAAGTCCGCTTGCCGAAGGTTATGACGGCTACGGAGTGCAACTAATAACACGCGACACCGGTGCGCTGGGCAGGGGCACGAACAAGCCGATAGCAGCAGGGAACCTGTACTTAGGCACATTCGACTCAAAAACCGCGCTTACCAACGCTCTGGCAGCAACACACTTCGGCATCCGCTGGAATAAGCGACCGGCAAAAATGACAGGTTACTACAAGTACAGTGCTGGTAAGGATTTTATCGACAAGAACTTTGACATACAGGATCGTCGCGACATTGGTGACATCTATTCTGTGCTTTACCGCAACCACGACAAGGACGGGAATGAAGTGATGCTATATGGCGATGACGTGCTCACAAATCCCAACATAGTGGCTATAGCCAGGATAAAGGACATGCGCTACACCGACGAGTGGACCTACTTTGAACTCGATTACGAGTACAAAGAAGATATTGATTACGACCTGTTGGAAAATTATGGTTACAATTTCACGGTAGTGTTCTCGTCGAGCAAAGACGGCGCCACATTCGAGGGTGCAATAGGCTCAAGGCTATGTGTGGATAAAGTTCGCGTGATATGCAAGACAAGAGAAGATATCAAAGAGGAGGGCGCAGAATGAAAAAGACTATAATAGCAGTGATAGCAGCGCTGGTGACGGGGCTGACAGTGAATGCAGAAGAATGTTGCACATCAGGGCACGGAGACTTGAGCCTGGTGGCACGTGCGGGTTATAGCATAGGCGGAACAGCACCGCTGCCGTTGCCTGCCGAGATTCGCAAGCTCAATAGTTTCACGCCACAAGCAAGCATTTCAGTAGGACTTGACTTGGTGAAGAACTGGAACCGCAAGTGGGGGACACTGCTGGGCTTGCGCGTGGAAAACAAGGGGATGCGTGAAGACGCCAATGTGAAGAACTACTATATGGAGATAACAAAAGGTGGCGAGAGCATGGCCGGAAACTTCACCGGCAACGAGATGACATTCGTGCGCCAGTGGATGGTGACAGTGCCGGTAATGGCCACGCTCACAGTGAACAAGGTGATGCTAAAGTGCGGTCCATACGCGTCGGTGGTATTTAATCGCGAATTCAGCGGCTGGGCCCACAACGGCTATTTGCGAGTGGATGACCCCACCGGAGAAAAGATTATGATAGGCGAAGGCCCCGATGAGCGCGGCGACTACGACTTCAGCGAGAGTATGCGCGACGTGCAGATGGGCGTTATGCTGGGAGCCGACTGGCACTTGAGCAAGCGCTGGGGCCTGTATGCCGACATCTCATGGGGCTTGACCGGCATCTTCAAGGCCGACTTCAAGACCATAGAGCAGACGTTATATCCCATCTACGGCACCATAGGCGTAACGTACAGGATACACTGAGGAGACGGTTAGAGAATAAATGTTTAAGAAGAAAAATATTATAAAACTGAAAAACAATAGAGTTATGAAAAAGATTTTTACACTTATTGCAGCGATTGCAACAACGCTGAATGTGCTTGCCACGGATTACACAGGCACGCTCACAGTGAACGTTAATGGCGAAGGTGGCAGTCAAGATGCCACTGTGTCCATCACTGAGAACTCCGGGAAGTACACGCTGAGCATCGACAACTTTATGCTGGGCGAAGACACTCCGGTGGGCAAGATTGTGGTTGCCGACCTGGCCGGCACCACTAAAGACGGTGTCACCACTATCCACACTTCGCAAACGATTATGATGGAGGCCGGTAGCGACCCCAACATCCCCGAGGACGAGTGGCTGGGCATGATGCTGAACGAGCTGGGCGGCGTGCCCATTCTGATGGCGGCCAACTTTGACGGCAAGAACATGTTCACATCTATATCCATCGATATGACCAACACACTGGGCCAAATGATAGACGTGACATTCGACACCGGGTCATACTTGGGTTACACGCAGATACCGAATTCAGGCTTTGAGGATTGGTACAGTTTGTCAAAAAAAGGATATAAAAGTTTATTTTCTACAGGGACGATTAGCGGTAACGAGCCAAACCACTGGCACTCATTCTTGTGCCACACAGGAGCTACTTCTACGCTTGAACAATCGGCTACCGGTGTAAAAACCTACAAATCTACAGATGTGCGTCCTGGCTCGAAAGGGCAGTACAGCGCCAAGATAACACCATCGATGGCACGAAGCATTGCCCTTGCCAACGGAACGATAACAACCGGCAGGCTCTACGCCGGCTCGATGCAAGCCGCAGATGCCACAGGCAACTACGCATTCCTGAAACTTAGCGATACTAACAAAGACGGAAACGGTGACCCCTTCTACGTGGAACTGAAGGCACGCCCCGACAGCATCGCGCTGTGGTATAAATTTACTTCGAACTCATCAAGTGATCCTTACGCAAGCGTTTCGGCCATATTGACCAACGGCAACGAGGTTCACGACCCCAACATCGGCTCGTATGCAACTAATGTGGTGGCTCACGCGAGCAACACTGAGGTGGCAGCCACAAGCACATGGAAGCGACTCTCGATACCTTTTGTGTATAACCCCACACTTAACATAGTGAACAATAAGGGTGCCGTTACGGGCACAGCAGAAGGCACAGCCAGTGAGGTTAAGGCGATACTTGTGACAATCTCCACCAATGCCACACCAGCAGGAGGAGACAAGAACGACGTGTTGTACGTGGATGACCTGGAACTGATTTACAACCCGAAGACCGAGAGTGCGGGTGTGAGTGACCCGAAGATAGTGATTGCAGGCAAGACGATAGAGATAGCGCCCAACACATACGAATATGAGATAGCGTTTGACGCACTGAGCGGCGCAGCGCAGCGCGTTATCCGCAAGGCTGAGGGCAAGACGGTGGTTACGCCCGATGTGATTGAAGTGCTGGATGGCGAGGGCAACGAGCTGCTGGCGACATCGAGCGTGGCCGACACCGAAAATGGTGCGGTGGCATCGGTGATAGTGTATAGCGACGACTTAAAGAATAAGGCCACCTATACAGTGAACATGACCGGCAACGTGACCGGCATCAACGACGTGGTGACCGAGGCTGAGGCAGTTAGCACGACTTATTACAACCTGCTGGGAGTTCAGAGCAACACTCCGTTCAGCGGCATCAACGTGGTGGTGACGACATACAGCGACGGGACACGCGCCGCAAGGAAGGTGATTAAGTAGCTGTTGTGGCGCGTCTCAATCGCCTGCGGCTCGGTTGCGATTAGCGGACTTAACCGCGAACTAACGCGAATTACACAAAATAAGTTGTGATACGCGATTATGATGAGTGATTAGCGAAAAAACGAAAAAACTATAAAGAGATAAGATGAAGAAGATTTTATTGACAGCAGCAATGATGCTGGTGGGCCTGACGATGTCGGCGACCAAGTATATCGGAACAATCAGCGTTTCGATTAACGACGAGGGCAGTAGCCAGGAAGCAACTGTAGGCCTCGTGGAGCAGAACGGGAAATATACCCTTAGCATCAAGAACTTTATGCTTGGCGAGGACACTCCGGTGGGTAACGTGATTCTCACCGACCTCACACCAACCGACAACGCAGATGGCTCAAAATCGCTTTCCTACAGTGGAGTGATTATGATACCGGCCGGCGATGACCCGCGCTTTGCCGAAGAAGAGTGGTTGGGACCGATGCTGAACGAACTGGGCGGTGTGCCTGTGGTTCTGACTGCCACATTCACCGATAGTGAACTCACCTGCCACATCGACATTGACATGAGAAACACACTGAAGCAGCTAATCAAGGTGGATTTTTCGAGTTATCCCACCAACGTGTATAACGGCAAACTGACCGTAAAAATTAACGAAGAGGTAGGTACACAAGAGGCTTCGGTTAAGATTCTGAACAATAATGGCAAATATACGCTGGCAATCTTCAACTTTATGTTGGGAGAAGACACTCCGGTGGGCGACATTACACTGAGGAATTTGGAAGCCACAACCGACGCAAGCGGCAAGAAGGTGATTACATATAGCGGCACGGTGATGATACCGGCCGGCGATGACCCACGCTTTGCCGAGGACGAGTGGCTGGGACTGATGCTGAACGAACTGGGCGGTGTGCCTGTGACGATGACAGCGACGTTTAACGACACAGACCTGACGTGCCACATCGACATCGACATGAGAAACACACTGAAGCAGATGATTGAGGTGGACTTTACGACAGAAAGCGGCAGCGAGGTGAAGCCGGGCGATGTGAACGGCGATGGCGAAGTGAACGTGAGCGACGTGGTGGCACTTGCCAACTTCGCGATGGGCGAGACGCCTGAAGGCTTTGTGAAGGAAGCCGGCGACTTGAACAACGATGGCGAAATGAACGTGAGCGACGTGGTGATTCTGGCAAACAAGGTGATGGGATAAAGCCCTGAATCTCATAAGGTGTAGAGAGGGTGCCTGCGGGTGCCCTCTCTTCTTGTGTGCGTATGGCGAGGGAGTTTAACCGCGAATGAACGCGAATGGAACATAAACCGCGAATGAACGCGAATATACGCAAAGTCGAGGATACTGTGCTGGTGTGGGGGATTTGAACACAAATTATCATAAATGGCACGCAAATTATGGATAGGTCTTATGGGGGTGATGGGGTAGCATAGGGATAGTAAAGGCAGTGGTGGGCCGTTTACCCCACAATTCATGTGCCTGCGGCACATCATTGTGGGGTTTGCACGGTGGTAATCGCCTCAGGCTATGCAGGGGGTGATGGGGGGCATAGGATAGTAAAGGCAGTGGTGAACCTCGCCGAGGTTCATTATGGTGGTGGGTCATTTACCCCACAATTCATGTGCCTGCGGCACATCATTGTGGGGCGATACAGGGGGTGATGGGGTGGCATAGGGATAGTAAAGGTGAGTGGTGAACCTTGCCGAGGTTCATTATGGTGGTGGGTGGTTTACCCCACAATTCATGTGCCTGCGGCACATCATTGTGGGGTTTGCACAGTGGTAATCGCCTCCGGCGATGCAGGGGCTGATGGGGTGGATAGGGGTGATGGGGGATTTGAACGCGAATGGCAGGCAAATTATGGATGGGGCGAATGGGGCTAATAGAGGCGAGGGGGGGCAAGATAGTGGGATGGAAGTGGATGGAGGCGGATGGATAGTGGGATTGGCGTGAATGCAGAAAATGACATTGACAAGGGGTGTCGTGAGGTGTATCTTTGCATCGTTAAGCCTGAATCGGCTATGTGGCGAGGATGGGTTAAGAGTTCATTGACATGATGGTAAAAGGCAAATAGAACACTCGTCGGAGCGCGGTAGGTGGTGGCGGCATCTTGCCATAGTCGGAATAAATTGTTAATTTTGCACACTGCTTGGCGTGGATGTTTACCGCAAAGGTCTAATGCCAAGAGCTAAAACACTATAAAACAGACAGCAAAGTGGGCGACGGACTGATTAAAGACAAGTGCCGGCTGGAGTGGCTGGACGCACTACGAGGCTTCACCATGGTGATGGTGGTGGCCTATCATGTGGCACAGACAGGATTTGGCGAAACGCTGAAGAACTCGTCGTCGATGCCGTTTCTGATAATGTTCAGGATGCCGCTGTTCTTCTTTGTGAGCGGTTTTCTGGCCTACAAGGCGAGCCAAGTGTGGACCGGTCGCAATCTGGGGCGGCTTTTGGCAAAGAAGTTGCGAGTGCAGATAGTGCCGACGGTGATATTTTTTCTGGTGGCCACCGCCATCCTGAACGACAACCTGGGGAAGACGATAATGACTCACCTACACTCGATGTATAAGGGCGGCTACTGGTTCACGCTGGTGCTGCTATACATGTTTGTGGTGTATTACCTGTTCGCTTACTTCGAGAGCAAGCTGAGGCTGAAGCGATGCCAGTGGTTGCCGATAACGCTGTTATTTGTGGTGTCGCTCGCCGGCTATGAGACGTGCTTCCTGCCCAAGCACTTCTTCTACGCCTACGGCCACAAGGGCATGGCAGACACAGTGATGACGCAAAGCAGCCTACTCCTGCTGCTACAATATTTCCCGTTCTTCCTCTACGGCAACATCGTGCACCGCTACTGGCAGCGAGCCGAGAAGTTGATGGACAGCCGGTGGCTGTTTCCGGTGGTGGTGTTGCTGGCGCTGGTGTGCTCGCTCGACGCGCTGAAGTGGCACACGCTGAAGATGGAGTGGGCTAACCTGCCGATGACACTGTGCCGGTTCACGATGCTGACGATAGTGTTTATGTTCTTCCGCCACTACAAGGACAGTTTCACCCGCGAAAGCCGTTTGGGCCGAGGGTTTCAGTACATAGGTCAGCGCACGTTGGACGTGTACTTGATTCACTTCATTTTCCTGCCGCACATGACGATGGTGGGTGCGTTTTTCAAGACACATCCGCAGAATTTTGTGATAGATACGACGCTGAGCGTGGGTCTGGGTCTGCTGGTGATAGGCTTCTGCCTGGTGACGAGCAACGTGCTCAGGATTAGTCCTCTGCTGAAAAAATATCTTTTTGGCCGGGAATAGGCGAATTAGAGAATTTTTATTACCTTTGCGGTAACGAGACAACGAAAACAGAAAACTTTAAATACCAGAAAGAATTATGAAATTAGACGGACGACGCGAGAGTAGCAACGTGGAGGACCGCCGCGGCATGAGTGGCGGCAAAATGGTCGGCACAGGTTGCATAGGCAGTATTATCCTGATAGTGGTTATGACGCTGCTGAACGGCGGTAACCTGGGCGATGCGATAAGCAACGTGGCAGGCAGCATAGGAGCCGTGACCGAGCAGACCGATAACCGCGAGTTCACCGCCGAGGAGCAGGAACTGGCCGAGTTCTCGAAGAAGATACTTGCCGGCACCGAGGATGTGTGGACCAAGGTGTTCAGAGAGCAGGGACTGGGCGAATACATAGCGCCCAAGATGGTGCTCTACACCACCAGCACCCAGACCGGTTGCGGCACGGGTCAGGCCCAGATGGGTCCGTTCTACTGCTCGGCCGACCAGAGCCTGTATATAGACCTGTCGTTCTTCTCGAGTATGAGAAAACAACTCGGCGCTGACGGCGACTTCGCTTACGCCTACGTGATAGCCCACGAGGTGGGTCACCATGTGGAGTACCTCACGGGGTCGCTCACGAAGGCGCATAATCAGATGCGCAACATGAGCGAGGCACAGGCCAACCGCATCAGCGTGCGACTGGAGTTGCTGGCCGACTTCTACGCCGGCGTGTGGGCGCACCACGACAACAAGATGTTCGGCTCGCTGGAAGACGGCGACCTAGAGGAGGCCATCCGCTGCGCCCAAGTGATAGGCGACGACTACCTGCAGAAGAAGGCTCAGGGCTACGACATTCCCGAGAGCTTCACCCACGGGACATCGGCCCAGCGCATGAAGTGGCTTAAACTTGGATTGCAGACGGGCGACATGAGCCGCGGCAACACGTTCCAGCTGAGCGACTCTCAGCTGTAACCGGCAAGAGACAATAGTCACGGCAAGCCTTATGGTGTTCCATCTCGAGTGGGCACAATCTATAAGGCTTGCCGCGTTTTCTGTGGAGACTGAGCGAGGGAGCCGAGATGCGTGTGGATTTTGCCGTGTGAGGAAAAATTTGTAATTTAGCAGATTATTTACAAACATGGCTAAGCTTGCCGTGTCCGGAACGCGGAAATTCAGGCGGGCAAGGAGGCCAAAGACACTGAAGTTAAAGACAAAACCAATGGAAGGAGAAAAGAGAAAGATACGCGTTGGCATTACCCACGGGGACACCAACGGAATAGGGCCGGAAGTGGTGCTGAAAGCGCTGTCCAACCCCATGATTCTGGAGCTGTGCACACCGGTGGTGTACAGTTCGTCGAAATTGCTGAACTATCACCGCAAGTCGATAGACTCCCCCACCCCACAGTTCAATGTGGTGAAGAGCGCGGACAACCTGAAGGCCAATCAGCCCAATCTGGTGGAGGTGCTTGGCGGCGATGAGCCGAACGTGGAGTATGGCGTGGCGAGCAAGCATGCCGGAGAAGCGGCGTTCAAGTCGCTGGAAGCGGCAGTGAGCGACCTTAAGCGCGGCGTGATAGACGTGCTGGTGACGGCCCCCATCAACAAAGACAACATCCAGAGCGCGGCATTCAACTTTCCGGGGCACACCGAGTACCTGGAGGCGAGCATAGGCAACGAGGGCGACAAGGCGATGATGATACTGTTCAATGAGCAGATGCGAATAGCGCTGCTATCGACCCATCTGCCCATCAGCAAGGTGAGTGAGAGCGTGACGCGCGAGAACGTGAAAGAGAAGATTATGCTGCTCAACGAGTCGCTAAAACGCGACTTCGGGATAGTGCGTCCGCGCATCGCGGTATTGGCGCTGAATCCACACGCCGGTGAAAACGGTCTGCTGGGGAAGGAGGAGCAAGAAGTGATTTCGCCCGTGATAGAGGAGACATACGAGCAGGAGAAAGTGTTGTGCTTCGGGCCCTACGCGGCCGACGGATTTTTCGGCAATGAGCAGTATCGCCACTTCGATGGAGTGCTGGCCATGTATCACGACCAGGGCTTGGCGCCGTTCAAGACACTGGCGATGGACGACGGAGTGAACTTCACGGCAGGTTTGCCATACGTTCGCACCAGTCCCGACCACGGCACGGGCTACGACATAGCCGGCAAGGACATGGCCTCGGAGGACTCGATGCGCCACGCCATCTATGCGGCAATCGACATCTACCGCAACCGCGAGCGGTATGACGAGATGACGGCCAACCCACTGGAGAAGCATTATCACCCCAAGGGTAAGGACAACGTGGTGCTGGACCTGACCAAGGAGTAGTGAGTAGTGATTAGTGATTAGATATATATGAACTATGCGATAATAGCAGCCGGAGAAGGTTCGCGCCTGGCGCAAGAGGGCGTGAGCAAGCCCAAGCCCCTGGTGGAGCTTTGCGGCGAGCCCATGATAATGCGGCTGATAAACATAATGGGCCGATGCAACGCCGAGAGCGTGAGCATCATAGTGAACGAGCAGATGACCGAGGTGCGCGAGTTTGTGGAGGGCATCAAGACCCCATTCCCCATCAACCTGGTGGTGAAGACAACGCCCAGCTCGATGCATAGCATGTGGGAGCTGAGCAAGGTGCTTCCACGTGGCAAGTTCTGCCTGACCACGGTAGATACCATCTTCCGCGAGCAGGACTTCGCGCGCTACATAGCGGCTTTTGAGGCCGACGACGAGAGTGACGGCATGTGGGCCGTGACCCCGTTTGTGGAAGACGAGAAACCGCTGTGGGTGGAGGTGGACGAGCAGATGCGCATCACGGCGTTCAGCGACAGTCGCGAGCGCGACGCCCACCTGGTGAGTGGCGGCGTGTATGCGATGACCGATGCGGCGTTCGCTGTGCTAAACAGCTGCATTGAGCGCGGAGTGTCGCGGATGCTGAAGAACTGCACGAACGTAGAAGTGCCCGACTTG
>CADADP010000053.1 GCA_902786725.1 uncultured Bacteroidales bacterium
GAATTCAGTGATGCAGAAGCTGGATCCCCGGAGTTATGTTAAGAGGGATCTTCTGTATGCTGTTGAGTCCGACACCCCTAATGCCGTGAGCGCGTTCTCCTCGGTCGAGAGCGCCCAGATGTGCACATGGTGCAGGCTCTCCACATGGGGCACCTGGAGTATCTTCCGCTCTATCTCATCGGTGTTGATGTCTCTCATTCTGCGACCCACCGGATTTATTCCTCGGCGCTGCAACTCCGACTTGATGCTGTCGCCAGTGACAAACGAGGAACTCTCGCTATTCACTATCTCCACCTCCACATCGCTGCAGATGTCGCCTCCGCCACGCATTCGCGACCACAGCACTCCTCCTATCAGAGCGCCGCCCAGTAGCAACAGTATCAGCAACCGGATTATATGTAGCATCGTCTTGGTCATCGTGCCTGTTTCTTTACCTCCTCGCATATCTGGGGCAGCAGGTCTATCACGTCACCGGCCCCGAGCACTAAAAGTACCTCAAAATTAAATAAATGCAACGAATTTAGCAAATATTCTTTACTGCAAAGTGTTTTCGTGACACACTTCGCGCGGTCCAGAAGCATCTCGCTCGACACTCCTTCGATTGGCAATTCTCGCGCCGGATAGATGGGCAGCAGTATCAGTTCGTCGGCCTCCGACAATGCTTCGGCAAACTCGTCAGCAAAGTCGCGAGTGCGGGTGTAGAGATGTGGCTGGAATATCACAGTCACCTTGCGGCCCGCATATAATTCTCTAACGCTCTTTATGCTGGCCTTTATCTCGTTGGGGTGGTGGGCATAGTCGTCTATCACCACCTTGCCGTGCCTTCCGGGCTCCTTGAGCCAGAACTCAAAGCGGCGCTTGGCTCCCATAAAAGTGCGCATGGCTTCGCGCATGGCCTGCCCCTCAATGCCCACAAGTGAGCAAACGGCCATCGATGCCACCGCGTTTTCTATGTTGATGTCAACGGGTACGCCCAGGCTCACGTCGCCTATCACGCCATCGGGGCTCACGAAGTCGAATGTTATCTCCCCGTCGCCCTTGCGGATATTAGCCGCGTGAAAGTCGCCTTCATCGCGTGAGTAGGTGTAGATTTTCACGCTCTCATCCACTCGTGGCTTCAGTGCCAACCCGGTGTGAACCACCAGGGCGCCACCGGGCTTTATCAGTTCGGTGAAGTGGGCAAACCCCTCCAGGTAGTTCTCGTAAGTGCCGTAGATGTCGAGGTGGTCGGCATCGGTAGATGTTATCAGCGCTATGTAGGGACGCAGTGTGTGAAAAGAGCGGTCGAACTCGTCGGCCTCAATCACCGAGTAGGGGCTGGTGTCACTAAGCAGGAAATTGCTGTTGTAGTTGCGCAATTCTCCGCCCAGAAACGCGTTGCTGCCCACTCCGGCCACCTCAAGCGCGTGTGCCGTCATGCTCGATGTGGTGGTCTTGCCGTGTGTGCCGGCAAAGCACAAGCCCTTGCTGTTCTCGGTGACGATACCCAGTAGTTTCGCGCGCTTCACCACTTGGAAACCTCCATTTCTGAAGTGAACCAGCAGCGGGTGGTCTTGCGGCATCGCGGCCGTATATACCACTAGCGTGCGATCCTTGTCGCCACAGTAGGTTGGAACGTGTTCGGGAGCATCGTCGTAAAAGAATTCCACTCCCTCATCCTCCAGCATTCGGGTGAGGTCGGTGCGTGTGCGGTCATAAGCGGCGATGCGCTTGCCTTTTGCCAAAAAGTAGCGTTCCAGCGCGGCCATTCCTATTCCGCCGCCGCCCACAAAATATAATGAGTCGAACCAATCATTCATCTTTGTTTAATCCTATTATTTCCAGTACTTTATCCACTATATTCGCTGCACTGTCGGTCAGTGCCATCTTCTTCACGTTCTCTCCCAGACTCTGCAACAGCGACTCGTCCTCCACTGTGGTGAGCATGGTGGTGATAAGTTTATCCATAGCCTCAGCGTCGCGAACCATCAGAGCCGCATTCTTGTTAACCAGCGCCATCGCGTTTTTGGTCTGGTGGTCTTCGGCCACATTGGGCGATGGTACCAGTACCGAAGGCTTTCCCAGTATCTGCAACTCCGAGATGGAACTTGCGCCTGCGCGCGACACCACCAGGTCAGCGGCACGGTAGGCCAGGTCCATGTGGGCTATAAATGCTGTCTGCAACACATTTTTAGCTCCCGACTGCTCCAGGGCTTTCCGGCACTGCTCATCGTAGTATTTTCCACTCTGCCACAGCACCTGCACGTCGGGCGTAGCCGCTATCCGGCCCAAACCGGCTATCACGCTCTCGTTCATGGTTCTCGCCCCCAGGCTGCCACCCACTATCAGCACCGTGCGCTTTGTGGGGTCCAGGCCCAACTCGGCGCGCGCCTGCTGCTGTGTCTTGTCGCAATCCAGCAGGTTTTGGCGCACAGGATTGCCCGTGAGCACTATCTTATCGGCGGGGAAGAATTTTTCCATTCCCTCATAAGCAACGCAGATACATCGGGCTTTCTCGGCCAGCAACTTATTTGTAACACCGGCAAACGAGTTCTGCTCCTGCAGCAGCGTGGGGATGCCGCGCTTCTGCGCCGCCTTGAGCATAGGGCCACTGGCAAAGCCACCCACACCAATGGCTATCGCTGGCTTAAACTCGTCAAGTATCGTGTTGGCTTTGCGCATGCTTTGCCACAACATCCACAGCACTTTCACGTTGCGCCACGGGCGCTTGCGGTCAAACCCGGTTATGGGCAAGCCCTTTATCTCATAGCCGGCGGCCGGCACTTTTTCCATTTCCATTCGCCCCTCGGCTCCCACAAACAGTATGTTGGCATCAGCCACCCTGCGACGTATCTCATTGGCTATCGACAGAGCCGGGAATATGTGGCCGCCTGTTCCGCCGCCACTCACCAGAAAATTCTTATTTCCACTCATCTTTCATCGACATTTTCACCTTCTCGCGGGCACTCTTCTCTTCCTGAGCCAGAGCGGCCTTCGACTTGGCATTGTTATCCGTATTTACAAGCGTGCGGCTCACGCTGAGCATGATACCGAACGCCACACTCATCACTATTATGGACGAACCTCCCATCGACACCAGCGGCAATGGCTGGCCCGAGACGGGGAACACGCCCGTGTTGATGGCCATGTGGAACAGGGCCTGGAACACTATCATAAACGCCAGCCCTATCAGCAGAAGCGACGGTAGGGCGCGATGGCTGCGTAACCGCACTATTATTATGGCTCGCGCCATCAGGCACAGGTATAGCATCAGCACTATTATGCCGCCTATAAACCCCATCTCTTCCACTATGATGGAGTAGATGTAGTCGGAAAACGCCAGCGGCAACCGGGCGCACTCGCGCGAATTGCCCAGCCCCACGCCATACAGGCCTCCATGTGCCTGAGCTATGCGTGAAAACATCTCCTGCTGGTTCTTGTTGGTGATATTCTGATACACCAGATTGCTCTGGTCGCTCCAGGCTTTAATGCGGTTCTGCCATGTGCCTGAGCGGCGCAGGGCCGACTCTTCCTCGGCAATCGGCGCAGAGGCGTTCTCATCACTTTCGTTCTCGCCTTCGGCCTCGATGCTGGCTTCCATAAGCACCTGCACCTTATTGTCGTTATGGCTCTTCACCAGTAGCACACAGCCCATAATGAGCGTGAAGAAGACGAATAGGATGCCGATTTTGCGCCAACTTGTTCCGCCTATCACCATCATGGCAATACTGATTATCATTATCAGCAGCGTGTTGGTAAGGCCGCTTTGGATTAGCAAACCGGCAAATAGCGCAACCACAAGAATTGAGGCAAACACTCCGGGCCAACTCACGTCCATATTGGTCTGGTTTCGCGCGTAGATAAAGGCCAGCATCGTCACTATCGACAGTTTGGCCAGCTCGGCCGGCTGCAGAGTGAAGCCTGGCAGACTGATGGCGCGCTGGGCGCCGTTAATCATCTCGCCGAAAAGCATCACATAAATCAGGCAACCCACTGTCAGTAGCATCAACGCGTGGATTATTACGCCCATCATTATCTTGTTGTTATAATTCACGCGGTAGAGCAGAAACACAAATCCGCCACCCATCGCCAGGAAAACGCACTGCTTAATCGCCGGCATATACACGCCCAGCTTGGCCACCTCACGGCTGGCCGCGCTGTACGATTCCACTATCGACAGTACCACCAGCGTCAGGTAGATGCCCCATATCCAGGGGTCGCCATACTTGCGCGTTACCTCGTCTAATCTTTTTTTCTTGTCGGACATACTTTTTTCTTTTGACGCTATCTGTTTCTCTTGTGGGTCACTTCAATGCGTTAACGCACTGCTTGAACTGCGTGCCGCGGTCCTCATACGACTTGAACAGGTCGAAACTTGCGCAGCAGGGCGACAGCAGCACCGTGTCTCCGTCTGTTGCCAGCGACGAGCACTTCGCCACACACTCGGCCATGCTGCGGGCATCTTCCACCACTGCCACCTTGCCGTCGAAGAAATTGTGGAGCTTGGTGTTATCCACTCCCAAGCAGACTATCGCTTTCACCTTGTCCTTCACAAACTGCTCTATCTCACTGTAGTCGTTACCCTTGTCCTTGCCGCCAAGAACCAGCACCACTTTGCTCTTCATGCTCTCGAGAGCGTACCAGGTGGAGTTGACGTTGGTGGCCTTAGAGTCGTTGATGTAGCGAACTCCGCGCAGTGTGCGCACGTATTCCAGGCGATGCTCCACCGCCTCAAAGTCCATCAGCGACTTGCGGATGTCTTCCTTGCGGATGTCGAGCAGTGAGGCCGATATTCCGGCGGCCATAGAATTGTAGATGTTGTGCAACCCGCTCAGCGACAATTCATCGCTGCTTATCTCCCACGAGTCGCCATTCACGTTAAACTCCAGTTTGTCGCCATGCATAAATGCCGCGCTATCGGCCACTTCATTGGCGGTGAATGGGTATAGCCGCGCCTCGGTGTGCGCCTGGCGCAACTGCGCCGCTATTATGGGGTCGTCCTGCCAGTAGATAAACGCGTCGTCTTTGGTCTGATTTCGCATAATCCGGAATTTGGCGGCCGCATAGTTTTCCATCTTGTGGTCGTAGCGGTCCAGATGGTCGGGCGTGATGTTGAGCAGAACAGCCACATTGGCCTTGAAATCATACATGTTGTCGAGCTGGAAACTGCTCAGCTCCACCACATACACATCGTGGTGCTCCTTTGCCACCTGCAAAGCCAGACTCCGACCCACGTTGCCGGCCAGACCCACGTTCACTCCGGCATTCTTCAGAATGTGGTAGGTGAGCATCGTGGTGGTGGTCTTGCCGTTGCTACCGGTAATACACACCATCTTCGCGTCGGTGTAGCGCCCGGCCAGTTCTATCTCCGATATGACGGGAATGTTCTTCTGCTGTGCTTTCACTATAATGGGTGCGGTGAGCGGAATACCGGGGCTTTTCACTATCTCGTCGGCATCCAGTATCTTATCTTCGCTGTGGCCGCCTTCTTCCCAGGCGATGCCGTTCTCGTTGAGCATCGCCTGATACTTGGGCGATATGCTACCCATGTCGCTCAGCCACACAGCCATTCCTTTCACCTTAGCCAGCACCGCTGCGCCAACTCCGCTTTCTCCTCCGCCTAATACTGCTATCTTTTTCATAATCTTCACTAATCAAATTATCACTATCGTATCTTGAGTGTAACAAACGTTATTACGGCCAGGAAAATGGCCACAATCAGGAATCGCATAGTTATCTTCGACTCCGGAATGGCCTGCTTGGGCCGCTTTATTATCGATTCCACCTTGCTGCCATCCATCTGGAAGTGGTGGTGCAGAGGCGTCATCTTGAATACGCGCCGTGCCTCGCCATAGCGCTTCTTGGTATATTTGAAATATGCCACCTGTATCATCACCGAGAGGTCTTCAACAAAGAAGATGGCGCACAGGATGGGAATGAGCAACTCCTTGCGGATAAGAATGGCGAACACGGCTATTATGCCTCCCAGGCACAGACTGCCCGTGTCGCCCATGAACACCTGCGCCGGATATGAGTTATACCATAAGAAGCCGATGGTGGCCCCTATAAATGCGGCCGCATAAACCACCAGCTCGCCACTGTTGGGGATATACATGATGTTGAGGTAGGTGGAGTAGATAACGTTACCGCCCAGATAACACATTATGGCCAGTGCCACTCCTATTATGGCCGAAGTGCCCGTGGCCAGGCCGTCAAGCCCGTCGGTGAGGTTGGCGCCGTTGCTCACTGCGGTAATCACGAATATCGTCACCAGTATGAAAACTATCCAGCCGCCGGTTTGCGCGTGCTTTCCCATCCATTTCGTCAGGTACGCGTAGTCGAAGTTGTTGTTCTTCACAAACGGGATTGTGGTTTGTGTGGACTTGATTGCCGGTGAAGACGTTACCACAGCCGGCTTAGCCGCCACCGTAGTGCTGACGGTTCTCTGCACAGGCACAGTGCTCTCGCTCATCACTATCGCCGGACTTAGATAAATCGTCAGGCCCACTATCAGGCCAAGACCCACCTGCCCCACTATCTTAAACTTGCCCTTCAGGCCGTCCTTGTCGTGATGGGCCACCTTGATGTAGTCGTCGGCAAATCCTAGCGCTCCGCACCATATTGTGGAAACTATCATCAGCAGCATATACACATTGGTGAGGTTGCCCAGTAGCAGGCACGGCACCAAGATGGATACGATTATGATGATTCCGCCCATCGTGGGAGTCCCTTTTTTCTCCATCTGACCCTCAAGACCCAGATTACGAACTATCTCGCCCACCTGCATCATCTGCAAACGATCGATTATACGGCGCCCGAACACTATGGCGATGAATAGCGACAGTATTAGCGCAAACCCCGACCGGAATGTGATGTAGTCGAACAGTCGAGCGCCGGGCACGTTATATTGCTCTAAGTACTGGAATAAATGATAAAGCATAGTCTATTTCACTTTTTATTTGTTTCTTAACTTATTTCTCTTCTTCGGCAAACACTTGGGCAAGCACCTCGCGGTCGTCGAAGTGATGCTTCACGCCCTTAATTTCCTGGTAAGTCTCATGACCTTTACCGGCCACGAGCACCACGTCGCCTTTCCGAGCCAGGCGGCACGCTGTGCGAATGGCTTCCCTGCGGTCGGCTATCTTTAGCACGCGGCTCAATTCTCCGCGCTCCAGCCCACTTTCCATATCCAGCAGTATCGCTGCCGGATCCTCGTCGCGCGGATTGTCGCTCGTGAGAATTAGTTGGTCGCTGCGCATGGCAGCCTCATGCGCCATAATTGGGCGCTTGCCCTTGTCGCGGTTGCCGCCACAGCCACACACAGTGATCACGTGCCCCTCGCCCGACACTTCGCGTAGCGTGTCGAGCACGTTGACCAGCGCGTCGGGGGTGTGGGCGTAATCCACCACTGCCGTGTACCCAAGCGGTGAGCGGAACGTCTGGAAACGTCCGCTTACCGGCACCAGCAAACTGGTTTTCACCAGCACCTCTTCGGGGGCGAATCCCAGTAGCACTGCAGCTCCATACACCGAGAGCAGATTATACACGTTGAAGCGTCCGGTAAACAGCACCTCCACCTCGTGGCGGTTAATTTCCACCGTGGTGCCGTCGATGCGCTCTTCTATCACTTTGCCTCTGAAGTCGGCCAGCGAGCGCAGGGAGTAGGTGTAAGTCTTGGCGCGTGTGTTCTGCACCATCACACTGCCCACCTTGTCGTCGGCGTTAATCAGCGCGAACGCGTCTTGTGGCAACGCGTCGAAGAACATCTTTTTGGCGGCTATGTAGTTATCCACCGTGCCGTGGAAATCCAGATGGTCGCGGGTAAGATTAGTGAAAATGGCGCCGCTGAACTTCAGCCCGTCGATGCGCCGTTGCACGCACGCGTGCGAACTCACTTCCATAAAGGCGTATTCGCAGCCGCAATCCACCATTTCACGTAGCAGCCTGTTCAGGGTCAAGTGGTCGGGGGTGGTCTGTTTGGCTTCCATCACACGCTGATCCACAATGTTCTGCACCGTCGAGAGCAGACCGGCTTTGTACCCCAGCAGGCGTGTCATCTCATAGAGCAATGTGGCCACGGTGGTCTTGCCGTTTGTGCCGGTAACACCCACCAGTTTCAGATGCTCGCTCGGGCGGTCGAACCATTCCGAGGCAAGCTCTCCCAGCGCCTCGCTACTGTTTTCCACTTCCACGTAGGTTACATCATCGCTCAGTTGCTGGGGCATCTGTTCACACACCACTGCGGCGGCACCCGAGGCCACCACTTCGGGGATAAATTTGTGGGCATCCACCAGCGCGCCTCTCACTGCCACATACAGGGTGTCACGCCCGGCCTTGCGCGAATCGCAAACCACATCGGTTATCACCTTATCGGTGTCTCCGTGTATCTGTTTTATTTTCAGTGGCGCCAATAGCGCCTTTAAGTCTTTTGCCATTATAGAGTTAAGTTTTTTTAGATGTTTCTTAATTGCAGGTCTATAACCTGATTCTTGCGGGTGGGAGTCCCGGGTTGCAGGCTCTGGCGATACACGTATCCGCTTCCGCTGAAACGCACCGATATGCCGGCGTCTTCGAGCCGTTTCACGGCCTCGCGCACACTCAGTCCTTTCACGTCGGGAACTGTATGCTTGGCCACCGATGCGGGCGATTTATACATCCTCACGCTGTTCACTCCCAGTTCTTTTTTGAACCTGTTCACTTGCCTGTCGCTTGTGGCAAACAGCGTGGGACGGCTATTGAAGCTCTTCTTCTCGCCGGTGACATGGTAGTCCGACACATTGCCCAGCAGTCCGCGCGCATACATTTTCTCTGCCACATTCTTGAGCACCACTCCGCTGCTGGCCCCCGCTCCACGATTGGCGCCAAGCATCAGCACGATGCACGAGTACTGCGGGTTCTCGTATGGGAAAAATCCGCAGAATGCCAGGCGCTTCTGAGTCGTGTATTGGCCGTTGGCTATTGTGTAGGCGGTACCGGTCTTGCCGGCTATCTCCACAAGTTTGCTCTGAACCCAGCGGCGTGCCGTGCCGTGGTCGCCCCACACCACATCGTGGAGCATTATCCGTAGCTTACGTGCGTTTTCGGCACTGCAAACATGCTCGCGGATGTAGGAGACGGGCACTATCGAGTCGGGCTCGTTCTCGCGCGAAAGTTTCTTCATCAGGTGCGGCCGCACATACTTGCCGTCGTTGGCTATGGCGTTGTAGATGGCCAGTGTGCTCAGTGGTGGTATCAGCGTTGAGTAGCCGAAGCACATACGGGTCAGCGCCACGCGGTCGGCGCGCTTGCGACCCAAGCGTGCTATCTGCGGCGTCATCTCACCGCCAATGCCCGAGTGCATTGGTTCAAAGAAACCCATCCCCTTCAGGCGGTCGTAGAACTTGCCCGGGTCGGATGCATATTTGGTGGTGATAATCTTAGACATGCCAATGTTCGACGACATCTCTATTATCTGACGTGGCGACAATGCCGCGCCGCCGTGTGGGTCCTTGATGGGGCGTCCTTCGTAGTTCCACACCGAGCCGGTGACTATCTTTTTGTCGATATCACTCACTATCCCGTCTTCCAGCGCCACCATCATCGAGATTGGTTTCATTACCGAGCCGGGCTCGTAGCCTAGCACGGCGTTGTTGCGCCCCTCCAGATAGTCGCCGGCGTCCTCGTTCCATTCCAGGTTGGATATGGCCTTGATTTCTCCGGTCTTGACCTCCATCAGAACGGCCGTGCCCCAGCGCGCGTCGGTTTCGTGGCACATCTCGTAAAGTTCGGTCTCCACAATGTCCTGTAGCACCACGTTGATGGTGGTGGTTATGTCGTAGCCTTTCACGGCCGGCTTGCTTTCCCAGTTCTTGATGTTTGACGTGAGTTGGATTCGCTTGGCCACGCCTGGCGTGCCGTAGAGAAGCGAGTCTAAGGCCATCTCCAGACCCGAGCGTCCGTGGCGGCTCTTACTTGTGGAACTTTCGCCCACTGTGCCTATGCTTCGCGAGGCCATGGTGCCATAGGGCTTGCTGCGCTTGGTCTCTTTCTCGTAGTAGAGCCCGCTCTTGTTCTTTTTCAGGTTAAAGAATGGGAATGTGCGCAGGCGTTGGTATTCTGAGTGGGTTAGCAAGCGACCTATCAGTCTGAACGAGCGTTTCCCGGCGGCTTTGCCGCTGAGTAGCTTCTCCTGCCACTGCTCCGGCGTCTTGTCGGAATCGAAGGCGTGAAGGCTATCGCACAGTGCCGGCAGACAGGCTTCGAATATCGAGTCGTTGATGCCGTCCGTTTTCCAGTCGATGCGTGCGGTGTAGAACTGAAGGTTGGCTGCCAGCACGGTGCCGCTGTCAGCCAGTAGCATACCGCGCTCGGGCTCAATGGCCGATTCGCGTGTGAGCACGCTGTCGGCCTTTGCGTTCCACGCGTCGGCCTGTGTGATGGTGGTCTTGAACATGGCGTAACCTATCGCCACCGAGAATAGTAGCGTGAAACTTATCACCCACAGGGTGCGCCCCAACATATGGTCCTTATTCGACTTTTTCATCTCGATGTCAGTTTATAGGGTGGTTGCTCAGGCGATGTCAGGTTGATGTGCATCGTGTCGATATACTGCTTCATGTGGCTTTCGCGTATCATGGAGTTGTAGCGGGCGCTGGCGTTCACGCAGTCGGTCTTGGCGTTGTCCAGTTCTTCGGTCAGCGACATCACCTTCTCCAGATTGCTCTGTGTCTCGTATTTTTGTGCTATATACATGAGCATCATCAGCGTGCCGGCCACAATGTATATCCAGTTGCGGCGGTAGAAGTCGAACGACAGGAACAATCGCCCCTGCAGCACTCGCTTCACCAGCCCCACCGGGCCGCTGCTCATCATCTTCTTCGTGTTTTTGTCGTTCGCCATCGTTGTGTTATTTTTTCTTAATCTGTTCATTCCTTTTTCGGTCACTACTGCACGCGCTCGGCAATCCGCAACTTGGCGCTGCGCGAGCGTGGATTGCGCTCCACTTCATCGTCACCGGGCACTATCACCTTGTTGTTCACGGCCTCAAGTGGGCGGCTCACCCTACCGTAGAAGTCCTTATCCTGCTTGCCTTCAACGTTTCCGCTACGGATAAAGTTTTTCACCAGTCGGTCTTCTATCGAGTGGTAGGTAATCACTGCGAGTCGTCCCCCCGGGTTGAGCACTTCCACGCTTTGCTCCAGCAGGCGCTTGAGCACTCCCATCTCGTTGTTGACCTCTATTCTCAGCGCCTGAAACACCTGCGCCAGTTCTTTCTTTTCGGCCGAGGCCTTGATAAACGGCTTGAGCACGGCGAGCAGTTGCGATGTCAGTCTGATGGGTTCTTGCTCGCGGGCCTTTACCACAGCATCTGCAATGCGGCGTGCTTGACGCAATTCGCCATAGAGGTAGAACACGTTGGCCAGCGCTTCGCGGTCGTATTCGTTGAGCACCTTTGCGGCATCCACTGTCGCGTTTCGGTTCATTCTCATGTCCAGTGGCGCGTCGTCGAAGCGGAACGAAAACCCACGATCCTCAGCGTCAAAGTGGTGGAATGATACGCCCAAATCGGCTACGATGCCATCCACCTTTTCCACTCCGTAGTATCGAAGAAAATTCTTCAGATATGCGAAATTCCCGTGTACAAATGTAAACCGATTGTCGTTGAGCCTATTGGCCCATGCATCCATGTCTTGGTCAAATCCCAGTAGCCTTCCCTCCGCACCCAGGTGGCTCAGTATGGCCCGGCTATGCCCACCACCGCCGAAGGTTACATCCACGTAAGTGCCTCCGGGACGGATATTTAGTCCCGATATTGTCTCGGCCATCAGTGCCGGTATGTGGTATGCGTTTTCGCTCATCGGTGTGGTGTCGTGTTTGCGTTTTTTAATAGTTGCTCAGGGATGCCTAAAACGTTATGTTACAGCCCGTGTTTAACGCTTGTAAAGTTACAAACTATTTGAGATAGTTTGCAAATTTAAACTCATCTTTTTTCGTTTTTTTCAAAAAAAGTTATTAACAACCCACCTGAATCGCCATTATAATGCGGCTTTGAGGCGTATTAACTTTTGAAAACTTCTAACCTCGGTTTGTTTGATTTTTCGTGCTACCGATGGCTCAATGGTGCTTTTGTGTCGCGTAATTTGTCTGTGAATTTGTCTTTATCTCGTTTTTTTTCGCTCATTTTTGGGAATTTTCGTTACTTTTGTGATATGAATTTTCCCCGAAAATATCACTCACCATTATGAAACAATACTTAGACCTACTTCAGCGCGTACTCGACGAGGGCACTCTTAAGCACGACCGTACCGGAACCGGGACCATCAGCGTGTTCGGACACCAGCTTCGTTTTAATCTCGCCGACGGTTTTCCGCTGGTTACCACTAAAAAGGTGCACCTCAAGTCCATTATCTACGAACTGCTGTGGTTTCTGCAGGGCGACACCAATGTGAAGTATCTTCAGGACCACGGCGTGAGAATCTGGAACGAGTGGGCCGACGAAAACGGTGACCTC
>CADADP010000054.1 GCA_902786725.1 uncultured Bacteroidales bacterium
AGAAAAAATGTTTGGTGGTTAGAATTATTCGTTTTAACTTTGTAGCGAGTCCCTATTATCCGTAGCGTCGGGGTTGGGGCGGACTTTTTAGAAAATAAGAAGAAGCGTTATGCTCTCTTGTCTAACTGAAACCTGAGAAATTTCATAACAAAGGCAAGGAGGTGACATAATGGCTTCCGCGTTTTTATATGCGTGGACAGCTATGCCGTTACATCTGCCTTTGTGGGTTTTCTCAGGACCTCAGTTAGAAGATGTGGCATATCAGTTCCACGCTTTTCGTATATTAATGGTTCTGTAGGAACTGTGGAGCCGAACAAAATTATACTATTATGAAGAGATTTTATTTTTTGTTGCTGCTTAGTTTCTTTGTGTTGGATATGATGGGTTATGATACTCAATATAGGACAATTCAAGTTGGAGAGACGATAATTGTTGACGTAGGTCATACTCTTACGGATAAAGCAGATATATCAGATGCTACTGTAGTCAGTACTGTCCCCGACCGACCGAACGCCTACTCCGGATGTTCTGGTAAGTGGGCCATTACAGGGCAAAAGGCTGGTGTATCTACTATTAGATACTATTTAGATAGTGGTAGCTCTCCCGATATACGAAATTCATATATTATTACTGTGGTGGGAGTCAATAATATTACCATACCACAAAGTTTATCGCTCTCAATAGGAGAAAATTACACATTCTCGCCGGTCATAACTGACGTGGGGGCGACGACGACGCTTACATGGGTGAGCAGCAATACTAATGTGGCAACAGTTGACGCAAATGGGCGCTTGACAGCGACCGGCGTAGGCACAACATCGATTTCATGCACGGCTCATAACGGCGTGACAGCGAGGTGTGAGGTTACGGTAAATCCGGTTCCAGTATCTAAAATCTCGTTGAGTGAGTCGGAAATTGAGATGAATGTTGGTAGCAGGTTGCAGTTCGAGGTAACAGTGCTGCCTGAGAATGTAACAGACGCGAGTGTTACATGGAGTAGCTCAAATGAAAATGTGGCATTGGTGAGCGAAAGCGGTCGCGTTATAGCTGTTAGTCCCGGATTCTGCCAAATTAAAGCGATTGCAAATGATGGCAGTGGCAAATATGCTTCATGTTTCATCGATGTAGTGGATGGAACAAATATAAATTACGACATTAACGGAAATGGGAGTGTGGATGTCGGTGACGTGGTTAAACTCGCAAATGTTGTGATGGGAGAATAACAAGGCGTGAAAGCGCGTAGGGATAACTCGGTGAGGCGCAGATGTGTATTGGAGAATCTCACCGAGGTTCTTTCAGCCTTGATGGTATTACCCCACCATTTGTGCCCGCGTCACATCATAGTAGGGATTTGCAGTGGTAATCGCCGGCGGCGATCCAAGTGGTTGGTAAGATGTGGTATGAACGTGGCACATGACAAGGGGCATGCGGCGCGTCTATGCATTTCAATTTCTCATTCACCAAACGGCCGATTTCGAACGGATACTTACAATTATCGTTTTGAGATTACGCAACGCCATGTCTCCACCTCAATCTTCTGCCCACACCATACACCAAGCCGGCGCCACACAATTCAATATGCGCGGCGCCGGCCTTATATCTATCGTAAGATTTCCTTTTTTACTTCAGTGCCTCGTCAACCTTGTCGTTGGGCACCATCTTCTCTTCAAATACATAAGCTCCGGTTTTCGGGGAACGTACCACCTTAATCACCTTGCTAAACATGCGACCTTCACCGGTCTGAAGGGTTGCAACAACTTTTTTTGCCATATCTCAATCCTGTTTTTACTTAATTTCTTTATGAACCGTTACCTTCTTGAGGTATGGGTTGTACTTCTTTAACTCCAGACGCTCGGTCGTATTCTTGCGATTCTTCGTGGTTATGTAACGCGACATTCCCGGTACACCACTCGCCTTCTGCTCGGTGCACTCAAGTATCACCTGTATTCTATCGCCTTTTGCTTTCTTTGCCATATCCGTTCTGATTTTTTACAAAGTTCTGATTTCCGTTAAGTTTCCATCGGCTGCGGCTTTCTTTATGGCAGCGTCAAGGCCTATACGATTAATAATTCTCAATCCAGCGGCCGACACCGTCAGGCGTATCCACTGGTTCTGCTCCACCCAGAAGAATTTACGGGTGTGAACATTCACGTTAAACTTACGCTTTGTTCTTCTTTTTGAGTGCGACACGTTGTTGCCCGTTATCGCCTTCTTGCCTGTTATCTGACAAACTCGTGACATAATTAAAATGTTACTTTTTTACTTAATAAAATCTTTAACTCATTATTTTAATCTCGCGACAGTCACTTCCACCTCACTTATAGCACAATATTCCAGAGGGTATTCGCTCACTCCACATCACCGCCGGGGAGAAGCCGGCTTCAACGCTTCAGGAGCCAGTAAATATCACTTTTTAATATCGTCCTACGCTTTATGAGGCACTTTAGCATCATCATGCCACATCGAAGTTTCAACGATCTTGTCACTGAACAGGACTAACGGAAAGTCGTCGTTCCCTGCCACGAAATCAGGCGCAAAATTACTACTTTTTCCACAATTAACCAACTTTTTCCACAACTTTTTTACGACCATTTTCACAAAAAAAGACACTCTGTCCGCCTTCAGACCACTCTTGCGTACTCTCACGTTTATGACACACTTCATCAGAATTGACTCTCCGTTCTCTCACGGCCCTCATCATTATTCTTCCTCAAAAAAATCACGTGATTAGAGGTTATAATCAGCACTTTGCGGCTCAGCATCAAATCATGTCTATTTTTGCCACTCTACATATGCCTAATTTTTTTTCATATTTTTTTATTCAAACTCTTGCTCGTTTCAATCAAAGTGCTTAACTTTGCACCGCAATTAGGGGCGTAGCCCAGCTGGTTCAGAGCGCCGCAGTCACATTGCGGAGGTCATCGGTTCGAACCCGATCGTCCCTACTGAGCACTCAAGAGCGTGTTTCTCTTCACAGAAAACACGCTCTCTTTTTTTCTTGTCAATAAAATTGTGAATTGAGCTAAAAATTCGTATCTTTGCACATAATACGGCACATAGCCGCCACAGGCTGTTAGTGCCAAGCGTAATACCCACTCCATTGCGCTTGCATAAGTCTGCGGCGAAACGTGCCTCTCAGGCAAGTTGACCACAGTCGCCTTTGCCCCTTTATTTGCGAGTTTCAATGTAATAATTAATTTAGTTTAATCATAATTATTAATTTTCTTATGAGTAAAGAGAAAAAATTCATGACCTGCGATGGCAACCAAGCCGCGGCACACATCAGCTACATGTTCACTGAAGTCGCCGCCATCTACCCCATCACCCCGTCCTCGACAATGGCCGAGCACGTAGATGAATGGGCCGCCGCAGGCCGAAAAAACATTTTCGGTGAAACCGTAACAGTTCAGGAAATGCAAAGCGAAGCAGGTGCCGCCGGTGCGGTTCACGGCTCTCTGCAAGCCGGAGCTCTCACCACCACCTACACCGCGTCGCAGGGACTACTGCTGATGATTCCAAACATGTACAAGATTGCCGGCGAGCTCCTTCCTGGCGTATTCCACGTCTCGGCAAGAACTCTGGCATCGCACACTCTGTGCATCTTCGGCGACCATCAGGACGTAATGGCTACACGCCAAACAGGATTCGCCATGCTCTGCGAAGGCTCTGTTCAAGAGGTTATGGACCTCGCCGGAGTGGCTCACCTGAGCGCTATCAAGAGCCGAGTTCCTTTCGTGAATTTCTTCGACGGCTTCCGCACATCTCACGAGATTCAAAAGGTCGAGGCAATGGACATGGAAGACCTGCGTCCGCTCATCGATATGGATGCGTTGGCACAGTTCCGTAGCCGCGCCATGAACCCCGACAAACCGGTTACTCGAGGCACGGCCGAAAACCCCGATGTCTTCTTCCAGCACCGCGAGTCGAGCAACGACTTCTACACCGCCGTACCGGCTGTTGTGGAAGACTACATGAACAAAATCAGCGAAATCACCGGACGTAAATACGGGCTCTTCGACTATTACGGAGCTAAAGACGCCGACCGCATTATCATTGCAATGGGATCTGTCACAGAGGCTATCCGTGAAACAATCGACCACCTTACACAAGCCGGTGAAAAAGTGGGTCTCGTTGCTGTTCACCTATATCGCCCATTCTCGGCACGCCACTTCCTTGCCGCTGTACCAAGCACTGCCAAGCGCATTGCCGTGCTCGACCGCACTAAAGAGCCGGGAGCTACAGGCGAACCTCTCTATCTCGATGTTAAAGACTGCTTCTACGGAGCCGAAAACGCCCCGATTATTGTAGGCGGACGCTACGGACTTGGCTCCAAGGACACCACACCGGCACAGATCCTCGCCGTTTACGAGAACCTCGCCCTGCCTATGCCCAAGAACCAGTTCACCATCGGCATCGAAGACGACGTGACATTCGCTTCGCTTCCGCAGAAAGAAGAGATCGCAGTTGGTGGCGAATCCATGTTCCAAGCCAAATTCTACGGACTTGGCGCTGACGGCACTGTGGGTGCCAACAAAAACTCCGTGAAAATTATCGGTGACAACACCGACAAGTATTGCCAGGCATATTTCTCCTACGACTCTAAGAAGTCGGGCGGTTTCACATGCTCGCACCTCCGATTCGGCGACGAACCCATCCGCTCCACTTATCTGGTGACCACGCCCAATTTCGTGGCTTGCCACGTTCAGGCTTATCTTCACATGTACGACGTCACCCGAGGCCTGCAGAAGAATGGCACATTCCTCCTCAACACCGTTTGGGAAGGCGACGAGTTGGCCAAGAACTTGCCTAACAAGGTTAAGAAATATTTCGCCGACAACAACATCACTGTTTACTACATCAACGCCACCAAGATTGCCCAGGAAATTGGTCTCGGTAACCGCACCAACACCATCCTCCAGTCGGCATTCTTCCGCATCACAAAAGTGATTCCGGTGGAACTCGCTGTGGAGCAGATGAAGAAATTCATCGTCAAGTCTTACGGGCGCAAGGGTGAGGATGTTGTGAACAAGAACTACCAGGCTGTGGACCGCGGCGGTGAATATGAGACTCTCGCTATCGACCCGGCTTGGACTTCACTTCCCGTGGACAATGCAGGTGATGATAATGCACCCGCTTTCATCAACGATGTTGTGCGTCCTATCAACGCTCAGAACGGTGACTTGCTTCCGGTATCGGCATTCCGCGGACGCGAGGACGGTACTTGGATGGCCGGAACCAGCGCTTACGAGAAACGCGGTGTTGCCACATTTGTTCCCGTTTGGAAGTCTGAGAACTGTATTCAGTGTAACAAGTGCGCGTTCGTTTGCCCCCACGCTGCCATTCGCCCATTCCTTCTCAACGAAGAAGAGGCCGCTGCCTCACCATTCCAGCCCACCGACTTGCTTCCGGCTATTGGCAAAACTCTCACCGGACTCAAGTTCGTACAGGCTGTTGATGTTCTCGACTGCCTCGGATGCGGCAATTGCGCCGATGTATGCCCGGGCAAGAAGGGCGAGAAAGCACTCGAGATGGTACCTCTCATGGGACACGAAGAGGGCCAGAATCTCTGGGACTTCTGCGCACAGAACGTTACTTCAAAGCAAGAGCTTGTCGATATTAAGATGAATGTGAAGAACTCCCAGTTCGCCACTCCCCTCTTTGAGTTCTCGGGCGCTTGCTCCGGCTGCGGTGAGACGCCCTACCTGAAACTTATCTCGCAACTCTTTGGCGACCGCGAAATGGTAGCCAATGCCACCGGATGCTCTTCTATCTACTCGGCCTCAGTGCCCTCAACTCCTTACACCACCAACGCCAAGGGGCACGGACCTGCTTGGGCCAACTCTCTGTTCGAGGACTTCTGCGAGTTCGGACTCGGAATGGCAATCGCCGACGAGAAGATGCGCAACGACAGCACCGACGCTAACCTCAAGGCTCTATATCAGGAATGGCTCGATAACAAGAACGATGGCGACAAGAGCCGCGAACTCAGCGACAAGATTCTCTCCCTCATTGAGCACAGCAATGCTCCAGCCGATGTAAAGGTGAAGAGTCTGGGACAGTATCTTGTGAAACGCTCACAGTGGATTGTGGGTGGCGACGGCGCAAGCTACGACATTGGCTTCGGTGGTCTCGACCACGTTATCGCGTCAGGCAAGAATGTCAACATTCTGGTTATCGACACCGAGGTGTACTCCAACACCGGCGGACAGGCTTCTAAGGCTACTCCTATCGGTGCCATCGCCAAATTTGCCGCTGCCGGAAAGCGCATCCGCAAGAAAGACCTTGGACTCATCGCCTCCACTTACGGCTACGTCTATGTGGCACAGGTCGCTATGGGTGCCGACAATATGCAGTGCCTCAAGGCCATCCGCGAGGCTGAGGCCTACGACGGGCCTTCGGTAATCATCGCTTACGCTCCGTGTATCAACCACGGACTCAAGAGCGGTATGGGCAAGTCTCAAGCCGAGGAAGCCAAGGCTGTGGAATGTGGATACTGGCACCTCTGGAGATACAATCCGGAGCTCGAGAAAGAAGGAAAGAACCCCTTCACGCTCGACAGCAAAGAGCCTAACTGGGACAACTTCGCCGACTTCCTCAAGGGAGAGGTTCGCTACGCATCTGTTCTGAAGCAGTACCCCGACGAGGCAGAGGAACTCTTCAAGGCCGCCAAGGAAAACGCTCAGTGGCGATACAACAACTACCGCCGACTTGCTCAGCAGCAATGGGGCGTGGAACCTAATAAGGAGTAACACCATTCCAATCCCTCAAGATATCTAAAATCACCTCTCAGCGTGATTCAAATATCTCTAAAAATCCCGGAAGTCGCTTGCACTTTCGGGATTTTTCATTAACTTTGCACCCGCTTCCCCACTTTAGCGCCACACTCAATAGTAGCGCAACATACTAAGAAGCAACATTGTCAGCAGGGGCAGACATGGCTTTGACAGCGTGTAGAGGTGGTGAGCAAGCACGCCGAGCGATAATGGCAATGCTCGTTAATATCAGTCATTGCTAAATTTTATCTGGCGAAAACAACTTCGCTCTCGCTGCCTAACCGAAGCACAGTAGGTTAGCTTCATCTCCGCCCGAGGGGCAGAGACGAGACATCACCCGAAAGCCCTTTTTCCGAGGCAGTTCGATTCGGTGGTGCTCGCAAATCGGAAATAGATAGCTGATGGCCTCGCTCAGTTGTCGAAATCTTGAGGATAAGCCATTGGTTGGTCGTCTTGAGCCTGCCAACGGTCGAAAACCAAGTCAAGACTAAGCGTGTAGAAAACTCATTAGTTCCACGTTTGGACGAGGGTTCAACCCCCTCCTGCTCCACAATCACAAAACCGCAAGCGACCATCCTAAGAGCCGCTTGCGGTTTCTTATTTATCCACATATTCTTGTGCGATGCCTGTGAGCACTTTTCTCTCACAGGCATCGTACTTGCTTATCACCAAATCACAGCGCGCTCGCTTTCGTCGAGCCACATCTTGTCTCCAGCCTTCACGTCAAACGCCTTGAAGAACGTGTCGATATTCCTCAGCGTAGCGTTCACGCGCCAGCGTCCCAGCGAGTGCGGGTCACTCTTCGTCTGCTGATATTCAGCCTCCTCGGTGTTATTCTCAGCCCAAATGCGGCCATAACTCAGGTAGAAACGCTGGTCGGGCGTGAAGCCTTCCACTTTCTTTTCACTGCGGCCCTCGGCCGTCTTCTTAAAAGCGTCATACGCTACTCGCAATCCGCCCTGGTCGGCTATATTCTCTCCCAAAGTCAAGTGCCCGTTGGCATGCTCGCCACGAACCACCTCTATCTTATCAAACTGGGCGGCAAGTTTCTCGGCTATCGCATTGAAACGCTCAGCGTCGGCCTCGGTCCACCAGTCCACCATGTTTCCCTTGTGGTCGAAGTTGCGACCTTGATCATCAAATCCGTGGGTCATCTCATGACCTATCACCACGCCTATCGCGCCATAGTTAGTGGCATCGTCCGCGTTAACATCAAAGAATGGTGCCTGCAGAATCGCAGCCGGGAAGCATATCTCATTAGTTGTGGGATTATAGTAAGCGTTCACCGTCTGAGGGGTCATGCCCCACTCATCCTTATCCACAGGCTTACCCCACTTGTCCAGATTGCGGCGTGTCTCATACACCGATGCCGACTTCACATTATCATAGAGCGTTGCCTCAGGATTCACTGTCAGCCCACTATAATCGCGCCACTTGTCGGGATATCCTATCTTCACGGTGAACGAGTTAAGCTTCACCAGTGCGTTCACTTTGGTCTCGTCGCTCATCCAAGTAAGTGCCGCGATATGCTCGGCCAGCGACTTGCGCAGGTCGCCTATCAGTCGCAGCATTTTCTCCTTACTGCCATGAGCAAAGTATTTATTAACATACAGTTCTCCCACTGCCTCACCAAGCAATCCGTTGGGTAGTGCCAGCGCTCGCTTCCAGCGAGGCTTGCGCTCCTGCTGGCCGCTAAGCATTCTTCCGTAGAAGTCAAACGACGTCTCGGCTATCTCATCACTCATATAGCTCGTGGCACTCTTCACCACTATCCCACTCAGGTAGTCCTTTATCTCCTGCTCTGTCAGGCCGGCCATCAGCGTGTTGGCCACTTCCATGACTTTGGGTTGCTCCAGTATCACCTGGTTCAACCCCTTCAGGCCCATCAGGTCAAAGTATTCGCGCCAGTTCACTGCGGGGTAATCTTTCTGCAACTGCTCCACGGTGCGCACGTTATACAACTTGGTATAGTCGCGAGCCTCGGCACGGCTCATCTTTGCCTCAGCAAACTTATACTCTATCTCATATATTGTCTTGGCTGCACGTTTAGCCGCTTTCTTGCCGTAGCCACACATCTCCATCACTTTTGCCAGATATGCCTTATACGCGGCTTGAATTTTCTTCGACTCCGCATCGGTGTTCAGGTAATAGTCGCGGTCGGGCAGTCCGCTCGTGCCGGCCTCCATATACACCACATTCTCGTCGCTATTCTTCAAGTCGGCATCCACTCCTATCCCAAAGAACGGATTGCCCAGCGCCAAATGCATCTTCACCAGAAACGAGGTCAAATTAGCCTTCTTAAACGATCCCACCTCAGCCAGGTCGGCCTTAATTGGCGACGCGCCTTCTGCATTTAGCCTCACGCTATCCATTGCCAGATTGTACAGGTCTATTACCTTCTGACCCACACTTCCCTTCTCATGTTTCTCCTTACCGAGCCCGGCAAACAACTCACGAAGTTGCTCGCGATTCTTCTCGGCAAGTTCGTCAAACACTCCATAGCTCGAGTATTCAGCTGTAAGCGGATTTGCCTTCATCCAGCCTCCTCCGGCATACTCATAGAAGTCATCACCGGGCTTCACGTTCTGGTTCATGTCCTTAACATTCACACCGGCACTTGTCTCGGCTTGCGCCACACCGGCTATGCCCATAGTCATCATCACTATTAAAACTAATTTTTTCATCGTTCTTTTATCTTAAAAATTTCTCTTTGCAAAATTACGCTTTGGCATGAAGCTTGTCAAGGTCATTTTCTCACTGCCTCGTAGCCCAGCTCCACCACCTTGTCTATCACCGTCTTATCTTCCACATAGCCTTCCACATAGGCAATGCCGCTGGCAAGGTCCACCTCCACTCGTGTCACGCCTGCCAGGCCGGCGATTCCTCGCTCCACACTGCTTCGGCAGTGATTACACATCATGCCTGTTACTTGAAATTCTTTCATCTTGTCCTCCGTATTTTTTGACTTTAATTTTATTGAATTATAATATTTTCCCACTATCGCCACCACCAGCATTGTCACCAGCAGCGAGCTGCACACCGTGTTCAGCACCGACACGCTCATACCATGCTCATGCCCGTGAACTGCCGGCATCGCGTTCACAAAGGTCTCACGCATACCCGGCAGGTAATCCACCAGCAGCCCGAAGCCCATCGCGCCCAGCACTATCACAGCCAGATACACAAGCATCGTCTTGCGGCCAAAACTCTTCGACACCACCAGCATCGACGCCATGTTAGCTGCCGGACCGGCCATAAGCAGCACCAGCGCGCAGCCCGGCGACATACCCTTCAACATCAGCGCCGCCGCTATCGGTATCGAGCCCGTCGCGCAGATGTACATCGGCACGGCCACAGCCACTATCACCAACATATTCAACACACTATTATCAGCAAATGCCCTGAAAAAGTCATCCGGTAGCAACACAGTTATAAACGTGGCTATCACCAGACCCAGCACCAGCCACTTACCTATGTTTTGAAGCATCTCGTAAAACCCGTAATGCAGCATCTCCCACACGCGGCTTCCCAACGAGCGATTTTTCCCCACCGTTTTTGCCACACCTTCCTCGGCAGCACACTGCGCGGCACCGCACTCGGCCTTGTCCAGGCCTCGCTCCATACGCCCCACCGCAAGGCCTCCAACAAGCGCAGTCACAAGCGCCGCCACCGGCCGTAGTATCGCAAACGGTGCTCCCATCATCGAGTATGTGGCACTAATGCTATCCACGCCCGTCTGTGGCGTAGCTATCAGAAACGACGTTGAAGCCGCCCGAGAAGCCCCACTACGACGAAGCGACACGGCCGTAGGCAACACTCCGCACGAGCACAGCGGCAACGGAATGCCCACCAGCGCAGCCATAACCACGCTCTTAAGGCCCGTCCCCGATAAGTATTTAACATACAATCTCTCAGGCACAAACGCATGTAGCATCCCCGCTATCAGAAATCCCAGCATCAAGTATGGCGACATCTCATTAAGCATCGCCAAGAACGCTCTCACGTATTCCATCATTTACCCGTCTCAATTATCAACCGCACTCACGGCTCAGACTCGGTTTCTCATCATCGTCCGGCCCTGGCCGCATATAGGTTATTTTATCAGATTGCCCAGTATATCTCTGGTAAGTTCTCGAGTAACCGTACGCGTCGCTGCCGACGTGGCGTTTTTCACCACACGACCGGTTGCCGACGTTTTACTCTTGGTCTGTTTGCCGGTAACTTTGTCCGATATAAACGACCCTAATATCGTTCCCAACGATGCCGTTATGGCTGTCAGTATCGCTTTGAACACTTTGCTCATAATGCCCGGCTTCGATGCCTTCTTAGCCGCTTCTTTCTCGGCTTTCTCAGCCTCTTTCGCAGCTTGAGCTTCAGCTTTCTCAGCCTCTTTCGCAGCAATGGCTTCGGCCTTAGATTTCGCTTCTTGCTCGCTCTCGGCAAGTAGCACCTCGAATGCCGACTCACGGTCCACCATCTCGTCATATTTGCCATACACCCCCGAACCCTTAATCAAGTCCAGACGCTGGCCCTCTGTAATGGCTCCTATCTGGCTCAGCGGGAACAGTATCTTCGCGCGCTCCACAATCCGGGGGGCTCCCTTCTCATCTAAGAACGACACAAGCGCCTCACCAGTCTCCAGATTCATTATTGCCTCCTCTGTGCTGAAAGCGGGATTCTCGCGCATCGTCTTGGCCGTGGCCCTCACCGTCTCCTTATCCTTCGGCGTGAACGCGCGCAACGCGTGTTGTATCCTGTTACCCAGCTGGCCCAGTATGTTCACCGGTATGTCTGTTGGGCTTTGTGTCACAAAGTATATACCCACGCCCTTACTGCGTATCAGTCTTATCACCTGCTCTATCTTGTCAACCAGTGCCTTCGACGTGTCTTCAAACAGCATATGTGCCTCGTCGAAGAAGAACACCAGTTTGGGCTTATCCAAGTCGCCCACCTCAGGAAGCGTCGTGTACAATTCCGAGAGTAGCCACAGCAGGAACGTGGAGTACAACTTTGGCTGAAGCATAAGCTTATCTGCAGCCAGCACACTCATAACTCCTTTTCCGCCCTCAGTCTGAATCAAATCGGCGATTTCAAACGACGGCTCACCCAGAAACTTATCGGCGCCCTGACTCTCGAGCGACAACAAAGCCCTCTGTATCGCACCGATACTCGCACTCGACACTATACCATACTTGGTCGTATATTCCTTCGCGTGCTCCGCAACATACGTCAGCATAGCGCGCAAGTCCTTCAAGTCTATCAGAAGCAAGCCGCGCTCATCGGCAATGCGGAACACAATATTCAGCACTCCGGCCTGCGTGTCATTAAGCGATAGCAGGCGCGACAGCATATCCGGACCAATCTGCGACACCGTGGCGCGCATCGGGTGACCTTGTTCGCCATACACGTCATAAAACCGCACCGGGCACGCTTGAAATTCCGGCGCATCAAGGCCAAACTCCGGCAAACGCTTCTCTATAAAGCCCGATAACTTACCGGCCTGGCTGATTCCTGATAAATCGCCCTTCATATCGGCCATAAAACACGGCACTCCGGCCTGACTGAAAGTTTCGGCCAGAACCTGAAGCGACACCGTCTTTCCTGTTCCGGTAGCTCCGGCTATCAAACCATGGCGATTAGCCATCTTTCCCACTATGCTCAGCGGACCGTTACCGCAATGAGCCACATATAACCCTTCTTTCTGAGTGTACATATCTTCACGCTTAATTGGTTAACATTCAATTTAGTAGCTGCGCGAGCAATAGCCATTACATTACAGATTGGCCATTCTCTCGCCATAACCCACAAAGATAACATTTTTCCAGATAACCACCAAATTAATTCGCTTCCACCATCTTTTACCGCTATATTCACCATATCTTAATCTTTTCTCCTCATTTTTTCCACACAATTCAACAAAAAATCACAGGAAAAATTAGAGATTTTGCATTAAGTTCGTAAATTTGTGATTGGAACAAAAAGTGGATTCTTATCGTGAGCAAATTCAATCATATCATAATTGCTGTTTTGGCTCTCGCCTTACTCTGCGGATGCAAGCGAAGCCACGACACGGTACCCGACGCAAAAAAAGCTACGGTCTATTTCTGGCGCACATCCTTGAACCTTGACAAAGAAGAGCGCGATTTCATCAAATCGAATAACATCGAAAAAATGTTTGTTCGCTTCTTCGACGTGGTTATGCGGGGCAACAATCCCATGCCCAACGCCACCATCACAGGCCTTGATTCCATCTTGCACGATGTGGAAATTGTCCCCACTGTGTTCATTATGGAAAATTGCCTAAGCCATGCCGACACAACCACTCTCGCACATCTAATCGTGGCTCGCGTTGCGCAAATGTGTGATACTCATCGGATAACTGGCGTAAAAGAACTTCAAATCGACTGCGACTGGACTGCAAAATCAATGTCTCAGTTCTACTCTCTGCTGAAAAGCATTCGCCGGCACGCCTCTTCCCATGGTTGGCGCATTTCGGCCACAATCAGGCTTCACCAACTAAATATGCCGCCACCACCGGTACACTACGGCGCGCTCATGCTCTACAACACCGGGGACGTTCGCAAGCCCGACGGTACCGACCCCATACTCGACCCCAACCACGTGGCTCCTTACCTCAAGTGGCTCGAGTCCTACGACCTGCCGCTCTGCGCCGCTTATCCCTGCTTCGAGTGGAAACTTCTCTATAGTGGCACAGAATTTAAGGCCATTATCTACGATGCCGATTTATCCGATAGCGCCACTTTTAAGAAGGTCAGGGATGGCCGTTACTTGGTAATAAGCCCCAGCGATATTGTGGAGCCTAATAGTGATGGCAGTGCAAAGGTAACAATGAACGTGGGCGATAGCCTGATTGTAGCACGCCCCGGCGCTGACGTGATTCTCAACACTCAGAAGCAACTGGCACGATATCGGCCCGAGATTAACAGCCAAGTGATTCTTTATAGTCTCAATAGTAAATATTTAAAACTCTATAATTCTGATTTTTATGAAAAGATTTTTAACTATTAGCGCCCTCTTGATTTCCTTCTGGGCCTCCGCTCTTGCCTGTGGCCCTTGGATGAGGCCGCAATACTATGTGTTCAGCGTATATAATCGCGTTCAGGCTTCCAACGACGCACGCCTTGCCCCAATGTACAACTTCTGGCGACAGTATGTGGGCGAAGATATCAGCTCGTGGAAAGTTGACCAACTGTCATCCATCGGCGAAGCCGAATTCAGCACCACCGACAACCCCATTATCCTGTATGCGCGCCAACATGGCGATACCGAAATGCTCGAATACCTGCGCCAGCTCACCACCTACCACAACTACACCTGTGAGAGCGACACTTGGAACTACCCTACACGCTCTCAACTCGATGCCCGTGCCCGCGTGCTGAAAGATATCTCACTTCGGGCAGTCAATTACCATGGGCAGAGACTCAGCGGACAGTACGCATTGCTCCACGTACGCTGCCTGGTGCAGTTAGGTGAGGCACAGGCTGTCGCCGACTATTGGAACTCACGTGGGAAAAATCTTCCTCAAAGCGTTTATAAGGATATGGCACGCGGGCTTTACGCATGGTCTCTTCTCGCTCTCGGGCAGAAACGCAAAGCTCTGACCGAATATGCCGACATGGGCGACATGGCATCTATCGCATGGCTCGCTAAGGACGAGCGAAACCTCAAAGGTATCATGACCGAATACGACATCGACCCCAATTCGCCTCTTCTGATTTATCTGGTTCAGGACTTCGTTAATACCACGCCCGATAACGCCGAGCAACAACGTCAGTATTACCGTTACTCCCCTGAGCCTGAAGTGCTGGCGCAGTATCAGAATAGAATAGCGCAAATGCAAAAATTCCGCGACTTTGCCCTGCAAGTAGTGAAAAAAGGCAAAACTTCTTCACCATCTATGTGGCAAGCTGCGGCCGGACTTATCTCCTACCGACTCGGCAACACCGACGATGCTAAGAAGCTCCTAAAAGAAGCCATCAAAATGAAAGGCTCTCAACGCATGAAGGACAACGCGCGCCTCTGTCAACTGGTTGTGAGCTCCGGTGAAGCCGATAGTTCCGACAAGTTCCAGGATTATCTGCTCTCAGAACTACAGTGGCTACAATCTGCAATTGAAAACGAAAACAAGCACCTCATCGCCAACAACAACTTATATGAAGGCAACCACTACCTGGAAGTAGCCACCAACCTCATCTACGACAAGCTCACGCCTCTCTATCTGAGACAGGGCAACTCCAACCTCGCCGGCGCGCTGTGCGGTATGCTTCACAATTTCTCACGCAAAATCGAAGGCATTTCCGACAACGACATCTACCCGTCTTACGACTACTATAACTTCATCGACACAATTAGCTCTTCTCAAGCTATCGCCTACGCTCAGTTCCTCAAGAGTGGTGGCGACTCTCGCCTCGAAAAGTGGCTCGTGAGCCAAAATGCTCACATCGATAACACCTATTTTATCGACCGCATTGGCACTAAACTCATGCGCGAAGGCAAATTCCAAGAAGCCATCCGGTATGTTAGCCAAGTGCCGGTCAGCTTCATGGCCGAGCAGGGGATTAGCCGATATATGGCACGGCGCGACTACAACGTTGAACGATGGTTCCGCCGCCAGGTCGTTGACCACTGGGACGACTACAGCAGCCAGGATAGCCCGCAGAACGTCAAACTCACCTCTAATCAGAAATTGCTGTTCTGCAACGATGTGGTTCGCCTCGAAAATGCTGTCGCGCAAAACCCAACCGATGACATCAGCCTATATCAGCTCGCCAACCTTTATTTCCAAGCCAGTTACAAGGGCGACTGCTGGTACCTCACCCGCTACGCAAGCAGCGTTTACGACACCATCTGCTACCCCGACGAAAAGGATTTCATGGCAGAAAGTATCAAGATACTCAAGCAGGCCAAGTCATGCACGCGCAACGAGAAACTGCGTCAAAAGTGCATCTATGCACTGGCTTTCATCCCTTATGGAGAACCTTACCTGACTTACACTTGGGACGAGTCATATAACCAAATCGCGCATTACAACACTCGGTCCTACTACTACAAGGCCATGAGCGAACTTGCCGGCTACTACAAGATGCGAAACGGTAACGTAGAGCCTTTCATCAGCAAGTGTGACAATCTATTCCACTTCATGGCAAGCAAGTAACAAACAGCACCATCTCTCACATCTGTATTAATCACGTAGGCCGGAACCGCAAATTGCGATCCCGGCCTATTGATTTCTGCCGTCGGCTCAAAGTTATCTCGCCAGTTTTAGCGCCTTGCCGCCTATCTTCACTATCACTATTACTTGACGCTTATAGAGCCTATCTAAGCACTATCCGCTTGCGCTCCACTAATTACACTTGTCCTCGGCTATATCCGTCCTATTCACCATTCTTTTCCGAGCCACCGCGGCGCCACAAGTAGTCCATGCGCTCACGCATCTTGGCCTCAGCCGGATTGTCTTGTGCATTCCACAAAGTGGGGTGCCCTATCTCCTGTGGCATGTATTGCTGGTTCACAAAGTGTCCCGGAAAATCATGCGCATACTTATAGTCAGCGCCATAGCCCAGTTGCTCCATCAGCTTCGTTGGCGCATTGCGCAAATGCAGTGGCACCGGTGCGTTCCCGGTCTTCTCCACCAGCGACTGCGCTGCGCCTATAGCCAGATAGGCACTGTTGCTCTTAGGGCTTGTCGCCAAATATATCGCGCATTCGCTTAGCGGTATCCGGCCCTCGGGCCACCCTATCTTGTTGATAATATCAAACGTGGCATTGGCCAGAAGCAATGCGTTAGGGTTAGCCAATCCTATGTCCTCTGCGGCTAATATACACAGGCGGCGTGCTATAAACTTAGGGTCCTCCCCTCCGGCTATCAAGCGAGCCAGCCAATACACTGCGGCATCGGGGTCACTTCCGCGAACCGACTTGATAAAGGCCGATATTATGTCGTAATGCATCTCGCCGTTTTTGTCAAAAGCCAGCGGATTCTGCTGCAATCGCTCTGTAACCACAGCATTATTAATCACAAATGCCTCGCGAGCGCCCAGTGACTGCATCACCAGGTCCAGTATGTTCAGCAGTTTGCGGGCATCCCCTCCGGCATATCGCAGTAGGGCCTCGGTCTCCTCTATCCGCACCTCGCGGTCGCGGAACATTTCGTCGGTCTCAATCGCATGGTTCAGCAGCGCCAGCAAGTCGTCACGGTCAAGCGGATTCAGAACATACACTTGCGCACGGCTCAATAGCGGTCTTATCACCTCAAACGACGGATTCTCGGTCGTGGCCCCGATTAAGGTTACCGTACCGTTCTCCACTGCGCCAAGTAGCGAATCTTGTTGCGACTTATTAAACCTATGGATTTCATCAATAAACAGTATCGGACGGCCTGTGACAAACATACTGCGGGCATCAGCACGACAACGGTCCAGCACCTCACGTACCTCCTTCACTCCTGCTGTCACCGCCGAAAGCGTATAAAACGGCACTTGAGTCTGCTCGGCTATGATTCGCGCCAGCGTCGTTTTTCCCACACCGGGAGGCCCCCATAGGATAAACGAAGATATATTACCGCTCTCTATCATACGGCGAATCACCGCGCCTTCTCCCACAAGGTGTTTCTGACCTATATAATCATCCAGCGTCTTGGGACGCATTCGCTCTGCCAATGGTTCGTACATATCGCTTTCGTTTTAAGGTGCCAATTCGGCATTTACCCGAATTGCAAAGTTACAAAATTCCAACCGAAACGCCCAACTTTTCACTCCCATCTTCACCAAGAATGGCATTCTGAAAGTTCCAATAAGAAGTGCGAAAGGCTTCTTATTGGAACTTTCGTTGCACATTATTTTTACAACTTTTCCCCTAAAAGGGGAAACGGTTAGCAAAAATATTAGTATCTTTGCAAATTTAAGGGGTCAATTAGCCTCATTTTTCAATAACATAAACTTCTCATAATACAGCATTATGCGTAGGGACCAAAATATGACTCCTGAGGAAAAAGCTCGATTGCACATCGACGAAATGTTTTCCGAGGCAGGCTGGAAAGTCCTGCCGAGAGATGAATATGCGCCTAACATTTCAGCTGTCGCTTTGGAAGAAGGTTGATGAACGGCAACCTCGAAGCAGACTATTTGTTATTCGTCAACGGCAAGGCAGTTGGCGTTTTAGAAGCAAAAAGAGTGGAAATTGATGTTGATTGC
>CADADP010000055.1 GCA_902786725.1 uncultured Bacteroidales bacterium
AATATCACGCCACCAGGGGCAAAGCGTGCCAAAGTGTCGATGTGGCCATCGGTATCATCGCCCATAAGGTGGCCACTATTTAACCACAGCATCTTTTTGCAACCCAGAGATTTAAGTAGCCTTTCCTCGAGCTCTTGTTTAGATAGAGCGTCGTTTCGATTAGGAGCTGTTAGGCAGTGCGTGGTTGTCATCACGACGCCATTTCCGTCGCTTTCAATAGAGCCACCCTCAAGTGTTATGTCCAGATGATTCTCAAGAATCGGCTTGAATGCATTTTGCTCGGCCAGACGTCGAGATGCCATGTTATCGTAACATGAGGCAAATTTCATTCCCCATGCGTTGAAACAGAAGTCGAGTAATACCGGCTTTTGATTGTCGATTACCGAAATTGGCCCGTAATCGCGCGTCCAAGTATCATTGGTGCGTATTTGGAAATAATGAATTTTTGTCTGATCCAAATGGCTAAGTAGCCGGGCCGCACTCATAGGTTCAGGTGATATTATAAGCAGTTGTTCATGCGGCACAATAGCCTCGGTCATGGCAACGTAACACCGTGTAACTTCGGCAAGCATATAATTCCAGTCGGTCAACTTGTGGGGCCACGCGATTAATATGCCATCCTGTTGATGCCATTCCGCGGGAAAGAAGCGATGTGTAGTCGGTGCAGTATTATAAATCATCGCTGATAGCCTCTTCCCAAATCGAATCCCTCGACTCTATAAGTTCATCCAAATAGTCTTGGTATCCCGTCTTGTAATCGTAGCCTCTGTCGTCGCACCAATCGCGGTAATCTTGTTTAAGATTTTTGTCATCGGCAAGCATTCTCTCAAATTCCCGGTCAACTACATTCGTACGGCTGAACTGGTCGAGTAATGATCTTAGTATTTCAGAGATATCGTACATAATCAGTTAATGGTTGTGTGTCTAATATGTCTCCAAAGTTAATAAAAATTTCTGAAAACACACAACATTTGGCCGAAATATCATCAAGCAATAATTTTAATTGCTCTATTAACAAAATTTATCAGTCATGGGAATGAATGTTGCACACCGCAGAGCGTATCTTTGCCATCGAGAAAGGATATGAGTATGGACAATTCTAAAAATAATGGTGATATGGAAAGAGCAATAGTAATCACAGACCGAGTGGTGAGGCGACTAATGAACATGCCACTAGAGGAGAGAAGGATTATGTTCAGTACACTTGCAAGCGACGAGATACTGAAAGTGGATCGTGACGTGGTGTTAACACCTGAACAGGAACTGATGTATCTTATTATCCACGATAGCATTATGAGAGATTCAGAGCGCTGGTTTCAGTCGAGCCGTGATTCCTCCAATTAAAACAACTTATTTTTGTCAAAAATAAACTACCTTTGCAACATCTAAAACTCATTGTTTCTATGTGCAGATTTCTTGTTAACATATTGTTGGTCGTGTGCTTCGCCCTGCCTTCGTTGGCCGAAGATGTGCCTTTGCGCATCGATAGCACTTTTTATTATGATGGCGTACCCAAAGAGGATCTTGCCGAAGTAGTGGAGACGTGGTTGCACAGCCGTCGCGACATGGCATGTGCATTTACCGAGACTCATGTGTATGATGACCGCATTGTGTTTACTGGGCCGAAAGACAGTTTTAAGGACTATGTGCGCATCAAACATCTCTTCCTTGCGGCTGCGAGCGACAATATGTATTACTCATTCCAGATTGCGGTCAGAGATGGTGTGGTGCGTGTGTGGTTTACTGATTTCTCATATAATAGTCCCAACCATCCGCAGTTTGTGCTTTGCGTTGATAAGCCGAAGATGAGTGCTGTCAGCAAACCGGTGTATAACCAAGCGATGAAGTTTGCCCTCAAACGCTATCCTGAGCGGATAGCCTCACTGCACGCCGCCCTCGATGAGGAATTCAAAGAGCCTGAGCCACTTTGGCCCATCTTTTACCGGTAGCCTATCGCCACAGAAACCATCGCGCATGGATGGTTTCTGAAAGTATGCTTTGTATGATAGTTTTGACCGATTAGCGTAGAAAGGCTGGGGCAGTTATGAGCCTCAGCCTTAGTGTTTTTGTTATCTCGGTAAGAGTCAGAGGTTGCTAAGCGCAGTCGCGGTACGAGCCGCCAGACGGGCATTGTTGAGCACCAACTGTATGTTAGCGGCCAGACTGTCGCCTCCGGTCAGGTCCTTAACTTTGGCCAGGAGGAACGGTGTGGTCTGTTTACCATGGATACCCAACTTATTGGCCTCGTCGATAGCCTCATCTATAGCCTTGTTAATTACGTTGGCATCCATCGAAAATTCTTCAGGAATAGGGTTAGTCACCAGCATACCGCCATGCAGCCCCAGATCCAGTTTAGCTTTGAACGCCAGAGCAAGTTCCTCCGGGCTGTCGATGCGGTAATCCACTCCGAAGCCGCTCTTGCGAGTGTAGAATGCAGGTAATTCCTCTGTTTGATAGCCAATTACCGGCACGCCTTTCGTTTCCAGATATTCGAGCGTAAGGCCCAAGTCTAATATTGACTTAGCACCTGCACAAATAACCATTACAGGAGTCTGAGCCAGTTCTTCGAGGTCGGCCGAAATGTCCATAGAGGTTTCGGCACCGCGATGAACACCACCTATACCCCCAGTCGCAAACACTTTGATACCAGCCATTGCCGCAATTATCATAGTAGTGGTTACTGTGGTTGCGCCATCCTCACCACGAGCGATAAGCACCGGTAAGTCGCGACGTGATGCCTTGATTACATCTTGGCCTTTCTTGCCCAGATACTCTATTTCCTCGGGCGTGCATCCAGCTTTGAGTTTGCCGCCAATTATTGCAATGGTTGCCGGAATCGCTCCATTGTCGCGTATCGTCTGTTCCACCCTCAGTGCTGTTTCCACGTTTTGCGGATACGGCATTCCGTGTGAAATTATGGTTGACTCCAGAGCCACTACCGGCTTTCCTGATTTAATGGCCTCTTGGACCTCACTTGAAATTGATAAATACTTGTTCATATATGTTTTAAAATATCAGTTTTGAAATTTCGGGGTTAACAGCTTGCCTTGACTGCAGAGTGACATGAGCGGTCTTCTGTCCAAACCGCGCCGCATCACTCAACGTCATGCCACCGACAAGTGCATGAACCGCACCAGCCAGAAACGCGTCGCCGGCACCGGTGGTGTTGATAACAGAGGTGGCAATAGCAGGAATCAATTCAGAGCTGGACGCGTCGCAGCAGAGTACGCCCTCAGCGCCGAGGGTTATAAATACTTGTTGAGCACCCATGTTGAGCAGGACCGAAGCCGCATTCTCAATCTCCGTGCACTCCGCGATGGCAAGAGCCTCAGCCTTGTTGAGTTTTAGCGTTAGTTGTCGCGGCTTCAAAGAACAGTTAAATGCATCCACTATGCGCATCGCCTTATTGGTGCTGACGGCATCGATCATAAGCGGAGCCTCACAACTCTGGAAAAGATAAGCCAGGGCTTCGGCCGAAAGGTTCGCATCGGCCACGACAGCCGACGAATCATTAATTCGGACCATTCTACTACGGAGAAAATCGGGTGTGATATGGTTAATTATATCGGTGTCGGCCACAGCGGCCACCATGTCGCCCGAGAGGTCGTTGATGCATAGATAAAGTCCGTTGCGTGAGTCTGCGATTCGCTCCGACAATGACAAGTCCAGTGGAATCCTTTGGCAATAGTCATAACATAAATTGCCAAACACATCATCACCGAAGACGGTTATGAATTTCACATCGTTGGCTAGCAGAGCCAAGTTGTGAGCTATATTCCGAGCTACTCCGCCATATCCCAGAGCCACATGGCCAGGGATAGAGTCGGCATGAACATAATTAGCAGTCAAATGGGCGGATATATCAATGTTAGCTCCGCCAATTACAGATATGGTGTGGCGCATAGTTCTTAAAGTTTGTGCAAATTTACAAATAATTCATGAAATGCTTATTAGAAAACGCAGTTCATATTTAACTAAAATGCGAAATTCTTAGTCGATATAGATAAATTTCGCCGAAGAGCGTTGAAATTCGGGATTTTTACTTAATTTTGCATTGCATTATAGAAAAAGGTTAATTCATTAGGAATTGGAATGAGAACAAGGATAAGAATTGCTTTTCAGGCAGTTTTATTGTTTTTAGTTGCATCATGCACTGACATTGACACCAAGTTGGAAGAAATGGTTCCGGCTGATGCTACAGGCGTTATTTGTGTGGATGTGCCACAGATTATGGAGAAATCAGGATTAGTATCTGATGGCAAACTACAATTTCCAGAAATACTAAAGCAAGCTATGGAAAAGACCGATGAGTCATTTCTGAGTCTTATTCTGTCGGATGCGGCTAAGTCGGGGATAGACATTAATAATAGGCTCTATATCTTTTTCGCCAACAAGACATTTAGTACCGTAGTGCTGGCATCGGTAGATGACAACAAAAAAATGGAATCATTGCTCCAGCGGCGATTTGATGGCAAATTGACCGAGCACGATGGACTTAAGGTAATTAAGAATGACGATGTGGTATGCGCATTGGGCGACGGAATCTTGCTTGTGGCGCAACTGGGAAAAGACGAGGACCTCGACAAGGCAGCCGACATAGCCCGAAGCATAATCAGCGGAAGTCAGCCAACCCTGTTCGCCGACAAAAATTTAAAGACTTTTTTCAGCCAAGGTCATGCGATAAGTGCCTTCCTAAAGCATGACGGAATGTTGCGCCTACTCAAAACAGTCAGTAACGCCGGCCGAAAAGTGGAACGTATGTCGGCACTTTCGTTATTTGCCGATAGTGGCATTGATGTCATTAAGGCCTCGGTTCAGATACAGGACCACGTGGTGGCGCTCAACGCAGACATCATAGCTGACAAGAAGAGTGACTATGTGCAACTGATGGAGAAAACACTTTCGCATGCCGACAACTCATTCCTTAAAGCAGTTCCGGTAAGTATGAAATATGTGGCATCGGCAAGCATTAAGGGAGAACAGATTCTGAGCCTTAAACCAGTGCAAGAATTGCTGAAAATGGCTAAGGCTAAGCCATACATTGGTTACCTCGACTACGAAGGAATTGTGGCAGGAATAGATGGCCCTATAGCAGTAGCAGCGTCGCCCGACGACACCTTTGATGGCGAATGGAATGGCGTAATGGTGATGAAGTCGAAATATCCCGAGCAGATTGTGAACCACATCAGCTCGTTTGCCTCAGCTATGGGACAATCGCCACAAGTGGTAAAAGGAGAGTACATATATGAATATTATAATAAGGCTATTACGATGGGACTCAATGGCGACAACCTCTACATAAAGATGCTCAACTATGAGCAAACCGAAGGATATGCCGACCAAAACAAGGAGGCAGCAGAGTTCTTCGCGAAGTCGCCTCTTGGCGTGTTCATACAATGGGGCAAAGGTTCGCAAGCTGTTACCGTGACCGCAGGCTTAGAAACACCTGAAAAGCTGACTGCCACATTCAGGCCAGCAGATGCCAATGGAAACCCGGCGCTATTGCTTTTGAAGACGTTGTGCGAGTTGAAGCCAATGGGCAAGTTTAGTGCCGATGACGACAGTGAATCTGACGAGTTCATGCAGAGTGGAGCTATAGATGGCCTACGCCCAGTGGCGCAATAGTAAGCGATATTTCAGGATTTACGTGCGCTAAAAGATTGATTCAGCCTCAGAAATAGCCGAGAGTTTTCCCACATCGATCCAGTTGTAATCGCATTGTGGCTCATAGGCCAAAATCTTATTGTTACTGCAATTCTGAATATAGAACGGCACGATAGAGAACACGCGTTTATCGCAGGCATGAGCCTTAAGAAGCGGGAAAATTCGTGGAGAAATCACGTGAATTCCGCCAAAAGCCAGCTTGTGAAGCCCCTCAGTTTTAATTTCATTGGGAATCATTTCTCCGGTTTTGACGTTGGTCCATCCACATAATTCATTATTGCGGTTAAACAGAAAGTAGCGAGCGGTTTCGCGCTCTTTCACCAGCAGGGTGGCGAGAGCGTCGGCCTGACAGTGAAGGCGATATATCTCGGCTAAATCAACTGTTGACAGGATATCAACGTTGTGCACCAAGAAAGGCTCATCGCCTTGCAAATACTGTTCGGCCCTAAGAATTCCGCCGCCGGTGTCGAGAAGCAAGTCACGTTCATCGCTAATGTGGATATTCACCTCGAAATTGTGGTTATCGCGCAAGAAATCAATTATTTGCTCGGCGAAATGGTGAACGTTCACCACAATATCGGTGAAACCGGCTTCACGTAGCCGCACGACAACGCGTTCGAGGAGTGTAATGCCGTTAATCTTAACCAGGGCTTTAGGGGTTTCGTTAGTGAGAGGGCGCAGTCTGGTTCCAAGACCGGCCGCAAAAATCATAGCTTTCATCTGTTCGATGTTGGAAATAGATTAACGATTCACAAATTATGTGGGTTAAATACCTGTTCAATATTCTGTTCACGGTGTATCAGCTCCACCTTGACATTGAACGTTTTATTGATGTGCTCTGCCATGTGTTGCGCACAATATACCGAGCGGTGCTGGCCACCGGTGCAACCAAAGCAGACCATCAGGTTAGTGAACCCACGTTCGATATATCGCTTCACCGACGCGTCAACCAGTGAATATGCATGCTCCAGATAGGTGAGAATCTCGCCGTCGTCTTCGAGGAACTTAATCACCGGTTGGTCAAGACCAATATAGGGCTTGTAGCGGTCGTACTTACCGGGGTTGTTCACTGCCCGGCAATCGAATACAAATCCTCCGCCATTTCCCGAGGCATCGTTAGGAATACCTTTTTTGTAAGCAAAACTCATCACACGCACAGTCAGAGCGCGTTTTTGCAGTCCGTCGGTGAATTGCGACAGCGCCACAAGGTTGGTGAGTACCGAGTTGAGGTAAGGGTACTCGACATAAGGCGTCTTAATGAGGTCGCGCAGATTATTGATTGCGAAGGGCACGCTCTGCATAAAATGAGGCTTTTTCTCGAAATATCCACGGAAGCCGTAAGCACCAAGTACCTGCAGTGTGCGGAAGAGCACGAAGTGGCGCAACTGCGAGCGGAAGTAGTCAACATCTACCGGCTTATACTTGCGCAAGGCGGTGATGTATTCATCAATCAGTTCTTGCCGCAGGCTATTGGGGAAATTAGCCTTAGCCTGCCACAGGAACGATGCCACGTCGTAGTAGAAGGGGCCTTTGCGCCCGCCTTGGAAATCGATAAACCACGGTTCGTTGTCTTTAATCATTACATTGCGAGACTGGAAATCGCGATACATGAACGTGGCCGAGCTACTGCGCAACAGCACATCGGCAAGTTTCTGGAAGTCATCTTCAAGTTTGTCTTCGTCAAATTCCAGGCCGGTGGCTTTGAGGAAGCAATACTTGAAATAGTTCAAGTCCCACAAGATTGAACGCCGGTTAAACTCGGAAGCGGGGTAACAGACGGAGAAATCCATCCCGTCGGCACCGGCAAACTGGAACTGGCACAGCTGACGTATGGTCTTAATGAGCAGCTGCTTCTCGTCGTCGCTGAAGACGCGAGTTTGGCGCCCCTTCTCAATGGCTTTGAAAAGACTTAAGTCGCCCAAATCCTCTTGGATATATGCCATAGAATCGGGAACTTGCGCCAGCACTTTAGGCACATTCAGGCCTTTGTCGTGAAAATGCCTGTCCATATAGAGGAAAGCCTCATTCTCTTCCTTGCATTCGCCCAGAACACCGATAATCGACTGCTCGCCAGATAGGCGAAAATATCGGCGATTAGAGCCGGAAGCCGGCAGTTCCTCGATGTTTTGAGGCTCGGAGCCAACGTGTTGCTTATATAATTCTGAAAGTATATTAGGATTCATAATTGTGAGATGTTTTTAAAATTCTGAAGTAAAGTGGAACTTGATTTTAGGGAAATCTTCCTGCGCCATCTGCAGCACATAAGACGAGTCGGCAAGGAAGACATCGCGGCCATCTTTGTCGTGTGCCATAAACTGCTGTTTACGCCGCTTGAACGCCGCAAGAGCCTCGTCGTCATCGCTCTCGATCCAGCACGCTTTGTAGAGGTGAATCGGTTCCCACCGACATGATGCGCCGTATTCGTGCAGAAGTCGATACTGAATCACCTCGAATTGCAGTTGGCCCACGGTGCCTATAATTTTTCGGTTATTGAACTGGTTAACGAAAAGTTGAGCCACACCTTCGCCCATGAGCTGCTCAATGCCCTTGTTGAGTTGCTTGGTCTTCATAGGGTCGGAGTTTTCGATATACTTAAACATTTCGGGTGAGAAACTGGGTAGCCCCTTGAAATGAAGCAATTCGCCTTGGGTGAGGGTATCGCCAATCTTAAAGATTCCACTGTCGGGCAGTCCTATAACGTCGCCGGGGAAGGCCTCGTCAACCACATCCTTTTTCTGCGCCATGAACGCGGTGGGAGCCGAGAACCGATAAGTTTTGCCCGAGCGCACGTGCAAGTATGACTCGTTGCGGCGGAAAACACCCGAGCAAATCTTCACAAAGGCTATACAGCTGCGATGGTTAGGGTCCATATTTGCCTGAATCTTGAAGACGAAGCCGGTGAACTTCTCTTCTTGTGGCCTCACTTCGCGCTCCATAGCCTGAATGGGCTTAGGTGCCGGCGCGATGCGTATGAAACAGTCGAGAAGCTCTTTTACGCCAAACGTGTTAAGCGCCGAGCCAAAGAAGACCGGTGCCACCTTGCCGCTTAGGTATTCATCCTCGTTGAATTCAGGATATACGCCCGAAATGAGTTCCACGTCGTCGCGCAGCTTGGTCGCGTCGTCGCTGCCCACGGTTTGGTCGATGGTAGGGTCGTTGATGTCGGTGATTTCCACGCGGTCGGTAACCCGTTGCTTATCGGGCTGGAAAAGGCTGAGCGAATTTTCGTAGATGTTATAAACGCCTTTGAACTTGGCTCCAATGTTGATGGGCCATGTGAGTGGACGGACGCTGATTTTCAGTTCCTGCTCCAGTTCATCGAGTATGTCGAACGGGTCGCGACCTTCGCGGTCGAGTTTGTTGACAAAGATGATTACCGGTGTGTTTCGCATGCGGCAAACCTCCATCAGTTTCCGCGTTTGCAACTCCACGCCCTTAGCGACATCGACCACAATAATCACGCTGTCCACGGCAGTGAGGGTGCGGTAGGTGTCTTCGGCAAAATCCTGGTGTCCCGGAGTGTCGAGGATGTTGATTTTGTAATCGTTATAATTGAAGCCCATCACGGAGGTGGCTACTGAGATACCGCGTTGTTTCTCGATTTCCATCCAGTCGCTGGTGGCAGTCTTTTTTATCTTATTGGATTTCACTGCACCGGCCACATGAATAGCGCCGCCAAAGAGTAGCAGTTTCTCGGTAAGAGTGGTCTTACCGGCATCGGGGTGAGAAATGATGGCGAATGTGCGCCGCTTGTTTATTTCGCTATTTAGTTCGGTCACGATAATTGTTTCAGATTAGTTGTTTAGAATGCGAGTGATGCAGTGCTCGAGACTCTTTTCCCAGTGAGGGATAGAGAGCGCGAACGTGTTTTTAATTTTGCTCTTGTCGAAAACGCTGTAGGCAGGCCGCTTGGCCAGGGTGAAAAATTCGCTTGAGCGACAAGGTAACACTTGACATGACGTGATGCCGGCAAGGCGATGAATAGCCATGGTGAAGTCGTACCACGAGATGGCGCCTTCGTTAGAGAAATGGTAGATGCCAGGAGTCCATTCGGCATCGATGATGCAGGCAATGGCTGTGGCCAAGTCAAGGGCATAAGTGGGAGAGCCCACTTGGTCGAAGACCACGTTGAGTTGCGACCTGGATTTTCCCAGTTCTATCATGGTTTTTACAAAATTCTTGCCATAGGGCGAATATAGCCATGCAGTCCTTATGACGACAGCCTCCGGGCAAACGCTGAATAGCCGTTGCTCGCCCTCGAGTTTGGTAGCACCATAGACCGAGACTGGATTGGTTAGCATATCTTCGGTGTAGGGACTGCACGAGGTGCCATCGAAGACGTAATCGGTGGAAATGCTGATTAAGCGTGCGCTATGCTCGGTGGCAGCACGGCCCAAAATCTCCACTGCATCGGCGTTAATGGCCCGGCAGATGTCTTGGTTTTCTTCGGCCTTATCCACGGCGGTGTAGGCCGCACAGTTGACGATAATGTGGATGTTGTGGCTTGCAATGAAATCATTCACGGCAGTTTCGTCGCAGATGTCGAGGGTGTCCACATCGGTGAGAAACAGATTATGCTCGTTGGCCTGCGACAGGATATTGCTGAGCTCAGTGCCCAGTTGGCCGTTGCAGCCTGTTATGAGTATGTTTTTGCGATTGTTCATATATTTGTGAAAAGATTGAATGTTAATATTCTTCTTCGTTCCCGAACAGAGGTGTTTCCTCGTCTTTCAGATACAGGGCCGAGAGCGTGCCCAGGAATTGTGATATTTGCGAGACAGCAAGTAGCGTATCGGGTGAAATTTCCTGACCTTTGAGTTTGAGCAAGAGTGTGCCGTAGAGTGCGTTGAAGCATGTTTCAATTTCGCTTGTCTGCTCGTCGGACCTGGTCTTGGCTCTGAGTTCCACAATTATGGGAAGGGTTTGATAATAAATAGCCTCATAGCGTGGAAACTTGTGAGAATCGAGTAATTGCAGGTGAAGGTCGGTGAGCCGGATTATGGTGTTGTTGTTGATTTGCAGGTGCCCTGATTCCTTCTTGTCCTCGAGTTGCATCATCTTAATGAGCGACTCGTACCAATCGCGGATTTTTGCCTTAGTCTCGTTATCCACTCCATAGCGGTCGATGATATTGGCCTGAATCAGGTCAATATCGAGATTAAAGGCGCGTATAATGTCTTCTACCTGCCACATATAGAGCAGGTATTCAGCCATGTTTTCTTTTCGTTTAGCCTGAGCGATAATCATGATGGAGCGTTAACCGAATTTACTGATGTTGCGGAGCATTGGCTCGTTGATTATCTTGATTCTGCGCCCGTCGATGGTGATTATTTTCTCTTGAGCGAAGTTGGACAGAGTGCGGATGGCGTTAGAAGTGGTCATATTGGACAGGTTGGCGATATCCTCCCGTGCCATATAGATTTTGAGAGTCTGTCCATCGTCTTCAAAGCCGTAGCTTTCGCGCAGTAGGATGAGCGCCTCGGCCAGGCGTCCGCGAATGTGTTTCTGCGTGAGGGTGACAATCTTGGTGTCGGAGCCACCTAAGTGTTTCGAGAGTTCGTGGATGAAGAACCAAGAGAGCTTGTTGTTGTGGTCGATGAGATCTTTAACAAGGCTCATCTCGATGGTGCCAATTGAGGATGGCTCAAATGCCGCCGCGCTCGACACATAAGGCTCTTCGGCAAAATATGCACGATAGCCGAAGTACTGAATGGGGCGGTAAAGTCGCAGAATCTGCTGACGGCCGCCCATGCCGTCTTTGAACAGTTTCACTTTGCCCTTGAGCAAGCACCACAGATAGATGGGTTCGTCACGCTCGGCGTAAATCAGCTGGTTTTTCTTAAAATTATGAATGACAAAATTATCGGCGATAAGGCGCTTCTCGTCATGGTTGAGAATGCCCCATATCGCAGACAAGTCCTCACTGATAATCTTTTCAAGTGTGCTCTTGGTTGTCATAATAACTCAAGTGAAATATGTTACAAAGTTTAGTAAAAGGCAAATTTACAAAATTTTCGTTGAAACAGACCAATAAATGCCTATAAAAATGGAAACGGGCGTTTCTTGAGCCGGACTTGACATGTGATTCTAATGCCAGATTCGGAATAAAAAAACGCTAATTTCTGCGTGAGAGCAGTGCGGATAACAGACAGAGTAACAGACATTAACGAAGAATCACGATGTGGCGCTATTTAGGTGGACGGATGCGTGGAGCGCCGTGAATAGGGTGCTGACAGGAATGCAGAAAATGACATTGACAGGTGGGCGTGGCGTTATTAATTTTGCAGTGCGAGACGTGATGAAGAGTCACCGATTCGGCAAGGCGATGACCCATGCCGTTTGCATGGCGAGTAACCCGGACGTGACTGAATTGAGCACCACCACGA
>CADADP010000056.1 GCA_902786725.1 uncultured Bacteroidales bacterium
TTAAAACGTCAATTTTTGCTTCAAGCAGCTTGAACGCTCGAAACGCTTGTCACAACTAGCGCTCTGGAAGATTTTATCCTGCAAAATGACCCATAGGTCGATTTTTATCCACCGCTAACATGTGATGTGGTCTCGCGCAACCACGTGCCTCGCGATGTGGTTTTAATGTCTTCCCACTTACTCTTCGCGCGGCAACTCATCCAGCGCGGCCTTGTCCTTGCATCCTTTATTGCTGCCGGCAGTCAGTTTCGTCTTGACCTTTGACTTGCGCTTGCCCTTTTCGGGCGCGGCCTTGGCTTGCTGCTCGTTGTGGGCCGCAACCTGCAGCAGCGAATCCACCTTCTCCATATATTCCATGGCATCTTCATTAGCTAGCTCGGCATTCTCATCGCGCTTGCCGCCTCCTGCCAGATAGGTTGCCATCAGTAACAGGGCCACCATCGCTAGTAGCACCACCATTCCTGTGCGCTGACCGCGTGGCAAGCTTATCATATCTCTTATTCGGCCCATACTCTCACTTGTCCTGGCTCATTTTACTGCTCCCTCTTGTGGATTCCATGTTATCGACATGCGAGCGTTTGTCAGTCGAATTTCTTGCGGCGGAACACAAAGTTACGCCCCAGATACTTCTCCTTAACCACCGGATTCACAGCCAGTTCCTCGCTCGTCCCCTGAAACAGGATTTTTCCCTCAAACAGCAGGTAAGCCCGGTCGGTTATACTCAGTGTCTCGGGGGCGTTATGGTCGGTAATCAAGATTCCTATATTCTTGGATTTAAGGCTATAGACAATGCTCTGAATATCTTCCACGGCAATGGGATCTACACCGGCAATTTGGTGATATCCACGTCGTTGATAAACACGCGTCCACCATTGGGCGTTATCAGCCCTGTAGTCATATAGAATGTGGTGGTTTTGCCCGCGCCGTTCGGCCCCAGTAATCCCACAATTTCACCTTGACGCACATCAATCGACACATGATTGGCCACCGTGCGCTGGCGATATTTCTTCACCAAGTCTTCTGTGCGGAGCACCAGCTCACCGCGCTCGCCCAGTTCGGTCAACTTCTTTGCCGTGGCCTTCTCTTGCTCGCGACGCTCGGTCACCGCTTTCAGGCTCACCACATTTCGCACCTTATTTAGGATTTTATTCTCCATCAGTCTGTCAATCATCCCCGGCTACGAGTGGAACTCATGCACTCTGCACGCGCCCACATCGACTGCAAGTTATCACTTTTTCAGGTTCAACCGCGACTTAATGTAATCGGTGAGCAGATTTATGGCCACTTCATTGTGTCCGCCCTCAGGAATTATAATGTTGGCGTAGCGCTTAGTGGGCTCAATGTGCTGCAGGTGCATTGGCTTGAGCACTCGCTGATAGCGGTCAATCACCATCTGAGGCGTGCGGCCGCGCTCTATGCAGTCGCGCGAAATCACGCGAATTAGGCGATCATCGCCATCAGCGTCCACAAACACCTTTATGTCCATCATCTTGCGCAACTTGGGGTTGCTCAGCACCAAGATACCCTCAATCAGCACCACGTCGTGCGGCTCCATGTGTACAGTCTCTTCCTGACGAGTACATGTGATGAACGAATAAGTGGGCATCTCTATCGGCTTACCCTCGCGCAGTTGCTTCAGGTGGTCGAGCAGCAAGTCCCAGTCGAACGCTGCAGGCTCATCAAAGTTGATAAGCTGACGCTCCTCCACAGGCACTTTACTTGAATCCTTATAGTAAGAATCCTGAGATATACAACTCACCTCGCCCTTAGGCAGGCGCTCCATGATTTTTCTCACCACGGTGGTCTTTCCCGAACCGGTTCCTCCAGCTATTCCTATTATGAACATATCAGTATTTGTATTGGTTTCACAAAATTAACTATTTATTCACATTATCGCAATTTTTTGCCCGTTTTTTTGCGCAGTCACGGCCTCTACCACATCCGCAGTCGGGAGCGTCCTTGCTCCTTATCAGCCTCGCCATGCGCACGATAGCCACCATCACGGCCGCTATCACCACCACTGCCACCACTATCACTTGCGTATCCATTGTCACATCTCCTTTCCCGGCATCGCTTGCGCTTCGCATCAGGCTACGCGCGCCAACAATTATGGCACACTCATGCCTCGCAAGCTGTCTCCGACATCACAAAGTTATTAAATATCATCTTTTTTGCCAAAAAATCTTATCGTTTTACGCCTTCGATACTTTATTTTACATCATTCTCACAGCAGTTTCCATGCTCAAAAATTTGCCTATTGCACATTAAATCTGTAACTTTGCACTCTGTGCCAATTGCGCATGGTCTATTACTCTAACTTGGATATGACTAATTATTTCTACAATGGCGATAGCCGAATGGCTGATATTATCACGCGCCACGTTGAGCTAATCGAGATGCTTCCGCGATTCGGTATCTCGCTTGGGTTCGGCGACCTCACCGTGAACGAAGTGTGTAAGAAATGGAACGTTGACGTGGATTTCTTCCTGCTGATATGCAATGTGTATTCGTTTCGCGACTTTGTGCCCACCGATGATGTGGTCAATAACACCGATATGACACAACTCGTGCCATACCTCAAGGCATCCCACAGCTACTACGTCAGCAAGCGGCTACCGCACATTCAGGGGCACCTGCATCACATAGCCGAAAAATTGCCTCATAAAGTGGCAAGCGTCTTTCTGCGCTTCTTTGAACTATATAAAAATGAGGTTGAGGCTCATTTCCGCAGCGAAGAGACCACTCTGTTCCCGCTTATCCAGAAGATTATCAGCGGTGAACTCGATGCCGGTTTACACATTTCCAGTTTCAACGATGTGCATCAAGACATCGAAGACAAGTTGCAAGACCTCACTCAAATCATATTCAAGTACCTGCCCGAGACTATCGCCGACGATGACACGACCGACGTTGTCACCGTCCTGCTTCTTCTCGCACGCGACTTGCACAAGCATTCGCTTATCGAAGAAAAAATTTTGGTGCCCTTCGTCCGACACCTTGGAAAGGACATAAGTTAATGAGATACTCAGTTTTAATACTTGAACCATCGGCTATTATCTCCGCGGGGCTCTCAGCACTCCTGCACGGTAGTCCATTGGTTAAGGTCGCGGCTCAGATTTCCGCGCCCGAGGCTCTGGACTCCACCTTTAAGGCTCACACCATCCACGCCGTTATCATCGACCCCCATACTATGGTCGATGTGGCGCAGGTGCGTGGTCGCCATCACGTTGCCACCATCGCACTCGTCCACTGCTACGTGGAGCCTCAATATCTCAAGGCATTCGATGCGGTAATCGACATTCATGCTTCGGCACAAAGCATAGAGTCCACCATTAAGAACGCTTGCGAATCGCTCGAAGACAACCCCGCATCGCACAATGCCGGATACGAACTGACGCGCCGGGAGATAGCCGTGCTTGTACTCGTGGCGCAAGGTCTGAGAAACAAAGAAATCGCCGACAGGCTCAACGTCAGCGAGCACACCGTTATGACCCACCGCAAGAACATCATGCAGAAAACAGGAATAAAAAGTGTGGCCGGCCTCACTGTCTATGCCATGCTTAATAACCTTATTGACGAAGATAGCATCGATAGCGTCTTCCATAATACGTAACGTTTTTTTATTCAACACTATAACTCTTTTTATTTAACTATAATGACTGCCTTAGAGAAATTTGGAACATATTGCACATTCATGGTTCAGAGTATTGGAGTTCCCGAAAAATGGAAGGAATTCTTCAAGCGATACATCAACGAGATTTACAAACTCGGAATCGACTCCATTCCGCTTATCCTCATCGTGTCGCTATTCATAGGCTCGCTCTGCACCATCCTTATCAAACTCAATATATCCAACCCCATATTCCCTAGATATTCCGTGGGTATGACCACACGCGAAATCATACTGCTTGAATTCTCGTCATCTATTCTATGCCTCATTCTTTCCGGTAAAATAGGTTCGAACATAGCATCCGAAATAGGAACCATGAGGGTCACCGAACAAATCGATGCACTCGAGATTATGGGCATTAACTCGGCCAATTTCTTGGTCATGCCTAAGGTGCTTGGACTCATCACTATCATGCCGTTCATGGTCATAATCTGCATGGCCACCAGCTTATTTGGCGGATATTTCATTTGCGTGCTCACAGGTATAGTCGATGTTGATACTTACATCTACGGAATCCAGTCCAAATTCATCGAGTGGTACGTGTGGTTCGCACTCATAAAGTCTCTTTTCTTCGCTTACATCATCTCCAGCATCTCGGCTTTCTACGGATACACTGTCAAGGGCGGATCGGTAGAAGTGGGACAAGCCAGCACAGATGCTGTGGTTATGAGCAACATAATGATTCTTGTGGCCGACGTGATTCTTACCAAGCTGATGCTTCAGTAAGAAACGTTTTCCCATTCTTCCACATTTTTCATCAACAAATCAGATAGCGCACTCTCATGATTGAAGTTAAAAACATAGATAAATTCTTCGATAACGGCACGCGCCAAATCCTCTTCAACGTCAGCGCCAAGTTCTACGACGGCAAGACCAACCTTATTATAGGGCAGAGCGGCTCGGGCAAAACCGTCCTCGTGAAAAACATCGTGGGCCTTTTCAAACCAGATAAAGGTGAAATCTTATACGACGGTCGCGACATCACGCGCATGTCGGCCAAGCAAATGAAGGAAATAAGAAAAGAAATAGGTATGCTTTTCCAGGGCTCGGCTCTCTTCGACAGCGAAACCGTTATTGGCAACGTAATGTTCCCTTTGCGTATGTTCTCCCATCTGTCAAGCGAAGAGCAACTCGAACGTGCGCACTTCTGCATCGATAGGGTTAACCTAACCGGTTCTGAAGACAAATTTCCGGCCGAACTTAGTGGGGGAATGCAGAAAAGAGCTGCCATCGCCAGAGCCATCGCGCTCAACCCTAAATACCTCTTCTGCGACGAGCCCAACTCAGGACTCGACCCTAAAACGTCAATTGTTATCGACGACCTGCTTAGCGACATCACGCATGAATACGGCATAACAACAATCATCAACACACACGACATGAACTCCGTGATGGGCATAGGCGAAAACATCGTCTTTATTAACAAGGGACATGTGGGCTGGATAGGGAATAAAGATGAAATATACAACGTTGACAACGATGAGCTAAATCGATTCGTGTATGCGACCGACCTCTTTTCTGATGTCCGTAAATATCGTCTCGAGCATGGCTACAAGCGCTCTATCCAATAATCTCCATCACCTCCCAAAGGCCAACTGCTCATTGTGGCTTATTATTGCGTTTCAGCCTCAGCGCGTAAGTGGATATAAAATCCATTGATAATTGAAACACAAGTGAACTCGCAAAAGAGTGTTTAGCGTCTCAGCCGCCCAAGCATGGTGGCAAGCGGTGTCCTAATGGGTAAAACTGCTCACTGCGCTTTTCAAGGAACGCAGGTTGCTCCAGTAGTTATGTGATGGCTCAAATGGATGTGGGGTGGGGAATCCAAAATCTGTATAGATTCAATTCGTTTCACAATCCGTTATGCGAAGTCGGATTTTCGTTTTATTGACAATTAATAGATTGTTTCGTGTATTTTACACATGCGTTTGTGGCTAAACACGCTGTCACAACCATATTGAATTTTTCTGATTATTTTCAGTGAAGTGGAATAGGGGATGCCTATAACGACGGAAAGCTCTGTAAATAAACTTGTTTCAATAGAGAATCACTCGAACTCAACCCTCTGAGATTTCCTCAGAATTAAGAATCCTAAATTCAGGACCGATATTTGCGAAAATTTCGCAAGGAAATCCACTTGAGGAAATTTTGCCAACGTCACAACACTGCATACATGGTAGGGTGGTAATAGCGCCATCGATTACCATTCTCAAAATGCACATAAATTTAAATTCCCAAATCCGGCTCACTTAACAAACTCATCCGCGAAGCAGGGTGGTTTACCGCGGTGGAAAGCAAAATTAACGATTGCAAAATCGAAACTCGGAATTACAACAGAGTTACGAAATGCGAAGTGTTCCGGATTTTTAATTAACAACAAGAAATTTTGATAATTAAGAAATTTTTACAATTAATATAAATAGCTAAAAATAAGTATAATAGCTATTAATTATTAAAGTATTAGAGTAATATTTTGAGCTGTAATGTTCGGTTGTTGCTCGGATTGTGGTGAAATTTAAAATAAATTATTGAAATATAATATGATAGCCGTAAAGTATTGAATAAATACTTTATGTTTGTGTGTTTCGTTTCCTTATTCGATTGAATTTGTTAATTTTGTGGTTTTCTTCACGAAACTTGAAAATTTCCGTTTAAAAATTTGGTCGATTAACAAATTCATTATATATTTGCAAACGTAAAAATTTGTAATTGTTAATGAATTTATGGACATAGTATCACGGCTTAAATTGTTTCTGAATCAAAATGGTATTGCAAATTCGCAATTTGCCGACACTTGTGGCATACCCAGACCGTCGTTATCGCAACTTCTCAATGGCCGTAACAAGAAAGTGAGCGATGAACTCATTTCTAAGGTTCATGCGGCTTATCCTTCTCTTAATATAATGTGGCTTATGTTTGGAGATGGTGAGATGTATGTGGATGACAACCCCGGTTTTAATGCCCAAAATGCTCAACCCGTTGAGAATTTAAAATTCACCGACTCGTCGTCCAATCTTTCGGAAAATCAAAATTCGGGAAAACCTATCTCGTTTGGCGAAGGTGACCTTTTTGAAATGGCCCAGCAGTTAAGCTCTCCAACCCCCAGTGCGGCTAAGGCCATAAGGGACACTATTCAGCAGGTGAGTAAGAAATCGCATGATGCCGGGCCTAAGCAGCCATTAGCCTCTTCTGCCTCAAAACGTGTGGTTAGTATCATGGTGTTCTATAGCGACAATAGCTTTGAGTCATTTGGGCCGATTAACAGATAAGAGCCTGCATCGCGGATTGCAAACTAATATTCCGGCCTTTCGGCTATTCTTACCTAACATAAACTAATCAAAAAAACTCATAACCTCTTATGCGTAAGTTCTTGGCCTTAATCACCTTTTTCTGCCTTGCGGTTGTAGCTCAGGGCCAGTCTCAGTCCATGATTCAGTACTATGCTGCCGATGCGGTGACGTTGCCCTTGTGGAGTCAAGCTGAATCGCCGCTCCGCACAAATATCCCGGCCGGAGCCACCGACTACTTACCGCAACTATATGTGTTTCCTCTTAAATCTTCCACAGAGAAACCCGCTCGCGCAATACTTTTGTGCCCGGGTGGCGCTTATGGCGCTGTGTCGCTCTTCCGTGAGGGACTGATGTGGAAGCATTTCTTCCGTAACGAGAACATTGTTTTGGCCGTTGTCAACTACCGCTTGCCCTATGGCAACCATGAAGTGCCCAAGGGCGACGTTCTACAAGCTATCAGATTGCTCAAGTTGCATGCTGCCGAGTGGGGTATCAATCCCACCGACATAGGAATCATGGGGTTCTCAGCCGGAGGGCATTTGGCATCTACTGTGGCCCTGCAAGCTCCTGTAGATTTGCGCCCTGCCTTCCAAGTACTCTTCTATCCGGTGATTACTATGAACAAGGCGTTCACGCATCCGGATACACGCCGTAATCTTCTCGGAGACTCGCCAAGTCGGGAACTTGTGTGTGCATATAGTGGCGAACTCAATGTTACACCCGATGCGCCGCGAGCTTTTATCGCAACCGGCAGTGCCGACAATGTGGTGCCGGCTTTAAACTCTGCCACCTACTATTCGGCATTGCTCTCGGCCGGCGTTAAGGCAGATATTCACACTTGGCCTACTAATGTTCACGGATTCGCTATTGAGTTTTGCACTCCCTGGCAAGCCAATGTTATGCTGGAGTTGCGCGATTGGCTTCATTCGTTCTGATTAATTCGTGGAACGTAGCGTTAGTCTATCAAGTCGTCGGGCCCATCGCAAGTGGCGCTTCGAGGCGGAGGCGTGCGGTGTATGTAAGTGGACGCAATGGCAATGCTGGCGGCTTTTTTAGAACGGCTTCTCTCGGTGGCGTGGAATCTCTCTTATCGTTGCTTAACTTACGACTGCCCGTAGTTTGGGGCGTGTGTATCAGTAATTCAAGGATCGCGTTGTGATTGAGTGTCTTCTACGCTGCGGTCGTGGCGGTGAAGGATGCGTATGGTTTTATCTTTGCCGTTGTCTGACTGTTTGCGGCGTCGATGGCCCACTTTTGGGTGGAGCCGTAGGGGACTCGCTCACTCACGATGCAAAGTTACTACAGGCTCGTCATGCTGTCAATGTTATTTTCTGCATTTCACGTTGGCCTGCTTTCCACCGCGGTTCAGACCGACCAATATCTTACCGAAAGACAGAAATAGAAAGGGCGCAACCTGTTGTAGGTTACGCCCTTACCCTAAAAAAATCCTTTACGAATTTGGCTTATGCCTCTGCCGGTGCTTCTGCCTCAGCTGCGGGCTCCTCTGCCGGTGCCTCTTCGGCTGCTTCAGCAGCGGCGGCCTCTGCCTCAGCGGCAGCCTTAGCTGCTGCTATCTCGGCCTTCTTCTTTGCCACCTCTTCGGCCTTTGCCTCGTTCTTCTTAGTCTCTTCCTCTAAGCGCTTCTTGTTCTCGGCACGCTTGGCATCCAGCTCCTTAACCTTAATGGCCTGCAACTTAGATGTCTTCTCGGCCTTCCATGCGTCGAAACGCTTCTGAGCCTCTTCTGCACTGAACGCGCCCTTCTTTACGCCGCCCTGCAGGTGCTTCATCAGCATCACGCCTTCGCGAGAAAGAATGTTACGTACTGTGTCGGTGGGAATTGCACCAACGTTCAGCCAATAGAGTGCTCTGTCGAAATTTAAACTTATTGTAGCAGGATTAGTATTCGGGTTATAGTAACCAATCCTTTCAATAAATTTACCATCTCGTGGCGCCCTGCTATCGGCAATTACGATGGGATAGAATGCGTAGTCTTTGTGACCGTGACGCTGTAATCTAATTTTCGTTGCCATGTTTTAATAAATCAGTTTAAATTTGTTTAAAAATAAAGTGACCTCCATGGGTCACTCTTTGTTGTCCTGGAAGGACTCGAACCCTCGCAAGCGGAACCAGAATCCGATGTGCTACCATTACACCACAGGACAATTCGCAAATGCGTTGCAAAGGTAATAACTTTTTTTGATTCCAAAAACTTTTTTCGGTTTTTATTTTCGTTTTTTGCAAAAAAACTTGAAAAAAGCTTCGCGTCAGCGCTGTTCGGCAGGCAATGCGCTGATTATGGCTTCTCGGCTGGCAGTCACCAGCTCCACCAGATCGTGACCGTTGTGGCCGGGCTGGATGGGGGCGTGGATGGTGAGGATAATCTTGCCGGGGCGCACGTTGTAAGTGCTGCGTGGCATCACGCCGTAAGAGCCGTCTATCGTAATTGGCACCACCGGCAACCCAAAGTCCACGGCCAAGCGGTACGCGCCATTCTTAAACGGCTGAATACGCCCGTCGTCGGTTCTGCGACCCTCGGGGAAAACCACTATCGACTTCCCTCCCTGCAAGCGCTCCTTTGCTGTCTGCATGGTTTGCTTCAGCGCCTCAGGACTTGAACGGTCCACCATAATATGGCCGGCCGACCGGCATGCGTAGCCCACCAGAGGAATCTTGGCCAATCCCTTGCGCATCATCCACTTGAAATCGTGTTGCAAATATCCATAGATTGAGAAGATGTCGAATGCTCCCTGATGATTAGCCACAAACACATACGACGTCTTGCGGTGAATCTTCTCTTGGCCTCTAACTTCAACCTTTACAAACAACAACTTGCACCACAACCGTGACCACCACTTGGGAGGGTAGTAGCTCCACCAATCCTTGTCGATGAGGCAGCCCACTATCGTGCTCACCGCGCACAAAAACGTGGCCACAGTCAGTATGGGCAACACTATTAGCCACTGGTAAACACAAAATAAATATCTCATCATTTGCTTTAATCTGTTATTCATATTCTCACAAGCTCCCCCTATTATTTAACCAAAACACTGGGGCATTCCGACACATCGGAATGCCCTCGTGTTTTACGACCGGACCGACGCCGCTTACTGGGCTTCCTGTTCAGGCGCTATCAGCTTGTACCCCTTACCGTGGATATTGATTATCTCTATGCTCGGGTCTGCTTTCAACTTCTTGCGCAGCTTGGTAATATACACATCCATGCTGCGGGCGTTGAAGTAGTTGTCGTCGATCCAGATGCTCTTCAGCGCAAAGTTGCGCTCCAGAATCTCGTTTACATGAGCACACAGTAGGCTCAGCAGCTCACTTTCTTTCGTGGTGAGACGCTCGTTAACGTTGCCGCATATCAGCACCTGCTTCTGGGTGTCGAACGTGAATTTGCCTATCTGATACATCGTTATCTCTTTGCCCTTTTTGCCTTTCACACGGCGTATGATGGCCTCGATGCGATACACCAGCTCCTCCATGCTGTAGGGCTTGGTGATGTAGTCATCGGCTCCGCGCTTGAAGCCCTCCAGAATGTCCTCTTTCAGCGTCTTGGCGGTCAGGAAGATGATAGGCACCTCGCTGTTCACGGTGCGAATCTCCTGAGCCAGTTGGAAACCGTCTTTCTTCGGCATCATAATGTCTAGCAGGCAGATGTCGTACCGACCCTTCAAGAAAGCTTTGTAGCCACTCTCTCCGTCGGTGAACAACTCGGCCTCATAGCCCTTATCCACAAGGTACTCTCTCGTAATCATGCCCAGGTTCTCATCGTCCTCGCACAATAAAATTCTTAATTTCTCGTCCATTGTCTTATCGGTTTTATTTGTTTCTAATATGTTTCTGTTAAGTTATTTATACAAGGGTAGGGTGATGATGAAATGCGAACCGGAATTAACCTCACTCTCCACCCTTATCGTGCCCTTAAATAGGGATATCATCTTGTTCACGTAGGCCAGCCCAAGGCCGAATCCTTTCACGTCGTGGCGGTTGCCGGTGGAAACGCGGTAGAATTTCTCAAAGATTCGTTTCAGGTCCTCCTTCTTAATGCCTATGCCGTTGTCGCTAATTGTGATTTCTAGCCAGTCCTCGCCTATGTTCCGGGTGGTTATGGCAAGCTCCGGCTCCACATCCTCGCGGCGATATTTCACCGCGTTGTCCAGCAGGTTGAATATCACGTTTGTGAAGTGCATCTCGTCCACGTTCACCACCGAGTCCTCGGCATCCAGAGCGTAACTGATGTGGCCACCAAACTTTTCCACCTTTATCTTGTACGTGTTGGCAACGCTTGCTATCACCGAGTTCACGTCCACGTCCTGCAACTTTATCGTGGCGCTCTTCTGGTCGAACATCGACATCTGCAACACCTTTTCCACCTGGAAGCGCAGCCGCTTGGATTCGTCGTTGATAATCCCGGCCATTCGCTTTAGCATTGTGGGGCTCTTGGTCACTGTGTCGTCGTTAAGCATCTGAGCTGCCAGCGAAATGGTGGATATCGGAGTCTTGAACTCATGCGTCATGTTGTTGATAAAATCGTTCTTGATGTCGGTCAGACGCTTCTGCTTGAACACCAGTGTTATCGTGTAGATGAACACTACTATCAGTACGAGAAGATATAATTGTGCTTCGTGGGAAATTTCACGTTAAGCGTGTGACGTTTCACCAAAGGGTCACTTGGGAACAGCACCTGACGGTATGCGCTGCCCCACTGGGTGGTGTCATAATTTGCGCTCGCATACACCACTCTCTCATCGCGAGTGGTAATAGCATACTCAAACGGCAACTCCAGTCCGTTGCTCTCCAGTTCCTGCTCAATGTATCGGCGCACTGTGGCCGAGTCGGCACGCTCTGTGATAGGACGGTCGCTCGACTGCGACAAGATGTTCATTATCACCTCATTCAGTAGCTCTTTCTGGTAAAGATACTGGCCGCGCAGTATCTCCTGTCGGTTCTGGTAGTTGCCGCCAAAGTCCTTGATGTTGTCGGCTCCTTGTGCCAGATTATCGCTCAGGGCAGTGGCTGTGCTGTCGATGCCTGTGCCCGTTTTTACGCCAAACTGGTTCATGTTCATTGGTGTGCTGAGCGATGCTTGGGTCTCGTCAATTTCAAGGTCCAGAAAATGCTGGGTCTCATCGCGTTCCAGAGTGGTGGATACGTCATACAGGCTACGCGACACTATCTCGCCAAACTGATGGTTGCGCATCTCCACCATCCGCTCCATATACATTATCTGCACAAAAAGCAAGCCCAGTAGCGTCAGAGCCATTAGCACCGTTAGTAACCATATAGTGGATTTTTTCATCTTTTTCTTATCCTTTCTCACCGCCTAAAATCCGCTTCCGCTTCCAATATTACTGAAGTGTAGCGAATTATACTTAGCAGTGTTTTTAACACAACAGTGCAAAATTAACATAAAAAAATTAAAAACCCAAATTTTTTTAACTTTTTATTCAATAATTCGCGCTTTTGTCAGAACAGATTTAATGTTGATAAGGTTGACTCTGCCGTAAAAAACTATTTTTTTTAGTTTTCAAAATATTCGCTAACTTTGGCAATGATTCATGGTGCCCGGAGATAGGCAATAAGAAGTAAATGCTTCGGAGGCAAATCGGCGGGCGATAACCGGAAATTACACGTTATGCGCAATAAGATTTCGATGGAAAATGCCCTGCTCAGAATGCAGGCTTTGTGCTCGCGCGGTGAGCACTGTGAACACGACATTAGGCTGAAACTGCGTGCAATGCAAATGCCGCAACCGCAAACCGAACTGATTGTGCGCTCGCTGCGTGACGAGCAGTTTATCGACGATAGCCGATATGCACGCGCCTTTGTGCGCGACAAGTATCGCTTCAACGGATGGGGCCGTGCCAAAATCTCGTCGGCCTTGCGTGCTAAGGGCATTGGAACAGATGTCATAGATGAGGCTATGGACGAAATCGATGCCGAGGAGTACCACGAGGTGATGATCCGCGCGCTGGAATCTAAGGCTCGAAGCCTTAGCTCGCGTGAACCGCGTGCCGCCCGCGACGCGCTTGTGCGCTTTGCCGCGTCGCGTGGGTATGAGCCGGCTAAGTTTTTTCCGGCAATTTCTTCGCTACTGAGTGGCGGTGATGATGAGGATGTTAGCGATTATTCCGATGATGATTTCACGCCTTAAATATCTG
>CADADP010000057.1 GCA_902786725.1 uncultured Bacteroidales bacterium
AGGTTACCCATCTTCTTTATCTGCGCTATCTGAGCCAGGAAGTCGTTGTAGTCGAACTGGTTCTTGGCCAGTTTTTTCTGCAGTCGTTTTGCCTCTTCCTCGTCATACTGTTGCTGCATCCGGTCCACAAACGACACTATGTCGCCCATACCCAGGATGCGGTCGGCCATTCCGGCTGGTCGGAACGGGTCTATCGCTTCCATCTTCTCGCCGGTTCCCACCCACTTGATGGGCTTATTAACCACCGAGCGTATCGACAATGCCGCGCCACCACGGGTATCTCCGTCGAGTTTGGTGAGCACCACGCCGTCAAAGTCGAGCCGGTCATTAAACTCTTTAGCCGTGTTCACGGCGTCCTGTCCGGTCATCGAATCCACCACAAACAGCGTCTCGGTGGGTTCTATAGCGCGCTTTATCGCCTCTATCTCCTGCATCATCTGCTCGTCGATGGCAAGGCGACCGGCGGTATCCACTATCACCACGTTATACCCCTTTTGCTTTGCCTCAGCTATTGCATGCTGCGCTATCTCAACCGGATTCTTGCTCTCGGGCTCGCTATAGACGGGCACCTCTATCTGAGCGCCAAGCACCTTCAGCTGCTCAATAGCGGCGGGGCGATACACGTCGCAAGCCACCAGAAGCGGCTTCTTGCTTTTCTCAACCTTTAATTTACGCGCCAACTTGCCACTGAACGTGGTTTTACCCGAACCTTGAAGTCCCGACATCAATATCACCGCAGGATTACCCTCCACATTAAATGGCGCTGGCTCGCCGCCCATGAGCACGGTCAGCTCATCGTGAACTATCTTAACCATCATCTGGCTGGGCTTCACGGCCGTGAGCACGTTCTGGCCCAGTGCCTTGGCTTTCACACTCTCGGTGAAATCGCGAGCCACCTTGTAGTTCACATCGGCATCGAGCAGTGCGCGGCGCACGTCCTTAAGCGTTTCGGCCACGTTAATCTCGGTTATCTTGCCTTCACCTTTAAGTATCTTGAACGATCGTTCTAATCTCTCCGATAAATTCTCAAACATATCTTTTATTTCCTTTTTTCTTTTCCGTTAATATTCAGTGATAACTGGTATTCCTCCGTTCACTTAATCAGCTTGTTGGTCCGTGCTTCTGGAAACACTATCGCGGGCTTAAAGTCGCGCGCCTCCTCTGGGGTCAGCATGGCATACGACATGATTATCACCACATCGCCCGGAAGCACCTTTCGCGCCGCCGCTCCATTGAGACACACCTCACCCAGGCCACGTTCGCCACGTATCACATAGGTGTCGAAACGCTCGCCATTATTGTTATCCACAATATACACGCGCTCGCCCTCAATCAAGTTGGCCGCGTCCATCAGCTCAGCGTCGATGGTCACACTGCCTATGTAGTCCAGATTTGCACCCGTCACCGTGGCACGGTGTATCTTTGATTTAACCACTTGTATCAGCATCGCCTCAATTCTATTTCTTATACGTTATGTTATCAATCTCACGCACATCGCCGCAATACACCGTGATGCACCCCACCACATGGTCGCTCGCGTCCCAACTGTCCACCGGCAACAACGTGTCGCCATCGCATATCGAGAAGTATTCCACTTCCATCTCCGGGTAGGCGTTTATCGTGGTCACCACCCAGTCGTGGGTCTGTTCCACACTATGATCCTCAGCAAAGCGCAGGCTCTCCTTCAGCGTGCGATATATGGCCGGCGCCACCTTGCGCACAAGCGGTGTCAGACGCACGTTCCGGCTACTTTTGGCCAAGCCGTCCTCTTCGCGGATGCACGGGCACTCCACTATCTCCAAGTTGAACCCGAGTTGGGCCACCATCGCCTTTATCACCGCTATCTGCTGGAAATCTTTCTCGCCGAAATAGGCGCGCGTGGGCTCCACAAACATAAACAGCTTGCTCACTATCTGGCACACTCCGTTGAAGTGTCCCGGACGCATCGCGCCTTCCATCACTTCTGCCACCGAACCCAGATGGAACACGCGGGTGTCGGGCTCCGGATAGATATCCTCCACGGTGGGCATAAACGCTATATCTACACCGCAACTCTCCAGCATAGCGGCATCGGCATCGGCTGTGCGCGGATATGTCCTCAAGTCTTCGGCATTATTGAATTGGGTGGGATTCAGAAACACGCTAACCACCACCACATCGTTCTCTCTGCGAGCTCGTTCCACAAGCGACTTATGCCCCTCGTGCAACGCACCCATCGTGGGAACCAGGCCCACACTCTTTCCGCCTTCGCGGAACTCGGCAAGCGACCTTTTCAGGTCGTCAACCCTGCTGACTATTTTCATATCTTTCTTTTACTATTTTGCAAAATATCACGCAAAATTAGGACTTCCACACGAATTACACAAATTTGCCTTTAATATTTCCGTAATTTCTATCTTTTTTGACCTCTTTTTGGGGGCGCACGCTCCTTTTGCCCTCACCCCGCTCACTCATTAAGGAACAGATACGTGGTCACACTCTCGCGCCCCAGGTAGAACGCTTTGGCTTTCACCACATTCACCCCCTTTGGCATTATCACCGGGCCATTCCACCGCGCCGACGCCTGCGTGGGTTCACTACCGTCGAATGTGTAGTGAACATCCTCTCCCGGATACTGAGCGTTAGCCAGTAACAGGCCGCCTTCCACCTTCACTCCGGGCTGACCCAGGTGGAACACATATCCGCGCCGCAACAGAACCGGCAATTCTCGTGTGCCTATCTTCAGGTTATAGTCGGCTCGCGCTTGCTCATACGCCGCTTCATCCTTGCCGGCCCATATCGGCGTTGAGTTCCAGCCACGCTCCACCACGCCCATCACCTTGGGCAGGCTCAGGCGCTGCACCTGGTCGAAGTTGCGTAGGGTCTCGCCCCACATCTGCGCCTGAACTCCTATAATATTCTCTCGTCGCTCCAGCGTGGGCTGTCCCTCACCGGCGGTGGCCATGTCTATCGGGTCGCCATTAAGCGCCGTGCGAGCAGTGCGGTAGATATCCCACGGCTGCGCGTCCCAGGCAGCGAACTCATCCACACTACCGCCCCAGTGAAGTCCCTGCTCATACTGATGCCAACTGTAGCCCATGTCCATATAGAAATTGGTAACATTCGACAGTATTACCGGGTAGTCGTCGTTGGCCAGCTCATACGGCACTTTGGCGCGGCTTCCCACCGTGCTCCACGCGTTCACTCCGGCAAAGCGCTTGCTCATCTCGGCATTATACCGGGCATCATGGTTCTGGGCCACTTCCTGCCAGCCTTCAACCTTTATGCCACGCGGATACAACTCGTCGGTAATCCTGCGCATATAGTATTCACTCACTTCATGCGCGTTCTTGAATCCATTTCGCCGCATAAGCGCCTGCACGTCGGGCGACTTGTCCCATGCGCCTTTTGCCACCTCATCTCCGCCCAGATGTATCACATCCATCTTCAAGCCGGCCGCCTTATACATCAGTTCCAATTCATCCACCACCTTCAGCACAAAGTTAAACACGCCTTCCTGAGCCACGTTAAGCACATCGTCGTCGTAAGACTGGGCCGACGAGTACTCCGACTGGTCGTTATCGTCCCATAATTTGTATCTCACCGCTTCAGTCATGTCCTTATCTTTCAGACGCTCATAGCGGTTGCGCATTGCCACGATGGCCGCGCGTGCGTGACCGGGGGTCTCCACTTCGGGAATTATCTTCACTCCGCGAGCGTCGGCATACTTCAGCAGGCCTATAAACTCTTCTCGAGTCAGGTAGCCGTTGGCGCTCTGCTTATTATCGTTGGGGTCGCCATTGCCGTCGAATATCTGAGCCAAAAATTCCTTCTCATCGAGCGTACAACCGCGCCGCGATGCCACCTGTGTCAACTCGGGCAAGCCGGGAATCTCCACTCGCCACGCCTCGTCATCGGTGAAGTGGAACTGATAGTGATTTATCTTGTAATAAGCCAGCATATCCACAAACATACGCAGATTCTCCATCGGCATGAAGTTCCGCGCTATGTCCAGCATATATCCGCGGTAATGGAAGTCGGGGGCATCTTCTATCTCCACGTTGGGCAGCTCGTTGCCCATGCTGTGGTCCAGCGCCGCCACCAGCGTCTTCACTCCATTGAGCAGGCCTGTGCCGCTGGCCCCCACTATTTTCACTTTGCCGTTATCCACCGTCAGCCTATATGCCTCGTAGTTGCCACCACCCACTCTCTTGTCGGTCTTCAACTCCACCGACACGGCCGACCCGCTGATGAAATACACGCCGCGGCTTGCCATCTCGCGCTTCAGATATTTGGCGGCCTTGCGGGTTTCACGACCCGGAAATCCGCCCTTGAGTGTCACCAGGCCGACCAGTCGTGTCACTCCGCCCTTGAGCGTCACTTGCTTGGGCGTGGGGAATATGTCATACACGCCAAGCGCCGCGTTTGCCTTTCCTTTACTCAGGCTCTCGTTGAGCGCATACATGCGATTTCCGTCGGGATAATCCTTTCGTTCCACCCACTGGCCGGGCTTCGACAGTTCGGCCACCTCTATCTTAACCGGCAACGGACGGCTCATGTCGCCACCTATCACCACATGACCGCCCTGCGGCGCATAGCAGATGTTCACCATAGTTCCGCGCATCAGCATATCCACCACCATTGTGTCGCCGGGCGCCAGAGTTTTGTAGCGAGCATTAGGCGTCACTTGATAGTAAGTGGTGCTCACCTCTTTCATATCAACTCCGCAGCCGGCAGGCAACTTAAACGAACGCGAGAATTGGTTAAAGTACAGTTGCCAGTCGCTCGCAAGTGGCACGCCACTCACGTTCTTAATCACGAATTTGCTACTGTACCAGCCCTTTTCGGCTCCATTCCTACCCATCTCCCAGCGTACCGAAATAGGCGATTGGGCCATGGCCACACTCACCGTCAGCAACGCGCAGATTATCAATCTCATTCTTTTCATATCTCTCATTTTTATCTTTATTTCTATCTAACGGGCCAACACCTCGTCCAGCAGATTCGAGCAAGCGTCCTCCAGCAAGTCCAGCACCAACTCAAAGCCCTCGCTTCCCTCGTAATACGGGTCAGGGACATAATCATAATGCGCGTTCTTGCCAATGTAGTCGCCCATCATCACCACCTTACGCCTCGCTTCGGCCGTGGGGGCCAACCTAAGCAGGTCGCGAACATTGCCCGCATCCATTCCCACTATCAGGTCAAAGTCGTCAAAGTCCCACGCCTTCACCTGCCGCGCCACATGGCGCAGGTCGTATCCTCGCCGAGCCGCATGGCGCCGCATCCGGGGGTCAGGCAACTGGCCGCTGTGGCCTCCGTAGGTCCCGGCCGAATCCACCTCCACCATGCCTTCAAGTCCGCGCTCGGCCACCAACCGCTCCAGCACGCCCTGAGCCGCCGGCGAACGGCAAATGTTGCCCAGACACACCATCAGCAACCGGTATCGTTTCTCTCTGCTCATTATTTATCGCTTTTATTTTCGCAAATTTACAAAATTCACTCGCATTTTTCCACACATTACCCATTTTTTCACTAAATTTGCATTCAGTATAAATCTTTTCAATTCTAATTATATAAAACTATTCAGCATTATGAAGAAATACGTTTGCAACATTTGTGGATACATCTACGACCCCGAAATTGGCGACCCCGATAGCGGTATCGCTCCCGGAACCGCTTTTGAAGACATCCCCGCCGACTGGGTTTGCCCGCTCTGTGGCGTTTCTAAAGATGATTTCTCACCGGCTGAAGACTAATCTGTAAAAAATGAGCAAGCATATTACCGATCACGTGGAATGGGTCGGAAAAGTGGACTGGGAACTCACTCGTTTCCACGGCGATGAGTATTCCACTCACCGTGGCTCCAGCTACAACTCCTACCTTATCCGCGACAAGAAAACGGTGCTTATTGACACCGTCTGGAAACCCTACGGCTCCGAGTTCGTCACTCGCCTCAAGCAGGTAATCGACCTCAAGCAGATAGATTTCATCGTCATGAACCACAACGAGGTGGACCACAGCGGCGCTCTGCCTCAACTCATGAGCGAAATCCCCGATACGCCCATCTACTGCACCGCAAAGGGCGAAGCCATTATTCGAGCCCATTATCACCGCGACTGGAACTTCGTTAACGTCAAGACCGGCGACTCGCTGCAACTGGGCGACACTTCACTCACGTTTATCGAAGCGCCGATGCTTCACTGGCCCGACACAATGTTCTGCTACCTCTCGGGCGACAACATCTTGTTTTCTAACGATGGCTTCGGGCAGCATTTCGCGTCCGAATCGCTCTTTGATGCCGACGTTAACTTCTCCGACCTCATGGCCGAAGCCATGAAGTATTACGCCAACATCATCTGCCCATTCAGCCCCATGGCTCTGCGCAAGGTCAAGGAGATTCAGGCCATGAATCTGCCCATCTCCATGATTTGCCCCAGCCACGGCGTCATCTGGAAGCGGTACCCGCAAGAAATCATCGGCGCATACCTACAGTGGGCCAATGTCTACCGCGAGGACTTGGTTACCATCATCTACGACACCATGTGGCAGTCAACGCGGCTCATGGCTCAGGCAATAGCCGACGGCATCAGGCTACAGTCGCCCGACACGACTGTCGTCCTGCTCAATGCAGCCACTCACGACAAGAACGACATACTCACTCTAATATTCCGCTCACGCGCCGTACTCGTGGGGTCTCCTACCATCAACAACGGCATCTCCTACGCCATCGCCGGACTGCTCGAGATGGCCCACGGACTCAAGTTCAAGCAGAAGAAAGCGGCCGCGTTTGGCTCATTCGGATGGAGCGGAGAAGCAGTGAAAGTCATCAACGAGCGCCTGCAACACGCCGGATTCCAACTCGTTTCCGACGGCCTGAAACTTCCATGGGTCCCCGACGCGCAGGCGCTGAAACTTTGCGCTGAATTTGGCGCTGAATTTGCTCAAAATCTTTAATCACAAAATACTATTATGAAAATTAACCGATTTATTTTCGCTCCGATGGCAGTCTTCGCGTGCCTCACAATCCACGCCGAAACGCTTCCGGCACCACAGACAACCGGCGGCATGCCGCTAATGCAGGCCATGGCCGAGCGCAAGTCAATTCGTGAATACGACCTCTCCAAGCCTGTAACCAAGCAGGAACTTAGCAATATGCTGTGGGCGGCATGGGGCATCACTCACGACGGAAAGCACACCATCGCCACGGCCATGAACCGACAAGAACTTTCGCTCTACGTAATCACCGAACGCAACATCAGCCGATATAACCCCGAAGACAACTCGCTCACAGTGGTCAACACCGGTGATTTCCGCGAGCTGGCCGGACGACAAGACTTCGCTAAAGCCGCTCCCGTTAACATCGCGCTCGTCGTGGATACCGCAAAGCAGGAACGGCTCGAATTTCAGGCTTACACAGCCGGAGCCGCTTCGCAGAACATCTACCTCTACTGCGCTTCGGCCGGGCTGAAATCGGTGGTGCGGGCCATGTTCAATCACGACGCGCTCCCCGAGGCGCTGAAACTCGGACCTAACGAGAAAATCCTCTTCGTTCAGACCGTAGCGCACTGATGGGCAGGCTCTCGGTTCTCATCATATTGCTACTGGCTATATCTGGCACTATCAGTTGTGGCAAGCAAGATTCCGCTTCGCCCACGGCAACCGATTCGGTCGCCGTCGCAGCCATCGTTGTGCCCGATACAACCGTGCACCGAATCGCTGTCCACCCCTTGCCCGGACGACTCAAGTCGCTGTTCAACGACAGTAATCACGTGCAGCTCTCCGCCGCTCGCGCCATGGGGTTTCAGCCTATTCGCTCGCTGCGCGACGCGCGCCGACTCAGTCGCCCGCTCGTTAAGGTTGAGTCCTGTCCCTACTACGTCGTTGATTCGCTCTCGTCATCGGTACCATATCTCATACCCCGGGCCGCATCGCTGCTCGCCGACATAGGACGCGAATTCGCCGACTCGGTACGTGCCCGCGGCGGACATGAGTACCGCATTCGGATCACCAGCCTCACACGCACTCACTTCTCGGTGAACCGACTGCGACGGCGCAACATCAACGCCACAGAGCAGTCATGTCACCTGTTCGGCACCACTTTCGATATCAGTTGGGTTAAATTCCAGAACCTCGACCCTGACTTCATCGTCTCGCTCGAGGACTTGAAAAACCTGCTCGCCGAAATCATCTATAACAAGCGTCGGCAAGGCCTCTGCTACGCCAAGTTCGAGGTCAAGCAAGGATGCTTCCACATTACCACTCGTTAAAAACTTTTTATTTATTATACCACAAATCATGAATATCCAAGAAGCCATTTTAAACTACCTGAAATATACAGGACACAAAGAAATCCACATCTCCACCGCGCTTATCGACATGGACGGCGTGCTCTACGACTCCATGAAAAATCACACGCGCGCATGGCACAAACTAATGACTAAAAACGGCATCAAGTGTACACGCGACGAGTTCTACTCCTACGAGGGAATGACCGGAGCCGACATCATCAAGCAACTCTTCAGGCAGCGGGCCGGAAAAGTCGTCACATCCGACGAGGCCGCCGCGCTCTATCAAGTCAAGTCCAGATACTTCCGCGAACTGGGCGAGCCACAAATCATCACTGGTACACCGCAGATGCTTCTCACTCTCAAGGATAACAACATTAAGCGAATACTGGTCACCGGCTCGGGGCAACAGTCGGTTCTCGACAAAATCGACTCCGATTTCCCTGGCATCTTCGCCCCTGAGCGCATCACAGCTGCCGACGTCACTCATGGTAAGCCCAACCCCGAACCTTACCTCAAAGCCATGCTCAAGGCCCAGGTAAAACCATTCCAGGCTATGGTAATCGAGAACGCTCCTCTCGGTGTTCAAGCCGGACACGCGGCCGGATGCTTCACTATCGGCATCACCACCGGCCCGATTCCGCCTAAAGAACTCGCTAAAGCCGGTGCCGACTTGGTGTTCCCGTCTATGGCCGACTTCGCGCGTGAACTGCCGCAATTACTCCCCTCGCTCATCTAAGTCAACACTTCTCTCTTTAGCGCCATGAACTCGAATGTGATCTTCTCCAACGATGTGCCGAGCCGTCTGCTTCAGGCCATAAACGACTTGAAACCGGGCCGCGTATTCATCTTAGCCGACAACAATACGGCCGCCATCGCACGCCAACTCGGCATCCCATCGGCATCGCTGATTACCATCTCGGACGGAGACGACCACAAAAACCTCGATTCTCTCACTCACATCTGGTCCGAGTTGCAAGCGGGTGGCGCCACTCGTCACTCGCTGCTGGTATGCGTAGGGGGCGGAATGGTAACCGACATCGGCGGTTTTGCCGCCGACACGTTCAAGCGCGGAATCCCGTTTATCAACGTCCCCACCTCCCTTCTCGGCGCCGTCGATGCCGCAGTGGGGGGCAAAACCGGTTTTAACTTCCACAACCTGAAAAACGAAATCGGCGCTTTCGCCCCGGCTCACACCGTTATTATCTCATCGTGCTTCCTCACATCTCTGCCACACACCGAGTTCCTCTCCGGCTTCGCCGAGATGATTAAGCACGCACTCCTCAGCGGCGAACCTCAGTTGAGCGAATTACTCAATGCCAACCTCGCCTCATTCGACCCCGAGCACATGCTGCAATTAATACGCGCATCGGTCACGGTCAAGCAGCAAATCGTCAGTCAAGATCCCACCGAAACAGGCCTACGCAAAGCGCTCAACCTGGGACACACCGTGGGCCACGCCTTCGAGTCGTTCGCTCTCTCACGCGGCAAACCTGTGCCTCACGGATATGCAGTGGCGTGGGGACTGGTCACCGAGCTCGTGCTCTCACACATGCGATTTGGCTTCCCCACCACTATCCTCCACCAAGTGGCCGACTTCATTAGCCACAACTACGGACCATTCCTCATCACCTGCGATGATTACGACTCACTGCTCCAACTCATGACGCACGACAAGAAAAGCCTCTACGGCGAAATCAACTGCACACTACTCAGCCAATGCGGACAGCCGCACACCGACGTCACGCTCTCACCCGACGAAGTCTCCGCCGCCCTCGACATCTACCGTGATCTCCTCCACATCTAACCCAACCCGCTCACCACACCCCCACCCCAACCAATCCTTCACCTCTCCCCTCTATTGGTCCCATAAGCCATATATGACCTATAAGAACCATTAGCCCTATTATCATTTCTCACCTGAATACCGGCCCATTATCCGTAATTTGCGTGCAACCGAGCCGAAGGCGAGCTCGCGTGTGAGCTCAAAGCGTCTCGTCGGCTGAAAGCCGGGGCGCGGTCGCCATTCGGCGATTGAGACTCTCACCGCAATTTGTGTTCAAAATCCCACCCACGGCATCTTCCCTCCGCTGCCCGGTGCGCTTTACCTACCCACACACAACACAAGCAAAGGAGGCACCACTTTTGCGGCACCTCCCCTATATTTCAGTATCTCTGTTAGTGTGAGATTATTTCACAACTTTCTGAGCGGACTTCGTCCCGTCGCTGTATGTGGTCACCACCACATTCACACCCTGGAACGGCTCTGCGCTCTCCACGCCAAGCAGATTAAAGTACTTCACACTCTGAACTTCTTTCTCTGTCAGTGTCTCAATCACATCGCTGCCGCCATTGGTCGCGACCTCCAGGTTCTCAATGACTGTCGTTTTTGTACCTTCCTTGTTCGAGTACCTCATGTTATACATCAGCAATTTACCGCTATTATCATAGTCATCGGCTGCCTTGCACTTCAGTATCATGAAACAATAGTCCTTATTTATCTCGTAGAAATTGTCTGTATCTCCTCCGGTCCACTTAGCCCACATCAGAGAAAGCGCTCCTGTGTCGTCAACACCTGCTGTCTCAGGGTCATCCTTGGTAAGGACCTTCGACTCGTTAATCAGCCAACTTGGATAAATCTCATTTTCATCGTCGTCGAACGACACGTGATATTTACCTTTACTCTTTTCCCATGTCAATCCTGCGGGCGGCAAAATTCTGCATTGGAATCCTCCCATCACGAACTCGGTCACACCGCGCAACTCTATCTCTTTTGTTTCGCCTGGCTTCAAATCAAAGTCGGGCACATACAGGCGGTTAACAGCATTTGCGTTAAGCGTTAGCAACGCCACGCCAGCCATCAGTAAACTTTTCATCGTTTTCATAATGTAGCTTTTTTTCATTTTTATATTAGTTTTAATGGAACAATTCTGTTTGATTTGTTTTACAAAGGTAGCGAATTTTTTCAAATTCGCCACCTTTTTTACCAACGTTTTTCAAACATTATTCTCCCATCACCTTATTTGCAAGGGCCACAACGTCGCTCACGTCCACACCCTGTTCGTCGCCATTCACATTGGCTGCTTCTATAACGAACCCTTCTGGCGCTGAGCCACTACTCACATATTCGGCAAGGGCCACAACATCACCAACATTCACTTGGGTGTCGCCATTCACATCGCCTATCATAATGCTCTCCGGCTTGCCAAACGGCAACACAGCTGCACCCTCGGCTGCCGCACTTGCGGGGATATTCACTGTCAACTGAGCCACTTCGGCACTGTTGTTCAGCACAAAGCCAACCTTCTCACTGTCTATGCCAAGGATAAACAGCGGAGCCTTTGCGATTGAGTCAGCATCTATCGCGGCTTCGTTAACAGTCAGGTCATTGGCCGATACCGCCGGACCCTCCGATACCGTTGCGGGCAACGAAATTATCGCCGAATTTGTCTTCAGTATCACCGGCACGCCGGCAGGAATAGTGTCGCCCTCAATCTCCACGAGATCCAGATAATCCTTAGTCTCGCTCAGCGTAGCTGCGTAGATGGTAGTGTTCGCGGGCACCTGGCGGTTGTAAGTATCGTCAAAGAACGTTGCGTAGTAGTCCACGTTGTCTGCGGTAATGGTGTTCACCTCCTCGTCATACGCTCCGATAAATGCGTATGCTTGCAGCGAGTACCAGCCGTTTATCGTCTTAATGTTGTCTAATGCGCCGAAGTACTCACGGCTATACATATATTTATTTGCAGCGTCATAGTTGAATGTCATGCTCTGGACACTACCGTTAGTCGTGTTATAGCCCACAAAGTAGTTGCCACTGCCATATCGGCTGTCCTTACCTGCAAACTGGGGGTCAAACGTTACTGTAGTCCCGTTTATGGTTCCCACAAGCCAGCCCTCAGTGCAATTTGTAAGCAGGCCACGCAGATAAATCTTGTTGTTAGCGTCGTCAAACGCCACATCTATCTTCGTCACTTTATTCGCGAACGACTTCGCGGTAAAGTCATACTCATTGGTCACATACGGCAGTGTCTCATACGTCAAGCCTTCAGGTAGCTCCAGAGCCTCGGGAGCGGTTCCTATTATACCTCCATTGTAGAAATATATGCGTGCACTTCCGTCTGTCGGGCTACTCAGAATCATCACAGTGCCTGTGAAGTTTATAATATCGCCATCAGCATCATAATATGCTTGGAAAGATGGAACGCCGCCAAGGCTACTATAGCCACCTATGTAGTACGGGGCCGTTTCATCCTTGCCCAGATACTGAACCTCGAATGTTATTGTATCATTATCGGCAAGTGTGCCCTTGAACACTGCATCGGGCAGCTCAGGCACTATGCCCTTGATATATACATCGTTTGCATCCCATGCCACACCCACGGTTGCACTGTATTCCGCGCTTGCGTTCTTTGTTGCGCTGAACGGGTATTCAGTAAACTCAAGGCCGGCGGGAACTGCCGTAGTCTCCGGCTCCTCAAACAGCGTGAAAACCGTAGCATATTCACCGGATGGAAGGCCAAGTGCATCAGCAGCATATGCTTTTCCATTATATTCAAACTCTGCACTCACTTGTACTGCATAAGATGTGTACGTTTGAAGTGTCAGTGTATTACCGGAAATACGGTATAACACCTCTGAAACGTCAGACTTAATTGTGTCATTAGACCAATCATAAACACAAAGTTTAAAATCACCGTAATTAGCGTGATTGTAAAGTACTTGACCGGTTGGCACTTTTACCACGTCATAACTGCTACGGGGGGTAGTCACTGTCTCAATTGTTCCCTTTACCCAAGTTCCAAAGCCGAATGCACCAATTATATCCTTGATATATACAGTCTCGCCATCCTCGTCAAACACGATATCGGCAAATCCGCTTGAGCTTCCAATGTAGTATTTGTTATTATTATTATATAAATAACTTCCGCCACGTACATACTTCTTCAGTTCGCCTGCGGGTTGCTCGGTGATAACATCCGAAGCGGCCTTGCGCGGTGCCTTCTGCATCGAAGATTCCATCGAAAAATCTCCAATCTTCTCCACATTGCGCGCCGGTGCCTGAATGGCCTTCGGCGCAAACGTATTGGCTTCTGCCACTACGCTACTCTTCACAGCAGCCTTCTGAAAGCCTGTGGGCGCACCCACCGGGGCCTTCATTTGCAGCGCGGTTGCGTTCAGCGTCAGCGCTGCAATTCCCATAATAAGTAGTAAACCTTTTCTCATAATTGCACGTATTTTTAAAGTTAATAAATTATGTTTTTTCCTTCTTCTCTCTCTTTCATAATCGCAGTCACACGCCGCTCAGCGCGCATCTGCTCTCTTTCCCTTTCTCTGTAATAAGCAAAGTTAAAAAACATTGCTTTATAACATCAAAAATCTGCGCAAATTTAAACATTCTAAAGCTATTCTCCAAATATTTCTTTCAGTTTTTAAAAAAAACTTCAAAATCACACAAAAATTATGCTAATCACTTTTAACACTTCCACTCCTCCCGCACTCCGGCCCCATAAGGCATAAGCCCTCTTTCACTTATTTGCCCTATTAGCCCTATAGGACCTATAAGACTTATAATTTATGGACACATGCTAAAGATTGCGCCACAGTAACGATGTCGGCCACATCGAGAGACAAGTCGTTAGACTTGGCAGTGTCATTAACACACAGTGCGCACCACAGCTGTGGCGCGCACTGTGTGCCTCAGAACACGTCATACTTGTCACGTCGTAGATGTGCCGTTGTAGTCAGCTGAGCATATCATCATCCCATGGTATATCATCACGCTCGGCGAGGCACTTATATTACTGCTCTCATCTTCCGCCTCAGAACTTGTAACGCCCTGAGCCAAGCCACACCACAGTGTTATCACCGCTGCGTTCCACCTTCAGCACACCATTGCCCACTCGGGCATCAAGCCCATACCGGGCCGGAACCTCTATCCGAGCCGTCGTATTTGCCGGAACCACCACTTCATAACGCAGTTTTCCACCGTCCAGACGCCAGTGGCTCTCTATTCGCCCGTAGCGCGAGTCAAACACCGCATCCACGTGGTCCAAGCCCGCGGGAAAATACGGCTTGAACAGTATCTTCTTGTACCCCACCGAACCGGCATCGTTCCTGATGCCTCCCAGGTCCTCATACATCCATATCACCAGGTCACCCAGCAGCATTATGTGGTTGCCCGAGTTCATCGCCGGATCCGCCGTGTCACCGTTCCACAGTTCCCATATCGTTGTTGCGCCTTTCTTTATCATATACCCCCACGACGGATATGTGTCATTAGTCGCTATCCTCCAAGCCATATCTACGTGGCCGTTGCGAGTAAGGCCACGCATCAGGTGCTGAACACCAAGCACTCCTGTGCTTATGTGCCCGTTATACATCGGGCCGTCGGTCACCTCATAGATGTTCTTTATCACGCGCTCCTTGGCCTTTTCTGGAACCAGACCCAGGTCCAGCGCCAGCATGTTGCCGGTCACAGTGTTGTTCCCGTAGTAACCTTTCTCCCTGTCAAAGAACTTCGCGTTAAACGCCTTGTAGATCTCAGAACGCATCGCCTCGTACTCGGCAGCGTCCTCAGGTTTGCCGTTTATTTCCGCGAACTTCGCCATCAGTCGTAGCAGGTCATAGAACACGCTCGTGCTTATCAACTGCCCGTCGGTCTTGCGCGCCGGGTCTTCCGAATGTATCATCTCGGGCTTCTCCGGCGGCATGCACCAGTCGCCGTAGCGGTCTTTCAGCACTATCCCGTTCTCATAAAACGTATTCTTCACCCACTGCACCCATCGGCGCATCGAGTAATACCGGTTGCGGATGGAATAGTCGTCGCCGTAGCGCTCATACACCATGTTCGCCCCGTAGATGTAGGCCGACGACCACGATATCTCTTCAAACCATAGCGTCCACAACCTTGGCACCACATTGCTCACAGCGCCCTCGGGCGATTGCGACTCCTCTATGTCTTTCAACCATTTATTATACAATAACTGATTTTCGGTCATAAAACTCTCACCGTAGCAACCGGTGGCATGGTCGCCAAGCCAACCCTGACGCTCGTCTCGTTGCGGGCAATCGGTAGGGAAACCGTGATAGTTGCCTCTCACTCCCCAGTACGCGGCCTCGTGTATCTTGTTCAGCAGCTCATTGTTGGTCCTGAACCATCCGGTCCGCTCCATCTTGTCGTTTATCACGCATCCTGTAAAGTCATTCACGCTCGGCTCGTAGTCCAGTCCCTTTATCTCCAAGTAACGTCCGCCATGATACACCAGTTGCGGCTCCAGCGTCACGGTGCCGTCTTTCGCGGGTATATAGGTATCTATTGTTTGCGCCAGGCGCATGTTGGCGTCGTATATGTCCACTCCGTTGGGCATCAGCGACTCCGCGTAGTGAATGCTCACTGGCTTGCCCTTTTGGCAACGCACCTTCATTCTGGTCCAACCCACGAAATTCTGGCCCATATCCACCACATAGTCGCCCTTGCTGTCTTTCCACACTCGCTGCGCCTTGATTTCCTCGTTTATCACTTGGCTCGGCGACATCTGCGCCCGCAGTTCTTTCGTGGGAACAGGCATCAGCTCCACAGATCGCCAGTCCCCGTTCTCCTCGTAACCGGCATCGTTCCATCGGCCAAGTTCCATGCGGGCGTCATAGGTCTCGCCGTCAAACTCATTGTTGTTCCTCACCGGGCCACGGTTATTCACCTTCCACGTCTCGTCGGTTATCACCACGGTCGTGCCGTCGGCGTTCTCTATCTCCAGTTGAGCTATCGCGCACGGCATCCCAAAGTGTAGTCGGTCCTCGTGTCTCAAGCCCATAAACCGCCCGTTGCCCAGCAGACAACCTATGGCGTTTGCGCCACCTCGGCGCAGCAGACTTGTCACGTCATAAGCCAATGCGTTCATCGACTCCGGAAACCACGAGTCAAGCGGCGCCAGCACATCGCTGCCCACTCGCCTACCATTAATATACCACACCGCGGTACCACCGGCCGAACAGTAAAGCATCGCTCGCTTTATTCCTCGCCCCGCATCAAACTCCTTGCGCAGATAACGCGCCGGGAACAGCACTCGGGTCGAGTCGTAACTCACGTTTTCCTTGTCGTTCAAGCCTATCCACTTTGCGCTCCAGTCGCTCTGCTTCAGCAGGCCCATGCTCCATTTTTGCACTCGGCTACGCGCTTCGCCTTTGTTGGTCCACACCTTCACGGCCCAGTAATATTCCTTGCGCGATTCTAGCGCCTTGCCGCCATACCGTATGCCCACCGATTCATCACTGCACACCCTACCGGTGTTCCAAACCGTTCCGCGGCCGGCTCGCACACTCGCCTCGTCATCACCCACCACTATCTGGTAAGCCGTCTGCGTCACACCGCGCTCGCCACTCCCTATCTGCCACGACAGACGCGGCTCACTAAAGCCCAGGCCAACAGGATTCGCCTGCATCTCCACCTGCAACTTATCCACACTCACTTTTGCGCAAGCACTCAGCACTCCAAGCGCCAGCAACATAATCATAGCTAAACTTCCTCGTCTCATATCTCAAATATTAATTAATTGCCTAATTAAAATCTCTCTCATCTCGTCACGCTCATCTCGTATCACCTCAACTCATCAAACAACGCGCATCGTTCTCCTCCACAATTTCCCTCGTTGTCGTCGCATTAGCCACCTATTGCAACCCATACGACACCACTGCACTCTGTTATGCCTTCTCGACCCGTTAGCCTTATTAGACTTATTGGACCCATTAGCCCTATTAGCCTTATTAGCCCTATTGCGCAAATTTTTCCTTTGGCCGCCTGACAATTCCACCATGTGGTTTTTAAGCCACCATCGTACTTTTTGCAGCAATTATATCTGCAAATATAACAAATCTCACCCAATTTCGCAACCTCTTACCGCCACCTGTTGACCACAGGCCGACATATAATTCGCCCCGACTATAACCACCGGCCACCATTCTCACCATGTCAAAGAACTCTTAACCTTTCACCAGGCCCAATCGCCGATCTGGGTTTACCGATGCAAAGATACACCACACAGCCGCACTTGTCAATGTCATTTTCTGCATTTCATCACCCCCACTCCCCACACCATCTCTAACCCTATACCATCCAACTTCCATCCATCTTCCACCTCATCTTCCACCTCACCTTCCGCCCTCCGGCCCCATAAGACATAAGCCCTATATCACTTGTCGGCCATATTAGCCCTATAGGACCCATAAGACCTATTATTTCCACCCATAATCCATAATTTGCGTTCCATTTGCGTGCAACCGAGCCGAAGGCGAGCTCGCGCGTGAGCTCAAAGCGTTTCGTCGGCTGAAAGCCGGGGCGCGGTCGCCGCAGGCGATTGAGACTCACCGCAATTTGTGTTCTTATCCCCCACCCACCATCCTTAATTTGCGTGACATTTGCGTGTATTTGTGTTCAAAATCCCACCCATAACCCCTATACGACTTATGAGACCTATTGGATCTATTAGACTTATTCCCACCTTTGCTCCCACTTAGTCTTATTATAATTTGTGTGTAATTAGTGGCAATTTGCGTTTATAATCACACACATCACTTTATCGTTTGTTACCTGATTACCGGCTCATTACCACTAATTTGCGTTCAATCGTGGTTCACCCTCTCCGAACCCGCATTGCCACTCCCCATATATCAAGTGCGCCCCCCGCCACAGCGGGAAGCGCACCATTTATCGTTTAACCGTTAATTCGTTAATTCACGATTTCTTACTTTGCCTGGTTGATAGTAACGGCACGGTCCAGAGCGGCGCTCTTCGGGCCAAAGCTCGTCAGGTTACCATCGTTGATCTGAGCGTCCAGACGGTCAGCAGCTACGCCAAGGCCGGTCAGAGCGTTCTTCACACCATTCACACGATCCTTACGCAACTTAGCGTTGATCTTCTCACTTCCGGTGTAGTTGTCGGCCCAGCCGGTCAGCACGTAA
>CADADP010000058.1 GCA_902786725.1 uncultured Bacteroidales bacterium
CCAAAACGACGCATGGCCTCATGCCAAGTCATACGCTGCAGGGGAGGCAGCTCGATGCCACGTACCTCACGGAAGAGGTGACGTGCCAGCGACTCGAACACCTCGAGAATGTCCTCCTGCTCGACGAACGACATTTCACAGTCAATCTGCGTGAACTCAGGCTGACGGTCAGCGCGCAGGTCCTCATCACGGAAGCACTTCGCAATCTGGAAGTAGCGGTCGAATCCGCTCACCATCAGCAGTTGCTTAAGCGTTTGTGGCGACTGAGGTAGCGCGTAGAACTGGCCGGGGTTCATGCGGCTCGGCACCACAAAGTCGCGTGCGCCCTCGGGTGTGCTGCCTATCAGAATGGGAGTCTCCACCTCTATGAAGTCGCGGGCATCGAGGAAATTGCGGATGAGTATGGTCATCTTGTGGCGAAGCTCAAGGTTGGCTCTAACGCAAGGGCGGCGCAAGTCCAGATAGCGATATTTCATGCGCAGGTCGTCGCCTCCATCGGTGTTGTCCTCAATTGTGAACGGTGGGGTGGCGCTCTCGCTGAGCACGCTGAGCTGAGAAACTATAATTTCCACATCGCCTGTAGGCATTTTATCGTTCTTGCTTTCACGCTCTCTGACCGTGCCGGTGGCCTGGATGCAGAATTCACGCCCCAGATGATTAGCGCGCTCGCAGAGCTCGGCGTCCACACTCTCGTTGAACACGAGTTGAGTGATACCGTAACGGTCGCGCAGGTCCACAAAGGTCATGCCACCCATTTTGCGGGTGCGTTGCACCCATCCAGCCAGGGTTACGTTTTCGCCGGCGTTTGCTATTCGCAATTCGCCGCATGTTTTAGTTCTGTACATAGCGTATTGTTTTTGAGTTATTTTTTATGTAGGCGATATTTTAGTAAACGTAATGCAAATTTACGCATATTTCGTTACACGAGCATAAACAAAAAGCGAAAAATGGCCAATTTAGGCCAAAAAAGTAAAAGTAAAGTAAAGAAAGCGCAAAAAAACCGAGTGGAACCGACAAAGAAAGTGAGATTTCTTTTTTTGTTTTCAACAATTTTTCATACCTTTGCACCGCAAATCGGAAAAAACCTCGGGGTGTAGCGCAGTTGGTTAGCGCGCCTGCTTTGGGAGCAGGAGGTCCCAAGTTCGAATCCTGGTACCCCGACCGGAAGGAAGAAGAGGATAGGCGATGGCTGAGTGTAAAAGCTTGGCCATCGTTTTTATAGTGTGTTAATGTGATTTTTGTGTTAATGCGAGTTATAAATTCGGGATTTTACTTAATTTTGTGGCCGAATAATAAAGAGCTTGTGTAAAATAGTCATAATGACGGTATAAATATGAGGGTTAATGTGAAATTAAAAGCACATATGGCGATGGTGGCGGCACTGCTACTGGCATCGTGCGCTCGCGAGGAGCCGGCTAATGCTATCAAGCCGGTGGAGGAGCGCACTGTGCTGTTTCTTTGCGCATCGGGCAAAATCTATAATCAAGATTATGAGCTGGTGAAGGAATTGCCGAATTGTGTTTATGCCAGTGAGATTATATCGGATGGCGGCGACTATTTCGTTTGCGGTACCACTAAGAAGGAGCTGGTGGGATACTGGAAAAACGGCAAGTGGAACACGCTTCATGTGGATTTCTTGGAGGACGTGGATCACTGGATGTATGGTATAGGTAAATGGGACTATTACATATATTTGCTCGACTATCCTAATGTGCTTAAGAACAGTGGGATTTTCCCGCTGACCGACGGAAATCGTTTCTTACCCGCCAAGCAGGCGCTGGCTGTGAGCGAGGGTTACTGTTATGTGGTGGGTAGTAAACAGACGGTGGAGTCGGGGACAAACTATGTGCCTGCGCTCTACACCGAGCGCAAAGGCAAGTATGAAGTGACGCTACTGCCAATGCCCGACGGCGCTGAGATGGGTGAGTGCACCAGTGTGTATGCCTATGACCGTACGCATTATCTGATAGGAGGGCGAGTGGATGGTTGGCCGGTGATGTGGATTGATGGCGAGCTTGAGCTGTTGCCTCTTAGTGAATATTCTTACGGTCACGTGGAGAAAGACTTTTCGGTAGGCGAGGTGAACTCGGTGACAATATGCAACGGTGAGGTGTATGCAGCCGGGATGGAACTATGTGATGGGAAATCCTCGGTGGCCACGGTGTGGCACAACGGTGAGATACGTCACCTGGAGTATGATGCGGAGAAGAGCTTTATGTCGGAGGTGGTGGAGATAATGAACTATGGCGACGACGTGTATGTGGTGACGATGGAGTATAATATCGACTCAGAGGGAAATTTCCTGACCACAACTGTGCTGTGGCGCAACTGGACTGTGGTTCGCACTTATCCGGAGTTGCAATTGACCAATTTCACAATTATCTGACCGTTACAGGCTTCAGAACTTCGTAAATAACAGTTAAGTAAATTGTAAAATCAGATATTATACATGGTTCGATTAAGGACGATAGTTTGCTTCTTGTCACTGGCCGTGATGTGGCCGGCAGGAGCTCAGATTACCAGTGGCATTATTGGTGACACCATAAGATTCAATGCCGACAGTGTGGCTCGAGACTTCGATAGCCGTCCATTCTTTGGGCTATATAAGGATAACTATTTCACGGCAGGAACTGCACTGAACAAAAAACCCGACAAGTATAACAGCGATGTGAAGTTTCAGATAAGCTTCAGTCAGCGACTCACCAAGTCGGTGTTACCCGGGCATAGTTATCTTTTCTTGTTTTATTCACAGAAGGCGATGTGGAACATTTTTGAGGAATCAATGCCGTTCCACGACCTGAACTTTAACCCCGGAATAGGAGTGTCGAAACTGATTATCCACAAGAATCGCTTGCTGGGAAAAGCTACATTCCTGCTGGAGCATGAGAGTAACGGGCGCGACGGCGAGGCTTCGCGTAGCTGGAACAAAGTGTCGCTAAGCGGCTCGCTGTTTGTGGCACCACACCTTATGGTGCACGCTAAGTTTTGGGTGCCGATAATAGATGGTCAGAACAATAAGGACATACTTAAGTATAGTGGCATCTTTCAGGCAGGAGCGCAATTTGTGTCGCGTAACAAGCGCTGGGTGGTGGATGCAACGTTTGTGAAACGTAAAGGCTGGGACTTGAATTTCAACACAATAATAAACGTGGGCTTCCGTGTGACTAAGCGCGACAATCAGTTCTTGATGCTTCACTTCTATGACGGATATGGCGAGAACCTACTCGACTACAACAAGTATCACTGCCGCTTACGTATAGGCTTGCTGATACGTCCCACATTCTTTAGCGACTTCTAAGGCACAGCTGCTTACATCACTGTGTGGCGATGGTGGAAATGAGTGTCGTGCGAAATATAAGACGGTTGCTGTGGCTAATGGTGGCGTTGTTGCCGTGTGCACTTTTCGCTGAGGATTGTGGCACGGTGGCGGTGAGCGATTCTACCGTGGCGGTAACTGAGGTTGTTGCCGACACTTTGCAGGCTAAGCATCCTAATCGCATTCAGAGGTGGCGCGACAAGTTGAAACAGAAAATAGCAGCAAAACTTAGCGAGCCCTACGACACCGTGCGCAATAAGGGGTACTGGTGGCGCGCAATGAAGCATGGAAAAGTGAATTTTAAGGATTCAACTATGGGCTATCCCAAGTTTGTGAGGTTCTGCTACAGGGTGTATGTGTGGGGTGACAAAGCTTTTAATAGCTATGATTCCACTTATGTGGTGCCTACCGGAAAGCTCTGGAAACTGACGCTAAAGAATCAGAACTGGATTGATAATTTTATGGGGAGCAACGACGAGGGTCGTGCCTTGTTTACGAGTGGTATGTCGAGCAGTATAGGCTTTTATCTGTCGTTTATGGCTGTGTCGGTGGGCTATTCGCTGGATTTAGACCGTCTCTTCGGTGGCAAAAACACCAGTGAGAGGATGGAGTTTTCGTTTACATGCGCCCGATTCACTGCAGAAGTGCACAAGAGTACCAATAGCGGAAAGATGAATACTCGCATCAAACTTGCCGGAAGCGACTGGGTACGCGGTGAAAAGATGCGGGCGTTGCGCCGCGAGACCAAGGGCTTGAGCGCCACTTATTTCTTTAACAGTAGCCGTTACGCGCGCGCTGCTGCTTACTGTTACTCCAAGTATCAGCGGCGCAGCGCCGGTTCGCCACTGGTGGGGCTATCGGTTGATTATCACGACTTTAAGGTTGACGCCAAAGAACTCACCGAAGAACAATCGCAGAGATTTGAGGAGTGGCAAGTGTCGCGTGTGCGCTACACGGATTATTGCCTGTCGGGAGGCTATGCCTATAACTGGGTGATTAATCGCAAGTTGCTCTTAAACGCCACCGGTGTGGTGGGTGGTGGCCTAAAGCATATTTATAGTGCCGACTCGCGACCTTCGGCTAATAGTGGCGCGCTGAAACTTACCGGAAATTTTGCGCTGACATATAATCATAAGCGCTATTTTGCCAGTCTGCAGACCAACGTTAACACCAACATGTACTTGACCGGTTCGCGTCATTTCAGTTATACTACGGTTGACCTCACCACTGTGTTCGGAATTAGATTCTGACGACAGATTATCGTTAGCGTTATGGGTGAAATAGTCTCTTAGCGTTACTATTTGTGAATTAGATGTTAAAAAATGTACAATTATTTTGGAGAATTTATTATCTTTGTAACATCAGGTAAATGCTGATTAGGACTCTGCCGGAGTGTTGTGGACAAAAAGTCGGTATTAAGAGAAATTAAAAACTAATATATGATTAAAGTGATTAAAATCAAGGTGTTACTACTTGTAGCGGCGACTTTGCTGGCGACATCGCTTGGTGCCAAGCAGGTGAGTGAGGACGGTGCGCGAGCCATAGCGCAAAGTTACGTTGTTAAGGCGACTACAAAGAAAATGCCGGGACAGGCTGGAACAGCGTCCGAGACTCGGCTAAAGATGGCACATGCAGCTCAAAACGAGGCGCTGGATACCGATTATTACGTGTTTAATAACTGCGAGGAAGGGGGGTATATAATAGTTTCGGGCGATGACCGCTCGGTGCCGGTACTGGGCTATTGCGACAGGGGCGAGTTTGACCCTGAGAATGTGCCCGGTGGGCTTCAGAGCCTGCTCTATGGCTATTCGCAAGAGATAGAGTTTCTGCGTGGATCTTCGTTGACCGCTAAGGCATCCGCTCCACCGGTGCGCCGGTGGGCGCTGAACGCGTCACTTCGCTACCGAGTGGTATCTACATTGTGGTGGCCGACGGAAAAGCGTTTAAGGTGGTGGTGAGATAACCACTCCCACCGACATCAAAATATGAAGCCCGAGCCGGACGTTGGTGAGACGTGACCGGCTCGGGTTCATTTAGTAACTAATGAAGACGGGTCAGTCGCCAATTTCTATGGCTTGGAAATTGCGGTTATACTCCACTTCCATGCCATTGCTGAGCCTTACCTCGTATCCGCGACGGTCGCGGTCAAGGTCGATGATTGCAGCCCCCGGGAAGGTGGCGTTGATGTGCGCCTTGATTTTCTCTGGAATGAGTGCGGCCGGAACTTGCGAAGTGCGGCAGTCTAACTGTTTCCAGTTGCCCTGTTTGTCGAACTCAATCTCTTCTCCTGTCTCATACACGATTTTGTAGTCGTTCCAGTCCATGGTTACTACCAGAGGCACTTTGCCGACGAAGTGCTGTTTAAGCAGAGTCTGTGCGGCTTGCGGCAACTGATTGAAAGTAATAATCTGGTCATGGTCGGCCTTAACGCTGAAACTCGTAGTCAGGATGGCAACCAATGCAAAGATGATTTTAATACTTTTCATTGAAGGTGGTTTTTTATTTGGTTAAACATTAGAGAATTGTTTCGTGATGACGATATGATTTGAGCCGACGTGTAGCGAGGCGAGAATCGCGCTCGAGCCGATAATGCAAAGGTAAGATTAAAGGATTAAAATTTCAAATGTTATCGACTCGTTTCTGCAAAAAAAATGCCAAAATATCACCAAAATATTTCCGCATGATTTTTGCTGTTCCGAGAAAATTTGCTAACTTTGCAGTCGCTATTTCCAAAAGGCTCGAATAAGAGCGCTTCACCGGAGCGCCGCCGTATGGTTAAACTATTAAAAAACAATTAGTTAAAATGTACGCAATCGTTGACATTCAGGGACAGCAGTTCAAGGCTGAGGCCGGTAAGAAACTGTATGTTCACTATCTCGGCGACGAGAAGAAAGAGGGCGAAAATGTGGAATTCACTAAGGTCCTGCTCGTTGACGCCGACGGTGCCGTAACAGTAGGCGCACCTACCGTTGAAGGTGCAAAAGTTATCGCAGAGGTGAAGAATCCTCTCGTAAAAGGTGAGCACGTGATCGTTTTCAAGAAGAAGCGTCGCAAAGGCTATCGCCGCTTGAACGGCCATCGCCAGACGTTCACCGAGATTGTGATTAAAGAAGTTATTGCTTAACCCCTAAAAATTCAATGCATTATGGCACATAAAAAAGGTGTAGGTAGTTCTAAGAACGGCCGCGAGTCGGAAAGCAAGCGACTCGGAGTTAAGATTTTTGGTGGGCAATTCGCTAAGGCCGGAAACATTATCCGTCGTCAGCGCGGCACAGTGCACCGTCCGGGCGTGAACGTGGGCATGGGACGTGACCACACTCTTTACGCGCTTGTTGATGGTACTGTAGAGTTCCAGCACAGAGCAGGACACACTTATATCAACGTGGTGGCTGCTCCTAAAGGCGAAGAGAACTAAAACGACTAAGGCTACTATGCCGCCCGTCGCGGTGGCGAAGTCTTGTGAACGAAAAATCCGGAAGATGTCGTAAGATGTCTTCCGGATTTGTTTGAGCGGAACCGATGAGGTGAACCGCTATTTTTTCTTGCTTTTAGAAGTGGTTTTCTTCTGAGATGCTTTAGCTGATTTAGTAGAAGTGGTAGTTGCGCTCTTGGTGGCGGTTGTTGTCACCGCGGCTGTGTAAAACTTCTGCTTGATAGTAGGCAGATTCTTCTGGATGTCGGAGATGCGCTTGGAGTCGCTGGGGTGTGTGCTCATGAACTCGGGCACTTTACTACTGCCGTTAGCGCTCATCTTTTGCCAGAATCCCACAGCGTTGTCGGGGTTGTATCCCGCGAGACTCATCAGAGCCAGACCTATGTAGTCGGCCTCGCTCTCGTGCTTGCGCGAGAATGGCAGAATCACCGCGTAGTTGGCGCCAAGGCCGTACACCTTCTGTGCGATGGCTTGCGTCTGGTAACTCTTGTTCTGCAGAATCATGCCCATTGCCTGACCGCCATACTGTGCCAGCATTTGCTGACTCAAGCGCTCGTTGCTGTGTTTCGCCACTGCGTGAGCTACCTCGTGTCCCAGAACCACAGCCAGGTCGTCGTCGCTATTGACAAGTTTCATTAGGCCCTCGTAAACCACGATTTTTCCGCCGGGCATGCAGAAGGCGTTCACTTGGTCGTCCTTAACCAGATTAAACTCCCAAGAATAGTTCTTCACCTCGGCTGCCAGACCATTTTCGGTGAGATACTTCTCGGTGGCTGCGGCGATGCGTTTGCCCACGCGCGTCACTTGGTCGCTCTGCACCTTATCGGACGAAACTGTGGCGCTCTGCATGAAACTTGTGTATGCGCTCAGTCCCGACTGTAGCACCTGACTGTCGGAAACAAGGTTGAGTTGTGAACGTCCGGTCAGAGGTACCGAGCCACACGAAGTCAGCGTCAGCGCTCCGGCCACGACCCACATAAATGCACTTTTTTTCATAGTCGTAATTACTTTTTTATGTATCAGTTTGTTGTGATTTAAATGATTAATCGTTTTATCTCAGTTCCACCTTGGCTGTGGGAGGCAATGTGGCGTTACGTTCTTCCACCGCTTTAACCACAGCTTGAGCCAGCGACATGAACGAGGCACCGCTGACGCTGTTTTGCATAACCACCGGTATGCCGTCGTCGCCGCCTTTGCAGATGCTTGCTACCATGGGAATCTGTCCCAGCAGGGTCACTCCCAATGCTTGCGCCAGGTTGCGACCGCCATCGTGCCCGAAAATGTAATATTTCTCGTCGGGGTGTGCGGCAGGTGTGAACCACGACATATTCTCCACAATACCCAGCACCGGCACGTTGACATGCTCGCCGAGAAACATGCTCACACCCTTGCGGGCGTCGGCGAGAGCCACTTCTTGCGGAGTGGTGACCACCACAGCACCTGTTATGGCCAGTGTTTGCACCAGAGTGAGGTGAATGTCGCTGGTGCCTGGAGGCATATCGATGATGAAGTAGTCGAGTTCGCCCCAGTCGGCATCGGTGATGAGTTGTTTCAGAGCGTTGCTTGCCATAGCGCCTCTCCAAAGCACGGCCTTATCTTTATCTACTACGAATCCTATTGAGAGTAGTTTCACGCCATATCGTTCCACAGGGATTATGAGGTTGCGTCCGTCCTTTTCGCGCATATATAGTTGCTCGTCTTCCACTCCCATCATTTTGGGAACCGACGGGCCAAAGATGTCTGCGTCGAGGAGTCCCACTTTATATCCCATTTGTGCTAATGACACAGCCAGATTGCATGCCACAGTGGATTTGCCCACACCGCCCTTGCCGCTGGACACACCCACGATGTTGCTTACGCCGCTGAGAGGCCGTTCGGCGGGTTTCTCAGGCTTGGGACGCGCCTTAACAGCTATGTTGCCACGAATATCCACACCATTGCCCACGTGGGCCTCAACGGCAGCTTCGGACGCTCTCACAACAGAGCGGGCAAATGGGTCGGTCTCACGAGGAAATAGTAGTGAAAAACTCACTCTTTTGCCTTCGATTCGGATATCGTCGGCTACCATGCCCAGAGTCACGATGTCTTCTCCGCTACCCGGGTAGCGCACCTGTTTCAGCGCTTCGATTATAAGATTAGGATAAATTTCCATGATGATGCTTGTTGAAATGTTTTGAGGATGCTACCTAACGTGCTTCGCGCCTGTAACTGCGGTAGTCATCTTTTTCAATCTCTATTTCGGGTTCGTGTAGCTCGCCCTGCGCCGGCAGGTGGAAGCAAATGTACTTGATGGTTTTGCCGCGGTCGAGCCACTGCCGCTCGTAGTGAGTCTTGATTTCCAGTATGTCGGAGTTAAGTTGCCCGGCATAAAGGTCGTTTGTGCAGACATCCACGCTGAGCGAATTAAGTTTCACCAGCTCGCTTGTGTAGGTGAACAGGAACGGGCTGTCGGTCTTGAGGTGTACCATGCCGCGGTCGGTGAGAATCTTGCGGTAGTTATTAAGAAATCTCGTGGAGGTGAGTCTCTTGTTGGCGTTTTTCATCTGCGGGTCGGGAAAAGTAATCCAGATTTCACTCACTTCGCCGGGGCCGAAGAAGTGCTCAATGAGTTCGATGGAAGTGCGCAGAAACGCCACATTAGTCAGTTTCTCTTCCTCCACTTGCTTGGCACCGGTCCACATGCGCGCCCCCTTAATGTCAACGCCTATGTAGTTCTTGTCCGGGAATCGCTTGCCCAGCCCCACGGCATATTCACCCTTGCCGCATCCCAGCTCCAATACGATGGGATTAGAGTTGTGGAAATAACTCTCGTTCCACTTGCCGCGCAGTGGGAAGCCTTCTTCCTTGAGCACCGCGAACGGGTACTGGAAAACGCATTTGAACGTTTCCATATCGGCGAATTTACGCAACTTGTTTTTCCCCATGATTCACTTATGTTCGTCTCCTTACTGAGCCTTATCACGGATTAATTTAAATGCTTTCTTAGTGCCGTCGGCAGTCTCCACCGCAACCACATAGAGCTTGCCGCTGAAGTTGGCGGTGTTGATTGCGGCTTCGGTGGTGCCCGGATTGACTTGGCTTAGCAGCACGCCGTTAACCTCATATATGTTCACGGAGTTTATTTCTTGCTGTGCCTTTACAATAAGCATCGGTCCGCTGAAGTATGCTTTGATATCGGCGTCGCCGATAAGAGGCTCATCGGTGTCGGTTGGCTCCA
>CADADP010000059.1 GCA_902786725.1 uncultured Bacteroidales bacterium
GCCCGACTATGCTCAAAAGCGGTGCTGATACCCGAGGGAGTGGGATGCTGCGGCTTTGCCGGCGACAAGGGCATGACAAATCCGGAACTGAACGAGTACGCATTAAGGAAGCTGCGGGCTCAGGTGGAAAAGGCTGGGGTGAAGCGCGGCTTTTCCAACAGTCGCACGTGCGAAATAGGACTGACGACTCACAGTGGAGTACCTTATCAGTCGCTTGTGTATCTGATAAACGAATGTACAAAACCAAAAAAACGATAAATAATGGCAAGTAAATCACAACGAGTATTGGCGCTGGATATCCTGCGCGGAATTACGATAGCCGGCATGTTGCTGGTGAATAATCCTGGGTCTTGGGGGCAGCTTTACGCACCGCTGGAACATGCGGAATGGATAGGGCTTACGCCCACAGACCTGGTGTTTCCGTTCTTTGTGTTTGTAATGGGCGTTTCGATGTATTTCTCGCTAAAGAAATATCAATTTACGCTCAGTGGAAAACTGCTGTGGAAAATTGTGCGGCGAACGCTGATACTGTTCTGCATAGGTTGGGCTGTGGGAATTTTCGCCCGATTTGTGTATGGGTTGAGCGGAGACAAGACCGTGAGCGAGATAGTGGAGAATCTGGACACATTGCGAGCACTGGGTGTGTTCCAACGACTGGCACTGGTTTACTTTGTGGGCTCGATGACAGCAGTGCTGCTTAAGCATAAGTTCATTCCATGGCTGATAGTGGTGATACTGGGCGCTTACGCGCTTATACTGGGCTTGGGCAACGGATATGAATTCAGTTTGGACAATATTATTGCCAAAATAGACCTTGCCGTGCTTGGCGAGAAGCATCTCTACACTGATACTGTGGGTGGCGTGACGTTGCCTATTGACCCGGAGGGATTGCTGAGCACGTTACCTTGTGTGGCTCATGTGCTGATAGGGTTCATGGTGGGCAAAATGATAACAGAGACCCATACTAATGCAGACAGGATAAGCAAACTGCTGATACCGGGATTTGTTCTGATGCTATGCGGATGGCTACTGAGCTATGGAATACCTGTAGGCAAGAAGATGTGGTCATCGACATTTGTTATGATAACCTGTGGCCTGGCAATGAGTGTGCTGGCACTGCTGATTCATGTTGTGGACGTGAAGGGGCGCAAGCGCTGGAGCCGATTCTTTGAGGCATTTGGTGTGAATCCGCTGATGCTGTATCTGTGCGGGACCGTGTTGGCGATACTATTTGGCGCTATACCTATTGGCTATGATGCCGAGGGTGCAAAGATAACGATTCACAGTGTGGTGTATGATGGACTGGGCAATGTGTTTTCGGCCAAGACCGCCTCTTGTCTGTATGCGATACTGTTCGTGTGCCTGAACTGGGTGGTGGGCTATGTGTTGTACAAGAAGAAAATTTATGTGAAAATATAAACGACAAAAAATAAAGACTATGATTTTAATTGCAGATTGTGGGTCAACCAAGATAGATTGGTGCCTTATTAACGGAAAAGAGAAGGTGGCTCAGATATTCACCACCGGAATGAATGCGCTACTGCTGACTGAAGCCGAGATGATGGAGCGAATCAAGACCGAACTTGTGCCCCATATAGCAGGGTATAAAGTGACGGAGATATACTATTACGGAGCCGGAATTATCTCAGACGAGATAAAGGGTCATGTAATAAACGCTCTGAAGTCGAATATTCCCTCGGCCGAGAAGATAGAAGTGGATAGTGACCTGCTGGCCGCCGCTCGAGCGCTGTGTGGGAGGAAGCCCGGTATAGCGTGTATTCTGGGTACCGGTTCAAATTCGTGCTACTATGATGGCGAGAAGGTGGTGGACAATGTGTCGCCACTGGGCTATATATTGGGCGATGAGGGGAGCGGCGCCGTGCTGGGTAAACTGCTGGTGGGCGATGTGCTGAAAAAGCAGTTGCCAGAGCACCTGTGTGAGAAGTTCCTCAAGGAATATGACCTGGACCGTAACAAGATAATAACCGCTGTGTATCGTCAGCCGGCGGCGAACCGATTCCTGGCTCAGTTTGCCCCCTTCTTGGAGCATAACATCCATGAACCGTCGATACACGCGATAGTGCTACGCTCGTTTACCGACTTCTTTGTGCGCAATGTGGAGAGTTATCCCAATTACAAGGAATTACCATGTAATTTCGTGGGCTCGATAGCATTACTTGAGAAGGAAGTGCTGAAGGAGGCTGCGGCCGCTCGCGGAATCACTATAGGAACGATTATTCAGGATCCAATGGAGGGCCTGATTGTGTATCACGCAAATTAATAACGAAATAAACCGTAGAGTTTTATGGCTTTTGTGAAGATAAGCGAGCAACCGTCGCTCTACAATGACCTTGAGAAAAAGAGTGTGCATGAGTTGCTTACGGAGATAAACAGGGAGGATCACAAAGTGGCCGATGCTGTGGAGAAGGCTATTCCGCAGATAGAGCGACTGGTTACTGGTATAGTGGAACGGATGCGCCGTGGAGGGCGTATATTCTACATGGGTGCCGGCACTTCGGGGCGGCTTGGGGTTCTCGACGCGAGTGAAATTCCACCCACGTTCGGCATGGATCCAGGTTGGATAATAGGGTTGATAGCCGGAGGCGACACGGCCCTGCGTAACGCTGTGGAGAACGCTGAGGATGATATGGACCAGGGCTGGAAAGACCTGCAAGAGTATGGTGTGAACGATAAGGATACTGTGATAGGCATAGCTGCTTCGGGGACAACCCCGTATGTGATAGGTGCTCTGCGCGATGCGCGCAAGCATGGGTGCCTAACGGCTTGTGTGACCAGTAACCCCGATGCACCAGTGAGTGAGGAGGCCGAGATAGCCATTGAGATGATAGTGGGTCCCGAGTATGTGACCGGCAGTTCGCGAATGAAGTCGGGTACGGGCCAGAAACTTATCTGCAACATGATATCCACGAGTGTGATGATAAAGATGGGTCGTGTGAAAGGCAACAAGATGGTGAACATGCAACTCACCAACAAGAAACTTGTGGATCGCGGCACGCGGATGGTGGTGGAAGAGTTGGGGCTGCCCTATGACGCTGCCAAACGACTACTGCTGTTGCACGGGTCGGTAAAAAAAGCGATTGACGCATACCGTAATGAAGCGTGAGAGAATGATGACAGTGACGACTGTGATGAAAAGGCTGATTCCGGCGGTGGTGATGACGGTGCTTGCTGTGGGCGCGGCATGGGCTCAGGACACGAAATATGACGCGTACTACTACAGGCGGGCTACTTTGTTCGACAAATTACCGATAAAGAGCAGTGACATTGTGTTCTTGGGAAATAGTCTGACAGATGGAGCCGAGTGGAACGAGCTACTGGATAACCGCCACATCAAGAACCGAGGGATAGTGGGTGACATAGTTCAGGGCTACATTGACCGTCTGGACCCGATACTGCGGGGTAAGCCGAAAAAGATTTTTATTATGGGAGGCGTGAATGATATTTCCCATGACGTGGATGCCGACAGCATAGCGCGTGTGACTGAGAAACTAATTGTTATGATTAAGCAAGGTTCTCCGCGAACGAAGATTTATCTGCAGAGCCTGTTGCCGTTCAATAATGATGTGCGCATGTGGAAACTGCTCAAGAATCGAGAATACGTGGTGCGTGAAGCTAATGTACTACTGGAGAAGGTGGCTGCACGTCAGGGCGTTACGTGGGTTAACCTGTATCCGCTGATGGTGGATGGCGATGGCAAACTGAAGCGCGAGTACACCAACGACGGGCTTCACCTCATGGGCGAGGCCTATGTGGTGTGGCGTGATATGCTGAAGAAATATATATAGCCGAGAAAGGCTCGATGAGCCATGGTTTTATAACTATGGCTAAGCGAGGGCGAGAATCAGTATTTGCGCTGAAATCACTCGCAGGAACATAGTGAGAGGATATACTGTGGAGTAAGCAACGGCAGGAGCGTCGTTGCTTGCCGTTTTGTTGGCGTAGGCCAGTGCCGGTGGGTCGGTGAGCGCTCCTGAGAGAAGTCCCATGATGGAGCAGTAGTTAAGCTTGAAACGGTAGCGGGCGTATGTGCCCACGATGATGAGAGGCAAGAATGTGATTAGGAATCCGTAGAAGACCCACGTGGCACCTCGGCTGTTAAAGACTGTTGAGAAGAAGTCGCTACCGGCTGCCAGGCCTACCGAAGCGAGGAATAGGCATATACCCAGTTCGCGCAGAAGCAGGTTGGCGCTGGATGATGTGTAGGTGACGAGCTTGATTTTGTATCCCCATCGGCTGAGCATGATAGCCACGATTAGCGGTCCGCCCGCGAGTCCGAGTTTCATGGGCACGCTCATTCCCGGTAGCATCAAAGGAATTGATCCCACGAGGATACCCAAAAGAATACCGAGGAACATGGTGAACATGTTGGGCTCGTTGAGGCGTCGCATAGAATTGCCTAATTTGTCGGCGAGACGATTGATGTCGTCGAGGTTGCCGACAACGGTGATACGGTCGCCCACTTGCAGTCCGAGGTTAGGGCTGGCGAGCAGGTCGAGCCCGGCTCTATTGACGCGAGTGGCGTTAACTTTGTATCCTGTGCGAAGTCGGAGAGAACCGAGCTTTTTGCCTGATAATTCACTCTTTGTGACCAAGATGCGTCGTGAGACCACTTGAGTGGGCTCGGCTTTCCAGTCCATATCCACTTTGGGCCCGATGACGGCGTCGAAAATCTCCTCGTCTTGCTCCGACATAACGATTAGCATGAGGTCGTTTTCCTCGATTTTAGTCTCGAACTTGGGGATGAGGATGGAGCCGTCGGCTTTTTTTATTCTGGAGACAACAAAGTTGTGGTCGATGATATTGTGTAGGCTCATTATGTCGCGGTTGAATATGAGCTTGTTAGTGACCTTGTATGTGAGGACGTGAGGTTGTAGCTGGCTCTGGTTGTTTTCGTCCTCGATGGTTTTTGCTTCTTGGGCGATGTCGATTTTGAAGATGGCTCGGATGATAATCATTGCGAGCAAGATGCCGAGGACTCCAAGAGGGTAGGCTGCGGCGTATCCCATAGACATGGCTTCGTTGAGAGAAGAAGCGTTGGGGATGTGCTGCTCGAGCAGAGTCTGCTGCGCCGCTCCGAGGCCAGGCGTGTTAGTGACAGCGCCGGAGAGAATACCGACAAGTTCGTTGAACTTGATGCTATCGTCGAATGAGAAAATGGAAAGAGCGATGGCGATATTGAGCGCGATAATAGCCATGGCCAGTGCATTGAGCCGCAGTCCACCTTCCTTGAATGAAGAAAAGAAGGAAGGCCCCACTTGCAGACCGATGGAGAAGATGAAGAGAATGAGTCCAAATTCCTGAATGAACTTGAGAATGCCGCTATCGACAGTGAGCCCAAAGTGTCCTATAATAATTCCAACAAAGAGTACGAAAGTGGCACCAAGAGAAATGCCGAATACGCGGACTTTGCCAAGAATCACCCCAAATGCGATTACGATGGCATAGATGAAAATGGCGTGTGCGACGCCAGTGCCATTAAAAAGTTCGATGAACCAATCCATGATGATATGCCGGTGGTTTGAAATGAATTAAATTAGGTTTAGAATCTCGTCGGGGTTGTGTATTATGTGCTGTGCGTAATACTCAACCAATTCTTTTTCGGGCCGGAAACCCCAAGTGACACCGGCTGAGTCGATGCAAGCTCTGCGTGCCGTTTCCATATCCACGCCCGAGTCGCCGACGTATAGAACTTGGCTCTTGGGCGTTTTGGCTTTGGCGAGAATGCTGAAAACGATAGAAGGGTCGGGTTTTACGTTGATGCCATCCTTTTGTCCTTCGACGGCGACAAAATTGATGTCGCCAAAAAAGTGTTCGATAATTCGCTCTACCGCTTTTTGGTATTTATTGGAAGCGACGGCGAGTTTTACGTTTTGCTCACGCAGCGTGAGCAGAAGTTCCTCGATGCCGTTGTAGGGCTTTGTGAAGTCGGTGCAGTGCTCGTCGTAGTAGATTATGAAGTCTTTGAGAACCAATTCTTCGGTTTCGCTATTTCGGAAGTCTTCTGGTAGAACCCGGTGTATGAGTTTTCTCACGCCATTGCCCACGAAGAACCGGTATGCGGCCATGGTGTGAGTAGCAAAGCCGTTTTTTTGCAGCGCATAGTTGGCAGCGTGTCCCAGGTCTTCGATGGTGTTGAGCAGCGTGCCGTCCAAGTCAAAAATCACAAGTTTCTTCATAATGTTTTACAGAGCGAAATATTTTGTGACTGCAAAGTTAGTGAAAAGTTTCGAGGAAAACGTGTTGTTTGGCGTGTAAATGCGCTGGAGTTGCGATAAAAGTAGTGAATGATGAGGGAAATGAAGAATACCGCGAGCGCAGATGTGGAGAGGGAATGCGAGAATGCAGAAAATGACATTGACAAGGGGTGGGCATGTGGTGTATCTTTGCATCGGTTAGCCTGAATAGGCTGTGTGACGATTCGGGGTTAAGAGTTCTTTGACATGATGGTAGGTAAGAAGCAGGCCCGTGGGGGACTGTGATGTGGTAAGATTTGTGCTTATGAGATTAGAATGGGTAGCCGACAGAGAAGTGGAAGGCGGCATCTCGCTTGTAGTTGGGGTGAATGAGAGGCCATTTTTCTTGTCCGTCGGCCGGGTTGTGAGCTTTCATTCCCATGTCGAGTCGGAGCAGGAAATAGTTGAAGTCGAGTCGGAGTCCTACGCCATAGGCTGCGGCGAGTTGCTTGTAGAACTTGCCAAACTCGAACTTGCCGCCCGGTTGGTTCTCGTATTCGCGAATAGTCCAGATGTTGCCGGCATCGATGAAAGCAGCCAATTCGATTACCCAGAAAAGTTTGGCCCGGAATTCGACGTTGGCGTCGAGCCTTATGTCGCCGCACTGATTAATGAATTTGGCTTGTGAATTGGAAGAGTCGTAACTGCCGGGCCCGAGAGTTCTGACGCCCCAGCCACGAACGCTGTTGGCTCCGCCGGCATAGAAGCGTTTTTCGAAGGGGATGACAATTGAGTTTCCGTAAGGTACGGCTACTCCGGCTCCAATATGGAAAGCGATGGAGCTGCGCTCGCTGAAGCGGTGTGTGAAAGAGTAGTCGGCTTCGGCTTTGAAGTATTGCGAGTAGCGAATGCCGAATAATTTGTAGGAGTCGTTGTCCTCGCGTTTTTGTCCAAAGATTTTGGAGGCGGCATAGAGCAGGTTGCCGGCTGTTTCGGCCGAGGCCCGAATGGTGTAGATGTTGGTCTGGAATTGCTTGCCCAGAAGAGATGCGGGTTGTTTGTTCGTGTGATAGAAAGAATAGCCCATTCTCATGATGAAGTGGTCCTCGTAGGAGTAGAGAAGGAGCGGGTTGGTGATGTCTTTGATGAAAGAGTTGTCGAATGCGGGCAGATATACGTAGTTGAGGTCGATGAGATTGAAAGTGTGTCGGTTCTGAAGGCCTCGGTCTCTCCAGACGTATTTCCATCCGGCACCGGCGATGATGCGAGTGTAGGCGGGGCGTCGCTGATAGCTGAATGAGGTGTTGAGTTCGGTGGAAGCTTGGATACGTCGCTTGAAGTTTTCGGTGAGCAGTGGTGCCTTGAATTTTGGGAATTTAATTCCGACTTGCGCCGAGTATTCGGAATAGTGGTCATTGATGAGTCCGCTGAGGTCTCCGCTGAGGCTTTCGTAAGAGACTTTGAACTTGGCGTTGAGCGCCTCGGAACCTTTGAAAATGTTGCGATGTGTGTAGTCGAGTCCTACGCCGAATCCCAAGTCGCCTTCGCTATTGGTTCCTTCGAGAGAGAGGCTGACGCTCTGCGACTTGTCGCGAGAGAGCAGAATCCAAGCATCGACCATTGGGGTGCCGTTGAGTTGTCCGACGGGCTGGATTTCGACGTTGACGAAACGAAGAATCTCGAGACGTCCGAAGGCTTGGTATGTCCGATTAACGTCGGCGGCGTTATAGAGTTGTCCCGGCTTGATGAAGCAACATTCTTCCAGGACACGTTTTCGCAGGTACTTGTCCTTGCCGTAGAAGATTTTGTATCCGTGATAAGAGACGGTGTCGGGGGCGAAAAAGTTGCCATCGTGCATGAGAACAGGGTTGTAATTGGTGACGAATGTGACGTTTCGCACGATGAAAGGTTTCTGCATATCGAAACTGAGGTCTGTGCTGTTGTTTCGTCGAAGGTCGATGGTGGCGAGTGTTAGGTCAACGTCGTAGGAGTTGGCGGCCGTATCGGCTATGAAAGTGATGTTTTCTTTAGTGAAAGCGAAGTATCCGATGTTGCGTAGAGAATCGGTGATTTGCGCTCTCCATTTGTCGAGTTTGTTGTGATTGAAGATGTCGCCCACCTTGATGGGGGCGCGAGTGGAGTCGGCGAGGATTCTGGCCCGGAGTGTATCGTTAGGAATGTTGTAGGCGATGGATCGCACGATGTAAGGACGTCCGAGAGTTATGTCGTAGGTTACTCGGGCTTTTTTCTTGGCTGAGTCGAGTTTGACATCGGTGTGGACTTGATTTTTCATATAGCCGCGGTTGCTGACGGCGAGATTGAGCTGCTTGGCGCTGGCCACAGTGAGAGCCGAGTCGAATATGACCGGAGCTGCACCGATGCGTCGAAGCCATTTGTTGAACCAATTAGTGGAGTCTTTTCCCGACAAGTTGTAAACGGCCAGTTGAAGTTTGAGACCACCGAGAACTTTATGGTTCTCGTTTTGTCGCAAGTAGGAGCTGAGTGCGGATTTATCGAAGTCGGAAGCCTGTTTCTCGTCGGTGACATTAATTTTAACCTTGTCGAGCAGGTAATGACCTTTAGGCACGTGCTTAGTGGCACTGCATGAGACAAGAAACATGACCGCGGCAGAGAAAATCACCGCGATTAAGGCCTTAGCAAAATATGTTTTGCGAAGAGAACTCATAAAGTGGTACAAATTTACATTAAAGGTTGGGAATTACAAAATGCCGTGGGTGATAATTTAGGCGATGAGAGTAGAAAATGCGGCGAAAAAGAGCATGGAAAATGGCGGTAGATTTGTGTAATTGGCGAAAAAATGTTACTTTTGTGAAATTTTGTACTATTATGGCATCGGAATTGCGAGAGACGCTGGAACGAATTCGGAATAAGAGCGAGGTTCTGCTGGAGAAGTATGATACTTTGCGGAGTGAGCGTGACGGCTTGGCAATGAAGATAGAAGAGATGCGAAGCGAGCTAGAGCAGATGCGGAAAGAAAATGAGCGGCTCAGGCGCAACTACGAGTACATGAAGATGGCTCGCACGTTGGCTCCTGACATGGGAGATGTGGAGCATTATCGGTCAATAATAGGCAAATTAGTGCGGGACATAGACAAGAGCATCGCTCAACTAAACGAATGATGCTATGGCAAATGAGGATAAGATAAAAATATGGATTCATATCGCTAACCTGAAGCCGCTGGAGCTGAGTGTGTCGCGAAGCGATGAACCACTGCTGCGAAGTGCTGAGAAGAATGTGAACAGCCTGTGGGAGAAGCCCGTGAACTCCAGCATCATCGCCAACACCAACACCATCTTCAACCTGGGCTGCGCCCTGTCCCTCTTCCCCATGCTCACCACCTACGAACGGCTCAGCCGCAGGATCGTCAAGGACGAGCCCGTGAAGGAAAGCAAGTTCAAGGACGAGATGGAGGCGCTGAACCCCGTGTTCTTCAACACCCCGGCCCTGGCCCTGCAGAGCTGCTACAAGGCCCTGCTGGCCATCCTGGCCGCCTCCCGGACCAACATCGAGCGGAGCTTCC
>CADADP010000060.1 GCA_902786725.1 uncultured Bacteroidales bacterium
GGAACGACATAAAAATCTTTATCGAGTATGGTATGCTCAGCGACGAGAAGTTCTGTGACTCAGCCATGAAATTCGCGCTGCTCGAGAATACAGAGAACAAATTCTTCAAAATCGAAGATTACAAGAAACTTATCGAAGCTAATCAGACCGATAAAGACGGAAATCTCGTATATCTGTATGCCACCGACAAGGATGCCCAGTATTCTCACATCAAGGCAGCAACCGACAAGGGCTACGACGTGCTGATGATGAATGGTCAACTCGACACTCCTTTCATTGGAATGCTTGAGCAGAAAAACGAGAAAACTCGATTCGCCCGCGTTGACGCCGACGTAATCGACAATATTATTCGCAAAGAGGCCGACACTAAGAGCGAAATCGGTGAGATGGAGAAATCCATCACCACATCCATATTCTCGTCGCAAATACCCACGATGGATAAGGCTAACTTTATGGTTAATTTCGCTGCTCTCGGCGAGAACGAGCAAGCCGTAATCATCACTCAAAGCGAATATATGCGCCGCATGAAAGAAATGGCTCAGTTCCAGCCGGGGATGAGTTTCTATGGCGACTTCCCCGACAGCTATAATTTCACTCTCAACACCAGCCACCCGGTAGTGAAGAAAGTTATAGATGCCGCTGTTGCCGCACTCAAGGACGAAGTGTCTCCACTCGAGCACCAGATAGCCGTTCTCAACGGGGAAATAAAGGTTATCCGCGATAGCGATAAGGACGACAAGGGACTTCCCGAGGACAAAAAGAATGAAATATCACAGAAAGAGAAACAAGTGACGGAACTCAGCAGCAAGCGTGATGCCGCCATCACCGCCTACGCAGCACAGCAGAACACCGTGAAGCAACTCATCGATATTGCCCTTTTGGGTAACGGCCTGCTCAAGGGCCAAGCCCTGGACAACTTCCTGCGTCGCTCAGTGGATTTGCTCAAATAATCTTTGTTTCAGACAAAAAACACAGTGGTGCATCGCTCGTAACAGAGATGATGCACCATTTTTATTGTTTCGTGAAACTTGCGGCCACGGCTTCGGCGCATCGCTCACCGTCAATGGCCGACGATACTATACCCCCGGCATATCCGGCGCCTTCGCCACATGGATACAACCCTTTCATCTGAATATGGCAGAGCAACTCAGAGTCGCGGGGAACTCGCACAGGCGATGACGTTCTGGTTTCTACTCCTATCATCACCGCGTCGTTAGTGACAAATCCTCGAGCCGAACTACCGAATTTCACAAACGCTTCTCTCAAACGGCTCGAAATGAACTCCGGAAGCCACTCATCGAGCCTCGACGGTTGCAGACCTGCCGGGTATGATGCCGGAGGAATGTTACGCGATGGCTTTCGGTCAATAAAGTCTTTCATTCTTTGAGCGCCGGCAACCTGAGTGCATCCGGCCTGGCGGAAACACTCCTGCTCCAGCGCTTCTTGAAATCTCATAACTTTAAGCGCGTTGTTCTCTCCCGGTTCGCTGGGGACGTCTTGCTCACGCACTTCAACCACCATGCCCGAATTGGCCCAGTAGGTTCCACGCGACGATGGAGACATGCCATTCACCACCAGTTGGCCGGGGGCGCTTGCCGCCGGTACCACCACTCCACCCGGGCACATACAGAATGAGTACACCCCACGGCCATCAACCTGAGTCACGAAACTGTATTCCGCCGCAGGCAAATATTGCCCACGACCGGCAGGGTTGTGATACTGAATAGAATCAATTACATGCTGAGGATGCTCCAGTCGCACGCCCACAGCGATTCCTTTGGCCTCTACACTGATTCCGGCTTCGGTCAGCATCTCATACACGTCTCGTGCGGAATGCCCGGTGGCAAGTATCACAGGACCGAGAAAGCGCCTTCCGTCGGCACAATACACACCCTTCACCTCATCCTTATCCACGATTAGCCCTGTAACTTTCGTTCCGAAGTATATCTCGCCACCACAGCCCAAAATGGTGTTACGGATGTTCTCTATTATTCCGGGCAGTTTATCGCTACCTATATGCGGATGCGCGTCAATGAGTATGTTTTCACTGGCTCCGTGCTGATGGAATATTGTAAGAATTCTTTCCACTGATCCACGCTTCTTGCTGCGCGTATATAGCTTACCGTCACTGAACGCCCCGGCTCCGCCTTCTCCAAAGCAGTAATTTGAGTCGGCATCCACAATTCCCTGGGTGGAGATGCGGGCTACATCCACCTTGCGCTCCGACACTTTTTTACCGCGTTCAAGCACTATGGGCTTCACACCAAGTTCAATCAGACGCAAAGCCGCGAACAATCCACCGGGTCCCGCTCCCACAACCACGGCACTGCGCGAATCATCCACTTTACCATAGATTATAGGGGCGGCAAGACTTGTCTCCACCATAGGCTCGCCAACGTAAACAAGTACTTTGAGGTTAATCATAACTCGGCGCTGACGCGCGTCAACGCTTCGCTTCACCACCCTCACGCCAGTTACCTGCGACACATCCACATTAAGCTCAGCGGAAATCAATTCTTGCAAGCGATCACTATCGCACGATAGTCGTGGGTCAACTCTGATTTGTAACTCAGTAACCATATATTTTTCTGCAATTATTATGCAAATTTACATAAAATCGAACAAAAACAGGTACCTTTGCGCTAAAATACGATTTTATGAGCAATAATAACATAACCGGCGTTCTATTCGACCTCGATGGTGTTTTAATAGACACCGAGACAAATTACACCCACTTCTGGGACATGGTGGACAAGGTTATTCCCACCGGCGTTCCGAATTTTTCCGCGGCGATTAAAGGCTCTAATTTGGCCACTATTCTCACCGACTACTTCCCGCCCGGGAAGCATGCCCAGGTGGTGGAGATGCTCAACGAGCACCAGCGTCACATGACCTACGACTTTTTCCCCGGAGCCATCGAGCTGCTCGAAAACCTCAAGTCTAGAGACATTCCGGCGTGCGTAGTAACCAGTAGCGACACAAAAAAAATGGAAAGTCTCTATGCGCAACACCCATTTTTCCCAAGCTACTTTCACGGGATAATCACCGGCGACATGGTGAGCAAGCCCAAGCCCGACCCCGAGTGTTTCTTGCTCGGTGCAGAATTGATTAATCAGCCCATAGAATCGTGCTTGGTATTTGAGGATTCATTCAACGGACTTTCGGCCGCACGAAATGCCGGCGCGATTGTGGTGGCTGTGGCAAGCACCAATTCTCGTCAGTCACTCATCGGCAAAGCCGACATCATCCTTGACAACATATCCGATTTTGCCATGCCTCCACTCTGAGCCCACATCACACGGTGTGTGGTAACGGCATGACGATTTTGGGGAGTTAAAATGCCTTGAAACTCATATCCAGTGACTTCACCGAATGAGTGAGCGCTCCCACCGATATGTAATCCACCCCACACTCACCGTAACTGCGCAGAGTGTCGATGGTTATGCCGCCCGACGATTCGGTCTCGAACCTGCCGTCTATCATTTTCACGGCCTTACGCGTAAGTTCGGGAGTGAAATTATCCAGCATGATGCGATCCACATGACCGTAGTCAAGCACTTGCCCCAACTCGTCCAGGTTTCGCACCTCAATCTCTATTTTCAGATTCTTCCCGTTCTCTGCGCACCACTTGTTGGCATTGGAAATCGCGTTCTCTATGCCACCGGCAAAATCCACATGATTGTCCTTGAGCAGTATCATGTCGAACAACCCGATACGGTGATTACACCCACCACCTATCCTCACTGCCTCTTTTTCCATTATGCGCATTCCCGGTGTAGTCTTTCGAGTGTCAAGCACACGCGTCTTCAGACCGTCCAACTTGGCTTGGTAGCGCGCCGTGGTGGTGGCGATGCCACTCATGCGCTGCATAATGTTGAGCATAAGGCGCTCGGTCTGTAGCAGCGATTGCACTTTCCCTTCCACCACAAACGCCACATCACCCGGCTTCACTTGAGCTCCGTCGTTGATGTATGTGGTCATTTTCAGTTCCGGATCAAACTTCTCAAACACACGACGAGCCATCTCCACGCCGGCTATAATCCCTTCTTCCTTAATTATTAGGCGGCTTCGGCCCATCTCTGTGGCTGGTATGCAACACAGGGTGGTTGCGTCTCCATCACCAATATCCTCGGCAAACGCAAGGTCAATCAACTCGTCAATCAGTTCTTCTCTCGTTTTCATAATTATCAGTGTTTTATCTATTGCAAAGTTAATGAAATTTGCACACAATTACATATCTTTGCCATAAAATTCACGAATATATGAAAATCGACCTCATTGTCGTAGGCAAAACCGCCTCAGGATTTGTTAGTCGCGGTATCGAAGAATATATGTCCCGACTAAAGCACTATATATCGTTCAACATCCATTATGTGGGCGATGTTAAGAACACTCGCAATCTCTCCGAAGTTCAGCAGAAGCTTAGCGAGGGGAAAAGCATACTGGGTGCCGTAGATCCGGGCGATTTTGTTGCTCTTCTCGACGAGCGAGGCAAGATGTTCACCTCGTCAGAGTTCGCATCGTACCTCCAGAAACGCATGCTTAGCGGTTCCAAGCGGCTCGTGTTCGTTGTTGGTGGACCATATGGATTCTCACAAGAGGTTTACGACAGAGCTAACGACAAAATCTCGCTCAGCAAAATGACTTTTCCACACGATTTAATCCGACTCATTTTCACCGAACAACTTTATAGAGCGTTCACAATCCTCGCCGGCGAGCCCTACCATCATGAGTAGCACTCGTTACGCATCTCTTCTCTTTCGCTCACCTCACAGTTAGCCCCACATCAGGTCCTCTATCACAGCGTCGCTCACCAGCATTCCGTCATCGGTAAGCGACAAGTAATCGCCACGATGTAGCATTATCCCCCGCGCCACATATTTTTCGGCCTTTTGCAATAATACATCACGCACTTCCGGACCATATTTATCCCCTATACTTTTCACGCTCAGACCGGCCGATGTGCGAAGCGACATCATCACCTCTTCATCATAGTGCTCCTCACGGCTCATTTTTTCCTCCACATAGGCCAATCGCCCATGCTCCAAAGCATCAATATAACCCATCAAATTAGATGGATTATACCGACGAGACACACCGTCGAAGCTATGGGCAGCAGCCCCAAGACCAACGTATGGCGTGTAATCCCAATACGAAGAATTATGATGCGACCAATAACCGGGCAAAGCGTAATTCGAGATTTCATAATGCTCATAACCCGCCCCACTGAGCCGCCTCACTATTAGCCTATACATTTCTATGCTCATTTCCTCATCGGCCTCTCTCACCAGCCCTGCAGCGCGCCGGCGCCACAGCTCAGTCCCTTGCTCAAACGTCAGGCAATAGGCCGAGATATGCTCGGGACGCAACGCCAACGCTTGCGCTAAAGTAGCATCCAGACTGTCGATAGTTTGCCCCGGCAGGCCATATATCAAGTCGATACTCACATTTCTAATACCTGCTTCTCTAATCATTCTGTAGGCCTCGGTAGCGCATCGTGCGTTATGCCTGCGGTTAATGGCGGCCAGCTCGGCATCATTAAAGCTCTGAACCCCCATGCTCACGCGATTCACGCCCAGCTTAGCAAGCTTTGATACGTACTCTTCCGACACATCGTCAGGATTCACCTCCACCGTAAATTCCTCCACACCATCCAGACGAAAATACCGCCCCACCCCAGCCACCATCCGGGCCATAACATCGGTTGTCAGTTGCGATGGCGTTCCACCACCCACATACACCGTCTTGAACACATCTTTTCCACAATCCAGAGCCGCGATTCCGCTCAATTCGTCGCGTCGCAGTCTTGCCTCCTCCACAACGGCCGCAACATACCTATCGGCCATGTCGAGCCTATTCGTGGAGTAAAAATCACAATAGATACAACGCTTCTTACAAAACGGAATGTGAATATAAAGTCCTGCCATAGTATTGCAAAATTAACCATTGCCGGAAAATTTTATATAACTTATGGTCATTTTTTTAAAAAAACTTTAGTATTCGCGTATAATTCATTAAATTTGTAGCAGATTTGGTGTGGTGCAAGCCACACATATCATCAATAGCTTAAAAACTTAAAATTAAATAATTTAAATTATTAATAAATGAAAGTTTATAAAACTAACGAGATTAAAAACATCTCACTGTTGGGTAGCAAAGGCTCGGGTAAAACCACACTCGCTGAGTCTATGCTTTTCGAGTGTGGAGTGATTAACCGCCGTGGTTCTGTTGAGGCCGGTAACACCGTCTCCGACTATTACCCCGTTGAAAAGGAATACGGATATTCCGTGCTTTCCACTGTGTTTTACGCCGAGTACAATAACAAGAAGCTCAACTTCTTTGACTGCCCGGGTATGGACGACTTCGTGGGCAATGCTGTCACTGCCCTTAACGTGACCGACGCCGGAGTTATCCTTGTCAATGGTCAGTATGGCGTGGAAGTGGGTACTCAGAACATCTTCCGCACCGCTTCATCTATCAAGAAGCCCATTATCTTCGCTATCAACAAGCTCGACACCGACACAGCCGACTACGACAACGTTCTCAACCAGCTCAAGGACACATTCGGTCCTAAGGTGGTTCCCGTGCAGTTCCCCGTGGCTTGCGGAGCCGGTTTCAACAGTGTGGTGGACATACTGCTTATGAAGCAACTCACTTGGGGGCCTGATGGTGGCAAACCCACCATCTACGACATCGCTCCCGAGCATAAAGACCGTGCCGACGAGATGTATCAGGCATTAGTGGAAATGGCTGCCGAAAACGACGAAACTCTCATGGACAAGTTCTTTGAGGAAGGCGTCCTCTCTGACCAGGAAATGCTCGAAGGCGTTCGCAAAGGACTCATCGATAGCAGCCTCTATCCCGTCTTCTGCGTGAGCGCGCTTAAGGACATGGGCGTGCGTCGCCTCATGGAAGCTCTCGGCGACATAGTGCCGTTCGTAACCGAAATGCCCGCACCTGTCGATACTGCCGGCAACGAGATTAAAGTTGATGCCAACGGCCCAGTAAGCCTGTTCTTCTTCAAGACCAGTGTTGAGCCACACATCGGCGAAGTTTCTTACTTCAAGGTTATGTCGGGCACACTCAAGGCCGGTGCCGACCTCACCAACATGAACCGCAGCTCCAAGGAGCGCTTGGCGCAAATCAACGCTGTTTGTGGGCAAATCAAGACTCCGGTCGATACGCTCGAGGCAGGCGACATCGGCGCAGCCGTTAAACTCAAAGACGTGCGCACCGGAAACACTCTCAACGATAAAGATGTGGACTACATATTCGACTTCATCAAGTTCCCAGCTCCCAAGTATCGCCGAGCAATCAAGGCACTCAACGAGAGCGACACCGAAAAACTCAGCGCCGTGCTCACCCGACTCCACGAAGAAGATCCCACATGGCTCGTGGAGCAATCTAAGGAACTTAAGCAAACCATTGTTTCTGGACAAGGCGAGTTCCACCTGCGCACTCTCAAGTGGAGAATTGAGAACCAAGATAAAATCCAAGTCGAATATCAAGAGCCCAAGATTCCTTATCGCGAGACCATAACCAAAGCCGCTCGCGCCGACTATCGTCACAAGAAGCAGTCGGGTGGCTCCGGACAGTTTGGTGAAGTACACCTCATCATCGAGCCTTACAAGGAAGGTATGCCCGAACCCGACACATACCGTTTCGGCAATCAGGAATTCAAGATGAACGTTAAGGACAAGCAGGAACTCCCACTCGAATGGGGCGGCAAAGTCGTAATCTACAACTGCATCGTGGGTGGTGCCATCGACGCTCGCTTCATCCCCGCTATTGTTAAGGGCATCATGGACCGCATGGAGCAAGGACCGCTCACAGGCTCTTACGCCCGCGACGTTCGCGTCTGCATCTACGACGGTAAAATGCACCCCGTGGACAGCAACGAAATCTCGTTCCGCCTGGCAGCACGCAACGCCTTCAGCGAAGCCTTCCGCAACGCTAACCCCAAGGTCCTCGAGCCTATCTACGATGTGGAAGTTCTCATGCCGGCCGAGTCGATGGGCGACGTGATGAGCGACCTGCAAGGACGTCGCGCCATGATTATGGGAATGAACGAGGCCAACGGTCTGCAGAAAATCGACGCTAAAGTACCTCTCAAAGAAATGTCGAGCTACTCCACCGCACTGAGCTCGCTCACCGGTGGACGCGCGTCGTTTACAATGAACTTCGCTTCCTACGAATTGGTTCCGACCGATGTTCAGGAGAAACTGCTCAAGGAATACGAAGAGTCGAAGAAAGACGAGGATTAATCCTCTTCACATTTCATATTTATTCCAATCAAGTAGGTCGGGAAGCGAAAGTTTTCTGACCTACTTTCATTGTATGACGGCATTTTATAAATCATTAGTATCCGGTAAAAATCGATAATGGACACTAATAAATATTTTTGTTATTTAGGCGTATTCAACGCATGAAATATGAGTGAATTTAGAAAAAATGTTTGTTGGTTAGAATT
>CADADP010000061.1 GCA_902786725.1 uncultured Bacteroidales bacterium
GGCTTTGACAACCTGGATCTGGATGCCTGCACAAAGGCAGGCGTCGTTGCCATGAACACCCCTGGACAGAATGCAAACAGTGTTGCCGAACTGGTATTCGGCATGCTGCTCTCTCTCGTTCGTAACCGTTTCAACGGCTCTTCGGGCTCCGAACTCAAGGACAAGTCGCTCGGCATTCACGCCTATGGAGCGGTCGGACGAAACGTAGCGCGCATAGCCAAGGGCTTCGGAATGCACGTCAGCGCGCTCGACCCCTTTGTGGCCGACGACGTAATGACGGCCGACGGCATCACTCCTGTTCACTCTGTTGACGAGCTTTATGCCGGAAATCAGTTCGTAAGCTTGCACATACCGGCCAACGACCAGACTCGCCGCTCCGTTGGCAAACACCTGCTCTCGCTCATGCCTAAAAACGGTGTGCTAATCAACACCGCTCGCAAGGAAATCATCAACGAGGAAGAACTCACCCAAGTACTCACCGAACGCACCGACCTGCGATACATCGCCGACGTCAAACCCGACTGTGCCGACGAGCTGGAAGCTAAGTTCCCCGACCGTCTCCTCTTCACCCCCAAGAAGATGGGCGCACAGACGTCAGAAGCCAACATCAACGCCGGACTCGCCGCAGCTCGGCAAGTGGTGGCTCACCTCACCGACGGGTGGAACAAATTCCAAGTCAACAAGTAACCCGCGCCGCGACTACTTAAGTAACCCGCGTCGTTACTACGAATACTGTACTTAACGGGATGCACATCACCGGCGCATCCCGTTATTATATCCACTATCCCCCAACCGCCACAAACTCTCATCATCCTCTCCCGCCCTATAAGCCTCATGAGACCTATTGGCCCCATAAGACTTATAATTTGTGTGCCATTCATGGCAATTTGCGTTCAAATCCAGCCACCACATCACAAAATTAGCCCCGAGAAACACATACGCTCCTCGGGGCCAACCACCCATCTCGGGTTTTTCCTTGCTTATTCAGCAACTCTTCATTTAATTATCACGCCATTGCCCACAAGCCACTCACTAAACTGCTTCACGTACTCATGCTCCGGTGTCAGCGGAGTGTCCATAGCAGCCTCCACCTTGGCTATCCGTGCGCGAACGCTCTGTTTCTCCGACTCGCCTTCTCCTTCCTGGTCTGGATTAGGCTCGGGCTTCTCATTCAGATACACTATCAACTCCTGTATCATCTTCACCACATCCACACCCGAATCATGGCTCATCTCCATCAGCGCCACCTCATCGATGCCTATAGCTTTGAGTCGGGCCATTACAGCTGCCACGATTTCACTCATCGTTCCGCCCTCTTGTGCGCTCTGGCCCACACGGTCCACAATAGCTTGAATTATCGGACGGCAATTAAAGCCGGCCTGGTCAAGCGCGCGCAGATAATCCACAGGACTCATGTCACGCGACAGCAACTCGGCATACTCGGGCTTCAACTCGCCATTCTCATACATCCTTGGCCAGGCCTTAATAGCCGCCACGCTCTGCACAAGATACACCACTGTTCCCAGCAGATGCCCCAACTTGGGCACCACAAAGTTGGTCTGCAAATTAGTCTTACCGGGTATAATGCTCGGCTCATAACCATACTGCGACAAGTAACTCAGCAACGGACGCGCGCTCTGAACAGGCACATAGTCGTCGCCGCGCGAATGGAATATATACAGGCGTTGATTCGGGTCGGGTTTCCATCCCGTGGCCAAGCTGTTCTTCACAAACATCGCTTGAACTGCCTTCGACTCCGCACTCTTCAGGTCACAATACGGCGCAGTCAAGATTTCATGCACTTTCTTCTCGCGGCCTATAAGGTCGCACACTTCTCCTGACGTATAATTCTTACTGTGAATCCATTCCGGTATATTCTCAGCGATATATGGCTGGAACACATCTTCATACTTCAGCCCCAACTTCTGCGTTTCATTTGTTGCCACCATTAGCAAGGCCAGCACCGCGTTATAAGCCGTTGTATCCAGACGCACGTACTCGCTGTAACATTTATTTATGTCCGATGGCCCTCCGCCCGAGAACGTCTTGTCAAATGATACCTTGTCGCTGAATTCCATATCGCGCAACTTCTGCGTTGCCAGCGCGTCAAATCCTGCACTCGAGTATCCCACGTTAAACGTAAGCGGACCGTAATCTATTCCCAGTTCCGTGAGGAGTCGGCGACCGGCAAGATAGCAGTCTATACTTGCGTGCGCGTTGGCCAAGTCCTGCAGATATGCCTGCGGAAAACGCTCTGTTACTCCAAACCCGTAAAAATCGCTCTCCACTATTATGTAGTTGGGATTTAGTGGGTTGGCCAGGAACATAGCCTCTAGCGTGTTAAAGCCACGGGTCGGAGCCTCATCGCTATTGAAAATTGTGTAGTGGTTAAATAGCAATATTCCTTCGCTCTTATTCTTGCCCTCAAGTATGTTAAGTGGCACCACCAGGCGGCCGCTCATAGTTATAGAGTCGCCCCACGGATCCACCGTCTGGTACAGAAACAGATACTCTTTCACCTTCCTTGTACCCAGACTCAGACCGTCATACTCAAATGTGAAATCTACGTCTTTCTCGCCCGGCAGCAGCATCTCGCGGTTGTCTATAATCAGTTCTTCAAACTGCGCCGACGTGTTCTCTAACACCTCGCCGTCATACGTGGTGATCGTAACCGTTCCATCCTTGTTAAAGTCTATTGCAGATATCTCCGATGTGGTTATCGTTCTCACACTGTTGTCATCAAGCGTAATATTCACCACTTTGGCTCCGGCCACTGTGGCTATTAGCATCACCGCTAAAGTAAGTATTATCTTCCTCATGGTTCTGTCCTCCTTTCTTACTTCTTGATGATTTTGCTACTCTTTCCCCCACTCACTTTCACATAGACACCGGGCATAAGATTTGCCTCTCTCACTCGGCGACCTTGTAAATCATAGATTCCATCAGCCTTAGTCACATTCAGCGATTCATCGGTCTTTATGGTCTCCACTGCCGACGAACGGCTGTTTTTCACCACTATCTTGTCCTCAACCACACCTTTGCTCCCGTCGGCATACACCACAGTCACCTTCTCTCTGTCTATCAGCAGTCGCGTCACTTCTTTGCCATCGGCAGTACGTGCGGGACTAACTTCTTTGGCTTGCACTTGGCTCATACAGCTCAGTGCGACCACCATCACACATAGTGTAATAAGTCTTCTCATACTGTCTTAAATTTGTTTTGGTAATACTTTATTTCTTATATTTTATCTCTCTATATTTCAAATTGTTACAGTCTCTATTTTATCATCTCCAAGAATTCTTCCTCTCCTATTATCGGCACTCCCAGTTGTTGTGCTTTTTCGTGTTTCGACGGTCCCATATTATCTCCGGCAAGGACAAAACTGGTGGCCTTGGATATCGACCCCACATTCTTTCCGCCGTTCCGCTCTATAATGTCTTTATATTCTTCTCGCGAATGTTGCTTGAACACGCCGCTTATCACTATCTTCTTCCCGGCAAGTTTGGTCCCCATTGTGGCCAGCAAGTCTCCCGACACTGCCATCTGCACCCCGGCAGCTCGCAGGCGCTCCACTATGCCCACGTTGTCGGCGTTCGCGAAGTATTCCACTATCGAGTGCGCTATCTTGTCGCCTATGTCGGGAATTAACGCAAGCTCCATCTCGTTCATGCCCATCAGTGTGTCTATGTCGTGTGTGCTGCGAGCAAGGGTCTTGGCTGTGGTCTCGCCCACGTAGGGTATCGACAACGCGAACAACACTCGCTCAAAGGGCACTTCTTTCGACGCGCGTATGCCGTTTATCAGCCGCGATGCAGCTTTCTTCTGGAAGTGCGGCAGGGTCATCAGGCGGTCGGCCGTCAAGTCATACAGGTCGGCCACATCGCGCACCAGTCCGTTTTCGTACAGTGTCAATGCCACCTCCTCGCCTATGCCGTCTATATTCATCATCTTGCGACCCACATAGTGCTCTATCTTGCCGGCTATCTGTGGCGGACAGTGGTCTTTATTAGGACACACCCATGCCGCTTCGCCATCGGCGCGTACCAACTCTGCCCCACACCGCGGACAATTTTTCACAAACTCCACCGGTCTGCTTCCTGCCTTACGTTGCTTCACATCCACTCCCACTATCTTGGGGATTATCTCTCCTCCCTTCTCCACATACACCATGTCTCCATCGTGAATGTCGAGCGAGCGTATCACATCTTCGTTATGGAGCGAAGCGCGCTTCACCACCGTCCCCGACAGTTGCACGGGTTCCAGATTGGCCACAGGCGTAATCACTCCGGTCCGGCCCACCTCAAACGACACATATCTCAATCGTGTCTCCTGGCGCTCTGGCATAAACTTATACGCTATTGCCCACCGGGGCGACTTGGCCGTCGCACCCAAACTTTGCCACTGTCGCGTGGAGTTCAATTTAAACACAAGCCCGTCGGTGGCAACAGGCAGGTTCTTGCGCTCCTTATCCCAGTAGTCTATAAAGTCCTTAACCGCATCTATCGACGGCAATATCGTCATCCTCGCCACTTTAAACCCCCAGGCTCGAACCGCCTCCATGTTCTGGAAATGATTATCGTATGGCAACTCATCGGCCAGTACAAAGTAGAAGTAAGCGTCAAGCCCTCTTCGCGCCACTTCGGCCGAATTTTGTAGTTTCAGCGTACCTGACGCCGCGTTGCGTGGATTGGCAAACAGTGGCTCTTCGTTGAACTCGCGCTCTTTGTTGATGCGCTCAAAGTTTTCCCACGACAGCAATATCTCTCCTCGCACCTCAAATTTGGCTGGATAGTTGCCTACTGGCAACTGTAGCGGTATGCTCTTTATCGTCACCACATTCGCTGTCACATCATCGCCCTGTACTCCGTCTCCGCGGGTCACGGCTCGCACCAGTCTCCCATTCTCGTATGTCAGCGATATCGATGTGCCGTCATACTTCATCTCGCCCACTATCTCTATCGGCTCGCCGTCAAGGCCGTCTTTGGCGCGACGCAAAAAATCTTGCACCTCACCTATCGAGTATGAATTCGACAGCGACATCATCGGGCGCTCATGACGCACTTGCTTAAAACTCTGACTAATATCGCTTCCCACTCGCTGAGTGGGCGACAATGGATCATAGAATTGAGGATTCGACTTCTCCAGCTCCTCCAACTCATGCATCATCTCATCAAACTCACGGTCCGAGATCGTGGGACTGTTCAGCACGTAATAGTTGTAATTATGCCTATTCAGCTCATCACGCAGGTATTTTATGCGGTCCTCAAAAAGGTTCATCGGGCATCTTGATTTTGTGTAATATCCTAATTCGTTGCAAAATTAATAAATTTTCCACAATTTATTAACCATTAACCCAAATTACCCACCCGCCATCCTTCCTATCAGTCCTATAAGACCCATAGGCCTTGTGAGACCTAGAAATCCATCATGTCAAAGAGCTCTTCTCTTTACTCAGTGCAAAGTTACACCTACCTGCCGCCACTGTCAATGTCATTTTCTGCATTTGCGCAAACCTCGCTCACCACGCCTTTTCTCGGCATATTTCACGCCACATAGCCTTCACTCCTAAATCTTGCTTTTCCAAGCGATTTTAACCCTTTTCACCATTATTATTACATTTTTTTAAAATATTATTGCTAAAAATAGCAACTATTCCAAAAAATTTTCTTACCTTTGTTCTCGAAATCAACCTTTCTTGATTTCAAACAAAACTATAAATCATTAATTTATCAATTATATATATCAACTCTTCTATGAAATCTAAGCTGACATCCTGGAGAACATTCGCCGCCGTAGCGGCTTTGCTCCTCACTATGCCCGCTACACTGTGGGCCGAGAGTACTTTCGGTGGCGGCAGCGGCACCATTAATGACCCATATAAGATTTACAATGCCGGCCATTTCGTTCAGCTCGCCGACGAGGTGAACGCCGGCAACACCTTTGAGGGCGTATATTTTAAACTCACCAGTTCTATCGACTTTCGGTTGTATGGTCAGATTCCGCCCATCGGCGGGCGTTATTACACCGAGGATGGCACTAGGGGCATTCGGCGCTTTTGCGGCCAGTTTTTGGGCAACAACCGCACACTTTACAATCTCACCATCACCGAGGATCCTGACCAATGCGGACTCTTTGGCTGCTTGGGCTATGGTGGCCTTGTGATGGATCTCACCATCGACGGCAACTCAACGATTACCGGAATCGGCGACTGCGGGGCTATCGTCGGCTCGGCCGAGAGAAACACGAATATTATTAACTGCACCGTAGGCGAGAATGTGGTGGTGAAAGTTCACCCCGATGCGGCCGGCAGATCATACTTCCCGGGCGACTTCGGCGGCATTGTGGGCAGCACAAGCGGTATAATATCGAATTGCGTCAGCAAAGCCTCTATCAGCAACTCAGGCATCAACAAAGCCACTAACCTGGGAGGCATTGCCGGCAGTGTGAGTGATGCCGGCCAGGTGGATAATTGCTATTTCCTCGGCTCGGTCGAGGGCACCAACACCGTGGGCGATATTGTGGGAGATAACTATGGCTCCATCACCCGATGCTATTATCACACCGCCAATCGCCACGGCGCGGTCAACGGAGCCGACACCGACGGCGCGAAGTGGATGGGCACGGTCACCATGGCCCCCGGCGTGAGCGGCGCGCTTCCCCGGGCTACTTATACCAACAGCAATACATCATATTTCAGCGCCGACAAATATATGCTCTTGACGCTCAACTACACCACGCCTGATGGATATGTACAAGACAGCGGCCAAGTTTCCTACATGGCAAATGACCTCGCTATCGGCGAGACTGAGAGCGCAGGAAAACCATATTATGAGTTCACCATGCCCGCCGAGGATGTCACCATCAGCGCCGTCGTCGATCTCAAGCGCGACATCGCTTACACCCCGTGGGTGCAAATCTATATCCCATCGCTCACCTACACTGGCGAGCCTTTGTCGCCCACTGTGCAAGTGATCGACATCAAGGACGGCGCGCAGCAAACGCTCACCGAGGGCGAGCACTTCACCGTCACCTGGCCCGACGAAATCATTGATGCGGGCGAGTACACAGCCACCATCAACGGTATTGGCGACTACACGGGTTCAACCTCCATGACGTTCCGCGTTGAGCCCACCGGCTCGGTGGCTCGCATCGTCACGCATCCCACTGCCATCCAGGGGCTCACCTATAATGGTCAAGCACAAGTGCTCGTCACAGCCGGAGTGGTCGAAGGCGGCGTGATGCTTTATCGTCTTGAGAACGGGGAATACAGCGCCGAGCTGCCCACCGCCATTTCTGTCGGCTCCCACACTGTGTATTATAAGGCTCACAGCGACGACAATCACCTCGACTCGAGCGAATTGTCGCTCGTGGCGCAAATATCCAAACCCACAGGCTCCTGGGAAGGTGAAGGCACAGCCGAAGCTCCTTACCTGATTAAGACCGTTAAGGATATGAACCTCATCGCCCTCAAAATGGAAGACACTGACTATTCAGGCGTGTACTTCCAACTCATGAATAGCCTTGACTACACCAATGCCGAGCAACTACCCATCGGCTCTGAGCAGCATCGATTCAACGGCACCTTCAACGGAAACGGCCACACGTTCACCAATATGGTTATCAATCGTCCCGACGACACCAATGTAGCATTATTTGCTGTTGTGGACGATAATGGTGTCATCAGCAATCTCCATTTGGGCGAGGGTTGCGCTATTACAGGCAAGTCATGTGTGGGCGGCATCGCGGGTCTATTCGCCGGCTTGATAAGCGACTGTACAACAGCCCACGGTGTTACTGTGAGCGCTACTTATCAGGAGGCGGGCGGCTTCGTCGGACGCTGCGTCGGCACAATTGAACGCTGTGTCAATGAGGCGTCTGTAACAGCCGGTGATCGCTATGCCGGCGGTATTGCCGGAAGTGCCTATTTTAGTTCGTCATCATCACCAATACGCGTTACCGACAACCTCAACCTGGGCAGTGTAACGGCTAACAAGTTTGCTGGTGGCATCATTGGCTACTACTTTGGTATCACTTCTTCCACACTGTCACCTTTCACCAACAACTATTATGCAGGCAACTGCGCAGTCGGCGCCATCAACGGCAGTGACCTGAAAGGAATGGCGATGCGCGGGCTCTCGATAACAGCCGATAGCGAGGAAATTTTCGTCCAGCAGTTCCCTCTCGACGACGAAATTGGCAACTTTGTCGGCATCACGTACGACGGGATATTCTACGCTGGAGCCGGCGAGACAACCCGAGCTCTGATTGGCCGCTCCGAAGACGCTCCGGCCGGCCCATTCATCGTCAACGCTGGCACGCTCACCCCACAGCCCACCGACGAGTACTATGGCGATGACGTTCAGTTCTATCTGCTCACCATGCCAGAGCCGGGACAAGATGTGGTAATCAGCATCGAGGCTACCGTAATTCCCGGCGATGTGAACGGCGACGGCACACTCG
>CADADP010000062.1 GCA_902786725.1 uncultured Bacteroidales bacterium
GACATAACAAAGCCTCCGCTTGGGAAAGTAGAGGCTTTGCTATATGTTTTACAACATGTTACAACAAAAGGGTGCGCCAGAATTATGACACACCCTCAATATTAAGGCCGAAAATTTATCAGTGACGTTTTTTGAGGACACATGCGAAAGGTTGTGCCACAGTAGCGATGTGTGCCTCAGAACACGTAAGACTTGGCACGTCGTAGATGTGCCGTTGTAGTCAGCTGAGCATATCATCATCCCATGGTATATCATTACGCTCGGCGAGGCGCTTATATTCATCGTCAAAATTCATCCTATGATGATGCTCGTGATGAAACGATACATTATCTATAACTCAGAGCAACTCTCGCTATAAAATCACTCCATCATAATTCCCGTGAAAATGCGCCCGGAATTTAAGCCCAAGCGCCGAGCCGAGAAGAAATCATCGAGCCGCTGGTAGGTGCAGATGCCGGCTATCTGGATGTTGGCTTGAAGAATACCCACTTCCATGAGTTGCAAGCGATTGCACTCCCACAAGTCTATGTGCCATTTCCTATATCTGCGTGCGATGCGAGCCATGTCAAAGTGTGCCGCCTCAAATTCGTGATACACCTCGTCACCCACCTCGAAAGCCTGGAGCGATATGCCCGGGCCAATTACGGCCCTTAGCTTTTGGGCTTCAGTCCCATACCGGCTCGCCATCGCTTCTACGGCTTTTTGCGCTATGCGCTTCACTGTGCCTCTCCATCCCGCGTGCACGGCACAGATTGCGTGGCGTGTGGGGTCGTAGAGCAGGATGGGAATACAGTCGGCCGTAGAGACGCCTATGCACACACCCGCGAGGTTGGTCATCACGGCATCCACTCCTTCGAGACTGTTTCGCTTTTCTGTAGGGCTGAGCGACTCCATCCACTGGCAATCGATGGATGCCACCACATCGCCATGCACCTGATGAGGATACACCAAGTGGCATAAATCAATACCTAGCGCTTGGCACAGCAATGCTCTGTTGCTCTCCACGTCGGTGGCATTGTCGCCACAGTAGGTGTTGATGTTGAACGAAGCATAATTTCCCTTCCCCACGCCTCCGTGACGTGTTGAACTGAAGGCTCTCACTCCGGGCCCCAAATCATATTGATGAAGTACTGGATGTGTCATGGTTCCTCCTTGTCGCTGATACTGCGGTTGTTGAATTTCCTGATTCTCCGGCCTAAAATCTTATCAAACACAAAGATAATTAATTTTGTCGAGATGCACGCTATTTTTCACCATTCAAATAACTTAGGTTGACTGAAAATGACTACCTTTAGAGCAATCTCGCACGAAACTTAAGAATCGAATAAGGCAAAATAAAAATGGGACACCAGTAAAAGTAACTATTCAGCGATAGGTGTACTGCGTGCGTCCACACTCAGAATAGAGCGCGGATGGCATCGTAAATAGGCTTGTTGGAATGGACATCATACATCGCCATCCATTACAGATTAGCCTATCAGATAATATGTTGTTCATTGATAATAATGCCAATTATGCGCCTTCATTCAAGGGGACACTTGCTCAGGGACTGATTGCCATAGAAATGTTAGTGAATAAACGGGCTTTGCGGATGATTGTTTACACAGGTGCGCCAATAGCTTATATTAATAGAACTATCGTTGCAGGATTAGCTCCGGTAAGAGAAGTCGAAGATTTCAATCCATTAATTGGCACTTTCAAAACATGTACTTATCGTTGTGAAGTAAATCTTATCATTGAAGACCTGCCATCACTACCATCATACCACCAGGAGTTTGGAATATTGCCGCAGTGGCTTGAATCAATTCTTTCTATGCTTCATTTCGACGGCATAATTGGCATAGATTTATTCAAAAGATACTGAATACAAATTAAGGACGGAAAATTATTTCTCCCACCGCAAGGCATATAATGTCTGTCATCACATTCTCCTTGGCAAGCACCTTCTTTAAGCCTGTTTGGGTTAATAACCATCATGTCAAAGATCACTTTCTTTCTCGGCTACAAAGTTACACTGCCATCACGCCCTTGTCAATGTCAATTTCTCCAATTCTCCAATCCATTTATCACAATCTGTAACAGCCTGTTGTGGTTTGCCCGGCGTTGTAGCACTGCCCTGTACTGCCGGCTATATCGTTCTTTTATAGCTATTTAACGCAAAATATTTCACCATCCCATCCCATAAGTTCTATAACCAATACAGACCAAAAATGAGGTGACGCATCACTACGTCACCTCACCTATAAATTATGAACAAATCAACAATTTTAACTTAATCCCCCAATTTTTGGGAGCTTAAAATTCAGCATTGTTAGGCGTGCGTGGGAACGCTATCACGTCACGAATGTTCTGCATTCCCGTCACAAACAACACCAGCCTCTCAAAGCCCAGTCCGAAACCACTGTGAGGCACTGTTCCAAACTTGCGCGTTTCCAGATACCACCACATGTCTTTCATCGGGATATTAAGCTCGTTAATGCGATTCAGCAACTTGTCATAGTCAGCCTCGCGCTCGCTTCCGCCTATAATCTCGCCTATCTGTGGGAACAGCACGTCCATTGCGCGCACCGTCTTGCCATCATCATTCTGCTTCATGTAGAACGCCTTAATCTCCTTCGGGTAGTTGGTCAGTATCACGGGGCGTTTAAAGTGCTCCTCCACCAAGTAGCGCTCATGTTCGCTCTGCAGGTCAATGCCCCATTTCACGGGGAACTCAAATTTCTTCTTGGCTTCAAGCAGGATGTTGATGCCATCGGTGTAGTCCAGACGCACAAAATTCTCGGCCAGCACACCGTTCAGGCGCTCTATCAGCGTGTTGTCATACATCTGATTCAGGAAATCAATGTCGTCCTTGCAATGGTCCAGAGCCCACTGAATGCAGAACTTGATAAAGTCCTCTGCCAAGTCCATGTTGTCGTTGATATCATAGAACGCTATCTCCGGCTCTATCATCCAGAACTCGGCTAAGTGTCGCGGCGTGTTACTGTTCTCTGCGCGGAAAGTGGGGCCAAACGTGTAGATGGCACCCAGCGAAGTGGCGCCCAACTCTCCCTCAAGCTGACCCGACACCGTCAGGTTCGTGGCCTTGCCGAAGAAGTCCTTGCTGTAGTCTATCTTGCCGTCTTCTGTCCTCGGCAAGTTGTTCAGGTCCAGTGTGGTCACTTGGAACATCTCGCCTGCACCCTCTGCGTCGCTGGCCGTAATCAGTGGCGTGTTCAAGTAGAAGAAACCGCGGTCGTTAAAGAATTTGTGAACCGCGTAAGCTAAGTGGTGGCGAATGCGGAACACAGCGCCGAAGGTGTTGGTGCGCATGCGCAGATGTGCCTTCTCGCGCAAGAATTCCAGCGTGTGACCTTTCTTCTGCAGTGGATATTCATCAGGGTCAGCAGTGCCGTAAACTTCTATGCTGCTGGCCTGCACTTCCACTGTCTGGCCCTTGCCCTGCGATGCCACAAGGTCGCCTTCCACATGCAGACTCGACCCTGTGGTAATCGGCTTCATGGTCTCCTCGTCGAATTTCTCCAAGTCTATCACTATCTGCAGGTTCTTTATTGTGGAGCCATCGTTAAGTGCCACAAACTGCACGTGCTTGTTGCCGCGACGAGTGCGAACCCAGCCCTTTACGCTCACTTTGCTACCCACAAGTTCAGGGTTAAAGATATCAACTATTTTTGTTCTTTTCAGTTCCATTATGTTTTAGTTGCTTAATTTTTCAGTCGTCATCTGTGCCAACGTCGGCAAGTCTTTTAGTGACTTGCCGCATCGGTCATCGATACTCGATTCGTTGAGTTCTGTTGTTTTTATTCAAATGAGTTCTGCTTCAGGAAATTCACTTCTTCCTGAGTCAGGTAGCGCCAGCGACCACGTTGCAGGTTCTTCTTGGTGAGACCGGCAAAGTAAACGCGGTCCAACTTCACCACGTGGTAACCAAGTGCCTCAAATATGCGGCGAACCACACGGTTGCGACCTGAGTGTATCTCTATGCCGGCCTGCTTGCGGTCCGTGGGCGACACATAACTCACCGCATCGGCATGGATAGGACCATCATCCAGTTCCACGCCATCGGCAATGTGCTGCATATCCTCCTCGCTAATGGGCTTGTCGGTCCACACTTGATAGATTTTCTTCTTCACATATTTGGGGTGAGTCAATTTCGATGCCAAGTCGCCGTCGTTTGTCAGCAGCAGCACGCCGGTCGTGTTGCGGTCTAAGCGGCCCACTGGGTAGATGCGCTCTTCACACGCGCCCTTCACCAGGTCCATAACAGTCTTGCGGCCGTTGGGGTCATCGCTCGTGGTCACGGTGTCCTTGGGCTTATTCAGTAGCACGTAGCACTTCCTTTCGGGTGTCACCGTCTTGTCGTTATACTCAATGGTGTCCTTGGGAGTCACCTTCACACCCAGCTCAGTCACGGCCACACCGTTCACTTTCACAAGGCCTTTCGTAATCAGCTCATCGGCCTCGCGACGCGAGCAAATGCCGGCATTGGCCAAATATTTGTTTAGACGTATCTCGGTGTTGGGGTCAAGTATGGTCTCCTCGTATGTGATTTGTTGTGGACGTGGAGTGAAACGCATCTGCTGATGCACTCGCTTTGCCTGCTTGTTAAATCCGGGGCGCTGCTGGTAACCTCGCTGGAATCCGCGAGGCTGCTGCTGGAAATTGCGTTGCTGATAACCGCCACGTTGCTGATAGCCGCCCTGAGGCCTACCCTGATAGCCACCTTGGGGATAACGCTGCTGGTAGCCTCCTTGCTGGTAACCGTTAAAGTTCTCATCTCCCTGGTTGTAACCATTCTGCTCCATGTCGTGCTGGTCATTCATCGGCTGCTGGTAGCGGGATTGATAGCCTCGCTGCTGATATCCGCCGTGTTGCTGATAACCGCCGCGTTGCTGATAACCGCCGCGTTGCTGATAGCCGCCTCGTTGTTGGTAACCTCCGCGCTGCTGGTAGCCTCCTTGCTGGCGCTGATGGTAACCTCCGCGTTGCTGATAGCCGGTACTCTGATGGTATCCGCCTTCTTCGTTCAGAGGTCCGTTTTGCTGATTTTCAGGTCCTTGGGGGTCGCGCGGATATTCCACTTTCTCATAACGACCCATTTCTGCGTTTTCATCATTAGCCCTTAGCTCCCCTATACGAGGCCTCTTCGGCTTTTTTTCAAAATTCTCTTCCATGATCTAAAATCTTGTAAATGTGATAAATAAATTGTTGTTTATGTGTTGCTGATAGTGTCTCTCGACCCGCACAGCTCTTTTTCTCTTGCGTTTGTCGCACTTGTGGTATAAATCGTTATCGACTTTTCTCCTTTTACCCTTATCGGTAGTCAACCATCTACTTGCGCTTTATTCGCAACCACAAAATTAGTCATTTGTAACCATATATGCAAGTATCAACGTGCTTTTACGTCATTTTACGCCGATTTTTTTCATTTTTTCCCATTTTTATTTGCGAGTTCCGGAAAAATGTATTAATTTTGCATCGCTTTTCCAGAGCACGGGTGTTTAGCTCAGCTGGTTCAGAGCATCTGCCTTACAAGCAGAGGGTCGGCGGTTCGAATCCGTCAACACCCACTACTTCAGTCTCCGGTCTCTCGCCGGAGATTTTTTATTCTCCCTTTTCTCAATCTTTTTGAAACACGCTGCTGGCATCAGAAACATCAGTTGGGCTACAACCAACTGAAATTCTCCGACCCGGCTCCCACTTCAAAGTGATATTTCACAATACCCAGATCCACTGCGGCATAGAATCCCATACCATGCGTGGCTTCCACTTTGTTGCCTTCGTGCAGTGTGAACTTGAATTTCTGCTGGTTAATTGCGGTAGGAGCCAGTAATGCGCTCTCCACTCCGGCAATGAACCACTCCGGTAGCGGTCCTCCGGTCTTGTTGACCGAAACGCTGTCTATCGTTTTAATGCGGTGCGTCACGCCTTGCGTAGCACCATATCCCAAAGCTATCACGCACACAAGCTTCTCATCCTTGCCGATCGTCAGATGCTCGGCCTGCTTACTGTATGTCAGTCCCACCCAGCATGTGTTCAGCCCCAGCGCTTGCGCTTCCAGAACCAATCGCTCTCCGTAGTACCCGAGCTTCTCGTCCAGGTCGTCGCTTTTCTTACCTATCATTGCCAAGTAATTTGTCACTCCGCTGAATTTGCCGTATCTCGCCCAACGGCCGCCGAAAGCCGCAGGCTCATCGGTTATTAGCTGGATGTTAAGTCCGCCATCTTCGTTATATCGTTTTATGCTCTCTCTCAGCGCACACGCCACTTCCGGAGCAAGGCTTCTCTCTTCGTAATTGCGGACACTGTGACGTTTTCGTATCGCTTCTTTCAAGTCCATATAATTCTCCTGTTTAAAAACATAACTGTTAATTCGCCTCAAAGTTACAAAAAATCATAGTAAAGCATTGCTCAAATGCTAAAAATTAGTAAATTTGTGACAATCTTAAAACATGACATCATATGAAACTCAGAATTGCCTTTTTGTGCCTTGTGACCATTGCGATTTCACTATCTATGGTGGCGCAGGACTGGCTCCCCTCCGTGAATCGTCTCATGGAAGAAGGTGAGTTCAAACGTGCTTCTTCCTACATGAAGTCACTCCCTAAAGTGGTGCGGCAGGCCGATGCCGTGAAAATCGACTCTCTCAACCAGATAATGACGCGTATTCGCAAGGACTTTAATGTCACTCCAGAGCAGGGACGCAAAATGATACAGGAGCGTGTGCCCGATGTCACCGACGCGCAGATTGCCGCATGGAAAGCCAAGCGCCAACTCGAAGTTATGAATATCGATGGCCGTGAATGGTGGTTCCGCAAGGCTGTTCGCAATTTGTGGCTCCTCGGCGATGAGTTCTCTGCCACTCCCGAGCGCCAAGGCGATGGCTACCGACGTAATCACAAGTATTTCCTCGAGGCAATGCGGTGCGCGCCCGACGTAAACGGCGTACGCGACTGGCGAAAAGTCTCCATCACTTTCTCTCTCGATGTAGATGCCGATGCTCTGCCGGCAGGCGAGACATTGCGCGTGTGGATGCCTTTCCCCTTCGAGAACTTGCGCCAGCGCAACGTCCGCTTTATCTCCGGCAACCGACCCGTCACGTTCAGCACTGGCAGTAAGCATCACACCGTCTATATGGAGGCTGTGGCTCAAAAAGGGAAACCCACTCATTTCGAATACACATTCTCATACGATGTTGCAGAGCGGCACCTCTGTCAGCAAGATATTCTGGCTCTTCTCAAACCTTATGACAAGGAGAGCGAAACATACAAGACTTACACAGCCAGTGAGGCACCACACATGATTCTGAGCGAGCGCATTCACCGATTAGCGCTCGAACTGGTGGGCAATGAGACTAACCCCGTGCTGCAGGCTTCCAAAATTTACAACTGGATTTCTGGCAAATTCCCCTGGGCGGGAGCGCGAGAATACAGCACACTGGCCAACATACCGGAATATGTGCTGCTTAATAACCACGGCGACTGTGGCCAAGTTGCTCTGCTCTACATTTCGCTTGTCCGCAGCTTGGGGATACCGGCGCGGTGGGAGAGTGGTTGGATGATTCATCCGGGCGAGGTCAACTGGCACGACTGGGCCGAAACTTACTTTGAAGGTGTGGGATGGGTGCCCACCGACCCATCTTTCGGCCGTGGAGTGTATGATACGCCAATGAACGATTACTTCGCCACAGGAATCGATGCTTACCGAATGGCATCAAACGAGGGGGTAGGCGACAAACTTAGTCCGCCCAAGACCTTTATCCGTAGCGAAACGGTCGATTTCCAGCCCGGTGAAGTGGAATGGCGCGGCGGAAACCTCTACTACGATTGCTGGAATTCTCACCTCACTGTTAATAGCATAACTCCAATCCGCTAATAACCAAGATTATTTATTATGGATTCAAATAAAACTTCTTTCTATATGAGACATGTCTTTATATTTGCATTTGCGGTATTTCTTTCGTTAATGGCATTTGCCGCTGAGCCCGAACAGGTACTCAGTGAACTCAAGTCTAAGGTCGCCCCCGACAAGCGCACTGCCGTTTGGGACGTGCGTGCGGAAACGCAAGATGGTAAAACGGTCATTCTGGGCACTGTAGGAACCTCGACTCAGCGTGATGTTATTAACAATGTGCTGAGAATGAACGATATCACCGATTATGATAATAGGGTAATTGTGCTTGAGCAGACTCTGCCCGAGTCGCACCGCAATGCTTTGGTGAAACTCGCTGTGGCCACGCTCAGAACTGAGCCTAAACACAGCGCTGAAGTGGCCACACAAGCCATCATGGGCACTCCGCTACGCGTCCTGGAGCAGTCCGGCGAGTGGCTCCGTGTTCAGATGCCCGACGATTACATTGCCTACATCCCCGAG
>CADADP010000063.1 GCA_902786725.1 uncultured Bacteroidales bacterium
TGTCAGACAATACATCACAAAAGACATGCAACTGACTGAAATTGACGATGAAACCATCAAACAGGTACAGTACAAAATCAACCGAAGGCCAAGAAAAAAGCTTGATTTCGATACACCAAAATCAAGTTTCTTCAAAAATATCAATAATTTTGACTAATTTCGCACTTGCTATTAGAATTCACCCAGTAACTTCGCCGCCCCGGTGGCAACGTTACGCAAAAACGAGCGCAGAACGAATCCTATCTCCACGTAACAAAGAATGTGAAGCCGGAACAATAAAAAGTCAATTAGAAGTAAGCCATTAATTCACGCTTAACTAAGCAAATTTAAGGACTTGCTTTTTTAAAGCAATATTAACCTCCTCGCCGGTCATCGGATGGGTAAACCTTAGGCTTTGCGACTGCAACCATATTCCTGCGGCGCCACGCTGACTCATTCCATAATCGCGCGTTAAAATCTCCGCCACCGTGGCCGGCACTGTGGTCTGACCTCCATAGAGGGTGTCGCCGGCTATCGCTGCTCTCAGTCCCTGAGAGCTCGCCGAATGTACCCGCAACTGGTGCGTGCGTCCGGTGTGTGGCGTGAACTCAACCAGCACGTGCCTTGCGAATCGGCGCAGAACGCGGTAGCTCGTTCGGGCTTCTTTGCCGCGCTCGCTATCTACCTTTTGGCGTGGTCGGTCGTGATAATCAGCGCCAAGTGGCAGGCTCACCTCTCCTTCATCGGCCGCCACGTTGCCACACAGCAGGGCCACATAGGTCTTCCTCACCTCGCCGCGTTCGAATTGCCGATGCATCAGCGCACCGGTCACATCATCTTTCGCCGCCAGCAGCAGACCCGATGTGGCTTGGTCCAGCCGGTGGGCGAGCATCAGCCGTCTTGCCTGCGGATACATCTTCTGCAGTCTCAACAGTGCGCTGTCGGTATGCGCCACTCCGGGCACAGAGGCAAGTCCGGCCGGTTTGTTCACCGCCACCAGCCACTCGTCTTCCCACACCACGCTTAGCGGCAACGCGCAGTCGGCAGCCAGCGGATTGGCTTCCACGTCCAAGCCTTGAAGCATAAAGCCGAGTATCGGCATGCACTTGTGATGGCACGCCGGATAGAACTTGCCCTTTTCGCGCTCTTCGCCCACCGGCGACGCGCCCCACCAGAACTCGCCCATACACACTGGCTTCAGCCCTTTCGAGTAGGCGAACTGTAGCAGTCGCGGCGCCGCGCACTCACCGGCTCCGGCCGGCGGCAACGCGTCTCCACTGCCGCCGTGAGTTTGGTCGTATTCGCTGAATATCTCCGGAAGGGTCTTGCGCTCTCCACGGCCGTTGAGCATCTCAAACAGCCCGAAAATTCGGCGCTGCAACGCCTCCGACATTTGCTTGCGCTGTTGCTTGCGCCTCAAAATCCGTTCTCGGTGTTCGTTAAGCATCACCTCAAGCGGCCTGCGCTCTTCTTCGTGACGGCGGCGCATGCGGCGCAACTCGGCTTTCTCAAATTGGCTCTCACGTATCAGCCGTTGCTCTTGCTCCGCGCTCAATGCCCCTTCCACGCGCCGCGCGGTACGCTGTGCCTTGTTCACCACCATTCGTTCCCTAAACGCTCGCTCTTCGCGCTCGTGGCTCGCCGCCATGCGGGCCAGTCGCTCGCGAGCGATTGCCATCGGCGCGAATCGCTCCAACCATTCAATCACTCGGTTGAGCGCCGTTATCCGCGCTTCACCGCGCTTGAACACTCCGCCGCGCTCATTCAGATCATACACCGGCGGCACAAAATAGCGGTCTTTCTCCAGGCCCGCCACTTCGCCCGAATATGCGGCCAAGTATCCAAGTCGCCCCTCACTATCCAGCGCCACCAGCACACCCAGCATCTTGCCTTGCTCAAGGGCATCGTGGTGCGCATACCGCCCCGACAGGTATTCCGTCACTCGCTCGGCCGCCAGCCTTGTCAGCCCATGTGGCTCATAACAGAATGGATACGTAAACCGCTCGGGAAGCAGCATCGTGTCGGCACCTTCAATCCTATGTAACTCGGGCATTGTCATCACCACAAAGTTACCACTTTTCCTCGTTTCTCGTCCCATATTTCCTCCACTTATTCTCATATCTGCACCGTTTTCGTTTTCGGTCGCAAATTTAGCTCATTCTCTCGCTACCGTCAATGTCATTTTCCGCATTCATCACCAGCGAGCGTCGGCGCTGAGCGCTACAACCTTCCTCATCGGCACATATCCACATCTACTCACGCCCAAAAAACTTGCATTCATCGCCATTTTTAAGTAATTTTGCGCTATAACTTTTTAGCGACACAAAATGGCTGACCACATCCCATCCGACCCGTTCATACTCTTGAGTTTCATCAACACCAAACTGCGCGACGAATACCCGTCGCTCAACGAACTTTGCGCATCGCTCGACATCAGCGCGGAGCAAATCACAGACAGGCTCGCACAAATCGGGATGCGGTACGACCACGACTTAAACAAATTCGGATAATGAATAACAATAATTTTCTCACTCGCGTCGCCACTCTCGTGGCTATTCAGAGCGTAGGCACCGTGCTGGGTGTGGCTCTGCTTATGCTCTATTTCTTCGCTATGCCCTCCATAGCGTTGCTCATTGGTGGCACGGCCTTGCTGATAGTGGCCATCGTGGCCGGCATTCTACTGCTGGCCGGAGCATTGAGAAAAAATAAATCAGCCGGCCCACGCCACGCTCGCCACCTTCACCACACCAAACCGTTTTCACCCAAACTCTAACACCACTCATCCGCACCATGCCACGACTCAAATTCATCTCATGGAACGTAAATGGACTGCGAGCCTGCGACGGCAAAGGTTTCCGCGACGTTTTCAACAGCCTTAACGCCGACTTCTTCTGCCTTCAGGAGACCAAAATGCAGGCCGGCCAACTCAATATAAGTTTCGACCAATACGAAAGTTACTGGAATTATGCCGACAAAAAAGGTTACTCGGGCACGGCCATCTTCACGCGACACACTCCCATCAGCGTGTCCTACGGCATAGGCATCGACGCCCACGACCACGAGGGACGCGTAATCACGCTGGAAATGGACCGTTTCTTCCTCGTCACAGCCTACGTGCCCAACAGCCAAGACGGCCTGCGACGCCTACAGTACCGAATGACCTGGGAAGATGATATGAGAGCCTATCTCACCTCACTGGCCTCGAAAAAACCGGTTATCCTCTGCGGTGACCTCAATGTGGCGCACCGGGAAATCGACCTCAAAAATCCGAAAACCAACCGACTTAACGCCGGTTTCACCGACCAAGAACGGGAGAAATTCTCCGCTCTGCTCAACGCCGGATTCACCGACACGTTCCGCTTCTTCCACCCCTCGCTCACCGACGCCTACTCATGGTGGTCATACCGATTCCACGCCCGTGAGAAGAATGCCGGATGGCGCATCGACTACTTTATCACTTCGTCCGACCTCAACCCACACTTGGTCAGTGCCGACATACATCAGGAAATCTTCGGGTCCGACCACTGCCCCGTTGAACTTATAATCGACTTATAGGAAAACCGTTATAAATTTAGACTAAATCAAAATGCAACTTTTCTTCAAATTCGAGCCTCAACTCAAGCGAGTTCTCTGGGGTGGCAAAAAAATCGCCCGGTTCAAGCGCTTAGACATCCCGCACAACGACGTGGGAGAGAGTTGGGAAATTTCAGGACTCACTGGACACGAAAGCATAGTAACCAATGGGCAGATGAAAGGCATGTCGCTCCGGCAAGTCATCGCCCTCTGCGGACCACAGATTGTGGGCCAAGTGAACTACGGGAAATTCGGCGATGAGTTTCCGCTACTAATCAAAATTATCGACGCTCACGACCAACTCTCGATTCAGGTCCACCCCAACGACGACCAGGCCCACAGCCGCGGTCTCACATCGGGCAAGAGCGAAATGTGGTACATCCTCCAAGCCGACCCCGAATCCACCATCATCTCGGGCTTTAACCGGCCCACCGACCGAGCCGAATTTGAGCACCTGCTGGCCCACGGCAATATAATGTCCATTCTGGCCATCCATCGGTCGCATGCCGGCGACGTCTTCGACCTGCCCGCCAGACGCATACACTCCATTGGAGCCGGAAATCTGCTCGTGGAAATTCAGGAGCCAAGCGACATCACTTACCGTGTATTCGACTTCAACCGCACCGACACTAACGGCAACAAGCGCCAGCTTCACACCGAACTCGCTGCCGGCACCATCCGCTTCACCGACGTTGTCACCGGATGCAACGCCAATGTCACATCAGGTAACACCGTGCTGCTTCGGTCGCCCAAGTTCCGCGTCTGCCGGCAAGAAATCAGCGGCAGTCAAGCCTTGACCTTGCCCCACGACTCATTCCTCACTGCCACTTGCATCAGTGGCTACGCCGAAATCGCGGCTCACGACGGCTCACAGGCAATCACCATCGCCCAGGGCGAGTCTCTGCTGATTGCCGCTTGCGCCAAGCAGGTCACCATCACAGGCGAAGCCACTCTGATAACAGCTTCAAGATAAACGTTATGGACACCGATTTCGAAAACACGCTTCACTCCGACTTGCATCGCTTCCTCGTCAGTCGCGACGTCTGTGGCCGCATATTCCCGCAATGCCCCGACGTGGAAGAAAAATGGGAACTTATCGCACAGTCGTTTCTGCCCGATGCCGTAAAGGAATTCAACCTCTACCCCACTGTGGTCCTCGGCTGGGCATTCTACACAGGTATGGCAATGGCTCAATTCTGGCACGAAGACTGGAACCTATATGGCCACATGCCCGACCCGTACCGGTATTTGCGCGACAAACGTGGCTTCGACCTTATGGATGAATACATCCGCGAAGACGTGCTTCTGCTCCGCGGCGACGACTTCACACGAGCCGAGAAACTGGCCGGGGACTGCGCCGCACGCGCCCATTCCATGCTGCTACATGCTCACCTGGAGCCGGGCACGCCTCAAGCCTTCCAAGCATTTCTCGCCTGCCTGCACCAGCTCTACCTTGCCGGCATGGCCACACGTCTGCACACTCTGGGCTACGAAATGAGGAAACTCAACTAAGAATCCCGCCTGGCAAGATTTCACAGTTTTCAGCCCCTACAGGCGTGAGCGAAAATTAATCCCAAATCATTCTACACCCGTTGCGGTCTGACGACCTATTTAGGTTGATTTACGCGCATTCGAGCTCCCGCGTCTATGCCCGTCATACCAAAACAAGAAAGCCTCCCTTTTGGGGAAGCTTCCTCGCGGTGCGTACAGGACTCGAACCAGCGACCTCCTGCGTGACAGGCAGGCATTCTAACCAACTGAACTAACGCACCAGTCTTTCGTTTTGCGTTGCAAAGTTACTACAAGTTTTTTTATCTGCAAACTTTTTGGACGCTTTTTTCAAAAAAAACCGAAAAATTATGCCTTTTCAGCACTCGAAGCCTAAAACGTGGCCAATTTCTGCGCATATTCGGTCATTATTTCGGCATCTTGCAGCATATACGTGGGTATCTCAATATCGAGCTTCCCGTCGGCATACGATGCTATCTCGTAGGGCTGATACACGAAGTGGAGCGTCACACCGTCGTAATAGAACGCCGACGGCAGGGGCAACAGCGGTTCATATATGAAATAGCCGGTTTTCTCCACCAGTTGCTCCATCGTCTTCACGTCGTTCTCCTCAAACAGATACTGAGTGGCCACCTGGCGCAACTTCACCGTGTCGGTCACCACATCGGTGAGTTTTATCTCCTTATCCAGTTGCGAGTCATAGCTAACGTAAGCAAAATTATACATTCCGTGAGCCGCTCCGGCAAAGTAATAACTTCGGAAAGCCTCAAACACATACACGCGCTCATTATTCTCCTTCAGCCTCAGTATCCATCGCATACTGCTCATCTGCCCTGGCGCAAGCGCATCCACATCTGGCTTCTTCACTTTGCGTATGTTAATAGGGCTATCAGCGCAAATACACTGTTCCATCCCGGCTACCAAGCCCCGCGCGGTGGGTTCATCGTAGGTCATGTGTAATCCTTCAGGCCCACCTTGTGGCATCAGTTGGGATGCCAATGCCTTATGAAGCAGTTCCGACTTCTTGCCATTCACCTTCTCGGGCCAGAACAGCCGCCAGTCGTTAAACTGGTAGAAGTCACCGTCCTCGCCATCAGCCTCGCTGTAATCGGCCAGCCCATAGAGCAGTGTAGCCTCACCCTTATAAGTCACAAACGTGGTCTCACCGGAAGCGGCGTCCTCATGACTTTGCGCTTTGCAACCCATCAGCATCCACGCCACTAACCACAACACAACAAATCTCTTCATAATATTCATTTTTAACAAGTATTTTTATAGCATCATTGATCTCTCATATCCTCGTATTCAGGCCTTTGCGGCAAAGTATTCTTTTGCCAAGGCTTTTACCCGTGGGCTAAGTTTTATCAGCATCGCCATCGTGCACAATGCCATCAGAGCGAACGCCAGGTCCATAAACCCCACCAGCGCATCCAGCGGTATCACAGCGGCCACCAGTATCATCGCCAAGTAGAAGTAGTTGTAATAGTGGGCCTTATCCGCGCCAAAGAGGAAATTGGTGCATTTCTGACCATAGTAGGAATACGAGAACATTGTGGAGAAGGCGAAGAAGAACACAATTACCATGAGTAGGTACTGCCCCACTCCGGGCAACATTTGTCCGAAAGCCCCAAGTGCGATATATAGACCCTTAACATCGGTAACTCCCACGTAGTTGCCTGCTATAAGTATGGGGATAGCCGTGAGCGTGCACACAATTCCCGAGTCAATGGCTGGCGCGAGCATCGCTATGAGCCCTTCACGCACGGCATCGGTGTTCTGACTCGCTCCATGCATCATCGATGCCGTTCCAACGCCGGCCTCGTTGATAAACGCAGCACGGCGCGCACCGGTAAGTGCCACAAACGCGAATGCGCCAAAACCGGCCTCGAAGCTGAATGCGCCCTTAATTATCGAGGCAAACACACCCGGCAATGCCTGCACATTAAGCACCATTATGGTGCCCACCAGCAAGAAATATATTATCACCATCGTGGGCACTATCTTAGACGCCCACTTGGCTATGCGGTTAATTCCACCCAATATCACCGAACTCACTATCGCCACTATGGCGACCCCCAAGCCAAAACGCAACCATGCCGTATTCTCAATCCCGGCCGGTGTGGTAAACACTGTGGTTATCGACTCCACCAGTTGGTTAGCTTGCATGAAGCACAGTGTGCCGAAGAGGCCAAAGAACGCGAAAGCATAAGCCACGGGGCGCCATCTGCGGCTCAAGGCCGTGGTGATTATATACATGGGGCCGCCCTGCAACTCCCCGTTAGAGTCTTTCCCCTTGAAGAGTATCGACAGGGTTCCCTCGAAAAACTTGGTTGACATACCCACAATGGCACTCACCCACATCCAGAATATCACGCCGGGGCCTCCTATGGTGAGCGCTATGGCCACTCCGGCTATATTGCCCATGCCCACTGTGGCCGCAATCGCGCTCAGCAACGCCTGCAGCGAACTAATCTGCCCCGACTGCTTACCGGACTGAGTGGCCTGCTTCTGCCGCAACGCGCGCAGGGCCTGCGGCAATCGCCTCACCGACACTGCTCCAGAATAGACAAACAGGAACAACCCGCCACCTATCAGGAGGAAAAACTCAGGATAACCGCAAACGAAATCACTCGCACGGATTATCCACTCACTTATTGTTTCCAAAAAATTCATACTTTGCAAAGTTACGGAAAAACGTGCGCAGAACAAAAAAAACGCTCGTTTTTTGTCTAATGTCACCCCTGTAGCTATAACCTCAAAGCGTGGCCACAACCACCATGTGTTAATTCCCGGCCTCGCCTTATTGTTTGGCCTACATCGCCAAAACGTGAATAGACAAGAGATATGAGAGTGGCGGATTTTAGGATTATAAAAAACAGTTTTATTAATTGTATTATTTAATGATAATGTCTAATTTTGTTATTTAAACAGCGCAAGCCGAGCGCAGCGAAATAATAACAAACAACATATTGTCAACATGAAGACAAAAAAACTGCTTTTGATAATCGCCATGCTATGCGCGGTGGCGCAGGGAGCGTGGGCGCAATCTAATTGGGCAGAGGTTTATGCAATGACATATACCACAGCCGCGAACTGGACTCAACTCAATGCGGGTTCCACTACGGGAATGACGCTTGGCGCGGCAAATACAACAACGTATTACTACGCCAACTCGAGC
>CADADP010000064.1 GCA_902786725.1 uncultured Bacteroidales bacterium
TACGATTCGCGTAGCTCCTATGTAGAGGTGCAGTATAACTCACAGCGACTGGCCTCATCGTCGGCCCGAGTGGATGAGGCTTCGCTACGCGCGAGAAAGTGCTTCTTGTGCGTGGAGAACCAACCTCGGGAACAGGCCACAATAGTGTGGCGCGAAAAATACAAGATACAGGTGAATCCGTATCCCATCTTTTCGCGTCACTTTACTATAGCCGCCTTGGAACATGCGCCACAGCGAATAATGGGGCGAGTGGGCGACTTGCTCCGGCTGGCCGAAGAGTTACCCGATTATGTGGTTTTTTATAACGGACCGCGATGTGGTGCTTCGGTACCCGATCATTTTCATTTCCAAGCGGGGGTGAAATCGGAATTGCCAATATGCGAGCAGATTGAGGACATGCCCAAGAACGTGGCAATAGTGACACAACGTGAGGGAGGCATGTGCAAGGAAGAGCAAGTGTCGGGTTTTCTGCTGCGAAGCTATGGGCGAATGATGTACCACTTCGCTTGTGAAGATGCACGTGATGCGGTTGCGTGGCACGAGAGCCTGCAGGACAGGTTGCCGCGGATAGGTGGTGACGAGGCGGGACAGAACGTGCTGTGCTGGACCACTGCCAGCAAGTGGCATTACCACATGCTGGTTTTCCCGCGCACGAAACACAGGCCATCGTTTTACGGTACTGAAGAAGGGCACTATCTGTTAAGTCCGGCGTCGGTGGATTTGGGCGGTCTGGTAGTGCTTGCTCGCGAGGAAGATTTCGACCGCATCACGGTGGATGATGTAATGCTGATGTATTGTGAAGTTACGAGAGATGAGGCCAACTGCGCCGCATCGTGGAAAATAATAGAAGAAGAGAGAGCGAAGGCACTTTCTTACCTGAATAAAACGAAGTAATGATATGAAAAAGAACGATGTGCCCCAAGTGAGAGTGGGAATTATGAATGAGCCGGAAGTCTCGTTTGTGCTGAACGGGACATATAGCGCGAGTGGGTGTGCCGTAACCGGGACACAGACGGTGAAGTGCTCAGCTAGTAAGATTTTGTGGAACGGAGAGCTGCGTGAAGAGTTGCTTTTTATTCCGCAGAGTTGGGCCGAAGACTCGTTCACACTCAAGGATGTGACTATCGGCGTGAGTTTCCACTGGCGGCGCAAGGAGGACCAAACGTTCCGCGGGTCGCTGAAGCTGATAGTTGAGGACGACAAGATAACTGCCATCAACATCCTGCCGATAGAGGACTATCTGCTGAGTGTGATATCGAGTGAGATGAGTGCAACGGCCTCGTTAGAACTGCTAAAGGCGCATGCCGTGATTTCGCGTAGCTGGTTGCTGGCTCAAATCAGAAAGACACCCGATACGGCCAATTCCGCAACTGAAATAGAGCGGCGAACTGTCGGCGAGCAGATAAGATGGTGGGACCGCGATGACCATAAGAACTTTGACGTGTGTGCCGACGACCATTGTCAGCGCTATCAGGGTATTACCCGCGCCAGTACCGAGACAGTGCGCCGCGCGATAGATGCCACATGGGGACAGGTGCTTATGAGCGATGGTGAACTGTGCGACGCACGATTCTCGAAGTCGTGTGGCGGCGTGTTTGAGGAGTTTGAGAACTGCTGGGAGGACCACCACCACAGTTACCTGGTGGCCCGTAGAGACGGAGAGGACGAGATGGATTTTCCCGACTTGACGCGCGAAGCCGCTGCCGAAGAGTGGATATTGTCGAGTCCCAGAGCATTCTGTAACACTACTGATAAAGAGATTCTGAGTCAGGTTCTTAACGACTATGACCAAGAGACTACCGACTTCTACCGGTGGAAAGTGGAGTATGGTCAGGATGAGCTATCGGAGCTGATAAGGCGCAGGACCGGAGTGGATTATGGCCGGATACGTGATCTACAACCCGTGGCCCGTGGCACTTCGGGCCGGCTGTACAAGATGAAGATAGTGGGAGAGAAGCAGAGCCTTGTAATAGGCAAGGAACTTGCTATCCGCTATGCTCTGAGCGAGAGTGCTCTGTATAGTTCAGCCTTTGTGGTGGAGAAGCATGATGCGGATGCTGAGGGCTATCCGGCGAAGTTTGTCATTAGAGGAGCCGGCTGGGGGCATGGCGTGGGGCTGTGCCAGATAGGCGCAGCTGTGATGGGCGCCAAGGGCTACGATTACAAGCAGATACTGCTTCATTACTTTGTGGGAGCAACGATAGAGAAAGAATATTAATTTGTGGCGCAAACCACAGAAAAAGATAACAAGCATATGAACGAGAAAATATTAAAAAACGTGTCGCCGTGGGTGTGGGTCCCGACGCTTTATTTCGCTGAGGGCATCCCGTATTTCATCGTGAATAACATATCGGTGCTGATGCTGGCCAAGATGGGAGTGCCCAATGGGGAGATGGCACTATTTACCAGTCTGTTATACCTTCCGTGGACGATAAAGCCATTTTGGAGTCCGTTTGTGGATATTATAAAGACAAAGCGCTGGTGGGTGATAGCGATGCAAGTGCTGATGTCTGCGGCATTTATTCTTCTCACGCTCACCATGCCGCATCCGTCGGCCGAGACGATAGCCAGTGGGCAGACACCGATAAGCATATTCACAGTGACCTTGCTGCTGTTTGTGATAACGGCTTTTGCGAGTGCTACACACGATATTGCGGCCGACGGCTTCTATATGTTGGCGTTGACGCAGAAGAATCAGGCAGCCTTTGTGGGAATCCGTTCCACGTTCTATCGCTTGTCGTCGATATTCGGGCAGGGAGTGCTGGTGTATATAGCCGGCGTTGTGGAGACCAAGACCGGCAATATACCGATGTCGTGGACTGTGACCATGCTGGTGACTGCAGTGCTGTTTAGCGCCGTAACGCTTTATCACACGTTCTTTGTGCCACGTCCCGATTCAGACCGGTCGCATATTGCGGGAGAGGGCAAGAAATCGAGCGCGTCGGAAATCATAAAAGAGTTTGGGCAATCGTTTGCGACTTATTTCAAGAAACCCGGTTTGTGGCTCGCGATAGTGTTCATGCTTTTATATCGCTTGCCCGAGGCGTTCTTGATAAAGATGTGCACCCCATTTCTTGTGGCCGGAAGAGAAGTTGGAGGCTTGGGTCTCTCAACGGAGAATGTGGGCATAGTGTATGGAACGATAGGAGTGTTTTTCCTGACGATAGGAGGCATTCTGGGCGGAGTATATGCGTCGAAAGTGGGCTTGAAAAAATCGCTGTGGTGGATGGCCGCATGTATGACACTACCGTGCCTGACGTTTGTGTATCTGGCAATATGGCAGCCCACTAATCTGGTGGCAATCAGCACGGCAGTAGCGATAGAACAGTTCGGCTACGGATTTGGCTTCACGGCCTATATGCTCTATATGATATATTTCTCGGAGGGCGAGTTCAAGACGTCGCATTATGCGATATGCACGGCTTTTATGGCACTTAGCATGATGATACCTGGAATGTTTGCAGGGTATCTGCAGGAGATGCTGGGATACGCCAATTTCTTCTGGATGGTGATAGCCTGCTGTGCCGCTACACTGGTAGTGACTTATTTTGCCGATAAAAGGATAGATCCGGATTACGGTCACAAGTAAAAACCACAGATTAATCAAAAGTAGAAAAATGAAGAGTATTATGAGAAGATTGTTATCACTTAGTCTTTTGCTGGCGGCGCTTACGATGAGCGCTGTGGTGAAGCCAGGCGTGGAGGTGCTGCGCGATGGCGGATTCAAGGAGCTGCAGGGCAAGCGAGTGGGGCTTGTGACAAATCCAAGCGGAATAGACAATAGCCTGAAATCCACTGTGGACATACTTAATGAAGCGCCAGGAGTGAAACTGGTGGCATTGTTTGGCCCGGAGCATGGAGTACGCGGAAATGCACATGCCGGAGATGCTGTGGGCGACGCAGTTGATCCCAAGACAGGAATAAAAATGTACTCGTTATTCGGGAAGACGCATAAGCCTACGGCCGAGATGCTAAAGGGCATAGATGTGCTTGTGTATGACATACAGGACGTGGGATGCCGCAGCTACACGTTCTATGCAACGATGGGTGTGTGTATGGAGGCGTGTGCAGAGAATGGAGTGGAATTTATGGTGCTTGACCGTCCTAATCCGCTGGGCGGCAATAAGGTGGAGGGCAATCTGGTGGAAGACGGCTACTTCTCGTTCGTGAGCAAGTATGCCATCCCCTATCTTTATGGCCTGACTCCCGGTGAATTAGCGCGGTATCTGAATGGCGAAGGCATCATAAAAGGGAAAGCGAAACTGACCGTTATCCCGATGGAAGGTTGGCGGCGCGACATGAAGTTCCGCGATACAGGAATGCCGTGGGTGCTGCCGTCGCCACAAATACCAACTCCGGAGTGCGCATTCTTCTACCCCCTCTCGGGCATACTGGGCGAGTTGTATATTTTCAATACGGGAATAGGTTATACGTTGCCGTTCCAACTGTTTGCCGCATCGTGGATTGATGCCGATTCGCTGGCAATGCGAATGAATGCGCTGAACTTGCCCGGGCTTAAGTTCCGCCCGATAAATGTGAAGCCGTTCTTTGCACTTTCGGTAGCGGTGGACAAGTCGCTGCAGGAGGTACACGGTGTCCAGATTTATATCACCGACCCCGATAAGGCCAACTTGACGTTGACGCAGTTCTATTTCCTGCAGGTGGTGCATGAGATGTATCCTGAAGTGAAAATATTTGAGCAGAACGCTAAGCGTTATGCCATGTTCGACAAAGTGTGTGGCACCAAAGAGATACGCGAGCGTTTTATAAAGCGTTATAAGGTTGAAGACATAAAAGACTACTTTAATAAGGACGCTGAAAAGTTTAAGATGCGTAGCGCACGCTACTACCTGTATAACGCGGGGAGTAGCTTTATGCCTCTGCCATAGCCGGAATTAATGAGAGAAAGAGCCGGATAATAACTGAGAAATATGGGAAAAGATGAAGAAGAACTATAAGAAATACGTGGACGCGATAACCGGTGTGATTCCACCGGAGCGAATCTACACCGATGACTTGCATCGACTGGCTTGGGGTACAGACGCGGGTTTTTATCGCCTGCTGCCTCAGGTTGTAGTCAGGACAAAGAATGAAGCGGAGGTGTCTTATCTTCTGAAAACAGCCAGCGCCATGGGCCTTCCCGTAACATTCCGTGCAGCCGGGACGAGTCTGTCGGGTCAGTCGGTTACCGACTCGATACTGCTAGTGGCCGGAAAAAACTGGGAAAACTACAGCATAAACGCCGACGCAAGTGCGATAACATTGCAGCCCGGAATAGTGGGTGGCCGTGTTGACGAGATTTTACGGCCGTTGGGAAAGATGTTCAGTCCCGACCCGGCATCGAAAAATGCCGCCATGGTGGGTGGAATAGTGATGAATAACGCTTCAGGTATGAGTTGCGGAACGCACGCCAATAGCGACAAGGTGCTCAGAAGCATACGCATAGTGCTGGCCGACGGCACTATTTTGGATACAGGTGACGCTGAAAGTCGCAAGCAATTCGCTTTAACTCATAAGGCTTTCATTGACAAGGTAGAGGCATTGCGAGAGAGTGTGATGAGTGATGGCGAACTGGTGGAGCGCATCAAGCGGAAATACGCGATAAAGAATGTGACCGGACTTAACCTGTATCCGCTGGTGCGATTCTGCGATCCGTTTGAGATTATCACTCACCTGATGGTGGGAAGCGAGGGAACGTTGGGTTTTGCGAGTGAATTCACGATGGCGACGGGACATCTGTATAGCCACACCGCCAGTGCGATGCTGTATTTCACGGATATGCGCTCGGCTTGTGAGGCTGTGGTGGCGATGAAGAACCTGCCGGTGGAGTGCGCTGAGATGCTCGACAAGAAGTCGCTGGCGTCGGTTAACGACACCACTGGAGAGAACTTGACGGCCGTGTTGATAAGGACAAGCGCTGATAGCGAGCAAGAACTGCAATCCAACATACGGATGATAGAACTGCTACTATCGCAATTTGAGCTTTATGTGCCGGCTCGCTTCACCAGCGACCCCAAGGAATATGGGAAATACTGGGCCATTCGTGCGGGTGTATTCCCCAGTGTGGGCGGTACTCGACCGCTGGGCACCACGGTGCTGATTGAGGATGTGGCATTTCACATCGAAGATTTGCCCGACGCGACGGTGGACTTGGCCAACTTGCTGGAGAAGCATGGATATAACGACAGTTGCATATACGGGCATGCCCTCGAGGGCAACTATCACTTTATCATATCGCAGAGTTTCGACACAGATGCAGAAGTGGCGAGATACCGCAGCCTGATGGAAGATATCGTGAGGCTGGTGGTGGATAAGTACGACGGCTCGCTCAAAGCCGAGCACGGGACCGGCAGGAACATGGCGCCATTTGTGCGAAAAGAATGGGGAGATGCGGCCTGGGAGGTGATGCGAGAGATAAAGCGAATTTTTGATCCGGATAATCTGCTTAATCCCGGCGTGGTATTCAATGAGGACCCCGAATGTTACATCAAGAACTTTAAGCCGATGCCTCTGACTAACGAACACGTGGACAAGTGCATAGAGTGTGGGTTCTGTGAGGTGAATTGTGTGTCGAGCGGATTGACGTTGTCGTCGCGGCAGCGAATAGTGGCTCAGCGCGAGATTTCGCGGCTTAGAGCCAGTGGCGAGAATAATGGACGGCTGAAGCGCTTAGAGAAAGATTACAAGTATTATGGAGAGGTGACTTGCGCCGCCGATGGGCTGTGCTCGATGTCGTGTCCGATGAAGATAAACGTTGGGGACTTGACTCACGACATCAGGACGCGAAATATGCGACCCGATAGCTGTGGATACAGGTTGGGCGAGTATTGTTCGCGCAATATGAACAAAGTGCGAGTGGGTCTGAAAACGCTATTGTATGTAGCCAGTGCGGCTCATGCCGTGCTGGGTGATGACTTGACAACGAAGACCGGGCGAGCATTGCACAAAGTGGGTGTGCCATTGTGGACTCCATCGCTGCCGAAAGCGCACAAGTCAAAGCGTGTGAAGCAGAAGTCGAGTGAACGAAAGGTGGTGTATTTCCCGAGTTGCCTGAATCAGACCATGGGGCGCTCGAAAGGAGTGAAAAAAGATCTGACCACAGAAGTGGTGAAACTGCTGAACAAGGCCGGCTGGGAGGTGATATTCCCCGAGAATATGAAGGAGATGTGTTGTGGCATGATATGGGAGAGCAAAGGTATGCCCCAGATAGCCGACAGGAAGACGGCCGAACTGGAGCAAGCATTGCTCGCGGCGAGTGAAAATGGCCGTTATCCGGTTATATGCGACCAGAGCCCGTGTCTTCATAGGATGCGTGAGAAGATGAGCCATGTGAAGCCGATGGAGTTGCTGGAGTTTATTCATGATTATGTGAAAGAAGACTTGGAGTTTGCGACGACGGATGAGCCTGTGGCTCTGCATCTTACGTGTTCCACTCGCCTGTTGGGACTGAATGAAAAGGTGATGTCGCTGGCCCGACTATG
>CADADP010000065.1 GCA_902786725.1 uncultured Bacteroidales bacterium
GTTTTCCAAGATGCTGGGGATAAGGTCGTAAATCTTGCGAATCTTAAGTTTATGTTCCTTATCATATTGTGAAGCGTCAATGCGATAGAGATTGTGTATGTCCCTATGTGTCTGCCTGACGCGAACCATATTCCGATCAGCCAGATATTTGTTGATTGCTTCAGGTAGCCCGCCCACAAGCAGATAATATTGGAAACGCTTCAACAGAATGTTATGTGTACTTTCATCCAAAGACTCTTCATGGCTGAAGTGCTCCCGTATATTCTCTATCCATTCCTTGCCGACACCTGTGGCCCAAAGGAACTCCTCAAAGTCGAGAGGATACATCTGCTCAACAGTCACACTACCAAGGGGCACAGATGGTGTTTCCGATAAAGCAACACCTAACTGGGAACCACTTGCAATAAAACGATAGCGCGACTCCCCGTTGAGGAACTTCAACATCGTCATCAAGTGAGGATAGCTTTGTATCTCATCCAAAAAGATCAGCGTATCGGTTTTGTCGCCCAAGGGGGAGGAATAGAAGTTGCTCAACCGCATATAGAGGTCGGTAGTTGTATGAACATCTGCGAAAACCTTATCACCTTCGATGTCTTCTTTGAGATTGATCTCAACAAAATGTCGAAACAACTTCTGACCAACATAGCGGATAAGGTAAGACTTACCTATCTGTCGTGCACCATTAACGAGCAGAATCTTATTTGGCTCTTCCAAAAGGAAACTTTCCAGGAATGAAGTGAATTTACGTTCAAGCATAATAATGTCATTAAAATTTCACTACAAAATTACAATAAAATCTTTATTCAGTAAAGAAAAAATCCACTTATTCCATGTTTTTAGCAATAATTTTGCCTACTTATTCCGTTTCTAATACCACAAATATACCTACTTATTCCATTTTTAATACCATAAATATGCCAACTTATAACCTATTATGATGCTTCTTCCATAAGTGCCGCACGTTCTTCTTCACTCATGTTCTTCAGCATTTCGAGTAGTTTGCCCTTTTGGTCGGTAGCGTTATCTTCTTTGTTTTCTTCTTCGTTATCTATTACTTTGAGCAAATACGAATTATATTCTAACATTTTCTTTAATGATTTCAATCGCCGTATCTTCTTCAGGAGCATACTCTGTTGCTCTATCTAGTTGATATGTGAGAGAATACTTCCATAAACTTTTCATATTTCTTCCAAACCCAGCGATTTCAGATACTCGTATGAGCCATCGTAGAACTCCGGCAGACGTGTCGAGTCTTCGGGGAAGCCATCAGAACCCAACTTGCCGTTACCAGTTGGAACACAGATAACAATCCCTTGGCGGGCGCGAGTCAACAGCACGCGGTAGGCGTTGAGCATATATTTGCGGTTTTCCTCGTTGTTCTCAGGATTCCATTTGTTTTTGCCGTTGAATTTATAGTATGTCCATCTGCCATCCTCGTAACGCATATCAGCATCCCACAACACACAAGCGTAGTCGAGTTCCAAACCCTGCACCTGTATTTCTGTGGCGGCGTCCTCCAGATAGTTCGAAGAACGGATATCTGTCTTGTCTTCGAGAAACCAATGCACAGCATTTTCGTCGCCTTGTCCAAGTATATGTACGGCCAGCGGCTTGAATCGTGCTGCCACCTTCGTGACCAATACACCTGTCTGCTGGCTGCCACGTGCCTGTTTGCGAAGCCATGCACGAGCCTTTTCCATGTCGCGGGTCAGCACAATGGGATATCCTTTCTGCTTCACGTCTTGGTAGAGCGTTGCAGCATCAGGGGTGAACGACAACAGTGAATGCACGAAAGCAGACAGCGTCTCAGCTCGGAACGACCTTAAACTGACTGCCAGATGCAATTCGTCGGAGTAGAAGACATTGTTATTCTCCTGTAGCAAATCGTTCACACGGCCTTCTGCATATTCTGGTTCAGTCAGCTTGTTGGATATGAAGACATTCCAATGCTTGAATCGATTATTCAGCGCATTGATCCATTCTGTTATACCCGCCTCGCCTGTGTTGATTTCCTGTCCGCCACCCACCAGGCAAATGATAACGGCCCAGTCCTCGCGCCGGTCGAGCGACCAAATCAGGAATTCTGCTTCCGACATTGGGAAGTTGGGCACCTTCAGCTTGTTGCCATACGTTCCGCCACGCTTCAGGTAGTCGGCTATGCGCTTGTGTGTCCAGCTGCGTTGAGCCTCGTCGAAGATGGCCACGTGCTCCACTTCGCCATATCCTGTTGCCTCCAGACGTACAGCCTTCTCGGGGTCAATCTCTACTATGCCATTCTCCACAGGATTTTTTATCTTGGCCAGCATATTGTCGCGATAGCGGTGGATGATTTGTATGAACTCGCTCACTTCGCGTCGCGAATCCGTCATGTTTTTCTTTTCACCTTTGGCAGAGCATTTCTTCTGGTTGTCGCGAGCCAAAGCTTCGGTCAGTACCGCCACAAGCGGTCCATTGCCAGACAGGTATATGGCACCGTTCTCCTTGTCCAGCTCGCCGTCCTTATAAGTCTGCTTGATGGCCACATCAAGTCCTACAAGCGTTTTGCCGGCACCCGGCACGCCAGTCACAAAGCAGATGCTTTTCTGTCGGCGTTTTTTACTTTGTTCTATAATATCCAGGATATAGTTGATGGTGCGGTCGGTTGATACTTTGTCTGCCTCATGACGTGTAATGTCCTCAACGGAGTGGTTTTCATACAGCGTACGAGCCGCCTCTATGATTGTCGGGGTTGGAGCATAGGGGCTAATAAGCCAGTTGTCTATCGATTCGTTGTTTTGCTTTGCTCCTGCATGTTCCAGCACCCTCGCTATCAGTTCCTGCAGGTGCTCTTCGCCCGTAATCATCGGGTTGTAGATGTCGTCGTTGTAAACCGAAGGTTGAAATACCGTTGTGTACTCCTTATACCTTGTCGGAATCAGTATTGGCACAATCTTTCTGTCGTGGCTGAAAAGGTGGAAGTTCTTTAGGTCGAGCGCATAATCCATTACCTGCTCTATGCCTGCCTGAAACTCTTCCTTCTTGCCCACCTTAAACTCCAGGCAGAATATCATCCCCCGCAGAAGCAGTACCACGTCGATACGCTTCCCAAGACGTGGAATGTCATATTCGAAAACAATCTGTCCTGCCTCGTTCTTCCAGGGTTCCAACACTTGCTGCATCAGCGTGATTTCACCCATCCATGCCTCATCGGTAGTCGTCAGCGAATCCCCATGATAATTATTGTGAAGAGAGCCCAATATAGCTAGAGGCTCTTGATTCAAGAACTTGGCGAATGTGGCATTATATAGACATCTATTTGACATACAATATTTTCTGTCTTAACTTAAGTCTCTAAAGTAAAAAAGCATAGTTGGAATTTTGTAAGGTTGCTGATTTTCAGCAGCTTTATGAGTGAAAACAAAAAGGAAAAATTCAACCATACAGCACAAAAATAAGAAAAAATTCTCAGAGTTGAGCACATTTTTCATAAATAATGCCAACAGTGACGCCAATTTATTCGGTTGTTTATAGGATATTCGTTCGGTTGTTTAAAACATCCAGATTGTGGTCTGTTGCTCATACCGACCAGTAAGCCCCAAATTCTGCGTAACAAAATGGGATAAATAGTGTCTGAAATGTCAAAGTGGCAACAAAAAACGGATTCACAGACTGTAGCACACCCTGTGATGACGTGGTGGTTTGCGTATGTTAAGAATTGCCGCGGTATGGCGAGGGAATGCAATAAATCATAGTGCGTTGCGTTATTATTGAAAATAAATAGCATAAATTGTCTGTGACTAACTAAGATGAAACTTTACCGACATATAATGGCAGCGATTGCGGCTCTGATGGTGCTGTGCGCAGTCACAAGCTGCATCAATGATGATTTTACCACATCCTCGACCGACAAACTCTCGTTCTCGGTAGATACACTGAAGTTCGACACAGTGATAACCACTCAGGGTTCACCCACTAAGCAGTTTGTCGTCTATAACAAGGCGAAGAAGAATATTCGCATCAGTTCCATTCGTGTGGCCGAGGAGAGTGAAGGCCATTTTTTCCTTAACGTGGATGGGGTGAAGGGCGATGAGTTCCACGATGTGGAGATTATGTGCGGCGACAGCATCTACGTGTTTGTGGAGAGTTTGCTCGATGCCACCGGTCAGGACAATCCGCTTTGGCTAAAGGATAAGATTCTGTTTGAGACTAACGGTGTGACGCAGCAAGTTGTACTCACTGCGTGGGGACAAGATGTGGAGCGCTTGATAGACACAAAGATAACCGCCGACACCCACCTCACTGCCAATAAGCCCTATGTGGTGTATGACTCGCTGGTGGTGGCTCATGGAGCCACGCTGACCATTGACGCAGGTGCGACGCTACTGTTCCACGACAAAGCGAAGCTGAAGGTGGAGGGGCGTCTGCTGGCCAAGGGCACGCAAGAGAAGCCCATAACCTTGCGAGGCGACCGTCTGGACCACGTGGTGGGACAGATTGGCTACGACATAATGTCGAATCAGTGGGAGGGCGTGGAATTTATGCCGGGCAGTCTGGGAAGTGAAATGCACTACGTGCTGATGCGTGGCAGTCTGTGGGGGCTCTGGATTGAAGCCACCAACGCCAACGAGCGGACTTTGTATATGTTCAATAGCGTGTTTCATAACTCTGGCAACAGCGTTTTCACGTCGATTAACGCTTGGGTGGAGGCCGTGGGGTGCGAGTTCAGCGATGGCTCGCAGGCTGTGGTTGACCTTTATGGCGGGAAGGCCTGGTTCGCGCAGTGCACAATGGCGAATTACTACTTGTTCTCGTCGATTGATCGTCCGCTCGTTAACTTCAACGTGCCGGAAGACAATATGGATTGCCTTTATTGCCAGATGGATAACTGTCTGATTTACGGCAATTCGAGAGATGTGGATATGGGCAACCTCGACGGCACTCAAGTGTATCTGCGAAACTGCCTGCTCAAGGCGAACGGCGTGGACGACGCGAATTTCATCAGTTGTGTGTGGAATGGTGACCCCAAATTTTACACCGAGCGCGAGAAGTATATTTTTGATTATCGCCTGCGTAACGGCAGTAGCGCCATTTCTATGGGTAACCGCGACTTGTGCCCCGAGCGCGCGCGGTATGACCGATATGGAGTGGATCGCTGGCAACGCGGCGGAGTTGATATTGGAGCTTATGCGTGGGTTCCGGGTGAGGATGAGGTGAATTGAGCGCGTGGCAATGCGGTTTGCTCTCGATTAGTCGTGCTTGATGCGGAAAACGCGTATGCCAATGTTGTCTTTGTTGCGGCGAAGCATTTCGTGGAGCTCAAGCGGTTCGATTTGAACTTTACCACCAGTCATCGAAGCGTGGAGCAGGTATGCCTTTCCATCAATTTTTTCAATTATTCCCAGGTGTGATATGTCGAGTCCTTTGACCTTTGTCACAAGACCGATAAAGTCGCCGCTACGCAGGGCTTCGATGTACTTCTTTTGGCCGAGCCATTCTTTCTTTACGTATGGGAAACGATGATTGCGGAAGCCCATCTCATAATCGCGTATTTTGAGGAATGTGGCACTGTCGGCAAGCGATTTATACGACTGGCGGTGCTTTGTCATGAAGTCAATATCCTTAACCAAGTATAATTTTCCGGGCATATCCGGCGTGGCATCCATGAGGTTGCCGCGAGCACTGTTGTCGATAATCCATTCGCTGATGTAGTGCAGCCGTGAAGTGTAGTCGGTCATTTTGCCGGCTCGATAACGCAGATTTTCGAGGTGGTGCGCAAAGTCGCGCCATGACGTGCGTCCCGCGAGCGTAGTCCGTGTGAGGGCATAGAGCGTTTCCACAAATGTGGTGCAGTCGAGTTGGTGAATATTGATTGTGAGTTTCTCGGTGTCACCTTCAAGTGTGTGCGCCACGTATGGCGTGCCAAGCAGCCTGTGCGCGTAAAATGATACGAGTTCGGCCGGATTGGCAAGCTTGGAGTTGGCACCTTGGCGTAGCAGGTCGTTGATAGCGGTGGTGTCGTCGGCACAATGGAATCGCATTTGCTGTATGGTTGCGGCCGTAGCAAATGGTGAAATGCACAGAATTGTGGCTAATATTAGTAAGTGTCTCATAGAAAGTCTTATTTTTTAGTGTCAATGCAAATTTAGATAAAAATCCCAGGTGGGGCAAATTAAATTTTTGAGATATAAGAATATTTTAGAAAAAAAAGCGTATATTTGTGAAAACTGAATATAAGTAGCCATAAAATGATTTTGAGCAGTATGAAACTTTACAGGAAAACATTGTTATTGATGGGTTGGATGGTGGCGTTGCAGATGGTGGCTTCGGAGCCGGCGGATGCGGTGATTGCGCACATTCGCAGTGAATATAACAAAGCGCATGCGACGATGAAGGAAAACGCGCGTCATAGCCCCGACCGGAGCGACATGGTGACAACGCTTCACTATATGGTGCCCGGATGCGGCCCAACCACTGAAACGCTTCAGTTTTTCTTCAGAATGAAGCAATATGGCGAAGAACAATTTGTGGATTATCAATTGTATTTCGTGACAAGGAAGTACAACGTGGCCGCTCGCAAGTATTATGAGGAATACTTGTTTGACGATGAGACCGGGATGCTGGTGTTCGTCGCGAAACAGGATTATGACGACAACCTTAAGCGGGTGGAAAAGCGCTTGTATTACCGGGATGGCGAGCTGTATAAGGCCACCGGAGGCACCCTCGGCAAGTACGAGGATGAACTTGCGTATATGCTGGGGCAGGACTACAGGCAGGCGTTCAATAACCTTATCAGAAACGCGAAAGAGTAATTAGGACATAAGCTTGATGGTGGCGTCTCGTGTGCGGCGCGCGACTTGAACATTGATATTGCTCAAGTAGCGCACTCGCTTTGTCGGCTCTTTTTCTTGCGCGGACTGATGACAAAGTTTTGGTGAACAAGTTCTCTCAATTTTGCGGAATTGTCTTATAATGTGTAAATGAGAGTGATATGGAGCGCGCCTGAGATGGCTTTAGCTTTTTTAACGTTTTTTTTCGGGAAAAGTTATTAAAAAATTTGGTTTGTATTGGTAAAAGGCAGTAACTTTGCACCGCTTTTCGGGTCAGAGATGGCCTGTGAGAGTAAGATGAGAGATCATTGAAATGCTGGTGACAGAAGACAAGACAGGAAAAGTAGTACGTAGAGAACGAGGAGACAAGAAGAGTCTCCGTCACAGAAACTTTGAGCGATGTGAGCGCTTGAGTCCGCGACGAGCTGTTTAGGCTGAGAGTTGAGAGGGCTATGAGGCGCGAGGCATCGTTAAATCTTCAGAAGAAATAATCCAAGTCGAGAATCGGAGCCGAGTGAACAAACCGATGCGTTGTTAATCAGGAAACGAAAAGAAAAACAGATATACAACGAAGAGTTTGATCCTGGCTCAGGATGAACGCTAGCGACAGGCTTAACACATGCAAGTCGAGGGGCAGCACGGCGGTG
>CADADP010000066.1 GCA_902786725.1 uncultured Bacteroidales bacterium
TCATAATGTTCATCGCTGTCATTGCGTCTGCTACTCAGCTGGTGGAGATGGCGGTAGAGAAATTTGCTCCGGCACTCTATAACCAGTTGGGAATTTTCCTCCCTCTGATTGCCGTGAACTGTGCCATACTGGGAGGCGCGCTATTTATGCAGCAACGCGACCTGGGCTCGGTGTGGACTGCCACCGTCTATGGCGCCGGCTCTGGAGTGGGATGGCTACTGGCTATCGTGGGACTTGCGGCTATCCGTGAGAAGATTGCCTACAGCAACATTCCTGCGCCTCTGCGTGGTGTGGGTATAACGTTTATTATTACCGGTTTAATGGGAATTGCATTCATGAGCTTCATGGGCATTAAATTATGATTACGCATATGGTTATATTAGATACAGCCGGACTAACAGTCCTCTCAAGCGCGGTGATTTTCCTCGTCGTCACCATCCTTTTGGTGGTGCTTCTGCTTGTGGCCAAGCACTACCTTGTGCCATCGGGTAAAGTAACTATCGATATCAATAACGGAAAGCGCACCTTTGAAACCACTACCGGAGGCACTCTGCTTGGAACTCTCCACGGAGGGGGCGTGATGCTGAGCAGCGCTTGCGGTGGAAAAGGAAGCTGCGGTCAGTGCCGCGTTCAGGTACTCGAGGGTGGGGGAGACATTCTTCCCACCGAAACAGTTCACTTCTCGCGCAAGGAGCAGCAGAACCACTGGCGACTCGGTTGCCAAGTGAAAGTGAAGGACAACCTCAAGATTCAGGTGCCCGACTCGGTTCTTGAAGTAAAAGAATACGAGTGCACCGTGGTGAGCAACAATCTCGTTTCGTCGTTCATCAAGGAGTTTATCGTGGCTCTGCCTCCGGGTGAGCACATGGACTTCATCCCGGGCTCTTACGCGCAGATTCGCATACCTGCTTTTGAGATGGACTACGACAAGGACATCGACAAGCAGTCGCTCGGCGACTACTTGCCCACCTGGGAACACTTCAACATGTTCTCGCTCAAGTGCAAAAACACAGAGCCTACAATCCGTGCCTATTCTATGGCCAACTATCCGGCCGAGGGCGACAGGTTTATGCTTACCGTGCGCATCGCCACACCGCCATTTAAGCCGAAACCCGAAGTCGGATTCCAAGACGTTATGCCGGGTATCGCTTCAAGCTATATCTTCTCGCTCAAGCCGGGCGACAAGGTAATCATGAGCGGACCTTACGGAGATTTCCACCCCATTTTCGACTCTAAGAAAGAGATGATCTGGGTTGGTGGCGGTGCCGGAATGGCTCCTCTGCGCGCGCAGATTATGCACATGACACGCACCTTGAACACGCGCGACCGCGAAATGCACTATTTCTATGGCGCTCGTTCACTCAGTGAAGTCTTTTATCTCGACGACTTCCTGCAGCTCGAGAAGGATTTCCCCAACTTCCACTTCCACTTGGCGCTCGACCGTCCCGATCCAGTGGCCGATGAGAAGGGCGTTAAATATGTGGCCGGTTTTGTGGCTCCGGTTATGGGTCAGACTTATCTTAATAATCATCCGGCCCCTGAAGATTGTGAGTATTACATGTGTGGCCCGGCTATGATGAGTAAGACCGTTAACGACCTGCTCGATTCGCTTGGTGTTGACCCCGAGTCGATACACTACGACAACTTCGGATAACATCACTAATGTGTGTCACCGCTGATGGTAGCGCTAATACAAAAAGACACTGATAATGGGGAGTTGGAACATTGCTCTCCATTATCATTAAAAATTAATGCATAAAACTCATTCGTTCTAAAATGAAACAGAGATCTAAAGGTCTAATTGCCGCAATGGTTTCAAGCGCCACCTTCGGCATGATACCGCTCTTCTCCATCCCTGCGCAGAATGCCGGAATGGACACACCCAGCGTTATCGTATATCGTTTTCTGGTGGCCGCACTCGTTATATTCATTGTGATGAAGTATTACAAGCAGGATCTCAGTATCACGCTTGGCCACTTTTGGCGCATATCTCTGTTGGCTCTCATCAATATCATTTCGGCCATCACCTTGCTCGAAGGCTACAAGTGCCTCTCGAGTGGCGCGGCTACAACCATCCAGTTCTCTTACCCCATTTTCACATGCGTCATTATGATGCTCTTCTTTGGGGAGAGGCCCACAGTGCGCACCGTGCTCGCTATCTCGCTCGCTGTTTTAGGCGTTGTGTTCCTTTCGGGCGTAATCGACGAGGGAGTGGAGAATGTGTCGCTCAAGGGGGTGGCCCTCGAATTGTTCTCAGGCCTCACCTATGCCATCTACCTTATTCTCGTGCCCAAGATGAAGCTCGACGACTTGGAGTCGAGCAAACTCACCTTCTGGGTGTTTGCCCTCAGTTTCGTCTATATGACTCTGTTCACGTTCACTCAGGGTGGTGTGGCGGCTCCTCCCACTGTGGGTGTAGGCGTAAGCCTTGTTATGCTTGGACTCATCCCCACTGCAATTTCCAATCTCACTCTGGTTATCGGGCTTAGGGCAGTGGGTAGCACACTCACGTCGATACTTGGTGCGCTTGAGCCGCTTACTGCCATGTTATTCAGCGTGTTCTGGTTCAAGGAACCTTTCACCGCTCTGATTGCTGTGGGGTTTGTCTGTATCGTGGTTTCGGTCACACTTCTCATCCTGCCCGATAGCAAAAAAGAAGGCTCGGAACCTGCTTGATTTGCTGAGTGAATATTTTTCATTAAATTTGCCGTAAATCTCTTTAGGCTATGAAAATGAAACGTTTTACACTTATAGTAGTGATGGCGCTGTCTCTAATCTCTGTCTCGGCGGCCGATAAAGAATTGCTGATTCCGGTATATCTCACTGAGCAGCAGCACCACATGCTACCCGAAAAGACCGATTTTGTGAAAGTGTCGCAAGTGGAGTGTAAGGACGGAAAGTATTCCGATTTTCTTGCGGGTCTCATCGCTTGCCTTACCGATATCGCAGCGACCGATGTTGATCATAACGTGTATTCGCTTAAGATTCAGCATTCCGGCACAGATTTGCTCGTCAATGTAGTGGGGCGGGACGTGCTACAGTCATCAGAAAAAGAACGTAAAAACTTCAAGGGTGACATGATTATTGAGCGTGCACATTTTATCATACTTGAGGACGATGATAACCGAGGCATTTTCAAGGCTATGTTCCGTAAAGCCGGTGGCAACGTGCGCATAGAGCATGTGTTTGAATTTGTACCCGAAGTGCCCACGTTTCAGCCCACCGTTTTCCGGGCTTTGTGGAAAGATAATAATCTCTCGGTCAGTGAATATGTGGTTGGAGGTGAGGATAAGTTGACTAAAAAAGGCTCAGAACTATGAACAGCAACAACAATAATAGAGACGCCGAGTGCAATTATGTTGTGACAATCGGCCGCGAGTTTGGCTGCGGTGCTCGTGAAATAGGTAAAAAAGTGGCCGAAAGGCTGGGTATTCCTTACTATGACAAGGAACTTCTCACCGAAGCCGCCAAGTCAAGTGGTGTGCGCTCGGATGTGTTTGAGCAAGCCGACGAGCGTACCCCAAATTTTCTCACAAATCTGTTTGCGTTTAACATTGGCTACTCGGGAAACGCACTTTATGTGGGTAATGGCCCGCAAGCTCAAAATAGCGTCTATGCGGCCCAGAGCGAGGTCATCAAGGACTTGGCTCGGAAAAGCTCATGCGTTATAGTGGGCCGCACGGCCGATTACATATTGCGCGATGTGGCTAACGTGATCAGTATTTTCATTCACGATTCGCTTGATAATCGAGTGGAAAGAATGATAGCGCGTGGCGATTGCGATTCACGTGAAGAAGCGGTGAAAATGACGCAAAAAAAGAATCAGCAACGCGCCGACTATTATAATTTCTATACCGGTAAGCGGTGGCGCGACGCTTCTTCCTACAACCTCTGCGTGGATGTGAGTCAGCTTGGCGTTGAGGCTGCCGCTGAACTTATAATCCACTATGTGCGAGTCCGCATCGGCCTCGAGCGGTAACACTCAGATTGCTACATCGCTACCGCTTGTTTTTGTGACGTGAATCTCTTTAGCAGGGCCACTTGTTGCGCGTTCACCTCACTTCGTCATTTATGATACGAGGCTCCAGACGTTTGGCCAGTTTTGCCCATTCCTTGCTATCCAAGTAGTCCATTATCACGCGGGCGTGGTCCATATTGTGCATGTCGCTGCCCAGCATATCCACCATGTTATTGTCAATCAGCCACATCGCTGCGTCTTTGGCGTGGTGCCCGAAGTAGCCCGCCAGCGACAGCAGGTTCACTTGGAACTTTACGCCGGCATTGTGCAACGTCTCGTAGCGGTTGCGCCTATAGTGATAGTAGGAGTATCGCTCGGGATGCGCTAGAATGGGGCGATACCCCTTGCACTGAACGTCAAACATCAGCTGGTCCAACTCCAGCAACTCCTGCTGGAACGAGTTCTCCATCAGTAGCCAGTTGCCGGGTAAAGGAAGAATGTGGCCCGCGGCATACTCCTTGTCCCAGTACTCATCTATTCTGTATTCAGCCGATGGCTCTATGCTCACGTTAAGCCCATTCTCGGCTATGGCTTCGCGCAAAATGGCGCACGATGCCTTAATCGTGGCCGGTGTGTTCTCGAAGGTCTCAGCCGTAACGTGCGATGTGCCCATTACGCGGCTTATACCCATCTGCATCTCTGCTTCAAGCATCTCCAGCGACTGCTCCACGCTCTGCGAACCATGGTCGATACCCGGCAGTATGTGGCTATGCACGTCGGTAGTGTAGAACAACTTTACGTCGGCTTTCTTTTTATGGAAAAAATTAAACATACTCTATCTGGTTTTTACTCTGCAAATTTAATGCAAACTTGCAGCATGACCAAATTTTCTCAAAATTTTCACAAGATAGTCGCCTTTTTTGTGGCCTAAAACTTTTGCGGAATTAAAAATTATTTGTAATTTTGCACGCCATTACAAGTGAAGGCGTCTTACTAACGCCTGACTATCATACGTAAAACATTAAAAAACGATAACATAACAATGAAAAAAGGTATTCACCCCGAGAATTATCGCGAAGTAGCATTCAAGGATATGTCGAACGAAGAAGTGTTCATCACTCGTTCCACGGTTGCTTCTAAAGAGACTATCGAAGTTGACGGCAAAACTTATCCGCTGGTTAAGCTTGAAATCACAAGCTCGTCACACCCGTTCTTCACCGGCAAGCAGAAGCTCGTCGATACTGCAGGACGTGTTGATAAGTTCCTCAGCCGTTATGGCGATCGTAAAAAGAAAAATTAATTCTTTTCATAACGATAAAGACTACTTTGCAAGTGCGACTCGAGAGGGCCGCACTTGTTCTATAAGTAGTTGTCTCCTGTTCTTCACGGTTCTTTCTCTATTTCCATTTTGCGCACTTGCTAAAAATTCTTACCTTTGTCATTACTATGGATAAAATGAATGTTCTCGTAATCATTAACCCAAAGTCGGGCACCGGTAGCAAGGAATCTATCCCTGCGCTTATCGCCGAAACGCTTGACGATTCACGCTATTCTATCACTACATGTGTGGTCCAGGCTGAAGGTGACGCCGAGCGGTTCGCCCGTCAGGCCGTTGAAGATGGCGCGAAATTGGTGATAGCTGTGGGCGGCGATGGAACTGTGAATGGTGCCGCTTGCGGACTGCGTCACACCGGTGTGCCTCTGGCCATAATTCCGTGTGGCTCGGGAAACGGGTTAGCGCGTCACATCGGCATCTCGCTCAACGTTAAGAAGGCTCTTAAGACGGTTACAGATTTCCATGTTGAGGACTTCGACTACTGCACTGTCAACGGCACGCCTTTCTTTTGCACCTGTGGAATGGGCTTCGACGCGTGGGTGGCGCAAAAGTTCGCGCAAGCCGGCTCAAGGGGCCTTGTTACCTACGTCAAAAAGACTCTTTCTGAATATATTAAGTACGAACCGCGAGAATACACAATCGAAATCGATGGTCACACCTTAACGGAGCGAGCTTTCGTAATAGCTTGCGCCAATGCGGCGCAGTATGGTAACAACGCTTTCATTGCACCGCACGCCAGTATGCAAGACGGCATGATTGATATCACCATTATTCATCCGTTCAATCCGTTGGCTTCGCCGGTGCTGGGCGCGTTGCTCTTCGCTAAGCAAATCCACAAGGATTTGTATGTGAAGACGCTTAGAACCACTCATCTCACTATTCATCGTCCCTATGCCGAAGTAATGCACCTCGACGGCGAACCTATGGAAATGCCGGCCGACCTCGATATCCGCATACACCCCGCCGGACTTAAGATAGTTATACCCAACAATCCTAAACATAAAATTTAACCGCTTAACTTCTTGGATATGAAGAAAACCATTTTCATTACCATAGCCATTGTGGTCGTGTTCCTTCTGCTGGCCTTCACACGGCCGGTGCGCGAGCAACACTGCGACGCTGTTGCTCAGAGGGTGGAAAGTGTACTAAATGGTTATGCCCACGACAACTTGCCGCAGAACTCCACTCTCGGCACCATAGGGGCTGCACTGGGACGCATAATTAACGATGCTGTGGCTGAGCCACTGGTGGATTACGCTATCAGCTACCACAACTACGTGGTCTGTAGCACTGCCACAATCTCTTATCGGGGCGAAGATAAGATTGTCTCGTTAGGCCTTCTGGGTAAGGTCTTCACCATCGATAATGAAAAGATTGTGGAGTATCTGAGTGGAGTCAACCCTATACTTGCGCCAATCTCCCCCGACTCTGACGCATAGCGCCTGTCGAGGGAGATTAGTAATTCTCTTTTTCCCTAATAACAGAACCGTATCAGTTGCCTTGCACGCGTGATGCCAGTTCCACCACGTCGGCCACGTCCACATCGCCATTGCCGTTGATGTCGGCGGCGGCGAGGACGAAGTGTT
>CADADP010000067.1 GCA_902786725.1 uncultured Bacteroidales bacterium
GAGGTGGATGAGCAGAGCAAGACGGTGACACAAGAAGAAGGCTGCCTGAGTCTGCCCGGCATACATGAGAACGTGACGCGTCACGACCGCGTGCGCCTGCAGTGGGAGGACGAGAACTGGGTGCATCATGATGAGATAATCGAGGGCTACCTGGCGCGTGTGGTGCAGCATGAGTATGACCACTTGGAGGGACGTATGTTTATTGACCACGTTTCGGCCATCCGCAAGCAGCTGAATCGTAACAAGCTGAATAATATGGTTGAAGGTAAGGTGAAATGCGACTACCGTGTGAAAACTTTTAAGCAGTCGCGTCGGCGCTGACGCGCTAATGCTATGATATGAACTCGGCCCGGTTCGGACTCTAATCCGATTCGGGCCGAGTCGTTAGAATTGACAAGTGAAAAAATGTGTCTAAATTATTGAGACATAAAACAAAGCGAGGAAAGTCTCCCGACTGCCCTCACTTTACCTTAAATCTAATACTATGAAAAACACACAGACAAAGGTAGTGATAATTTTTGTATTCGCAAACAATTTTTAAAATTTTTTGCAAGTTGTCAACGTTTTTTTGTTGTTTTTCACAGATTTGGGGAAATAAATGCGTAATGAAGCGTAAGAAATTTTGTTGACTTCACAAAAATAATTAATTTTGCATAGTCCCCGAGGTCTGCCGTAATGTGACGTGAGATTGGGGTGAGTAATAAAGTAAGTTGAACAAAAACAAGACATTAAAAACGAAGAATAAGAAAAATGGCACAATGGTTTGAGGTAAAAGTGAAATATGATAAAATGCTGGAAACCGGCATTCAGAAAACAGTGACGGAGCCCTACTTGGTTGACGCTTTGTCGTTTACGGAGGCGGAAGCGCGTATAACCGAGGAGATGCAACCCTATATTTCGGGTGAATTTGTGGTATCGGCTGTGAAAAAGGAGCGTTATGCGGACATATTTTACCATGAAGGAGGCGACCGATGGTATAAAGTGAAGGCCAACTATATCACCATAGACGAGAAGACGGCAGCCGAGAAGAAGACGGCGAATATGATGCTGGTTCAGGCATCGAGCTTTGAGGAGGCGCTGAAAGTGTTTATGGACGGGATGAAGGACACAATGGCCGACTTTGAGATAGCGTCGATAACGGAGACGGCACTGATGGATGTGTTCGCGGCAAACTTGAGCGAGACGCTGGCCGACAAAGAGAAGAAGTGAGCTGACGAGCCGAGATGTTAAGCGAAATAGCGAGGCGAAGGAACCAAAGTCAAGTACCGGAAATATGACAGAGATAGGGCGAAACATAGAGCGACTGCGCAGTGAGATGCCGCAAGGAGTTAAGATTGTGGCAGTGTCGAAGTTTCATCCTGTGGAAAGTTTGATGCAGGCCTACGATGCGGGACAGCGAGCGTTTGGAGAAAACCGCGCTCAAGAGCTGGTGGGCAAAGTGGGCATGATGCCCGGTGATGTGTCGTGGCATTTCATAGGCAAGTTGCAAAAAAACAAAGTGCGTATGGTGGTTCGGCATGTGTCGCTGATTCAGAGTATTGACAGCGAGGCACTGCTGAGGCTTGTGGATGCTGAGGCCGCACGTGCCGGACGCGTGGTGGATGTGCTACTGGAGCTTCATGTGGCGCGAGAAGAGACTAAGAGTGGTTTCAGCGCCGACGAGATGCTGGCCCTGCAGGACTGCGGCGAGATTGCGGCGTTGCGCAACGTGCGCGTGTGTGGATTGATGGCAATGGCCAGTTTTGTGGAAGACGCGCGACAGATAGAACGCGAGTTCGGAGAGGCCCGGAGTATGTTTGAGCGTTTGCGATGTGGGATGTTTGCCGGTCGTGATGAGTTTGCGGTGCTGAGCATGGGCATGAGTGATGACTGGCGCATAGCGGTGGATTGCGGCAGTACGATGGTGCGGATAGGAACCACGATATTCGGAGCTCGAGAATACTGATTTCGGAGTGAAAATCAAGGAAAAAGAATTTAGACATTAATATAAACAAAATTTTAGACAATGGCACAGAAAACAAAACAATGGGCGGCGATCATAATGATGATTGCGCTGTTTGCGATGATTGCCTTCGTGACGAATTTGTGCACGCCAATGGCAACTATAGTGAAGAATCAGTTTGGCGCATCGGAATTTGCCGGGCAGATAGGAAATTATGCTAACTTCATAGCATATTTGGTGATGGGAATTCCGAGTGGTATGCTGATTACGAAAATCGGCTATAAAAAGACTGCGCTTTTGGCTCTGGTGGTTGGTATCACCGGATTGGCGTTTGAGTACTTGAGCGGCCAGATGGGAAGTTATGTGGTTTACTTGATAGGTGCGTTTATCAGCGGTCTGTGCATGTGTATGCTCAACACGGTGGTGAACCCGCTGCTTAATGTGCTTGGCGGAGGCGGTAACTCAGGTAACCAGTTTATCCAGATAGGTGGAGCGTTCAACTCGGCTGCCGCTGTGGCTGTATATATCCTTATGGGCGCGCTGATTGGCGAGGTGACAAAAGACACCGGAATCGCTGACGCTACGCCTGCGCTGGTAATCGCCGGTATTATATTTGTGGTGGCGTTTGTGGTGTTGTTGTTCACAAAGATTGATGAGCCTGAGCAGGCGCCAGTGAAGATGAGCCTTGTGACGGGCGCGTTGAAGCATCGCCACTTTGCGCTGGGAGCATTGGCAATATTTTTGTATATGAGCGTGGAAGTGGGCACTCCCACCTATATGGTGTCGTATCTCACGAGTGATGCAATCGGTATATCGGCCGGAGTGGCCGCTTTGATAGCATCGGTGTATTGGTTCATGATGTTCGTGGGCAGAACGATTGGCGGCATTATAGGAGGAAAGGTGAGTAGTCGTGCGATGGTTAGCACGGTGGCGGTGGCCGCTTGTGCTCTGATAGCGATAGGAATGCTGACGCCGTCGAACGTGACAATGAGCGTGCCCGGTATAGACTGGGCGAACTTGTCGTTGATTTGGGTTGACGTGCCAGCCGGAATGGTTGCGTTTCTGCTAGTGGGCCTCTGCACATCGGTGATGTGGGGCGGTATCTTCAATATGGCAGTGGAAGGTTTGGGCAAGTACACGGCCGCGGCATCGGGAATATTTATGACCATGGTGTTTGGTTGCGCGGTGATGGTGGCACTGCAGGCATGGCTGTTCGATAAGATAGGACTTTACAGCTACATTGTTCCGCTGGCGTGCGCCGCTTACATCTTGTTCTATGCGCTTGTGGGCAGCAAGGTGAAGAGAGGCGCTGAGGAGAAATAAATTGCCACTAACCCGACTCGAGCAATTTATAGAAACCACCTAAAAAGATATGGCGAAGCCCCGATAACGGATGTTCTTCGCCATATTTTTTGTGTGAATTTGGGAAATTGCTTGTGTAAAAGATTAATTTTTATTAATTTTGCTAATTATTGGAGTGAAACGAACTATAACTAATTAACTACAAATAATATGGAACAAAAACAACTGATGAAGCGAGCCGCCGACAATGTGCGCATCTTGGCGGCGTCGATGGTAGAAACTGCAAAGAGTGGCCACCCCGGTGGTGCTATGGGAGGAAGTGATTATGTGAATGTGTTGTTCTCGAAGCATATAGTGAACAACCCCGATGATGGAGAGTGGTTTGTGCGCGACCGATTCTATTTGGATCCCGGTCACATGTCGCCCATGCTCTATGGTGTGTTGTGCTTAACGGGCAAGTACGGACTTGACGACCTGAAGCAGTTCCGCCAGTGGGGAAGTGTGACTCCCGGACATCCCGAGCTTGACCTGAAGCGCGGAGTGGAGAACTCGTCGGGACCGCTTGGGCAGGGCCATGCAATAGCCGTGGGAAGCGCGATAGCCGAGCGATTTATAGCCACCCACTTCGGTGAGGTGTTTGCGCATAAGACCTATGCTTTCATCAGCGATGGCGGAGTTCAGGAAGGCATTTCGCAGGAGGCCGGTCGCTTGGCGGGCTATCTGGGTCTGAGTAACCTGATAATGTTCTACGACAGCAACCGCGTGCAATTGTCAACCGACTGCAATGCCGTAACCGAAGAAGATACTGCGGCGAAGTATCGTGCGTGGAACTGGAACGTGATAGAGGTGGACGGCACGGATGCGGAGGCGTTGTCGGCCGCACTGGACAAGGCCAAGGCCGAGACCGAGCGCCCCACGATTATCATCGGTCACACGGTGATGGGCCGAGGCTGTGTCACAGAGGACGGAGCCAACTTTGAGGGCAAGTGTAGCACTCACGGCAATCCGCTGAGCGCGTCGGGCGCAAGTTTCGCGAAGACAATAGAGAACCTGGGCGGCAATCCGGAGGCTCCGTTCGAGATATTCCCTGAGGTGGCCGAGTTGTATGCCAAGCGAGCCGATGAATTGCGTACGATAGTGGCCAAGCGAAACGCAGAGATAGATGAGTGGCGCAAAGCCAATCCGGAGAAGGCCGCGAAGCTCGACTTCTATCTGAATGGCGGAGTGGATCCTGTGGATTACGCGAGCATAGCGCATAAGCCCAATCTGGCATCGCGTGCGTCGAGCGCTAACGTGCTGGCCGCACTGGCCGAGAATGTGGGCAACATGATAGTGTCGAGTGCCGACTTGGCCAATAGCGACAAGACCGATGCATTCTTGAAGAAGGCCGGCGCGTTTAAGCGTCACGACTTCACAGGCGCATTCCTGCACAGCGGTGTGGCAGAGTTGGCAATGACGGCGATAGTGAATGGAATCGCCCTGCACGGCGGAGTGGTGGCTGCATGTGGCACGTTCTTCGTGTTCAGCGACTACATGAAGCCCGCGGTGCGCTTGTCGGCGCTGATGCGACTTCCAGTGAAGTTTATCTGGACTCACGACGCGTTCCGTGTTGGCGAGGACGGGGCTACTCACGAGCCGGTGGAGCATGAGGCGCAAATACGCCTTATGGAGGAATTGAAGAACGAGAAGGGCGAGCCCAGTATGCTGGTGCTGCGTCCGGCAGACAGTGCCGAGACCACGGTGGCGTGGAAGATGGCGATGGAGAACACCAAGACGCCGACCGCGCTGATACTGTCGCGCCAGAACATAGCCGACCTTCCATCGGAGAGCGGTGAGGGCTATGCGGCCCGCTACAACGATGCTCTGCAGATGAGTCGTGGCGGTTATGTGGTGCGTCATTGCGCCGATGCCGACGTGGTGCTTGTCGGTAACGGCTCAGAGGTGGCAACGCTGGTGGCCGCAGCCGATTTGCTCGCTCCCGAGGGCATCAAGGCACAGATAGTGTCGGTGCCATCGATAGGCGTGTTCCTGAATCAAGATGCCGAGTATCGCCACTCGGTTATTCCTGAGGGAAAGCGTGCGTTCGGCCTAACGGCAGGATTGCCTTCGACCCTGCTACGTCTGGTACCCGACGGGAAGATATTCGGTCTGGATCACTTTGGCGCGTCGGCTCCCTACAAGGTGCTGGAGGAGAAATTCGGCTTCACAGCAGCCAATGTGGCAAATGAGATTCGCGAATACCTGAAGAAATAAGAATAGAGAAACAATGTGCAAAGATGCGAACAAGTGGTTTTTATCTAAAAAATGATAAATATTAAAAAAAAGTTAGTATCTTTGCACCTGTTTTTGGAATAAGACGAAAAATTAACGTATAAATAATTAAAAATAAAATCGTTAGTCTATGAAAAAGATTACTTTATTAGCACTTGGATGCGCGATGATGCTGGGCTTCTCGGCGAGCGCACAAGAAGTGACCTACGTTGAGGATCCGGCTCAGGGCTACACTTTCAACAGGTTTAAGAACAACTGGTTCTTGAATCTTGAAGGAGGTGCCGGCGTTCTGATGTCGCCCAACGACAAGCAGGTTGCAAAGTTTGGCGACCGTATTGGTTGGAAGGGAAATTTGGCCGTAGGTAAGTGGTTTACCCCTATTATCGGATTGCGCGTTGGCGCTGAGTTCGCGCAGCACAAGGGTGCGGCGAGCACACGCTTTGAGGTTGTAGCCGGTCATCGTCCTGAGATGAACGACAAACTGAAGGATCCTAATGGGATTTTCAATTATCAGTTCTTCACCACTGCAGGAGGTTTTGTTGACGTGATGATTAACCTGACCAACTGGTGGTGTGGCTATCGTCCTGGTCGCGTTTACAATGGTGTGTTGTATGCCGGTGCCGGTATCAACTGGATTATGTATCGCCAAGGAGCCGGAGCCGGTAAATGGCGTTATGCCGGTGGTGAGGAGGTTGACTTCCGCATGGTTACTGCTCGTGCCGGTTTGCTGAACAAGTTCAGCGTGAGCAAGCACTTTGACTTGGTGCTTGACCTGCGCGTTGATCTGCACAACAAGTACATTGACGGTTACGGACGTCGCTCGTACAATCCGGAGCCTTCGGTGCTGGTTGGTTTCATGTACAACTTTGGCCGGAAAGAGTGGTCCGCTCCTATTGTTCCCGTTTGCCCGACTTGGAAGTACACCGATGCTGAGGGTGATGCACTGGTTGCACGTTTGGCTGCCGCTGACGCAAAGATCGCTTCGTTGGAGAAGCAGCTGTATGACTGCCTGCACCGCGTGACTCCGACTCCGGATCCGAAGCCGGTGCCTGTGGTGAGTGGCGACGCTCCGTTGGCAACTATCTACTATCCGATTGGCAAGAGCGCTATCTCTGCCGAGCAGAAGAAGGTTGTGGCCGCTGTGGCTAACGTGATGAAG
>CADADP010000068.1 GCA_902786725.1 uncultured Bacteroidales bacterium
AGAAGCCGCAGGAGGTCATTGGGGTCGACGCTATAGGATTCGAGTCCGCTTCAACGCTCGAGACGCTCAAGGTTGGCCTGCTGGTCGGCCCAAGTGATTTCGCTCTCTATTAGAGCGATGCGTAGGTTACGTGCCAGCATATAGTGAGTAATGGTTAAAGGTGTATTCTATAGATTAATATTAGAGGCCCGTGCAGAATTTCTCGGGGTGTCGGCCCGTGAAATCCTTGAAATAATTCTTGATTTCAATCATGTCGCGGTCCATATCGCCGGAGGGCTCGAAAAAGCGGTCGATGCACACGGTGCGCGTGGCATAGTCGATGTAGGCGAGAATGATGGGCACCTGAGCGGCCTGAGCTATATAAAGGAAGCCTCTGTGCCAGTGAGGGTTAGGGCTACGCGTGCCTTCGGGAGTGATGCCGATGGCCAAGCTCTTGTGAGAGTTGAATGCTTTCACTACAGAGGCTGTGACGTCGGTGCGATGGTGTTGCGAGACAGGTATTCCGCCAATCGCGCGTAAAATGTATCCCAAAGGGAAGAAAAACCAAGTGTCTTTCATAAGAAATCCGGCTTTGAATCCGGCCGATCTGACGGCGAGTTCACCCACAAAGAAGTCCCAGTTGCTGGTGTGTGGCGCGATGCAGATGACAGATTTAGGTACTGGCGGAGTGTTCACCACAAACCGCCAGCCCATTATCTTGAGTATGTGTCCTGCTAAGTTCAAAGCGGAACCAGATTAGTGTTATTCAGCTTTAGGTGCCTTGGGTGTGAGAGCGTTCATGTCGGCAACTATCTTGCTGATCTCGTCGTTCATGAACTGATTAATGGCGGCAACCACCTTCTTGAAGTACTGGCGGTGAGCCTTATTGAACTCGCGACGATTCGGGAAGTCTTGCGGAGTCTTGTCGAAATCCACCGTGATGCGGTTGATTGCTTCTTGCTGAAGTAGGGCAGTCTTGATAATGATATCGTCCCACTCTTGTAGTTTGTCCTGACCGAAAACCTGCTGAGCGAATATACATTCACCAGCAATGTCGCCACATGCGTAGCGGATATTTTTCTTAAGTTGACGTTTGTTAGCCATAAAAACTTAAATATTTAGAATTAATTAATGTTCTGCTAAGTTAGTGAATATTTTCTTAAAAAACGATGAAAGTGCGAAAAAATTATTCGAGCCAAAAAGCTTTGAAGTAATGGTGTATGCGTTGCTCGACGGGAGGAAGTTGCATGTAATCGCCGTAGAAATTAGTGAGATAAGTGTGGTAACCGGCCATGGTTTTGTAGCGTTTACCCTCAAATTCCACCTCAGTAGTGCCAATGGTGCAGCTAACGGGGAAACATTCGCGCATGAGGAAATTGGCTTCGGTCATGTTGCAGACAGTGGAAGTGGGCTTGTGTGCCTGGAAATAGCGATGAATGATTCGGTTTATTACCGAGAGTGGCAGTGGAAAGTGACGGTAGCATAGATAAGCGAATCTTGACTTGAGGAAACAGGTGTCCTGGATCTTGCATCGCCTCATACGGTAAATGAACTTCTTGAAACGGAATACGTGTGGGCGTAGCCACATGCGGTCGGTGACATAGTCAAGCGGGAAGATGTCCACATAAACCCCGATGGAGTTGCCCGGCACCTCGTCCTCAACGAGCAAAGTTCGAGAGTCGCACACCTTGGCGTAGGTGTAAAAACTGTTCTCCACGTGCTCAGGGTCGATCATTTGGAATCGTCCGCTCGGGTCGGAAAACTCAGCTACGAGGCGGTTATACTGCTCGCGTGGCATGAAGAGGTCGATGTCGTCGTCCCAGGGAATGTAGCCCTTGTGGCGCAGAGCTCCAATGAGCGAGCCGCAAGCGAGGAAGTAAGTGATATCGTGGCTGTCACAAAACCGCACAATATAGTCGAGTATTGAGATTTGAATTTGCCGTAGTTCGGCTATGTCTGTAATAGGTCTCATTCTTGAAAGAAAAAAGAATAACTGTTATGCAAAATTACGAAGAATATTTGTGGAATTGAAGCGAAAAGGCGTAAATTTGCACAAAAGTGGCCTGTTCAAAAAAAGGTGGCCGAAGTGATAACGATGAAAGTGAGCATAATAATACCGGTGTGGGGTGTGGCGCAGTGGGTAGAAGAGTGCGCCGAGTCGCTTATGCGCCAGACGTACGAGGACATTGAGTACATATTTGTAGATGACTGCTCGCCCGATGATAGCGTGGCTATTATACGCCGTGTGGTGTCGCGCTATGCAACAAGGACCGATAACGTGAAGATAATAGGCCATGACCGAAATAGGGGAGTTGCCGCAGCGCGTAATACCGGCACTGATGCCGCAACCGGCGACGCTGTGATGCATGTTGACGGCGATGACCGAGTGCGTGAAGATATGGTGGCGCTGATGGTGGCCGAAATGGAGCGCAGCGGCAGTGATGTGGTGGAATGCGGATATGTGAAGGAGAGTGATGACGGCGAGGTGCGTGTGTCGCCTATTATATGTTCGGATGATACATATTTGCGCCTATTGCTATGTCAGAATCTGGTGCATAACGGTATGTGGTGCAGGCTGATGAAGCGGCGACTATTCACCGACGGCAAAATAAGGTTTGTAGAGGGCGTGAACTATGGAGATGACTTCGCCGTGATACCGAGGCTGATGAGCCTGTGCAAGAGGCGCACTGTGGTGAATGAGTGTCTGTATTACTATAACAATAAGAACGAGGGGTCATATACGCACCGTCTTAACGACCGCCACTGCAGTGAATATATAGAGGCGATGAACACAGTGTTCGGCTACTTTGCCGGTCGTGAAGAACTGAAGCGCTTCTCTTCGGCTCTGGATGTGGCAATGGTGAATGTGTCGCGCCACACACGTCGATATGGAAGCGACCCACAGGTGCTGATGCGTGAGGCCAAATTTGCGCCGCTAACTGCGATGGGGCGAATTATAGGCACGATAATGGCCGGGCGGTTACCGCTTGTGGCGGCCAACTACGTGTATCTGTTGTGGCGCAAGTGGCTTGTGTGGAAGTGGACTAAGATTTCTTAATGTGGAATTTTCGGCTGAAGAACTGCCAAGACTCACTGAAAATGTCGATGCGGAAAACGGCCATGAGCAGGCAATAGATGCCTGTGGCGATAATGATTCGGCTAATCAGTAACACAATGTTAGACTCGATCCATGACGTGGCAAGCCATGTGGCCGCGAGCGTGGCGATAGTGATGAAGAAGTAGGGCGCTACGTCGGCAAGGAAATCGGTGACACGGAGCGATATGAGACGTCGCGTGGCTAATAGCCACACTGCGACCCAAACGACGTTAAGTGCCGAATAAGATGCTATTAATATGATGATGCCGTGATTTCGCAGAGCCAGCACCAGGGCTATTTGCACTACAATCTGAGTAAGAGTACACCACATGTAGATGTCGGAGCGGCTGTTGCTGATGGCCAGATTTTGAAACAGAGTGTAGAATGGGATGAACGCTGCTCCAACGCACAGAATCTGCATCATTGGGATGGCTTGTAGCCACTTCTCGGTGATGGTGGTGAGAATAAACTCGTGCGACACCATTGCCAATCCAAGCAATGCGGGGAAAGAGATGAATGCCGTGAAACGCGTCATCTTGCGGAACACCCGGTTTTCACGCTCCTTCTCGGTTGAGGCTTGCACCAGAACGGTTTGCGCTATTTGCGCCAGTGTGCCCGAGACGAATGTGCTGGCCATAACACTCCATTTGTTGGCTTGAGAGTAATCTCCCACAGTCTTAATGGGGAAAATGCGGCCAAATATGAACGTGAGTATGTTGAGACTGAGCGTGGTGGCTATGGTAGTAAAGAGTATTTTCACGCTAAATGAGAACATTTGTCTCACCGGGCCGAAGTCGATATTGAACGAGGGCTTCCACTTCACGTAGTAGAAACGTCCTATATTCAGAATGGTGATATAGATGACTTGTTGCCAGGCAAGACTCCAATAGGCCATCTGCTTAAATGCCAGGTAAACGCCTATGGCGCCAGATATTAAAAGTGCGGCGAGGTTCACGACAGCAATTTCCCGGTTCATCATATTCTTGACCATGTATCCGTTGGGTGTGATACCGAAAGCAGCTATTAAGAATCCGAGAAAAACAAAACGAGAGAGAGAGACAAGGCACGGTTGGTGGAAGAACTGAGCGATGAGTGGCGCGCAGAAGAACAAAATAACGTAGAGAGTGGCCCCGGCTGTGACGTTGAACCAGAAGACTGAGTTGTAGTCGCGGTGTGTGGGTTGCTTAATGTTGATAAGCGCCTGTGTGAAGCCACTGCTCTGTATGTTGCCGGCAAGGAGCGTGAAAATGGTGAGAACACCTACGATGCCGTAGTCGGTTGGTGATAATAGCCTCGCGAGGAAAATACCTATTACAATATTGAGCAACTGGGCCGTGCCGTTATTGAGCGCGCTCCAGAAAATACTGCTTGCTGTTTTCTGTTTCAGATTATCCACTAAGCGAGGTAGTAATTAAATACGTTACAAAAGTAGCTATAAATAACAATTAAAGCAAAGAATGAGCATATTTAATGAATGAAAGCGCAATTATCGGCTTAATAATGTACTGAAATTGGGAAAAAATGATTAATTTTGTGAGTTAAAAACTTAACATACAATAAATCAAACGATAATGGCAAGAAAAATTTTAGTCACAGGCGGGACCGGCTTTATAGGTTCGCACACCACTGTGGAGCTGCAGAATGCAGGTTATGAGGTGGTTATTATAGACAATCTGTCGAACAGTAACATTGAGGTTCTCGATGGAATAGAGAAAATAACCGGTACTCGTCCGGCATTTGTGAAAGGCGACTGCACCGATATCGACACGTTGCGTAAACTCTTTGATGAGCATCCGGGCATCGATGGAATTATTAATTTCGCTGCGAGCAAGGCTGTGGGCGAGAGCGTGGAAAAGCCTATCATGTACTATCGCAACAACCTGAATATTCTGCTAAATCTGCTTGACCTGATGCCAGTGTATGGCGTGAAAGGATTCGTGTTCTCGTCGTCGTGCACCGTCTATGGCGAGCACTAAGAAGGCGACATCACCTTATGGCGCTACGAAGCAGATGTCGGAAGACATTATAGCCGACGTGATTAAGTCGGGCAGCCCCATCAAGGCCATTCTACTTCGCTACTTTAATCCTATTGGCGCTCATCCCAGTGCTGAGATAGGCGAGTTGCCCAATGGTGTTCCCCAGAACTTGGTTCCTTACCTGACCCAAACGGCAATAGGTATTCGCAAGGAGCTGAGCGTGTTTGGCGACGACTACGACACTCCCGACGGTTCGTGCATCCGCGATTTTATCAATATTGTGGATCTTGCCAAGGCTCACGTCAAGGCATTGGAGCGCATGTTGGATAACAAGAGCGATGAGAAACTGGAAGTGTTCAATATCGGTACGGGTGAGGGCCTGTCGGTGCTTCAACTGATTGACGCGTTCCAGCGTGCTACCGGAGTGGAAGTACCCCATAAGATTGTGGGCCGCCGCGCCGGTGACATTGAGAAAATATGGGCCGACCCCAAGCGTGCCAACGAGGTGCTGGGCTGGAAGGCGCAAGAAACCATTGAAGACACGATGCTGAGCGCGTGGAACTGGCAGAAGAAGTTGCGCGAGCGTGGCATAATGTAAGTATATGCGCCGACTGATAGCGGGCGCAAACACTGTTTTTAAAAGATAACGCCAGTATGGTGGCTTGTCGCTCATTTCCGCAAGGAGCTGAGAGGAAAGTCCGGGCAACACAGAGCATCGCATTTCTTAACGGGAAGCCGGGGGGGACCTCGGGGTTAAGGTGACAGAAAACAACCGCCCACGCGCATTTTGCGCATGGGTAAGGGTGAAAAGGCGAGGTAAGAGCTCACCGGGCGCGATGGCGACATTGCGTGCCGCACCACCTGCGAGTTGCAAGATCAAGTATATCGGCATCTAAGGGTTGCTCGTCCATTGCCGAGGGGTAGATTGCTATATCGTGGTGGCAACATCACGGACAGATAAATGACAGGCGGCACGGAGAAATCCGTTGTTACATAACCCGGCTTATAGCCATGCTGACGTTTTTTTTGAAACGGCATATATTATGGAAAAATCATGAGTAAGTTCAAAGCCATAATTGATTTTTTAAAGGAATTCCCACGCAAATTGCCTCTGTGGTGGGATTATTTCAAGGATGGAGTGTGGAACGACACTTCAGAGGACTGGCGTGTGAAAATAACAAAAACACTAAGCCTATCGGTGCAGTCGTTTATGGACAAGAACTTGCAACAACGAGCAGGTGCGCTGACCTATAGCACTGTGCTTGCCATGGTCCCAATCTTGGCGATGCTCTTTGCCATAGGTCGAGGGTTCGGCTTCCAAAACATATTGCAAAGCGAGCTGTTCCGATATTTTCCTGCGCAACGGACTGTGCTTGAGACAGCTTTCGGCTACGTTGACGCCTATTTGGCCCAGTCGTCGCAAGGGTTGTTTGTGGGAATAGGCTTGATTTTCTTGTTATGGACGCTGATATCGCTAATGGGCGATATAGAGACAAGTTTCAATCAGATATGGGACGTGAAGTCGAATCGCTCGTTTTTTAGGAAGGTCACTGACTACACGGCCGTGTTTCTGCTGCTCCCCATTCTGATAGTATGCTCTGCTGGAATTTCCATTTTTATGTCGAACACGTTCCAGTCGCTGGAGCAATTTGCCGTGCTATCGCCGGTGCTTCACAGCGTTCTTGACTTTATCCCACTGATAATCTCATGGTTTGTGTTCGCGGCTATGTTTGTGATAATCCCCAACACGAAAGTTAAGTTCAGCAATGCCATGTGGGTGGGAGTCTTGTGCGGCACTGTGTTTTATGCGCTCCAGTGGATGTTTGTCACGGGGCAGTTGTATGTGTCGAAGTATAACGCTATCTATGGCAGTTTCGCCTTCTTACCGTTGTTGCTGGTGTGGATGCAACTGTCGTGGCTCGTGGCTCTAATGGGTGTGGTGCTGACTTATGCCCTTCAGAATATATCGAACTACAACTTCAACAAGAACATAGCTCGCATTTCGCACAAGTATCTGACGGAGGTTACTATAATCACGCTGGCTATCATAGTGAAGCGATTTGAGCGTCACGAAGCGCCAATCACGAAGGAGCGATTATTGAACGATTACCGATATCCGGTGCGATTGCTTAATCTGATTTTGGATCGCTTGAGTGATGCCCAGTTAATAAACACCGTGATTCTGCAAAAAGATCGTGGCTACCAGCCGGCATACAAAATCGACGATATGACCGTGAATGAGGTGACGATGCGTCTTGACACTTGTGGCGAAAAAGATTTTGTGCATAAGGTGGACAAAGAATTTGATAAAATATCGGTAAAGTTGGACAAGTTGATAGAGAAGCAACTGCTTGCTGGCGATGTGCCGATTAAGGATTTATACACAGATTAAAAAAGTCACCCTGCTATGAACATAAAAGAGAAGGTGGTTGCCGCCAATGCCCCTAAAGAGTTGGGCGCTTACAGCAATGCGATAAAGTGTGGTAATCTGATATTTGTTTCGGGGCAATTGCCTGTGAACCCTGAAACTGGCGAGGTTCCGCCCACCATACAGGAACAGACCCGGCAAGTGGTGGACAACGTGCGGAAAATCCTTGCCGATGCCGGAGCTACGCTCGATAATGTGGTGAAAACAACGGTGATGCTACAGGAAATGTCGCTATTCGGCGAGATGAACGCAGTATATTCGCAGGAATTCAATGAGCCGTATCCGGCAAGAACGTCACTATCTGTGAAGGAGTTGCCCAACGATGCCCTGGTGGCACTGGATGTGTTGGCAGTAATATGAGGTATGACCTATACATTAATAAAAGTAACGATGTGTTCTTTATAGAACAGACCATAAAATAATAATCATGAACTACACAGAAGCGGTTGATTTTTTGTACACGAGTCGCGCATCGTTTGAGCGCGACGGTGCCACGGGATACAAACCCGGCCTTGAAACCACGCTGGAACTATCACGAATGTTCGGAAGTCAGCACGAGAAGTTCCGCTCGATACACGTTGCCGGGACTAACGGCAAAGGCTCGGTGTGCCATGTGCTGGCTTCGATATTGGCTGAAAGCGGACTGAAAGTGGGGTTATACACTTCGCCTCATTTTGTGGATTTTAGCGAGCGAATACGCATAAACGGAATCCCTATACCACACGAATATATAGTGAGATTTGTGGAGCGATACAAAGCATCCGAGAGCGCGCTGAAACCTTCGTTCTTTGAGTTGACCACAATACTTGCGTTCAATTACTTCGCTGAGCAGAACGTGGATGTGGCGGTGATTGAGACCGGGCTTGGCGGCCGGCTCGACAGTACGAATATACTAACGCCCATACTGTCGATAATCACCGGCGTAAGTTACGACCACACGGACTTGCTGGGACCAACGTTGCGGGATATTGCTCGTGAAAAAGCCGGTATTATTAAGCGTCATGTGCCCGTAGTAGTGGGCGAGGCTCAAGGAAGTGTGCGCGAAGAGATAGCGTCTCGTGCAATGGATTGTGATGCACCGGTTGTTTTTGCTCAAGATAGGCCTCAAGTGCTCGGGGTATCGCAAAAATACGGCAGTTTGCTCCTCAAAACAACTGAATATGGACTGCTTCACACACACTGGAGCGGTAAGTATCAAGAAATAAACATCAACACGGCTTTGTGTGCTCTGAGAGTGCTGCGCCAGGTAGGCTTTAAGATAAGTAAAGAGTCGGTGCACCGCGGTGTGGAGAATGTGGACAGAAACACCGGTTTTCGCGGTCGCTGGACCATTCTGGGCGAAAGACCAAAAGTGATTTGTGACTCAGGGCATAACGTGGGGGCGCTGACACAAACCATTCAACAACTCATCAAGATTATCCACACGCCATACAACATTATCTCCAAGACGAATATTATCAAAAGCGTCATCCATCTGAAGGATTCCCGAACATACCCTGTCAAATGCTGCCATAACTGCCTCCTTTCCGGCCAAGTTCATTCAATGCATTTTCTTACAAATTCCTCAAAAATCAACCTGCTGTTTTCATCACTTTTATATGAGAACTCCGGATGCCACTGAATTCCCCATACAAATTTCTTATCCGTCATTTCAACTGCTTCTATGATGCCGTCATCCGCAACTGCCATTATCTTTAGAGGCCTGGCTTTTTCCTTTATTGCCTGATGATGATAACTATTTACTGAAAGTGATTTTCGATTCAACAATCTGAAAAGACCGCTGTTATCCATGAGCTCCAACTCATGCACAGGCACATCATACGGTGGCTTCTGATGATGTTCTGTGCATGATGGACGTTGAGTTGGTAAATCTTGATATAACGACCCTCCTAGAAAGACATTTATAAACTGGATTCCCCTGCATATACCCAACACCGGGATATCACGTCCCAGGGCTCGGCCAAGCAGAATATGTTCCATTTTGTCTCTTTCCCTGCATGTAGCTCCACACTGTGGAATTTTATCTTCGCCATAAGTTGATGGGCAAACATCATGCCCTCCGGTCAAGAGAATCCCCTGTATTGTCCCTAAAAGTATGTCTATAGTTTCCTCTTCTGATGTAAGTGGAAGCATAACAGGAACGCCTCCTGCTTTTTCCACTCCTTCCATATATCCTGGAAGCATCCATAAACTGTTTTTTGCTTCGTCTACCAGCGGCACAACTCCTATTATTGGTTTCATACACTACCTCCAAAATTACAAAAAGGCAAAAGCACCTTTTGTGGCGCCTTTGCCTTTTCTTTATCATACTACAAATAATGTTGATTATCCAATGCCATAGCTTTTTCTTTTTATCTTGGTACATTAAACTGGAATTGAACTAAGTCGCTTCGCCACAGCCTTGGCAGGC
>CADADP010000069.1 GCA_902786725.1 uncultured Bacteroidales bacterium
CTACAGAAGAGCATCAGGACGAGGCTATCCGCAAAGGTTATATGACCGAGGAGCAGGTGGCCGAGGCCAAGAAGATTATGGCCGACACTGCCGAGCAGAAACTGGCTACAATGCCGGCTCAGATGATTGAGCAGATTGCTCAAGGCCGCATCAATAAGTTCTATCAGCAGAACGTGCTCATGGAGCAGCCTTATGAGGCCGATACTACTAACAAGCTGACCATAGCCGAATTCCTCGCAAAGAGCGACAAGGAATTGAAGGCTATCGACTTTAAGCGAGTGAATCTGAACGCTGACTAATTCAGCAGTCATGATAAAGCAAATTTAAGGGTGGCCTGGTGGTCGCCCTTAAATTTTGCTGAGTTTTTTGGTGCTTTCTATTGCCATTCTCGCCTAAAATAAGTAACTTTGTTTTTTCGTTTTGAATTCTTTAAAAAACCATTTAAAAACTACTACAACATGAATAAGAACTTTATTCCGGATTCTGAGATGATCATCAATAGTGATGGTTCCATTTTTCACATTCATCTGCGTCCCGACCAGTTGTGTGATAACATCATCGTGTGTGGCGACCCCGGACGAGTGAACATGATCGCGTCGTATTTCGACACAAAGGACTATGAGGTGTCGAGCCGCGAGTTCCATACCATAGGCGGAACCTACAAGGGCAAGCCGGTTATGTGTCTTTCGCATGGTATAGGCGGTGACAACATCGATATAGTGGTGAATGAGCTGGATGCGCTTGCCAACGTGGACTTTGAGACACGTATGCCGCGTGAGCAACATCGCGCGCTTAACATTGTGAGAATCGGCACTTCGGGTGGCTTGCAGCCATACGTTCCGGTGGGAACGCCGGTGATTGCCGCCAAGGGTATAGGTTTTGACGGTGTGCTCAATTTCTATGCAGGCCGTAACGCCGTGAGTGACCTGGAGTTTGAGAAGCAGTTCTGTGAGTTTGTGGGATGGAATCCGCTGTGGGCAAAGCCCTACGTGGTGGATGCCGATGCGGAACTGGTGAAGAAGATAGGCCGCGACGACATGGTGAAAGGCTACACTATTTCGGCCAACGGTTTCTACGGGCCTCAGGGCCGCAAGGTGCGCCTCGACTTGGCTGATCCGGAACTGAACCATAAGATTGAGAAATTTGAGTTCAATGGTGGCCACATCACCAACTATGAGATGGAGAGCGCCGCTCTGCAGGGCCTTGCTCGCCTGATGGGACACCATGCCATCACTATCTGCTCAATCATAGCTAATCGCGTGGCTACTAATGCAAATCCAAACTACAAGACTGCTGTTAACGACCTTGTGGGCGTTGTGCTCGACCGTCTGCTGGCCGACTGATAGCCGATTACGCTAACGCTAACGTTAACATACAATTAATGCCCTAAGTCGATAAAGGCTCAGGGCATTAACTTTATTGGTCAAGAAGCGGGAGGTTTAGGCTTGGCTCGTCTTAATCAAGTTATTGATAACCTTTTCGCCGAGTTCTGATTTCTTGCTGATGTGCTCGTGAAGCGACTTGACGAAACTGTTGTTCTCAAAGTCTCCGCGCACTTGCTCAAAGTCCTCTTCCTTGGTTTTCTTGCTTCCGTCGGCACCGAAACCGGTCATCGAAGCCTTAGAGAATTCCTTCTTAGCGTCTTCGTAGAGCATATTGTCGAGAGAGACTACAGCCTCTTTCCACTTCTCGATGATGTGCACCACGTCTTTCCACGTGATCTCATCTGGATTAAGCTCAAAGAATTCCAAAATCTTACGGTAAGCCCAAGCCCACTCATAATCGTAGTAATTTTCGTGCATTTGCCGGAAGGCTTCGTTGATGGTCTTGAGGCGTATGCCCGGTGTGTTCTCGATCTGCTCGATAAGTCCTGTGACAAGTTCCTTGGGCGCAATGAGTCCGCTCAAATCCACCCATTCTCCTGTACCTATCTCGCAATTAGGGCGCAAGTGAGAGCGAAGTTCCTCGTCGGAGGCAAAGGTGCGGTCGCCTATGCGGCTAATGATGCTGTTGCCCAGGAACTTTGTGATTGCAATCCGGTAATACTGGATGCCTTTTCGCAGAGAGCTGGACTTGATGTGAGTGTCCATATATGAATACTCTTCCGAGAGGTCGCCCGAGACTTTCTTGAGCATCTGCAGGATCTCTATTCCCTTGAACATCTTCTGGATGGTGTAGGGCGAGAGGAGGTTGTAGTTGATGAAGTCGAGTAGGGCGGAGTCGGTTCTCTTGTCGCGCTTGGGCCACTTCTGAGAGTCTCGCACCGTGCCCACGCTGCGCAGGTTCACGCCCGGCACCAGATACGACTTGTTGTTATTCTCGATAAGGTATGAGAATGGCAGGTTGGAAGTGTCGGCGTTGTGCACGTGGCGTCCCATTACCAGCGAGAAAGCTCCGACGCGTGCGGGCCACAGCACGTAGGAGTCGGACGTGGTTTTGGAGCCGCGTTCAAGGATACCTTGATGAATGGGTCCCAGCTTATACATGTGGTTGCTCTGATTAGAGCCCGAGCCGGCGTTCATGAAGCTGAACATACCGGCGATGAGCAGTGTGGACTTGTGGTGTGTTACGGTGAACGGTCCGGCAAAGATGGCGCAGGCTTCACCGTTTTCGCCCTGGCAGTTGCTGAAGAAGAGCGAGTCGCTGGCCGAGTAGCCGTGGCCCAGGTCGCAAGCCTGCCCAATGAAGCATCGTGAAATCATGGCACCGCTATCAACGTGTGAACCCGACGAAATAATGAAGTCGTCGGCTATGACGTTGTGTCCGATGAGCACAGGGGCTTCGGCATTACTGTTGATTGAGCCGTTCGACAGGCGTATCGCACCGCGAATTTTAGCGTTATCGCCAATGCGCACATTCTGGATACGACCGCAGTTGACCAGCGTAACGTTATTGCCCACTGTGCCGGTGCTGGACGCGTGCTTGCGGCTGTAGAAGTCGGTGATTTCGTTCAGACGTGCGGTGAGGTTTGGGCGGTGGCGATACATGGCCATGATGTAGGCGATGTGTGCCGAGAGTTTGTCGTTGATTTTTACTGTTCGTCCGCCGGTTTCGTTAAGCACTGCCACTTCAGTTCCGTTGCCGAAAGTGGATTCATGGTCCACTACCATAATGTCCACGTTGTCGATGAGCACATTGTCGCCAATCGTATAGTTGGCGATATAGTTGGCCACGTTGCGGATGATGCAGTTGTTTCCCACGGTGACGTTGTGCAGAGCCACGTTTTTCAGTCCGGTATGCATTTTCATTCCGCCCTGCAGCGTCCAAGTCTCCTGCATGTCGCCAATTTTCACTATGCCGGAGAAATCCACATTAGTAACAAATTCGGCCGAGAAATTGAGAGAAACGTCGATTGCGTTCCAGTCTTCGGCCGTGCAGTGCTGTTGCTCCAGCCTGCTGATTTCTTCACGTGTAAGTTTACGATATTCCATATCAAAACGTGTGTTAAGTATAAGATAATTACTATTTTGCGCGCAAAGTTACAAAAAAATGGTAATATACCTCAACACTTTTTTAAAAAAACACGCGGTTTGACCGCCAAAAATGATAGTGGCCGAGTGATGTGTGGCGTCAGAGCGATTGCTCAACGGCTCGGATGAGGTTGTAGTTAAATGTCTCAATGTCGGTGAGTTTAATGGTTCCGGCCGACTTTTTGTACCAGGGCTGAGAGTTGAAGTATCGCTGAGTATCGGGGTCGCGGAACGTGTCGCCGTGGCGTGCGTAGATTTCGCCTCGCATCAGGGTGAGTACCTCGCGAGGGAATAGGCGAAGCAACTGATGCGTGAGAGGAATCACCGATGTGAATGGCCACTGGCCTGAGATGCCCTGGTAGGGGGACTGAATGCGACGAATCTCGGTGTCGTCTTGCACGGGAGGCTGATGGTTTACGAATTTGTGGTCGATGATGACGTTGACTAGCATTCCGGTGAGGGTCGGAGTGAGTTGCCACTGCATGGGGCCCATTACGGCACCTGCGCCGCCGCCCCCCGGCATTTTGCCGTATCTGTCGCTGCTCGGGTCACCGCTACTGACGCGACTGTCGCCATAAAGGATGTGGAGCGATGTGGCATCGTTTGCGGGCGCGAAAGCGCAGAATACCCCCGGGTCGGTTTCAAAACGCTCGCCTTCGTAGAAATCTAATCTGGGCCCGATGACGGCATGGTGTCCTTCGGATGTGATGTAGTTGCCAGCCAGTATGCAGAAGAGCGGTATCTGCCACGAGGTGAAGTCGTCGTTGGGTACAGAATAGTAGGCATAGTGAGGTTTGCCGTCGTTAGTGCGTCCCACAAGCAATTCATAGCTGCCGAAACGCTCTAGGGTGAAACTGATACCGTTATCGTTTTCGCTAAAAGTTATACGTTTTTTACCCTTTAGGACCAGTGGACGAATAGGGTCGTGAATGTCGTGCGGAAATGCTCCATCGCGAATATCGAGGCTGAAGGAGCGTTCGTCGGGGTCGTAGTATGTGACGAATAGTGTCAGTCCGTTGGTCCAGGAACGGAGGTCGGATGTGAGACGGCTCACCGGCAGAATCTGGCGGTGGGCGTTGCGTGCGTTCATGTCGCGAGCGAATGATTCGCGAAGCGCGTTATCTAATTTGTTATCTCGTTTTATTTGCGTGAAAGAATTGAAATCTTGTGCTGGCATTTGCAGAGAAAATAGAATGGTGAGAATGATAAGAAACTGTTTCATAATAAATTTGTGATAAAATATTTTCAAAGATATGAAAAACAAACAAAAAAGCAAAGAAAATGACACTGTTTCTTTGCTTTTTAAGTTGCTGTTAGAGAGGTTGGTTCCCTCTTGCTGGCCTTACGTATCAGTTGCCTTGCACGCGTGATGCCAGTTCCACCACGTCGGCCACGTCCACATCGCCATTGCCGTTGATGTCGGCGGCGGCGAGGACGAAGTGTT
>CADADP010000070.1 GCA_902786725.1 uncultured Bacteroidales bacterium
ATGTGCTGGCCGAGTTGTTCGCCTATCTCGACGGAAAGAAGTGAATTATAAGAGCCACTATGGTTTAGAATACAATGGCACCCGTGATTCCGGCAAGTATAATGATGAAGATGGGGTGCAAACGCGTGAAATAGACCAAGCAAAACGCCAGCACGCAAATAATGGTTGAAATGACCTGATGACTTGTGGTGTAGCCGAAATTTTCTTGATTCATAAGCAGGAGAGCCGCAGAGGCGATTAGCCCCACAACCACGGGGCGTAATCCCTTGAACGCACCCTGAATAAGCACACTGTCCTTGTGATTGCTGATATACTTGTAGGCCAATAGAACCAGTATGAAAGGCGGTAGAACCACTGTGAGAGTGGTGATAACAGAGCCCCAAACGCTTCCTGTAACGGCGTAGCCGATATATGTGGCACTATTGATTCCTATGGGGCCAGGGGTCATTTGCGAGATAGCCACAATGTCGGTGAACTCTTGCTGAGTGATCCAGCCGGCATCCACAATCTCGCTCTGGATAAGCGATAGCATAGCGTAACCGCCTCCAAACCCGAAGAGACCTATTTTCAGATAGCTCCATATTAGTCGCAGGTAGGTGCTAATCATCGTTTACCTCCTTTCATTAGCGAGCGACAGTGGAGAATGTAGCCGAAGAGCGCCCCTGTAGCGATGTAAATTATGGGATTGGAAATGATGGGAATCTTGGAATAAATTAGAAGTGCCACCGCAATGGGGATGATTACGGTTTTCCATGTGATTCCGGCTGAGCGTGCGGTGGTGATGACGGGTGCTATTATAAGTGCCACTACCGCCGGACGAATACCCATGAACACACGCGATAGCAACCGGTTGTTCTTAATGGCATCGGGGGTGAGGTAAATGGCGATTATCAGTATTATAGCGAACGATGGCAGTATGGTGCCGGCAGCTGCTACTATGCTTCCTTTGAGGCCGCGAAGTTTGGTGCCTATAACCGTGGCAATGTTCACTGCCAAAATGCCCGGCATAGACTGCGCCAGAGCCAGCAAGTCGAGGAAATCGGTCTCTGATATCCACCGGAATTTTTCCACGATTTCCCTTTTGATTATGGAAATCATGGCCCATCCACCGCCAAATGTGAAAAGTCCAATCTTGAAGAAGGCGAAGAATAGATTCCAATAGAATTTCATGTGACCAGTTGCTACTTGCGAACTCACATCGTTATAAATCAATGGCGCCTTTCACCTTTTGCGGCAGTAGCGCAAGGTCAATCACATCCTTAATTGTGTGAACGTAGTGGAATGTGAGACCTTGCAGATAGATGTCGTTAATTTCATCTATGTCGCGCTTGTTCTCCTCGCAGAGGATTATGTGGGTGATACCGGCACGCTTGGCGGCAAGAATCTTCTCTTTGATGCCGCCCACAGGCAGGACCTTGCCACGTAGCGTGATTTCGCCTGTCATGGCCAGATGGTCGCGCACCTTGCGCTGAGTAAACGATGAGACGAGCGACGTTACCATGGTAACTCCTGCCGAAGGGCCGTCCTTGGGAATGGCACCTTCAGGAACGTGTATATGTACGTTATACTTGTCGAAAATTTCCGTGTCGATACCCAGTAGTGAACTGTGCGACTTAATGTACTGGAGCGCTATAACGGCCGACTCCTTCATCACGTCGCCCAGATTTCCGGTCAGAGTGAGTTTGTCTCCGCTTTTGCCTGCCTTAGAAAGTGACGACTCAACAAAAAGAATCTCACCGCCCACAGCCGTCCATGCAAGCCCTGTTACCACTCCGGCGAACTCGTTGCCCTCGTAGTTGTCGCGGTGGTATTCTTCCGCTCCAAGATATTCTTTAAGAAGCGGCAGAGTGATGGTAGTGGGGTATTCTGCGCTTTCGTCAGAAGCCTTGAGCCAAGCCACTTTGCGAAGAACTTTACCTATTTTCTTTTCCAGTTCGCGAACACCAGACTCGCGTGTGTAAGATTCGATGATTTTTTCCAGAGCCTTCTTGTTAAAAGAAATCTCCTTTTTCTTGAAACCGTTCTCTTGCAATTGCTTGGGAATGAGGTGGCGATTTGCGATCTCCACTTTTTCTTCCTGTATGTAGCCGGTGATTTCTATCACTTCCATTCGGTCGAGTAGCGGCTGGGAGATAGTGGCAAGCGAGTTGGCTGTGGCGATGAAGAGAACTTTCGACAGGTCGTAGTCGATATCGATGTAGTTGTCGTGGAAATGGCTGTTCTGCTCAGGGTCGAGGACTTCGAGCAGAGCCGACGACGGGTCGCCCTTATAATCCTGTCCCACCTTGTCGATTTCGTCGAGGACAATAACGGGATTGGACGTGCCGGTCTTTATTAGCGCGTCGATTATGCGGCCCGGCATAGCACCGATGTAGGTGCGTCGGTGACCTCTAATTTCGGCTTCATCGTGCAGTCCGCCAAGCGACACGCGCGCATATTTGCGGTTGAGTGCCTCCGCAATCGACTTTCCAAGCGATGTCTTTCCTACACCCGGAGGACCATAAAGGCACAGAATGGGTGCCTTGAGGTCGCCACGCAGTTTCAGCACAGCCAGGTGTTCGAGTATGCGTGTCTTGACTTTCTCAAGGCCATAGTGGTCGGCATTGAGTTTGCGCTCCACCTTCTTGAGGTCGAAGTTGTCCTTGGTGTACTCATTCCACGGAAGGTTGAGCAACTGGTCCAAATATGCGTACTGGACCGAGTAGTCGGGTGACTGCGGATTTAGCCGCTCCAGTTTCTTTAATTCTTTCTCAAAGTGCTTATTTGTGGCCTCGTTCCACTTCTTTTTCTTGGCGCGTTGTTCCAACTCATCGATGTCGTCTTCGCCATTGCCAAGTTCGTCCTGAATAGTGCGTATTTGCTGCTGGAGAAAGTGCTCTCGCTGTTGCTGGGTTAGCTCCTCTCGGGTCTTGGACTGTATGTTGGCTTTGATTTCAAAGAGTTGAGCCTCCTTAGCCAGGAATGAATAGAGCAGATAGGCACGCTTCTTGAAGAAGTGGTTCTCCAGCAATTCCTGCTTCTGTTCTGTCTCGAACGGTACGTTAGTGGCGAGGAAATTGATGAGATAGATGGGGCTGTCGATGTTCTTAATGGCAAATGCCATGTCGCGTCCGGTCTCGGCCCCCATGTTCTTGAGCATTTTCATCACCATCTCGCGGATGGATGTCATGAGAGCGATGAACTCTTTATCGTCGCGCTGTGGCAGTATATCGTCGATAACCGACACACGGGCTCGCATATAAGGCTCATTGGAGGTGATTTCGCGAAGCAGTACCGACTGCCTTCCCTGCAGAATCACGTTGATTGACTCGTCGGGGAGTTCCAGTATTTTCACTATCTCTGCTATAGTGCCGTCGGCGTACAAGTCTTTGTCGGATGGGTTATCCACTTGGCTCGACTTTTGGCAGAAGACAGCAATGGGCATGTGATTTTTTTGCGCGTCCTCAATAAGTGCAAGCGACTTTTTCCGTCCCACCGCAACCGGAAGAGTCATTCCGGGGAATAGTACAGAGTTTCTTAGAGGTAACACCGGAATGTTGTCGAGCACTTCGGGCTTGAGGAGTTGCTCATCGTCGATATGGTTAATTTCGGCGAAGATGGGCATTATGTGTGTGGATTCGGGAGCCAATGACTCGTCAATATCGTTCAAAAAATCAATCATAACTTAAAGCAATTAATACAGTTTAATTGTTGTTAGAATGCAAAAATCGTTCCAATGTTTCAAGGTAAAGAGATTTTCTCGTCAATTTTAATCTTTCGTTCCTTGTATAGCTTGCCAATGGCCTTTTTAAAGTCTTTTTTGCTACAGGAGAATGCTGACATAATGTCGTATGGTGAAGATTTGTCATTCAGTTCCATTTCTCCGTCATGCTCATTGAGGTAAGACATGATATGCTCCGCAATGTCGTGTACGCGGTTACGCTGCACTTTCTCGGTTGTAACGTCTATTTTTCCATCGTCGCGCACAAGTTGGATATACCCGATGCAGTGGTCCCCCACGTTCAACTCGCGATATGTGCGATTCTGATACACAAGCCCCCAATGCAGCCCATTTATAATCACTTTATAACCAAGTTCTGTACGTTGCACTACCAGTAAATCCACTTGCTGTCGGTGTGTGTAATGAGGTAGAGTGTTGTTTACGAAACGGTCGAGCTTGGCCGATGCAACGATGCGGCCCGAGTTGTCGTCGAGATAGACGTAAACCACATAGCTGCGGCCCGGTTGCATCTTCACCTTCTGCTCCCGGAAAGGTACCAACAGGTCCTTCCCGCTGATTCCCCACTCCAAAAATGCGCCCACGGCATTTACGGCTTTGACTTTCAGCAACGCAAACGTGCCCACAGTAGCCACCGGTCGGTCGGTGGTGGCAATGGGTCGGTCTTCCGAGTCGTTATATATGAAAACAGTGGTATCATCACCTTCAGTGAGGCCAGTGGCATACTTCTGAGGCAGAAGCA
>CADADP010000071.1:0-3377 GCA_902786725.1 uncultured Bacteroidales bacterium
AATATTCTAATTTCATTTGATTATAAAGTATATTTTCTATAGTGATATATTTAGCCACAATATCATTACAGGAATCAATTAAGTTTTGTTTACTCGAAGGTCCAAAGCATTTAAAGTATAATTTATTAAACAGAAAATCAAAAAAATTAGGTGAAGGTAAATCCAAGTTTTCTTTATTTCTTTTTTTTTCCCTCCTTGATTATTTTCTTTTATACTTATACCGGCTTTTTCATTCTCTTCTGAAGTTTTACTCTCTATTAAATCCGTTTTTAATTCTATTTTATCTTCTTCATCATCTTCTTTTATTATCTTTTGATTATTAATAATTATATTCATTTTTTTAGTTAAAATATTTTCTATTATTTTATAATTGTCATAATTTTCTTCGTATAAAAATCCATAAGCTAAAGCCATCAAATCAAGCACAGTAGAAGCAAGTGCAGAAACGTCAGCTAAAACATCTAAGAAAGATATTTTTTTTCTTGAGTATCTTTCATATTCTCGATTATTGCCAAATGATTGAAGATATAATAACAAAGTAAAATGATTTCCGTTTAAATCTTTTATTCTCATATCAGTGTCAGGAATATTTTTAACGTGACCATCATCAGTAAAAGTTTCTTTTGTTTTATAATATCCTCCATAATAAGTTTGACTATTTCCTACCATGTGATTATAAGTTTTTGCGAAGATTCCTTGTTCTTCTTCATATTCAATTAATTCCCAAGTTAAATAAACTATATTTGTATTCTCAAGAAATTGTACTGTTTCTAACCAATAATTATCTTCAGGCAAAGGTTGAATAGGTTTTTCAGGATGTTGATGCTCTAAATTAAATCCTTTATATCCCACAAAAAGATAATATGAAGTTACTTGTATTTTATCCTCTTCTCTTATTCTGCAATCAGTTCCTTTACAACGATAAAGTACAGATAGTTGTAACTTTCCTGCATTTCTGGAATATAGATAATTCTGTTTTAGAATAGCTTCATCAAAATTTGAATTTTCAGTTGAATTTAAAAAGAAGAAACCATCATCATCCATTGGGAGTCGTCCGCTATTTAATTCTTCACCAATTTTTTGATTATCAACAATGCCGTGCTTGTGCCAACCTACCGCCAGCTCGCACTCGACAATCAAGCACTAACGATTATTGGTGACGCGTTTCCTCACCGCGAGATAATTGGAATTGACTGCGTGCCGCTCATACAGCAACACGGCTCGCTACACTGCGCCACTATGCAACTGATAGAAAACACTTTACAACTATGAAGATAGGCCTCATACAGCAATCAAACACCGAGTCGGTGCTCGACAATCGTAACCGACTCAGAGAAAAAATCTGCCGACTCGCTTCGCAAGGCGCTCAGATTGTAATACTGCAAGAGCTACACGATTCGCTCTACTTCTGCCAGGAAGAAAACGTGGCAAACTTTGACTTGGCCGCGCCCATTCCCGGCGAAGTCACCGATTATTACAGTGCTGTGGCGCGCGAATGTGCTGTGGTGCTGGTAACGTCACTATTTGAGAAACGCACCGCGGGCCTGTATCACAACACTGCTGTGGTATTCGACTCCGACGGTAGCATAGCCGGAAAATACCGAAAAATGCATATACCGGATGACCCGGCCTACTATGAAAAATTCTATTTCACCCCGGGAGACATAGGCTTTGAGCCCATCAACACTTCATTGGGACGGCTCGGTGTGCTGGTGTGCTGGGACCAGTGGTACCCCGAGGCAGCACGCCTAATGGCTCTCAAAGGCGCGCAGATGCTCATCTACCCCACTGCTATTGGGTATGAGAGTACCGACACCGATGCTGAGAAGAGACGTCAGCGAGAAGCGTGGATGACTATTCAGCGCGGACATGCCGTAGCAAACGGTTTACCGGTTATTACCGTGAACCGCACCGGCCATGAGGATGACCCATCAGGTGTCACTGGTGGAATTGACTTCTGGGGAAGCAGTTTCGTGACAGGTCCACAGGGCGAGATGCTCTATGAGGCACCCATCCACGAAGAAGCAGAAACGATTGTAGATGTGGATCTTAACCGTAGCGAAAACGTGCGTCGATGGTGGCCATTCCTCCGCGACCGCCGAATTGAGTGCTATGACGGTATTAATAAGCGCTTCATTGATTGACCCTTATGGCGTTGGAAATAGAACATAAATATCTGGTTGTAAACGATTCTTTTCGCTCTATGGCAGAGCGAAAACTCGAGATCACGCAGGGTTACTTGTCACGCGAGCCATTGTGCACTGTGCGCGTGAGGATTATCGACGACAGGGCTTTCATCACAATTAAAGGGCAAAATCAAGGCGACACACGTCAGGAATTTGAATATGACATACCCATTGACGAAGCGAAATCTCTATTGATGCTGTGTCAACCCGGCGTGATTTACAAAACGCGCTATCTCGTAAACCATCAAGGAAATCTGTGGGAAGTGGATGAGTTCCACGGCCGCCTTGATGGGCTTGTTGTGGCAGAGATTGAGATTCCCCACTCCGGTCACACTTACGCAAAGCCACCGTTTGTGGGAGAGAACGTAACCGACGATTCTCGCTATTACAACTCAAACTTGTCTAAGCTCTAAAGCCACCACGTTTTCCACATGATGGGTGTGAGGGAACATATCCACCGGCTGAACTTCCACCACGCGGTACTTAACATCAAGTAGTGATATATCGCGCGCTTGTGTGGCCGGATTGCAGCTCACATACACAATACGCTGAGGCTGAGCGTTTAGAATCACGTTCACCACGTCTTCATGCATACCGGCACGCGGAGGGTCCACGATAATCACGTCTGGGCGCCCATGATGCGCTACAAAATTGTCGGTTAGAACGTTCTTCATGTCGCCGGCATAGAATAGCGTGTTGTCAATTCCATTAACCATAGAATTGAGCTTAGCGTCCTCAATAGCTTCCGGTACATATTCTATGCCAATTACTTGGCGCGATTGACGCGCAACAAAATTGGCTATGGTGCCTGTGCCGGTGTATAGGTCGTAAACCAGTTCCTTTCCGGTCAAGGCTGCCATGCGGCGCGCCACTTTGTACAGTTCATATGCCTGACGTGAATTGGTCTGATAGAACGACTTCGGACCAACGCGGAATGTAAGGTCTTCCATCTTCTCTTCCATGTATTCGCGTCCCTTGAATAATACAAATGTCTGGTCGCTAAGCGAGTCATTAACCTTTAGGTTCACCACATAGAAGAGCGATGTTATCTGCGGAAATTGGTCGGCTATAGCACCCATCATCTCACCGATTGCCACAGGATTATCTTCTCCGAAAACCACCGTTAGCATCACCTCGCCTGTGCTGGAAGTGCGCACCACCATAGAGCGCATAAGTCCTTTTGTATATTCG
>CADADP010000071.1:3387-7745 GCA_902786725.1 uncultured Bacteroidales bacterium
CAGATAACAAGAACTTATATCCAGCACCTTGTCGAACGCTCCGGGAATGTGGAAACCGGCCGCATCTCGGTCACTGAACTCATTGCAGCTCTCCAGTTGTTCTCGAGTAAGCCAGCTCTTATTGGAGAAAGTGAATTCCAACTTATTACGATAACGAATAGTATGCTCAGAGCCCAGAATCTGATTAATTTCGGGTAATTCCACTTTAGCTATCCTCTCGAGAGCGTCCACCACTTGCCGACGTTTAAACCGCAGTTGTTCCGGGTAAGGCAAGTGTTGCCACTTACAACCGCCGCAAACACCAAAATGGCTACAAAACGGTTCAATTCGGACATCACTTGGCTTCACCAAGCGTTCTATCACACCCTCGGCATAGCTATGTTTCTTGCGGGTGATGCGCACATCGGCCACATCGCCTGGAGCGCCGTATGGTATAAACACCACCAGGTCGTTCCACCTGGCCAAACTTTTGCCTTCGGCGGCAACGCCGGTTATTTCAAGCCCTTCAACTACGGGCAGTGGTTTCTTCTTGCTCACTGTTTCTGATTTTTGTGCAAAATTAATACAATTCCGATATTAATACAAATGTCCCGATCGCGAAGTAGCCGATTGGCGGCGGATAAAACTATATTTTATAACTTGTTAGGCATAGTTGCGAACCGATTGTAAAGAAAGATGAATTTATGCTATTTTAGCGTTTATTAGCAGTATAAAGGTATTGTGATTTCACTATATTTTTGCTATCTTTGCACAAAATTTGCAGATTCATCTGAAATACATTTTTTAATCATAAATTAAGTTTCTATATGAAAACAATTTACACATTCGGTAACGGCAAAGCAGAAGGTCGTGCCGACATGAGAGATCTCCTCGGCGGAAAAGGCGCAAACCTTGCCGAGATGAACTTAATCGGTGTTCCCGTACCTCCGGGCTTCACTATCACTACCGAAGTTTGCACGCTCTACAACCAGCAGGGACGCGAAGCTGTGGTGCAACTCATTAAGGACGATGTGGTGAAATCAATCCAGCACATTGAGAATCTGACAGGCAACAAGTTCAACGACCCATCGAATCCTCAGTTGGTTTCGGTACGTTCTGGTGCTCCGGTGTCTATGCCGGGCATGATGGACACTGTGCTCAATCTTGGTATCAACGATGAAGTGGCCGAAACATTAGCTGTGAAGAGTGGAAATCCTCGCTTTGCTTGGGATAGCTACCGCCGTTTCGTACAGATGTACGGCGACGTGGTTTTGGGAATGAAGCCCAAGAGCAAAACCGATATCGACCCATTTGAGGCTATTATAGAAGACGTAAAGAAAGAGAAAGGCGTAAAGTTCGACACTGAACTCGACGTTGACGACCTTAAGACTCTTGTAGTGCGATTCAAGAAGGCCGTTCTCGATGGCACAGGCAAGGAGTTCCCCACCAACGCATGGGACCAGCTCTGGGGCGCAATCTACGCTGTGTTCGACAGCTGGAACAACGAGCGCGCTATCCTCTATCGCCGCATGAATCAGATTCCTGAAGAGTATGGAACAGCAGTTAACGTTCAAGCTATGGTCTATGGTAACATGGGCAACACATCGGCAACTGGTGTGGCATTCTCGCGCGACGCAGCCACAGGAGAACGCCTGTTCAATGGTGAGTACCTCATCAACGCACAAGGCGAGGATGTGGTGGCCGGCGTTCGCACACCTCAGCAAATTATGACCGAGGGCAGCCGCCGTTGGGCTAAGTTGCAGGGCATTACCGAAGAAGAACGAAAAGCAAAATATCCGTCACTTGAAGAGGCCATGCCGGAGTGCGCCGCTCAGTTAGTTGAGATACAACAGCGACTCGAGGAGCACTACCACGACATGCAAGACATGGAATTCACTATCCAGAATGGCAAATTGTGGTTGCTTCAGACTCGTAACGGAAAGCGCACTGGTGCCGCTATGGTCAAGATAGCAATGGACCTGCTCCGCGAGGGCGCCATCGACGAGCCCACAGTGCTCAAGCGTATGGAACCCGAGAAGCTCGACGAGCTCCTCCACCCCGTGTTCGACAAGTCGGCTGTTGCTCATGCCAAGGTCGTAGCCAAGGGACTTCCCGCTTCGCCGGGTGCCGCTACAGGTCGCATCGTATTCTTTGCCGATGACGCCGAGGAATGGGCTTCACGTAACAAGAAGGTGATTATGGTTCGTCTTGAGACATCCCCCGAAGATTTGCGCGGTATGTCGGTGGCTCAAGGTATTCTCACAGCTCGCGGTGGTATGACGTCGCACGCCGCTGTAGTGGCGCGCGGAATGGGCAAGTGCTGTGTGTCGGGCGCAGGAGAAATCAAGGTTGACTACAAAGCTCGCACAGTGGAAATGGGTGGAAAGACATACAAGGAAGGCGATTGGATTTCAATCAATGGCTCCACAGGAGAAGTGTACGACGGACTCGTTTCAACTGTTGACGCCGACATGTCGGGCGACTTCGCGGCAGTACTGAATCTGGCCGACAAATATACAAAGATGAAAGTCTATACTAACGCCGACTCACCCCGTGACGCGAAGGTAGCACGCAAGTTCGGTGCTCGCGGTATCGGTTTGTGCCGCACTGAACACATGTTCTTTGAGGGCGATCGCATCAAGGCTATGCGCGAAATGATAATAGCTTCCGATGAGGCCAGCCGCCGTGTTGCTTTGGCTAAATTGTTACCGCTTCAGAGAGGCGACTTTGAGGGCATCTTCGAGGCTATGGACGGGCTGGATGTTACTATCCGTCTGCTCGACCCGCCATTGCATGAGTTTGTTCCCCATCAGCTCGCCACTCAGAAAGAGCTCGCCGAGGAACTTGGCATCACAGTGGAGAAAGTGAAACAAGTGTGCGATAGCCTTGAGGAGTTCAACCCCATGCTGGGTCATCGCGGATGCCGTCTGGGTACCACTTATCCCGAAATTACCGAGATGCAGGCCCGTGCCATCATCGAGGCTGCTCTGAACTGCAAGGCTCGCGGCATTGATGTTCACCCCAAGATTATGGTACCGCTTGTGGGCGTGCTGAAAGAGATACAAATGCAGGCCGACATCATCAATCGCACTGCAAAGCAAGTGTTTGCTGAACGTGGCACAACTGTAGCTTATAAGATTGGAACAATGATCGAGGTGCCGCGCGCCGCACTGGTTGCCGACCAGATTGCAACTGTAGCCGACTTCTTCTCATTTGGAACCAACGACTTGACCCAGATGACATTCGGATACTCACGCGATGACGCGCCCAAGTTCCTTGGCAAATACAAAGAACTGGGCGTACTCAAAGTGGATCCGTTCGCAGTTCTCGACCAGGAAGGCGTTGGCCAGTTGGTGGAAATGGGTACTAAGAAGGGACGTCAGACGAAGCACGACCTGGATGTGGGTATCTGTGGCGAACACGGAGGCGAGCCCAGTTCGGTTAAGTTCTGTGCTAAACTGAACATGAACTACGTGTCGTGTAGTCCTTACCGAGTGCCCATCGCACGCGTAGCCGCCGCGCAGGCAGCAGTCGAGGAGTAATTAAACTCTCTGATATAATGAAAGGGACCTGTCCGTTTGGGCAGGTCTCTTTTTATGTTTTATCTCCAGACGATTTTGGTGGTAAAACGTCGCAAAATGTGCATCATTATTTTTCCTTAGCGCTTTAATTCATAGACATAAAACATGCAATTTTTATAATATAAATACGATGGGAATTTTAATGCAAATATTCATATAATATATTAATAATCAATAAATTACTATTTCGAAAACTCTAACAAAAGTTAACAAAAAAGTTTGCCCCAAGTATTAAATGTGTTGTATCTTTGCGCCGTGATTAGTCGACGAATCATCATGTTTAACATTAAAAAGAATTGCGATATGATAATAACAGAAAAAGAAAAAAGTAAGGTCATTTTCTCCAGCTTGTTAGAAAGACATTATCCGAAAATGTATTCGGAACTTGCTGAAATTTTATGGTCGTATCATAAAGGTTTCGGATATCTCACGCATACAAAAGACTATTGGGTTAGAGATTTTATGCCAATACAAATGGATGAGTATGTTTTCGTTAAGTTCGTTTATAATCCAGATTATCTTCAAGACAAGAAGAAGTACATTACAAAAGTTGATAAAGTCATAAAAAACTGCCCATTTGCACAAAATTACGAAATTGTGGATATTCCGTTCGTCGTTGACGGAGGTAATATGGTATTCTGTAAAGGAAAGAAAAAAGGCAAAGAAACGGAATACGTAGTCATGACTGAAAAAGTTTTAAACGAAAATCCATCTTTCAGCAAAGAGCAAATAGAGTGTCTTCTTAAATGTGCTTTCCAGTCACCAGACTTGACAATCGTTTGGCTTCCATGGGATAAA
>CADADP010000072.1 GCA_902786725.1 uncultured Bacteroidales bacterium
AAATAACAGTTATGAAAGCGTGAGGACGTGCAGAATGTGTCGCAAAAGAGTCGCCAGTAGTTTAAAAACTCTGTAACTCGCTGATAAACAACATCTGTTTGCCGCCGCGCAGGCAGCCGTTGATGAGTAAGTCAACTCTGACATATTTAATAAAGGGACCTGTCCGTTTGGGCAGGTCTCTTTTTTAAATGTTGAACAGGTAATAGCAAAAGTACTTATGTCTATGCATGATGACGTACCGCATCCCAACGTGCGCCACTGGAATGGTGCCACGCCGTGGAGCTACTGCGAGTGTATGACGGTCAGCAACATCGTGGCAGGCGAGGAACATGCCGTGCAACTGAAGAGAGTAACTGACGAGGAATTTACATCACCCATCAAACACGAGAACATGATCGTACGATTAGCCGAAATTGAGGTATATCCTGAGTACCTAACGGAATACTTGAAGTTTGCCAACGAGGTGGACCGACTGAGCGTGGAGCGCGAGCCGGGAGTCGTTTGCCTCTTTCCGATGCAGAGCGCCGAGGACTCCACGCAGATTCGCATCCTCGAAATCTATGCCTCAGAAGAAGCCTATCAGAGCCACATAAAGTCTGAGCACTTCCAGAACTACAAGCAGGGCACCATGCACATGGTGAAGAGCCTGATACTTCCCACCATGCGACCTCTCGACCCCGAGTCAATGAAACTGATTTTCAAGAAACATCAATAAAACGGATATCATTATGAAACAAAACATCGGACAGAAACTGGCACTCTACCCAACTCCGGCCAAAGTAGTCGGAACTGTTGGAGAAAGTGGAGCGGTAAACTGGATGCTCGTGGCTCACGTGGGCATTGTCAGTCATTCTAAACTATTACTGAGCATCCACTCGGCTCACTACAGCGTTAAAGCCATCGACGAGACACGACGGCTTTCTATCAACATTATTGACGAGGACTTCGTTGCCGCTGCCGACTACACCGGCACCATTAGCGGGGCTAGAAGTGATAAGTCAAGCATCTTTCCCTATCACATGGGAGAGGCTGGTATGCCCGTAATAGAGCAGTCTCCACTGGTGATGGAATGCGAGGTTATCGACATATACGAAATCGATGGATTCAAGAACTACATCTGCTCTGTCCTCAACACTTATGTGGAAGAGGATAAACTCGATGAGAAAGGCAAGCCTGATTATTCAAAGCTGAAACCTATGCTGTTTGAAATGCCTACCTATAAGTATCTGCGTACAGGCGACATAATAGGCGACTGCGTGAAAATGGGAAAAGCTTATGGAGAGACACTGAAATAATTCGTTAGATATGAGGAAAATAATTATACTATTCACAGCACTGCTGGCTCTCAGCCTCAATGCCAATTCACCAACAAACGCAAATCAGAATATGAAACACAACGTATTAGTAGCTTATTTCTCGGCATCGGGAACAACCCGTGGTGTGGCTCAGCAACTGGCTGATGTTGCAGGTGCCGACCTGCACGAAATCAAACCAGAACAGCCCTACTCTGATGCCGACCTCGACTGGAACGACAAGAACTCACGCTCTTCCATTGAGATGAACGATAAGAATTCGCGTCCCGCTATCACCGACAAGTTACATGACTTGCACGACTACGATGTGGTGTATGTAGGTTTCCCCATCTGGTGGTACACCTGCCCTACTATTATCAACACTTTTATCGAGGCATATGACTTCAGTGGTAAGACTGTAATTCCCTTCGCCACTTCGGGTGGAAGTAGTATAAAAAAGGCTTGTGCCGACTTGAAGACTTCCTATCCAACTGTCAACTGGAAGGACGGAAAGCTCTTGAATCACACATCAAAAGCAGAGTTACAGAAGTGGGTGGAGAGTAATCACTGAAAAAATGTAACCACAGCATGAAAAGGCGCGATTTTATCAGCAAATCAGGCATGGCCGCGGTGGGTACCTTGCTGCTTGCCACGCCTTTTGCTTCAATCCTTGCAAACAACAATAAAAAGAAAAACATGAGGATAGTAGTATTAACAGGAAGTCCCAGAAGGAACGGCAACACCAAAAATAAAGAAGTATCCTGCGATTATACGATTAATGCTGAGTCATTGCGTCCTGCCACTTAAACGAAGTCGCAGGACGTAATTGCTTATCATAATGTCGCTAATAGTGACGTCAGTACATCAATGCCGGCAACCGCGGTAGTCCGGATATGTTCAAACCCATACAAGTCTTGTCCGTAAAATTCGTTCGGGTCAATGATATAACAAGGAATCCCCCACGGAATAGACTCTATCAAGGTAGCAGCAGGATAAACGACAAGTGATGTGCCAATGACCACAAAGATATCTGCCGTTTTGCAAATATGCTTTGCAGCAGTCATATTCGGCACGCTCTCGCCAAAGAGCACAACAAACGGGCGTAGTTGTGAACCGTCAGCCGCCTTATCGCCAATATTGATTGGTTGGTCGAGCGGTATTTCTTTGATGCATCTTTCATTATTAGGGTTATTCGACCCCGTGACCTTCTTTAGTTCACCATGCAAATGCAACACATTTGTAGAGCCGGCCCTTTCGTGTAAGTCATCCACATTCTGCGTAATGATGCTCACCATATATTCCTTTTCTAACTCAGCCAATATTTTATGCGCATGATTTGGCTTAACCGTCAATAGATTCCGTCTCCGCTCATTATAGAACGCAAGCACTTTAGCCCTGTCCTTGCGGTATCCTTGAATGCTTGCTAATTCTTCCGCATTCACTTTTGTCCACAGCCCATTATTGTCTCTGAAAGTGGAAAGACCACTCTCTGCACTGATACCTGCTCCGGTTAAAACCACTAAATGTTTCATAGCATGAGTTTATTAAAGTTCTTGCAGCAAAAGTACAATAATTGTTTAATCTAATCAAGGTAAGCACACTAAATGGAATCAAAATTTTTGAATTCAACAGCAATCTCAAATTTTATGCGGTTGCCGAGAAAAAACTAAGCCGAAAAGTTTGTGGTTTGAGAGAAAATCACTAACTTTGCACTCGCAAATGGGAAATGGCGGGGTAGCTCAGTTGGTTAGAGCGTCGGATTCATAACCCGGAGGTCACGAGTTCAATTCTCGTCCCCGCTACAAAAGGAAGTCCAAACGGGCTTCCTTTTGTGTTGCGTAGTATTGCTAATTTTCAGTTAGCCATATACCATTATTTACTTGGTGAATCCGTGCCCGTTCCACTTTAAGGTGGTTTCGGCCTTGGTCCCGTCTTCGAGCCACTTTGTCATGATAATATTCTTTCCGATACGCGGCAACGTGTAACTGGTGTTAAAGAACTCAGTATCGAAACATGGCGCTTCGCAGTATTGCATTGTCCGGCTGGAATTGGTATAGCGGCAGAATATAAGGCCGTCGTACTGGCCTCCCGTCGGTTTGCCGTCCTTAAATAGCCAGCAGTTGTAGGCAAACAGTTTGTGCTTCTTGTCGGCTTCGTTCCAGAAGCACATCTCTATCTTTGAATAATAGTTCTCGTATCTCCACTCATACAAGATGTAGCCTGCTTTATTGTCAACTGTGAGCTTTACATCTTCTTCTTGCGGCCGGCCCTGGCGGTAACGAGTCAGAGCATCCTTTATTCCTGCGGTGGCCTCGCTATCGCATTCATCTTCTTCGTCATCGTCCGAAAACAAAAATGCCCAAGCCAAGTCCGTGATGGTGGGCTTAGCACCGCTAAATTTCACTTTCATTACGTCTTGTGCCGACATCGCCAGAAGACAACCGGCAAAAATTAGTGCTAATGCTATTCGTTTCATATCGTTTTGTTTTTGAAATTAATCTATACTATCGCAAATTTACTCATAATTCCCAGAGCAAACAACAGAAAGGACATTTTTTGTTGTTTCCGCGCTGCACGACTAAAGTACAAACCGAGCGCAAACAGAGGGTGTGTCATAATTCAGTTATGGCTCACCCTCTTTGCAAATCAACCGCCTGAGAATGGGATATTTTTCAGGCGGCTGTTTTTTCTTTGTTTTGTC
>CADADP010000073.1 GCA_902786725.1 uncultured Bacteroidales bacterium
TTCTTTGAAGGCAAGGCGGGATTTATAAGCCAGGAATGGTGGCCGGACTTTTGCAACTATCGGCGCAGTGTGCACCCTGTTCCGGAACGGGATTCGATAGAAGATACAATTCTTTTGATATTGAGCACCAACGGCAGCATGATAACAAGGGATTTGAGAAAGGCCTGTGGCTTTAACGGTGCAAAGATGCGCAGCCGTTTTGACTCGTATGTGACTCGACTGCAGGGAGCCTGTAGGATTGTGACAGAAGATTTTGTATATCCGCGCGACAAGCACGACCGCCCCTATGGCTGGGGATGGGCCTTGCTGACACTGCCCGAAACACTGCTGGGACGCGAGGCGTGCCAGTGCGAACGCTCACCCGAAGAATCGTATGCCCGGATTATGGAACATCTTAGCAGTTTGCTGCCTGATGCCAGCCAGAGACAGCTGACAAAGATAATAGGATGAGGAAAAGTGAGCATTGTGATTTCTGTATCAATGCCATTAGTGCAAGGATACATGTTTTATATTATAACAGATATGGATTCTGGTATAGATTCTTGTCACGCAAAAAAAACTATCGTGAGATAGAGTGATTATTAGATGACTATATAGCTTTCCTCCACAAATAGTATTGAGGAAGCAGAGTTATTTTCTACTAAATTAAAAGCATACGGTTTTGAGCGCGGACTGAATAAATGTTATTCATTAGACAATGAAAAAACTGTTTTTATTAGGCATGATGTGTCTGATGGCACTATCGATACAGGCACAGAAAAGTAGTGTCGAGCTGGACTTTCAATTAGGAACAAACGTCACAGATCGTGGAGGTTCTGTTTTCTCTTCGAGTGTTGATGACAGTACTGGCTATACTGACTTGGGGTTACCGAGCGGGACAAAATGGAATAACTTTAATGCTACGGGATTCTACACCTACGACGAAGCTGTTTCCATTCCATCGTGTTGCCCGCCTCGGGCATCCGCTATTGCGACGGAAGTGTCAAATACGTGGGGTCCTTCGGCTACTATTGGTCGTCCACGCCCGGAGACTCCGGCGATGCGTGGTACCTCTACTTCGGTTCCGGCGGAGTGTACATGAACTACGGCAGCCGTTACAACGGCAGCCGTTGCTACGGTCACGCCGTCCGTCTTGTCCAAGATTAACGATTGCGCTCGCAAGAGCTCAGTCGCATGACATGCACAATACTTTGTCATCTCATCATTAACGGTTATATAACCCAAGCGAAAAGTCATCGTCGTTGTGAGAATTTGAGAAATACGATGTAATAAAACATGCCTATTGAAAAAAAATGCGTATTGTTGCTAAAATTTTCAGTAGGATATGTGAGATGTAAGGGAGAGCATTAGGCATAGGAGTTTTGCTCGGATAGGTAGACCCCCAGCAGTGAGGCTCGTAACCATTGACGCAGTTTCCCTCGTTCTTTATATTTCAAAAGGATGTCTATCTCCATTATCGGCAAGTTGTTTGTAAAAACATGCTGCAAAGATTCAACTTTTTGCTGATACAAGAGAGTTTTTTACTTATTTGAGAAAAAAGTCGTATCTTTGCAATCGGTTTTGAGCGAAAGGCTCGTGCCGATAGTTTTTTATTAATAGAAGCGTTATGCTTCCTTGTACTTGAGAACGTCGGAACTTTTCAAGTGGAATTATCAAGGTTGTATAATGGCTTCACGCTTTAGCGTGGGCTGTTACTACATTTGAATATCAGGTTTCCGACGACCTTCAAGTACAATGTGAGACATACAGACCCACGCTTCTTTTGTATAATGCTGTTGCGGGTCGGACGGTATAGATGTTGTTCATTTTATAATGAAAAAATGGTTTTTATTAGTCATGATGTGCCTGATGACACTATCGATGCAGGCACAAAGGTGCGCAGTTCTGGAGTTCAAGGCTGGTGTCGGAATTTCTCAGAATGACGTTGACGGCATTTCGGCCATATTTATCACCTATTTTCGACCAGCTGGCTACACTATGGTTGAACGCACGCAGATTGACAAGGTGATAGAGGAGCAGGGATTCCAGCGTTCGCGGATGACACAGGCTCAGATGGTGCGAGTGGGTGAGATTCTTAATGTCTCGAAGATTGTGGTTGGGGACATTAATGTGGTGATGGGTCAGTATAATGTGGATGCCCGTGTTATCAATGTGGAGACTGGTACCATCTCTGCCACCGAGGGTGCCACGTTTGCCACATCGGACTATCGTGCCAGTATGCAGAGTGTGGCTACAAAGTTAGCTGCTAAGATTGCCATCACTCCTGGGCAGACGATCCAAGCCCAATCGTCTGTCTCCTCGTCCTCACGTACCCGCAGCAGGGTTGAAACCGTCTATGGCTATTTGAAAGTGTTTCCCAACGAACTGGGAGAATTTCAGTCGCAACCTAATTCTATAATCGTGCAAATCAACAAACAGGCGATGCACGGCTATAACAATTGGCGTCTCCCCACTGACGAAGAGTTGTCGTTGTTGCGTGCCAACGGCTACCTTGGTGGCGGACAATATATGTCCAAAAGAAATGACAGGGGTATTGTATTGTTGGTGACGGACGGTAAAGACTATGCCACTTTACAGGCAGAAGAGCAGGAACGTCGTGCTGCTGAGCTTAAAGCACAAGGTTTTGTTGACTTGGGTCTTCCCAGTGGAACATTATGGAAGGATAAAAACGAGGACGGCGGTTTTTACACATACGAGCAGGCATTAAACAAATATGGAAGCAATATGCCAACCAAAGAACAATTTGAGGAATTGAAAGACAAATGCCGTTGGAGTTGGACGGGTAATGGCTATAGTGTCACGGGCCCCAACGGCAATTCCATCGTGTTGCCCGCCTCGGGCGTCCGCTCTTGCGATGGAAGTGTCTACGGCGTGGGGACCCTCGGCGACTATTGGTCGTCTACGCCCAAAGACTCCGACTTCGCGTGGGACCTCGACTTCCATTCCGGCGGAGTGTACGTGAGCAACAACCGCCGTTGCTACGGTCACTCCGTCCGGCTTGTCCAAGATAAATGATTGCGCGCGCAAGAGCGCAATCACAGTTAAGTATCATATTCTATTGCTGAACCATTTACTTGGGTTTTAATTGCTAATTAAAAGAAGTTTTAATTGGTAATTAAAACTTTGATTTGTGATCATAATCACTAAAGAAGCCCCATCGTGATGATGAGGCTTCTTTGTTATGGAATGACGGAGTGATTAGAGTAAGCTCCAGGGTTCTATTTTTAGTATAT